>CAVKOU010000001.1:0-173832 GCA_963658085.1 bacterium
GCGTTATCTAAGGTTCGACCTCTCATATAGGCCAAAGGTGCCACCTCAATCAGTCCCTTCTCCGAATTCTTCATAAAGCTTTCTGCTCCCATGATCTGGTAGAGCGCGTCATACAAAGGTCTTAAATAAGGATCGATCTTGCTCTGCAAGTCTCCGGGCAAAAATCCCAATTTTTCTCCCGCTTCTATGGCCGGTCTTGTGAGAATGATTCTTCCTACTTCGTTATTTTTAAAAGCAGTGATGGCCATAGCCATAGCAAGATACGTCTTACCGGTACCTGCAGGGCCAAGACCAAATACGATCATCTGATTTCTGATGGCATCTACGTATTTTTTTTGTCCCAAAGTCTTTGGCTTTATGGGTTTTCCCTGGAGAGTATGACAGATCACATCCTTGTCAATCTCCAAGACATTCTCCTCTGAATCTTCCATTACTAAGGACAAAATATAATTTACATTTTGCTCCTGGATGGTATTTCCGCGTTTTGAAAGCTCCACAAGCTGACTTAACACCTTCCCGGCTTTTTCTACCGACGCAGCTTCCCCTAAAATCTTCACGGTCTCGCCCCTGGCAATGAGGGAAACCTTTAAGGTACGCTCGATCTTCTTCGCAAATATATCAAACTGACCAAAGACATTTGCCTCATGATCTGCGGGTATATCGATGACTTTTTCTATTAATCCCATGTAACTAAAACTCCTTACTTAGATAAATACCTGCTTAATGCTGTCATAATGAAGGAAAATTCCTTCGTCTGCCAGAGCCTTAATTTCCTCTACCGTAGCAAGCTTGTATCCGTCGGTTTCTTCATTCTGTAAGTGAAGGTCGGATTCCTCAAAATCCAACTCGAAACGATAAACATCTACAAAATAGTTGTCTCCCTCTCCCGGATTCTCTCTATGATAGGTAAACATATAGCCATCCTTACAGCCGGATACGTCTAGGCCCGTCTCCTCTAAAACTTCGCGATTTACCGCCTCTCTGGATTCTTCTCCAAACATGGCTGCGCCTCCGGAAACTTCCCACCAGCCGGGAGCCCAGTGCTTTGTCATAACTCTCTTGGTAATCAAATATCTTCCGTCCGGTCGTGCCACAACACCTAAAACCGTAAGATGATACTCGTCATCCTTCAGACACCAATCATTACGTTTCATCTTCCTTCCGGTTCTTTTTTTATCTTTATCATAAATATCCCAATATTCTATTTTTTCCATCACAGATTCCTTCATCTTTCTTATTTTCTTTATTAGGTTGTTTAACCATAATACTTAATCTTCTTGTTTAACTTTAGCAATTCATTTACAAACTTTTGTGGTTCTATAAGGGAAATACAAACTATAGTTTTAAATCTCATAGCGTACTCCTTTTACTACTTGTGATAGGGTTCCCCGTTAATAATGCGGTAACTGCGGTAAATCTGCTCCAAAAGGATTACCCGCATCAATTGATGAGGGAAGGTCATCTTGGAAAAACTTAAAGCATAGTTCGATTTTTTCAAAACTTCCTTCCCAAGACCCAGGGATCCTCCAATGATAAATACCAGATGGCTTTCCCCTTGCACTCCCAATGAATTTATTTTTTCCGAAAGTTCTTCCGAGGTTAATTGTTTTCCTGAAATCTCTAAGGTAAAAACATAAGTACCCTCTTTTATATATTTTAGAATTCGTTCTGCTTCCTTATCTCTTATGGCCTTCTCCACTGCTTCACTGGCATGATCCGGAGTTTTTTCATCAGATACCTCTATAATCTCCAGTTTGCAATAGCGGCTAAGTCTTTTGGAATATTCTAGGATGGCATCCCGTAAATATTTTTCTTTTATCTTTCCAACGGTAATCAGGGTAATACGCATAGTTTCTCCAATATATTCATTGTCATACTAACTCATAAATTTTATCCCAGATTAAGATTAAAGTCAATTGTAAAAGACAGGAGGGATAAGAATCACCTCCTGTCTTTTGTATATTGTTTTCAATTTAATATTTAAACTTCTTTGGATTAAGCCTCTTTATTCTGAAGATACTCATGGATACCCTTTGCAGCAGCCTTACCTGCTCCCATAGCAAGAATAACGGTAGCTGCACCGGTAACTGCATCTCCTCCGGCAAATACGCCGACTCTTGTAGTCTGTCCGTACTCATCGGTAGTTACCAGGCATTTTCTTGCGTTGGTATCAAGACCTTCTGTGGTAGCTGCAATAAGCGGATTTGGAGAAGTTCCAAGAGACATGATTACGGTATCTAATTCCATCTCAAATTCTGAATCCGGAATAACTACCGGTCTTCTTCTTCCGGAATCATCCGGTTCTCCTAATTCCATACGTACAACCTTCATGCCTTTTACCCAACCCTTATCATCAACAAGAATCTCTGTTGGGTTGGTAAGTAGATCAAAGATTACACCTTCCTGTTTTGCATGATGTACTTCCTCTACACGGGCCGGAAGCTCTTCTTCACTTCTACGGTAAACAATGTGTACTTCCTCAGCTCCCAGACGAAGTGCTGTTCTTGCAACATCCATAGCAACATTTCCGCCGCCGACTACCGCAACCTTGTGTCCGGCAATAATTGGAGTCTCGTAAGAGGAATCATAAGCCTTCATAAGATTACTTCTAGTTAAGTACTCATTGGCCGAGAATACACCGTTTGACATTTCTCCGGGGATTCCCATAAACTTTGGAAGTCCGGCACCGGATCCGACAAACACTGCCTCAAAGCCTTCTTCATTAACCAACTGATCAATGGTAAGAGAACGTCCGATGACAATATTGTTTACAAACTTTACGCCGAGATCTTTTAATTTCTGAACTTCTTTTGCAACAACCTTCTTCTTTGGAAGACGGAATTCCGGAATACCATAAACTAAAACTCCACCAAGCTCCTGTAAGGTTTCAAATACGGTAACTTCGTATCCCAACTTAGCAAGATCACCGGCACAGGTAAGTCCGGAAGGACCGGAACCTACAACCGCTACCTTGTGTCCGTTGGTCGTCTCAGGTTTTTCCGGCTTAATGTCATGCTCCAATGCATAGTCAGCAACGTAACGCTCCAACTTACCGATGGAAACTGCGTCTCCTTTGATACCTAATACACATTTGCATTCGCACTGGGACTCCTGTGGACATACACGTCCGCAAACTGCCGGCAAAGAAGAATCTTCGCTGATGGTGTGATAAGCACCCTCGATATCCTGCTCTTTAATTTTTTGGATGAATCCCGGAATGTTAATCGCAACCGGACATCCCTTTCTACACTGAGGAACTTTACAGTTTAAGCATCTGCTTGCTTCTTTTAAGGCTTCCTCATCATTATATCCATAACAAACTTCTTCAAAATTCTTTGCTCTTACTTTTGGATCCTGTTCTCTGACAGGTACTCTTGGTGCCATAGCCATTATTCATCACCTCCGCAATTTCCACATCCGCCGTGATGTGTATCTCCTTCTTGTGCTTTTAAAAGAGCACGTCCTTCCTGGGTTCTATACATCTGCTGTCTTCTCATAGCACTGTCAAAGTCAACCAGATGTCCATCAAACTCAGGGCCATCGATACATGCGAATTTGATTTCATCTCCAACTACCAAACGACAGGCACCGCACATTCCGGTTCCATCTACCATAATAGGATTCATGCTGACAGTGGTAGGAATTTCCAACTCTTTTGTGAGCTTTGCGACAAATTTCATCATAATCACCGGACCAATGGCGATACAATGATCGTAATGTTTGCCTTCTTCCTTCACAAGCTTCTCGATCTTTGTTGTAACCATTCCTGCATGACCATAGGAACCATCATCTGTACATGGATAATAATTACCGGCTACAGCCTTCATCTCATCTTCAAGAATCAGGATATCTTTATTCTTTGCTCCGACTACAACGTCTACATCCACACCATGTTCCTTCAGCCATTTTACCTGAGGATAAACCGGTGCTGTTCCTACACCACCTGCTACAAAAAGGAATTTTTTCTTTTTCGTTTCCTCTAAATGATCCTCTACGCAAAATTCAGAAGGATTACCTAATGGTCCCATAAAATCTCTGAAGGAATCTCCAACCTTTAATTTGGACATTCTATGAGTAGAAGCTCCGATCAACTGGAAGACGATAGTAATGGTTTCAGCCTCGCGATCGTAGTCGCAGATGGTAAGAGGGATACGCTCACCTTTTTCATCGATACTTACAATGACAAACTGTCCCGGGAGACAATGTTTTGCAACGCTTGGCGCTTTGACTTCCATAAGATAGATCACGTCTGCCAATTGTTCTGCTTTTACTATTTGGTACATAATCGACCTCCTCTATTTTCCTATATGGTTATTTTATTAAAATACCTTCCGGCTCCCTATGCTATCGTCATCCCATTAATATACAAAGGAGTCGGAAAATAGTATTTACTTTTAGGTTTACTCTTTTTCCAGAGTGTAATGTCTGGTCGTAATTCCACTGCTTTGCCCCTTCTTGTTGATCAGAATTGCCTTAAAGATGGTCTCTCCATCCGGCATATCAATGGGGTCTTCATACAGCTCTGCATCCGTTGATGGATCTGTGCCATCCAAAGTATAGTAGGCTTCGTATCCGTCCGGTACCTGAATCGAAATCACTTTAGAAGTAGAATATTGTCCTGTAGAAGGAGAAACCGCAGGGGCATCCTCTACCGGAAGTTCTACTTTATATTTCTTCTCCGCGGTAGCACTTGGAATTCCATCTGCATTGACCGCAATGGCTTTTACTTTTGTAATACCCTCACTTAACTGAATTGCTTCCGTAAATTCAGTACTGTTTGTAGTAGGATCTTTTCCATCCGTTGTATAGTAGATTGTTGTATTATTCTCGGCAGAAAGTGTAACTTCCTGAACGTCGTCAAAAGTTTCTGAATCATCAAGACTAAAGTCAGGTTCCTTCACCACGTACTGAGAAAGCTTGGTAGTAACGCTATCCTCCGCATCTGCTAAAAGATCAGGAATAGACATTTGATTGTCTGTATCTATATAGTAGGCAATGCAAGCCTCATAAAGAGCTGAGTTACTAGGCTGATCTGCGATGGCATCTGTAAATACCTTCTCGGCTTCATCTGCCTCTCCCTGAGCTGTATATACCTGTGCCAAGCCTGAATAAGCCTTTGCTTTTGTACGATTTTTCTTAATGGCTCTCTTAAAGTAAGAGGTAGCTGTAGTATAGTCTCCGGAATTTAACGCCTTATAGCCTTTATTTACCACTCCGGTATAGGAGTTCATATACCCCAGGACGCCTCCAACAACGATTACAAGAAAAATCACTACCATTGCGGTGATAAGCTGTCTGCGCTTTTTGCGCTTTAAGGCCATGCGCTTGGCAGCGGCTTTCTTTTTTCGTTCTCTTTCTTCCGGCGAAAGAGCATCCTTATTTCGATTTTTATCCTGGTGATTTTCGGAAGCTCTCCCATTTTTTTCATTAGGTCTCTGACCAGATTTTGCGAAATTATTCCCTCTCGCATCGGCATAATTTCGGTTTTGACTATTCCCTCTTCGATTGGAAGAGCCCTGGGAATTGGCTTGTCGAAAACGGTTTTCCTTGTAATGCTGTCCGCCGATCTCCGTTGCTTCTAACATCTCATACTCTTCCTCTGACATAGAGCCCCGAAGATGTGCTGTGATCATATCTTCCAGGGGATTATAATCCGGAACAATATGTACTTCATGTCCACATCGAGGACAACGGACCATATCTTCAGGTATTGCAGTATTGCAATATCTACATTTCATTCTTAAAAACCTCCTGTAAAAACATAGGTAATTTAGAATAATCCTATTATTTTTCCATCATCAGTTACATCAATACCATTGGCAGCAGGTACCTTTGGAAGTCCAGGCATTGTCATAACAGCTCCTGTTAAGGCTACCACAAATCCGGCTCCTGCATTTACATATACTTCACGGATATGAATATCAAAACCAGTAGGTCTTCCTAATTTCTTTTCATCATCAGACAGAGAATATTGATTCTTAGCCATACAAATCGGAAGATTTCCATATCCCATTTCTTCAATCTTTTTCAACTGTTTGTTGGCTGCCGGTTCATATACTACTTTGTCAGCACCATAAATTTCTGTTGCTATCTTAGAAATCTTATCCTTTAAAGAAAGTTCATCCTCATATAACATATGGAAGTTGCTTTCTTTGTTTTCTAAGGTATCCAATACCTTCTGTGCTAAAGCAATTCCGCCCTCGCCACCTTTTTCCCAAACTTCAGAAAGAGCAAATTCGCATCCTCTCTCCTCACAGAAATTCTTGATAAATTCATTTTCTGCGTCTGTATCTGTAACAAAAGAGTTTAAGGTAACGATTACCGGCACTCCAAATTTCTGAATATTTTCGATATGCTTTTCTAAGTTGGCAATTCCCTTAGCTAATGCTTCAAGATTCTCTTCTCCAAGATCAGCCTTAGCGACACCTCCATTATACTTTAATGCACGTACAGTAGCAACTAAAACAACAGCATCCGGATGCAGATCCGCTTTTCTACAGGTGATGTCCATAAATTTCTCAGCTCCCAGATCCGCGCCGAAGCCTGCTTCTGTAATGGCAATATCTCCTAGCTTTAAAGCCATTTTGGTTGCCTGTACACTGTTACAACCGTGAGCGATATTGGCGAAAGGTCCACCATGAACAAAGGCTGGTGTATGCTCAAGAGTTTGGATTAAATTTGGCTTAATCGCATCTTTAAGAAGAGCTGCCATAGCACCGGTAGCCTGAAGATCATCAGCTGTAACAGGATCTCCCGCAAAATTATAGGCTACGATAATTTTTCCTAAACGTTCTTTTAAATCTTTGATGTCATTAGCCAAACAAAGGATGGCCATGATCTCAGAAGCAACGGTAATAACAAAATGATCTTCTCTTACCATTCCGTCCACCTTACGACCCAAACCAATGACGATATTACGAAGGCTTCTGTCATTCATGTCCACGCATCGTTTCCATACAACCTGACGCGGATCAATCTGCAATGCATTTCCCTGTTGAATATGATTATCTAAAAGCGCAGCTAACAGGTTATTTGCAGATGTGATTGCATGAAAATCTCCGGTAAAATGTAAGTTCAGATCATCCATAGGAACCACCTGGGCGTATCCGCCTCCTGCAGCTCCGCCTTTGATACCAAAGCAAGGTCCAAGGGATGGCTCTCTAAGAGCGATCACTGCCTTTTTATTTAATTTTGCAAAAGCCTGTCCCAAACCGATGGAAGTAGTTGTTTTTCCTTCTCCGGCCGGAGTTGGATTGATGGCTGTCACTAAGACAAGCTTTCCATCCGGTTGATCTTTTACTTTGTTCCAAAGGTCAAAGCTAACCTTAGCCTTATGCTTTCCATAAAGCTCTAAGTCGTCTTCTTCAATGTCAACGGTAGCGGCAACCTCGCGAATGTCTTTTAATACGGCTTCCTGTGCGATTTCGATGTCTGTCTTCATACTCTTTCCATCCCTTTCTTAATGTAGCAACCTATGTTTTCCTAAAAATATGAATCACAAATCTTATGACTGATTTGTAATAAACTCTTGAAACTCTGTGGCGCTCATCAGCACCTTTCTAGGCTTGGTACCTTCCTCCGGTCCTACCACCCCTGCTTCGCAAAGCTGGTCCATAATTCTTGCTGCCCGGTTAAAGCCGATTTTAAAGCTTCTCTGCAGCATACCAATGGAAGCCTTCTCTTTATCAATAATCAGTTGTCCTGCTTCTTTAAAATAAACATCCCGGTCGTCATCCTCCGAAGAAGTCAAAGAATTATTTCCGCCGCCTAGTTGAACGGTATCCACATGATTCATAATTTCTTCGTTATAAACTTCCTCTGTGTTCGAATCCTTTAAGAAATCTACTACCTGTTGGATTTCTTCATCACTGACAAAGGATCCCTGGACTCTTGCTGGCTTCTGATATCCCGTAGGATAAAACAACATATCACCTTTTCCCAAAAGTTTCTCGGCTCCGTTCATATCGATGATAGTTCTGGAATCTACACCGGAGGAAACGGAAAATGCAATTCTGGAAGGCATATTTGCCTTAATAAGTCCCGTAATAACATTTACAGAAGGTCTTTGTGTAGCGATTACCAGATGAATTCCGGCAGCTCTGGCTAACTGAGCCAAACGGCAGATGGCATCCTCCACGTCCCCCGGAGCAACCATCATAAGATCCGCCAACTCGTCTACAATAATAACAATCTGAGGCAAAGGAGAAAGAGGCTCCCCATCCTCTGTCATTACATGGTCTTTTTTAATTTTTTCATTGTAACCTGCCATATCCCGGACT
Organism: bacterium; assembly: GCA_963658085.1. GTDB lineage: Bacteria > Bacillota > Clostridia > Lachnospirales > Lachnospiraceae > CAKRJP01. The sequence goes on from CAVKOU010000001.1 coordinate 8,280, forward strand.
CCGTATTTTGCAAAGGCCTGGTATCTTCTGGTCATCTCTGCCACACCCCAGTTTAAAGCACCTGCTGCCTTTTTCGGATCCGTAACTACAGGAATCAGTAAATGTGGAATTCCGTTATAAATATTAAGTTCCACTACCTTTGGATCGATCATGATCAATTTCACCTCATCCGGTGTGGCTTTATAAAGAATGCTCATGATCAAAGTATTAATACAAACGGATTTACCGGAACCGGTGGCACCGGCGATCAATACATGGGGCATCTTTGCAATATCAAATACCACCGTCTTGCCGCCAATATCTTTACCCACCGCAAAGGAAAGTTTTGACTTACTTTCCTGAAATTCCTTTGATTCCAACAGATCTCGCAACATAACCCCGGAGGTTTCTTTATTGGGAACCTCGATTCCTACTGCTGCCTTTCCCGGAATCGGCGCTTCAATACGGATATCTGCCGCCGCAAGGTTTAACTTAATATCATCGGCCAAACCTACAATCTTACTAACCTTGACTCCTGTCTCCGGTTGCAATTCGTATCTTGTAACAGACGGGCCACAGCTTACATTGCTAATAGTCACTCGAACTCCAAAGCTTTCCAACGTATCTTGAAGCTTTTTGGCAGTTTCTGTAAGAGACTGATTGGATTCCCCGCCAGAGCTCTTTCCTTTTTTTAAGAGTTTTAAAGGGGGATATTCATATTCTTTTTTCGGAAGATTTTCAGTAGCTGTGATTGCGGCTTCCACACTCTCCATCTCTCCAGCTGCAGAAACCGCGTCTAATTTTGGAGCTTTTCTTTGTGTTCGCTTTACCGCGTTCTCTTCGTCCGCTCTATCATCTTCTGTCATTCCATAGGCTTCGTTTATATCCGTTTTTTCAGGGATCTCTTCCTCTACAGATTTAACGTCCGCCTCTTCTTCAGACTCTATAGCTTCCCCACCTCTGTAAATAGTAAAGGACGGTACTTTCTTTTCGGCTGATTTCTCAGGATTTTCGGTTGTCTCCACAGCAGGTTCTGATGCCGATCTTTTCAGAGGCTCAAAAAGAGAAGAAAGATTTTCCGTTCCAAGCTTCGGCTTCTCATCTGCATCCGGAGATTCGATTGTAAGCTCATGCATGTTGAATTTCTTCTTTTTATTTGTAAGGGTTGTATCAAAAGAAACCCCATCTACGATATTATCTCTACGCTTTTTAGCCCTGGGTTTCGAATCAGAGGTCTCGGCAAGTTCCTCTTGCATCTGTTTTTTCTCTTGCTCTTGTTCCGCCAAAAGCTGCTCTCTTTCTAATCTTCGAGTCTCGGCAAGTTCCTTACGTCTTGCGGCATCCTTCTTGGCCTTTTCGTAAGCCTTATTTCCTCCTGACTGCATCCCTTTAATAGCTGACTTGCCGGTAATAATCACCAGACAGATAATCAGCAAAATAATCACAATTACATAAGTTCCGGCTACTCCGATGGCAGGCGTTAATAGATTGGTTAAAAGCCTTCCAATGGCTCCCCCTTCTCCATTGATTAGCTGAACCAGCGTACAAATCAACACCAACATAACAAAGGCTGTGATTACCCGAATACGGGCTTTCTTACTTCCTTTATTTACCATCAAAAAAATAATAGAAAAAAATAACAGGAAAGGAAATACATAGGCTAAAATTCCAAAGATCTTAATCAGGAATCCGGAGATTGCCTCCCCAAGAAATCCTCCCAGACCAAAGTTACTGAGAATCATCAAGATACTGACTGCAAAAACCATCCAGATAAAAATCTCAGAACTTAAGAATCCAAGAGATTCATCCACCTCTTTCACGGAAGTTGTTTTCTTTGTGTTCCCAGATACTTTTTTTGTAGTTCCCTGACTTTTGGTATTCTTTCTTGTTGTATTTTTTGATTTTGTGCTTTTATTTGCTGTTGATTTTTTGCTACTCGTCTTACTTGTATTTTTGCTTGACTTTGCAGCCATAAATTACTCCACTCCCTTATTTTAGACGATATTGATTCTGGATTTAAGAAGAAACAAACCTCTCCTTAAGGCCCAAAACCATATGCATATACATCTCTTTACAGTCCTCATACCTTTCTTTCTCTATAAAGCAAATACAAGGAACTAAATAATCTCTATAAATGTCCTGATACAAACATTCTTCCTCAGGAAACATCTTCATAGTCATTACAAGTCTTGGTGCGATCTCATAATATTCATCCACAAGAGCTCTCCCCTCTTCGGACTTCATAAGATAAGAATCTCTATATCCCCTCAGTGTCTCCAGTTCATAGCAATCGTCGGGCTTTCCCTGATACTGACATACCGCCGTTGTGATATAGCAAAGCTTCGTCTTAAAGCCCCCATTCACATCCTCATAAGAAGAAGATTGCAAAGTCATAGGAGTCACAGGAAGCTTGTTCCAGGATTTTACAAATATTTCTGCCAGGGCATCCCCCTCAGAAGTTTTTTTATATCGGATCAAAGGAATAAAATATACAGCCATAGTAAGATTCAAATCAATGGCCTGCATTTCCTGCATCCTTTTCGATGCCTGTTCCAATTTTTCGTGAGCATGTGCCGCCAAAGCATCTGCTAAAAGTTCTGCGGATACCTCTTTCTCTTCTAAGTCCCTATAGCACTCTAATACCTGACTAATAAAAGGTTCGTATTTACTCCAAAGTACTGTCATAACTTCCGGATATTTGCTCTTCTTAAATTGATTAATGTAATTCATGGATTCGTCAAACATATCCATGAACTCATTTGAAAATCTTTCCAAAGAATTTTTTCCTCCTAATATCAAATCAACTCAGCCAGAGTCTCTACTCCGACTGAGTTAAATAAGATTACTCATCCCAGTTGTGATATACATCCTGTACATCGTCATCGTCATCCAACATATCCAATGTTTTCTGGATGCTGGCGATATCTTTTGGATCTGTTAATTCCACATATGTCTGAGGAATCATGGTAACTTCCGCAGCTGCCATCTTAATTCCTGCTTCCTCAAGCGCATCTCTGACACCGCTGAATTCTTCAGGAGCTGTAAGAATCTCAAAGCTGTCCTCTTCCTCAACGAAATCATCAGCACCTGCATCTAAAGCAGTCATCATCAGCTCATCCGAATCTCCATCATACTCTTCCTTATCGATAACAATCTGTCCCTTTTTGTCGAACATGAAAGATACACATCCCGGAGTTCCTACATTGCCATTTCCCTTGGTAAATGCATTCTTAACGTTAGTTGCTGTACGATTACGATTATCTGTAAGAGCCTCTACGATAATAGCAGTTCCATTCGGGCCGTATCCTTCATAGGTAATATGCTCATAATTTGCAGCATTAGCGTCTCCGTCTGCCTTCTTGATATTACGCTCAATGGTATCATTTGGCATATTTGCAGCCTTTGCCTTGGCAATTACATCACGAAGTCTACTATTATTTACCGGGTCTGCACTTCCACCCTCTTTAACAGCTACTGCTAATTCTTTTCCTAATTTTGTAAAGATTTTTCCCTTTGCCGCATCATTTTTCTCTTTTTTATGCTTAATATTGGCAAATTTTGAATGTCCTGACATATTCTTTCCTTCTCCTATCTAATTTTACACATATACAAAATATTCTAACACTATTCTTTTATTTTTTCAATCTTAACTCGCTTGATGGTTTTGTTGTCTACGGATAGGATGGTAAAACGATATCCTTCATAGTCAACAATACAGGCTTCTTCTTCATCCATAGATGGAATACGGTCTAGCTGGGCAATCAAAAAACCGTTTAGAGTCTCATACTCTTCTTTCTCAAAAACAAGATCGATATGCTCTTCCAAATCCTCCAGATCAATAAAGCCATCTGCAAGGTAACTTCCATCTGTCTGCTTTGTAATGAGAACTTCTTCCTCATCATATTCATCCATAATATTTCCAACCAGCTCTTCCAAGATATCCTCTAGAGCCACCAAGCCGGAAGTTTGACCATACTCATCCAAAACAATGGCCATATGCTTCTTCTCTGTCTGCATTTCCTTGAAAAGAGTATCGATACTTTTGGTTTCAGGAATAAATTTGGCCGGATGTACATAATCTCCAAGATCCATTACCGGAGTTCTCCGAAGTTCTTCATTCATATATCCGGTGATTGCCTCTCTAAGGTGCAAGGTTCCGATGATTTCATCAATGTCTTCCTTGTAAACCGGAAATCTTGAATACTGCTCTCCCAGCATAAAAATTAAAGCTTCCTCCAAAAGCATATGTCCGTCAATGGCAACAATATGCTTTCGATGGGTCATAATGTCCTTCGCATCTTTTTCCATATAGCGGAAAATATTCTGAATCAACGTGGCTGCTTCCTTTTTCATAGTATCATCCATCTCTTCTTCCTGCTGGAAAATATGATGCATCCTATGAAGTAATCTTTCTCGTTCCATATCCTTTTAAATCTCTTCTCCAAAACAATCCATTTGTTCCACAACTTTTCCGTGACGGATATATTCTCTGGGAATTCTCTTTCCCAGGTCACATACGAATTCATAATTAAATCTTCCGGAAAGGTCGCTGAGCACTTCTACAGGCAAATGCTCCCCTCCATTATAACCTACAAGAGTCACTGTGTCACCAAAGGAAATGTCTTCTATATCGGTAACATCCACCATAAATTGATCCATACAGACACGACCAAGAATCGGTGCCTTCTTTCCCTTAACGAGAACATATCCTTTATTTGACAAGATTCTTGGATAACCGTCTCCGTATCCTACCGGAATTGTCGCAACCTTGGTAGTCTTTTTTGTCACAAAGGTTCCGCCGTAGCTTACAGGGGTACCTTCAGGAACCCACTTTACATGTGCCACATGACTGACAAGCTCAAGAGCCGGCTTTAACGGTACCTGATCTTTCTTAACTTCCTCCGATGGATATAACCCATAGATGGAAATTCCCGCTCTTACCAAGTCCAAATTCACTTCCGGAAGATCGATGATTCCGGCACTGTTGGAACAATGATAATAAGGGAAGGTGACATCTAACTCCTGCAGCTGTTCCTTCATCCATATATAATTTTCAAATTGCTTCTGGGTAAATGTTTTATCTGTCTCGTCGGATTTTGCAAAATGAGTAAACATTCCCTCCGGAATCAGCCCCGGAAGTTTGGAAATTTCTGCGATGGTCTCCATAGATTCCTCTGTAATCAAAAATCCAAGCCTTGACATTCCGGTATCTAATTTAATATGCACATAAGCTGACTTCCCTAAAGCTTTAGCTCTCTCTGAAATAAATTTTGCAGCTTCTAAAGTATAGGTCGTAATGCGGACTTCATTTTCAATAGCTTGATCAATAGAATCCGGGAAAATGCATCCTAAAACCAAGATGGGTTTTTTTCGTCCTCCTCTTCGAAGGGCTAGTGCCTCCTCGATAGTGGCTGTTGCATATCCCCAGATATAATCCTTATCCTCCAAAAGTCCTGAAATCTGAAGGGCTCCATGTCCGTAGCCATCGGTTTTTATTACTGCCAACATGGAAGTTTTCGGGTGAATATTTTCTTTCATCCTTTCCATGTTATATTCGATAGCATCTAAATCGATCCTTGCACATACTCTAGTATAAGGTTTCATTTGATATATCCTCCTGTTCTTTCAGGGCTCTTCCAAGATAGGAAATGAGATCCCTTGCAAGAACGCTATAACTTCCTTTCTCTTTTCTTGCTAAATCTCCAGATCTTCCATGGAGATAAACTCCCATATCCGTAGCACTTAATCCGTTGGTGCTTTGAACTACAAGTGCCGCGATACATCCAGCCAACACATCACCGGATCCGGCCTTAGCCATGGCATTGTTTCCCGTAAGATTCACATAAGGTCCACAGAGATGATTAAATACCATGGTTCTGGTATCCTTAAGAACGCAGACCACCTGATATTCTTCTACAAATTTTTGGAGCAGTTCTGTACGATTTTGCTTTAATTCGGCAACGTCTATATCTAAAAGTCTTGCCATCTCCAACATATGTGGTGTCAATATATATTTTCCATCTTTTAATTTTTCTAAAAGTTCGCGATGCTCTGAGATGAGATTCAAACCATCCGCATCGATAATACACGGAACCTTTGCCTCCTCTAAAACCAAGGTCAAAATTTCCTGAGACGCAGATCCGGTGCCTAATCCGGAACCGATGCATACTCCGTCCGCCCACTCCAACAATTGAAGCACATCAATCTTATCAAAGGCTTTGTACGTCACTACAATAGCCTCCGGTATCAGTTCCTGTAAAATGATACGATTGCTCTCATGTGTGTAGATCTTTACAAGACCAACTCCAGCCGTATAGGCAGCCAATGCATTAAAATAAGCAGCCCCTGACATACCTTTACTTCCTGCAATCACCAGAAGTTTTCCATAGGTTCCCTTGTGGGAATCCACTTTTCGCAAAGGCAAAAGTCTTGCATACTCTTCCGGTTCATAGGTATAGGCCAGGGTTTTATCTCCTGTCAAAATACTCGTATCAATACCTACATCCCTTACAACCACTTTTCCGGCATAGTCAGCTCCCGGAAATAATGTAAGACCAAGCTTTCTCTCCTGGAACGTAACGGTAATCTGAGCATGAACCGCAATTCCCATAACCTGACCGGAATCTGCACAAATACCGGAAGGCAAATCCACCGCCAGCACCGGAGCCGTCTGACGATTGATTTTTCGAATCACATTTTGGTATTCTCCCTGAATCTCACGATCCAGACCGACGCCAAAGATCGCATCCACCACTAAACTGTATTCATCGTCTACAAAGCCATCCGTAAAATCCCCGCCGGCTTCTCTTAAAAATTCAATCTGTTTTTTCGTCTCATCACTGCAATGGGTTTTGTTTCCAACAAAACAGACTGTCACCGGATACCCTTGCCACAACAGAATCCTTGCAATGGCAAATCCGTCACCCCCATTATTTCCAGAGCCACAGACCACGCAAACATTCTGAAAATCCAGCTTTTCTTCATGCATAACCTCGACACAGGAGCGAGCTGCCTGTTCCATAAGATCCAAGGACGAAACCCCAAGATCTTCTATGGTATGTTTGTCTGCTTGTTTCATTTGACTTCCATTTACTAGATATCTCATATCACTTATCTCCCCTTTGATCTACGAAACTCTATAACTTTTCCTGTAGATACTGGTAAAAAGAGACGACCGAAGCCGTCTCTTAATATCATTCTTATTCTTCTTGGGAATCCACCAGAGAATTCTCATGCAAACGATAGGTTACCTGTAAGAGACTGTCTGTCAAATGTACGCTCTCGGTAACAACATCTTCCGGTACATGTAAATCAGTATAAGTAAAGTTCCAAATAGCCTTTACCCCATTGTCTGTAAGAATCTTAGCAACTGCAACTGCCTGATCACGAGGAACGGACAAAATTGCAATCTCTACAGGATGTTCCTTCACAAATGCCGGAAACTCATCCATCATGAAAATTGGCTTTCCATTAATAGAAACCCCCTGCAAACGAGGATTTACATCAAACAAGGCTGTAATCTCAAATTCATTCTGATTAAATCCATGATAATTTGCCAAAGCCTGTCCCAAATTACCAGCTCCCACAACGGCGATGGTATGATGATCTTCCAATCCCAAGATCTTACCAATCTCTTTTAAAAGATATTTTACATTATAACCATATCCCTGTTGTCCAAAACCTCCAAAGTTATTAAGGTCCTGTCTGATCTGGGATGCAGTCACATGCATACGTTTACTTAAGTCGCTTGAGGAAATTCTCTCAACTCCTTCGTTAGATAATGTCTCCAAGTATCTGTGATATCTTGGCAATCTTCTAACGACTGCTTGTGAAATTTCTTTTGCCATATATATACACCTACTATTCTCTCATAATACCCCCAGTATACTCTTTTGTTATAAACCTGTCAAATATTTCCTGAAGGCACCCTTGCGGGAAATTCAAGATTCTTGTATCATAAAGACTAAGTGTAATCACTGAACCAGCGAATTGTCTGGTTCAGTAATTCAAAAACCTTTATACGCAGGAGTTTCAATAAAATGATTTTAGCATGTCATGGAATATCAAAAGCATTTGGAGAAGACGTTATCGTAGAGAACGGTTCTTTTCATATAGAAGATCGAGAAAAAGTAGCCTTAGTAGGAATTAACGGTGCCGGTAAATCTACGATTTTAAAAATGATCGTTGGAGAATTAGCCACCGATGCCGGTCAGGTCATTTTAACCAAAGGAAAAACCTTAGGATACCTGGCTCAACACCAGGCTATGAAAAGTGGTGCAACGATTTACGAGGAAGTTCGTAGTTCCAGACCAGACATTTTAAAAATGAACCAGCAGCTTCGTGATATCGAGAAAGAATTAAATATCCTATCCGGCGAAGAACTTAACAGCCGATTAGATACCTATCATCGACTTACAGAAGAATTTGACCGCATGAACGGCTATGCTTACGAAAGTGAGGTTGTAGGGGTTTTAAAAGGTCTGGGATTTTTAGAAGAAGAATTTTCCAAATCGGTGGACACTCTATCCGGAGGACAAAAAACAAGAGTTTCCCTCAGTAAACTTCTTCTGACGAAACCGGATATTTTACTTTTGGATGAGCCTACCAACCACCTGGATCTAAATTCCATCGACTGGTTAGAGACTTATCTTGTGAATTATCCGGGAGCTGTTTTGATTGTCTCCCACGACCGATATTTCTTAAACCGGGTTGTTACAAAGGTATTAGAAATCGAACGAGGCCATCTTATGACATTTCAGGGCAACTACAACGATTATGCCATGAAAAAGCAGCAGCTTCGGGATATTCAATTGAAAGAATATTTAAATCAACAGCAGGAGATCAAGCACCAGGAAGCTGTCATCGAAAAATTAAAATCTTTTAACCGGGAGAAATCCATCAAACGGGCGGAGAGCCGGGAAAAGATGTTGGATAAAATTCAGGTGATTGATAAACCAATGGAATTAAATACTGACATTCACCTAACCTTAGAACCTTCGCACATTAGCGGATCTGATGTTTTGACGGTGGATCATTTAAGCAAAAGCTTTCCAACTCAGGATTTATTTAAGGATATTAGTTTTGAGATCAAACGCGGGGAACATGTTGCCATTATCGGAGATAACGGAACCGGAAAAACTACCCTACTTAAAATATTAAACCAGGTGATTCAGGCAGACAGCGGATCCTTTACCTTGGGCACCAATGTAGAAATCGGATACTATGACCAGGAGCACCACGTGCTACATATGGAAAAAAATATTTTTGAGGAAATTTCCGATGATTACCCGACTCTCACCAACACACAGATTCGAAAGGTTTTAGCTGCTTTCTTATTTACCGGAGACGATGTTTTTAAATCCATCGGGGATTTAAGTGGTGGCGAAAGGGGTCGCGTTTCTCTTGCCAAATTAATGCTATCCAATGCAAATTTCCTTATCCTGGATGAGCCCACCAACCATTTGGATATTACTTCCAAAGAGATTCTGGAAAAAGCATTAAACGATTATACCGGAACTGTTTTGTACGTTTCTCATGATCGATATTTTATTAATCAAACTGCTACAAGAATCCTGGAACTAGTAAATCATACCTTTGTAAACTATATTGGAAATTATGATTATTATTTAGAAAAAAAAGATGCCCTTACTGCTATTTACGCAAAGGAAGCCGAAGTTTTGTCTGCAAGCCAGCCTCAAGAAACAGAGAGCGAAGGAAAACTTAGCTGGCAGGAACAAAAGGAAGCTCAGGCGAAAGAACGAAAACGTCAAAACGAGCTAAAGAAAACCGAAGAGAGAATTTCTCAATTGGAAGAGAGAGATCAGGAGATCGACGAACTTATGTCTCAGGAAGAAATTTTTACAAATTCTGTAAAATGTCAGGAACTGTCTACGGAAAAAGCAAAAATTCTGGAAGAACTAGAGACTTTGTATGAGGCCTGGGAAGAATTAGCCGAATAATATTGATTATGCAGCATATATTGTGTAATAGCGGCTGATTAACAAAGGGAATGCCATCCTCCGGCATTCCCTTTGTTTTTTATTGGCTTCTTTATCTTTCTGCTTTTTTCTTCTCTTCCATATAATTCATCATGGATCGGGCCGCTTTTTTTGCTCCCTCGACTGCATGAACAACTGTCTTGGAACCTGTGACCACATCTCCTGCCGCAAAGACGCCTTCTTTCGTTGTCATATAATTCTCATCTACAACTAAAAGCCCCTTATCAGACCCTTCCAGTCCAAGGGTGGTACGAATCAATTTCTTTCTCGGTCCCTGACTGATCGATATAATGGTAGAATCTGCTTCCACCTGCACCAAATCTTTTTCTTCTCCTACTACTTCCCCATTTTCATCCAGAATCATTTTCTTAAATACAGGCCCTTTTTCATTAATTTCCTGAATGATATAACCAAATGCAAATTCTGCTCCGTCAAGGGTGGCATAGGATACTTCGTGAGAACTTGCTGCAATCTCGGATCCTCTTGCATACAATATCACCTTTCTTGCGCCATTTCTAAGAGCAGTCCTTGCCACATCCATAGCTGCATTTCCCATGCCGATGATGGCCACTTTCTCGCCCAGGTGATAAGCACTGGCATTTGCAAGATAATCAATGCCAAAATAAACGTTGCCCAGGCACTCTCCCTTAATCCCCAAGTTTCTTGCTTTCCATACGCCGGTTCCTATAAAAACACTATCATATCCATCCCTTAACAGGTCTTCGATTTTAAGTACGGCTCCAATGGTAGTATTTGGACGGATTTTAATACCCAGTTTCTGCATACGGATCTGATATCTGTCCAGAATGCTTTTAGGCAGACGAAATTCAGGAATACCATATTGCATGACTCCTCCGATCTTATCCTTCCATTCAAAAATCGTAACATCGTAACCTTCCAGTGCAAGCTTTATAGCTACTGTCATACCTGCCGGTCCCGCTCCGATCACGGCAACTCTTTGATCTTTCTTAGGCGCCTTTTCTAATTCCATCCGGTCTAGATACATATCGGAAATATAATTTTCGATACTGGAAAAATGTACCGGATTCCCCTTTCTTCCAAGAACGCAATGTCCCGCGCACTGCTTTTCATGATTACAGACGATGGAACAGACTGCCGACATGGGATTGTTTTCAAATAAAGTCTCCCCAGCCTCCATCAGTTTGTTTTCCTTGAACATCTGAATAATCTGTGGAATCGCGGTATGTACAGGGCAACCCTGTTGGCACATGGGTTTCTTACAGTTTAAACAACGGTTTGCCTCATCAATAATGTGTAATGCCATATCTTTTTCCTCCCATTTATAGCCTTTCTACTATAAATGATACAGCGAAAAATTTTCTGCTTCTAATTCCATTATTGAATCTGCATATTCCTATTGTTCATTTTTGAATATTATCTCACATATTGTGATTCATAAGCCAAAATTGCCGCAATGGTTTTTGAATCTTCGATTTTCCCTCCAAAAATCATTTGCTTCAACTCGTCTAAGGTATAGGCCTCTACTTCCACATATTCATTCTCATCAAGGTGTTGTTTGGATGGAATCAGGTCTCTGGCCAAGAAGATTTCAATCCGCTCATCGCAGAATGCCACTGTAGTTCTTAGCGTCAAAAGTCTCTCCAAGCGATCGGAGCGATATCCCGTCTCTTCCTCTAATTCTCTGGCTGCACATTGTATTCCAGGTTCTCCCGGAGCATCTAACTTTCCTGCTGGGATTTCCAAAGTCTCTCTTTCAAGAGCATTGCGATACTGCCTTACCATCAGAATTTTCCCATCTTCCCTTACCGGGATTACTGCCGCTGCTCCGTCGTGATGAATAAAATCCCATTCTTCAGAGGAACCATTCGCAAACTCCATGTGATCTTCATAAATTTTTAAAATATTTCCCTCATACTTCAATGTACGGTTAGTTCTTCTTACTTCATTACTCATAGTCAACTCTCCTTTATGAATTACAATTAAAAAGACAGAACCGAAATCACCGGTTCTGTCTTGTATTTATCTTCTACTTGGCATAGTCGGTAACACGCGATTCACGAATCACATTTACCTTGATCTGTCCAGGATATTCTAATTCAAATTCAATTTGTTTTGCAATATCTCTGGCCAGTAATACCATATCTGCATCAGATACTTGCTCTGGAACTACCATTACACGAATCTCTCTACCTGCTTGAATTGCAAAAGACTTCTCCACGCCCTTGAACTGGTTGGTGATATCTTCTAACTGTTTTAATCTGTTTGTATATGTCTCTAAGGTTTCTCTTCTTGCACCTGGTCTTGCTGCAGAAATAGTATCTGCCGCCTGAACGACACAGGCAATCAGAGTCTGTGGCTCTACATCCCCATGATGTGATTCTACAGCGTTAATAACTGTTGCAGATTCCTTGTATTTTCTACACAAATCTACACCAATCTGAATATGTGAACCTTCTACATCATGATCGATGGATTTACCAATATCGTGCAAGAGACCTGCACGTTTGGCCATTCGAACATCTAGACCAATCTCGCCAGCTAAAAGTCCTGACAAATGGGCCACTTCGATCGAATGCTTAAGCGCATTCTGGCCATAGCTTGTTCTAAACTTCATGCGGCCAAGAAGTTTAATGAGTTCCGGATGAATGCCGTGAACACCTACTTCAAGAGTAGCTGCTTCACCTTCTTCTCGGATCATGGTCTCAACTTCTTTCTGAGCCTTCTCAACCATCTCCTCAATTCTTGCTGGATGGATACGTCCATCTACAATCAACTTCTCGAGAGCGATTCTCGCGATTTCCCTTCTGATTGGATCAAATCCAGACAGGACAACTGCTTCCGGTGTGTCATCAATAATAAGTTCTACACCTGTCAGAGTCTCTAAGGTACGAATATTACGTCCCTCACGTCCAATGATTCTTCCTTTCATCTCATCACTTGGCAGCTGAACTACAGAAATTGTAGTCTCTGCTACATGATCTGCTGCACATCTTTGGATGGCTGTTACAACAAATTCTTTTGCCTTCTTGTCGGCTTCTTCCTTTGCCTTGGCCTCCATCTCCTTGACCATCTTAGCAGTGTCATGTTTCACATCTTCTTCAACAGTTTTTAATAAATATTCTTTTGCTTGTTCGGAGGTAAGTCCTGAGATTCTTTCGAGTTCCTGCACACGTTGCTGACTCAGCTCTTCCACTTTCGCTTCACGCTGTTTCAACTGCTCTTCTTTTGTTGCCAATCCTGTCTCTCGACGTTCTAACGCATCGGATTTCTTATCTAGGGCCTCTTCCTTGGAAAGGACACGCTTCTCATAACGCTGTAATTCATTTCTGCGATCCTTTGTCTCTTTTTCAAGTTCATTCTTATTCTTAATGGACTCTTCTTTGATCTCCAAGAGAGACTCCTTCTTCTTTGCCTCAGCTGTTTTCACCGCTTCATCGATAATTTCTCTAGCTTTGCTTTCTGCATTGCCAATCTTTGACTCTGCATCACTTTTCAGCTTGCTGATGGTGAGAAATCGACTGATGATGGCGGCTGCGACGATCAACACAATTGCTACAACAATTATAATGATATTCGGCACAGGAGCACCTCCTTATTTAGTTTTCATTGTACACAAATACAACACCTAAATTCTATACTGATTTGTGAAATCTGTCAAGTAGTACATGTCTGATATCTCCGTAGGAAAACCCCTTCCTGGCAAGGTACATCAAGTGCTTTTGCAGGTAGTTCTCATCCTCTGAGTCCGGATCAAATCGGCGTCTACTCAGAGTTTTTTCTATGGCATCATATACATCCTCTTCTTCGTAACACTCTGCAAGAATCTCTGAGATAATTTCAGAGGAAACCCCTTTTTGCAATAGTTGTGCCTGAATCTGTCTTTTGCTTTTTGAACCCTTTTTTGCTAAGATAAAATTTCTGGCATAATTCCTATCATCAATATAGCCAAAGGACTTTACATAAGTAAGGACTTCCGATATAACTTCCTTCGGATAGCCTCCCTTTTCCAACTTGTCACAAAGTTGATATTCCGTTCTTCCCATATCATTCAGAAGATGTAATGCTCGAAGTTTCCCCCTCTTTAATACTAATTTGTAGAGATTTTCATAGGTAGCTTCTGTAAGTTTTGTCTCTTCCTTTAGATGATAACGGGAGAGCTCGCCCTTGTATAATACAAAAGCGAACTCTCCGTCAACATATATCTTATATCTTGTCTTGGTTAATTCTTCGATCTTAGTGATAATCATAGATTTTTATCTGCCCTTATACTTCCGGTGTCTCAACCTTTTCTGATTTTGCAGGCTTCTTATCGGCCTTTTCTTCAGCAGACTCTTCGGCTCCATTCAAATGATAGTGATTTCGAATCTTATGCTCTAGTTCCTCCATAACCTGAGGGTTCTCTCCTAAATAGATCTTGGCATTCTCTCGTCCCTGTCCGATTTTCTCTCCATTGTAAGAGAACCATGCTCCGCTCTTTCCTACCAGATCGCACTTCACTGCAAGATCAAGAATATCTCCTTCTTTGGAAATACCTTTTCCGAACATAATATCAAATTCAGCTTCCTTAAATGGCGGAGCCACCTTATTCTTAACTACCTTCACCTTGGTGCGGTTACCAATCATCTCTCCTCCCTGCTTCAGGGTCTCAGTTCTTCGAACATCCAAACGCACAGAAGCATAGAACTTCAGAGCGCGTCCACCGGTGGTAGTCTCTGGATTTCCAAACATAACTCCGATTTTTTCACGGAGTTGGTTGATAAAGATAACCACACAACTTGACTTACTGATAACCGGGGTAAGCTTTCTCAAAGCCTGAGACATGAGACGTGCCTGTAATCCTACATGAGAGTCTCCCATCTCACCTTCAATCTCCTGACGAGGAACCAAGGCTGCCACAGAATCCACGACGATAATGTCCATAGCGCCGGAGCGAACCATAGTCTCAGCAATCTCCAAAGCCTGATCTCCGCTGTCCGGCTGAGAAATATATAATTCATCAATATCAACACCGATATTCTTGGCATAAACAGGATCCAATGCATGCTCCGCATCGATAAATCCTGCAATACCACCTCTCTTCTGCACTTCTGAAATCACGTGCAGTGCCACGGTCGTCTTACCACTGGATTCTGGTCCGTAGATCTCGATAATACGTCCCCTCGGAAGTCCTCCAAGTCCCAATGCCAGATCCAAGCTCAAGGAACCGGTTGGGATCGTCTCCACTGCAACCTGTGCGGAAGGATCTCCCAGTTTCATAACCGTACCCTTACCGAAATCCTTCTCCAACTTTGCGATTGCCGCATCTAAAGCCTCTTTCTTACTTGTATTCTTATCTCCACTTGCCATGTTATATTCTCCTTTTACAAAAACACGAACGAATGTTCGCTCTGCTGAGTATAATAGTAGTATACCCCAACTTAAATGTCAACTATATTTTTTCTACTTTTGGTGAAATTAGATACAGAATATCGTACCTGAAAGAATATACAAAACCAAATCTTTATGAACATCCCAACCTTAACACAACATAGAATTCATCGTCAAGACATTCGACAGGATTCGCTCTAAGGTGGCAGAATCTTTTTCAAAGTGGAAAGCAACGCAGACATATCTCGCTCTCTGCGTTGCTATCCTCCACAAAAAATGGAGATGCCGCTTAGAGCGACACCCCCCATCTACATTTTAATCTATCTGGTTTCCAACAACTTATCAATACTTACAAGCTTTACACTGAGAACAAAGATATCAGTAGCTACCTTAAGCTCATCCAAGGTAGGATAAGAAGGAGCGATACGAATGTTCTGATCCTTTGGATCTTTTCCATATGGATAGGTTGCTCCGGCTCCTGTCATAATGAGACCAGCCTCTTTTGCTTTTGCAACGATAGCCTTTGCGCATCCATCCATAGAATCAAAGGAAATGAAGTAACCGCCTCTTGGCGCCATCCAAGAACCAATCTCCAGTCCTGTAAGCTCTTTGTCCAATGTTTCCAATACAGCCTCGAATTTTGGACGCATGATATCTGCATGCTTTTTCATATGTTTTACGATACCATGAATATTTCCAAAGAATCTTACATGACGAAGCTGATTTACTTTGTCGTGTCCGATGGTCTGAATACTCATCTGCTTCTTGATATCTGCAATATTAGCTTCTGATGCTGCAATGGCACTGATACCGGAACCCGGGAAGGTAATCTTAGATGTTGAAGAGAATTTGTAAACTAAATCCTCATTTCCTTCCTTCTTACATTCCATCAAAAGCTCCAATAAAAAGTCCTGCTTATCGTCATAAAGATGATGTACGCAATATGCATTATCCCAGTAAATTCTAAAGTCTTCTGCTGCAGGTCTTAAGCGCGCAAAACGGTGAACAGTCTCATCAGAGTAAGTAATTCCCTGTGGATTTGAATACTTTGGTACACACCAGATTCCCTTTACCATAGGATCAGAAGAAACCAGCTCTTCTACCATATCCATGTCCGGTCCATCCTCAGACATCGGGATGTTGATCATCTCAATTCCGAAATGCTCTGTAATTTTAAAATGTCTGTCATATCCTGGTACAGGACATAAGAACTTCACTTTTTGATCTAACTTTGCCCATGGTGTACTGCCTAGAACTCCGTGGGTCATGGATCTTGCTACCATGTCATACATTACATTCAGACTTGAATTACCAAATACAATCACATTTTCCTTCGGAACTTCCATCATATCTGCCAAAAGCTGTTTTGCTTCTGAGATACCGTCTACCACACCGTAGT
This sequence comes from bacterium, assembly GCA_963658085.1. Classification (GTDB taxonomy): domain Bacteria; phylum Bacillota; class Clostridia; order Lachnospirales; family Lachnospiraceae; genus CAKRJP01. The sequence continues at coordinate 25,005 of CAVKOU010000001.1, forward strand.
TACGGCAATCTGTTCCGTCATCACACAACAAATTCATATCGCTGGTCAATACATCCATCATCTTCATAGATAAATTTAATTGATCTGCTGACGGCTTCCCTCTTGCCATGTTCAGTGTCAGGCCTTTTCCCTTCACATCCTCAAACTCTGCTTCAAGCTCTGCTTTCAGTTTTAATAATTCTTCTGTAGTCAAATCCTTATATGCAGTCATTTCAAAACCTCCCTGTCTTTTTTCACTTGTGTTATTGTATCGAAGAAATGACATTCCGTCAACACAAACTTTCATTTTCAGACAAAAACAACTGTATTTTCTTGGTTTTTAAGTTTTATTTGAATTTTAAACCGGTTTTTATTTCATTTGTGTCATCCCAAGAAATGACAAATGCTATTTTATTTCAGGAAAATCATTCTTAGAAATAAAATAGCATCTCATAAACATTGTCTAAATATCCAATTTCAATTGTACTTCTTCTTCCGCCTCTTCTTTAAAGGTCTCCATCTGCTCAGGATTCAAACTTGGAAGATCGTCAATGGATTGCACACTGAATCTTCTAAGGAATTCTTCCGTGGTTCCAAAAAGAATCGGCTTTCCGGGAGCATCTAATCTTCCTACTTCACATACCAATCCGTATTCAATCAGCTTATTGACCGCATGATCAGACTTAACGCCACGGATCTTTTCGATTTCCAGACGAGTAACCGGTTGCTTATAGGCAATAATAGAAAGGGTTTCTAAAGCCACATCTGTAAGCACATAACGTTTGGGCTGCTTTGCAACCTTGATCAAATATTCATAGGTTTCTTTTTTGGTGCACATCTGAAAGGAATTCTCTAACTCTATAATTCGAATTCCCCGGTCCTCTGCCTCGTATTTATCCATCATATTATGAATAATGCGTCTGGTAGTTTCCGTGTCTTGTTCGATAGCCCCGGCTATTTTTTCGATTTCTACAGAATTTCCCATTGTAAAGAGTATGGCTTCAATTATTCCTTCAATCTTATTAACTTCCACAGACTTCACCTTTCTACGTCTTACTCCATGTGATAACTATTAGAAATACTACTTGCATCATAACTTTTATAAGTATTATTCCCCTTGTTCCGGATCTCTGGTGATGGTAATCTCCTGAAGATCTCCAACGGTTTCTATCTCAATGTCATCAAAGGGTTGTTCTTGTTTGATTTGAATCAATCCATCTTTGATTAACTGTAATACCGCAAGAAATGTAACGATGACCTGCACCTTGGAGGTTTGCTTTTTTAGCAAATTCCGGAAGCTAAAATGAGAATGTGCGGCTGCATATTCTGCTACATAATCCAATTTTTCATCTACCGTTACTTCTTCCTTCTCGATCTTTCCAAACTTACTTCGAATAGGATCCAATTTTTCTTCCTGCCGTTTCATGACATCCTGAAAAATTTGATTCAATTTATGCAAGTTCAACCCTTTAAGAAGTTCATCTAAATCCACCGGAGTCTCAAAGGAGCGAACCTCCTTTGGAATATCCGGCTCCCGATACATAATACAATCCGCATCTAACTGTCGATCCTTTAGCTCATAAGCCATATACTTATACATCTTGTATTGAAGCAATTGCTCCACAAGCTCTGCTCTTGGATCTTCTTCCTCCCCATCTTCATTCACTTCCTTCGGAAGCAACATCTTGCATTTTATATCAAGAAGAGTCGCTGCCATGACCAAGAACTCACTCATGACATTCATATCTTCTTTTTCCATGGCATTGATATAATCCATGTACTGGTTGGTAATCTCCACGATAGGAATATCATAAATGTCTATTTTATTTTTATCGATCAAATGCAAAAGAAGATCTAAAGGTCCCTCAAAGACTTCTAGCTTCACAGGAATTCCATTTGCCATATATTAACCTCATTTTATGAATGATCCTTGAAGAGTAAGCACAACAAGCTCCGGTGGATTAAAAATCCGAAATGGTACGGAGTGAACGCCTAGGCCTCTACTTACTACAAAGGTCTGAGTCCCTTCTTTATAGATTCCTCCGGAATACCTGGGAAACAAACGAAAATCCGGTGCTATGACACCTCCGATTCCCGGAAGTCTAAGTACACCTCCGTGAAAATGTCCTGACAAGACAAGATCTGCTCCCCAGTTTTTATAAAGAGACATATGTCCCGGATGATGAGCTAACAAAATCTGGTAGTCCGAAGTTGCTTCTCCAATATAATCTAAAAGATCCTTCGGTTCCAATTTACAATGAAAGAATTTCTTATATCCCTTTAAAGGAATTTCTAAGCCGGTGATGATTGCTTTCTTTCCATTAAAATCCAAAACTATTGATTCATTTTCTAGCATATGGATTCCACTGGAGAGTAATTCATTCTTATAGTCTTCGTAAGATTGCTCAAAACATTCCGGCTCTAATTTTAATTTCTGTTCATGATTTCCATTGGCACAATAGACAGGAGCAATGCCCGGAAGCTGTTTTAAAAATTTCAAAGTCTGCTCATAGGAAGTTCCATTTCTTCGGACCAACATATCTCCCCCGATAAGAATTAAATCTGCCCGGGAATTTTTTATAGCACTTAAAAGATCATGATTTTCCTCTCCATAACTGCAATTATGAAGATCCGAAAGAAAAAGAATCTTCATAGGGCTTTTCATCCCTTTTAATTTGGGAGATATAATTTTATATTCTGTAATCTGAAAAGACCTGCTTTCTCTTTTGCTTTCTAAAAGTCCTAACAAAATCAGGAGTAAGATCACTATTAGAATTGCAAAAATAATCATCAGTCCCTTCATAAACTTCCTCTCACTTCATATCAGGCTTTCTAAACTTATCTTTGGGTCTTTTAAAGGATCACATCATCCTTATGCACAGAATTCGGGAATAATTCTTCTAACCCATATCCTTCCTCAAGAAGTCTGTCACAGACTTCATTGGCCTTTTGTAAAATTTGTGCATCCTGATAGACGTCACCCAATTTAAAATCCATAAGACCACTTTGTCTGATTCCAAATAAATCTCCGGGCCCACGAAGCCTTAGATCCTCAGAGGAAATCTTGAATCCGTCATTACTTTTATTTAAAATTTCCAGTCGTTCCCTAGTTTCCCTATTCTTTGCATTGCTCATAAAGATACAATAGGACTGATGCTTTCCACGCCCTACACGACCTCTAAGCTGATGAAGTTGGGCAAGACCAAAGCGCTCTGCATTTTCAATCAGCATTACGGTGGCATTCGGCACATCGATTCCCACTTCGATGACTGTAGTAGATACCAGAATCTGAATTTCATTTTTTCCAAAACGGCTCATAATGTCATCCTTAAGATTCTGCTTCATGCGACCGTGGAGATATTCCACGGTAATCTCAGGTCCCATTTCTTCCTGTAAAATCTTGGCATAATCAATGACATTTTCTGCTTCTAATTTTTCATTCTCCTCCACCATCGGACAAATAACATAGCACTGCCTGCCCTCTTCCACCTGCTTTTTCATAAACTGGTAAGCAGTTTTTCTATAATGATCGTCTACCACACAGTTTTTGATAGGGAGTCGATTGGCCGGAAGCTCGTTGATTACAGAAATATCCAGATCTCCATAAAGAATAATCGCCAGGGTTCTTGGAATCGGGGTAGCACTCATAACCAGCACATGGGGAGTCCCCCCTTTTTTGGCAAAAGTTTTTCTCTGATTCACACCAAACCTGTGTTGCTCATCGGTCACCACAAGAGCCAGAGCATCATAGTTCACTGCTTCTTGAATTAAGGCGTGAGTCCCTACAATAATTTTAGAATAACCGCAGGCAATGCGATCATAAGCCTTTCGTTTTTCTCCCTTTGTCATGGATCCGGTGAGAAGTTCTACCGGAAAAGAAATCCCATGATCCTGAAAGAGATTTAAAATTGATTCGTAATGCTGTCTGGCCAAAACTTCTGTAGGTGCCATTAGGGCTCCCTGACATCCATTGGCAGCCGCTGTTAAAAGTGCCAGTACTGCCACTATCGTCTTTCCGGATCCTACGTCTCCTTGCACTAACCTGGACATAGCCTTTTTCCCTTGAAAATCCTTTAAGATATCTGCCCATACATTCTTCTGCGCATTGGTTAAAGCAAAGGGAAGTTCACCTATAAGCTGATCCACTACCGATGCAGGCTTCATAGGATATGCATTTGCTGCCACGTCATTGCTGCTCTTTAGCTTTCTTAATAGAAAAAGAAATTCTAGGAATTCATCAAAAACCAAACGATTCCTAGCTCTGTAGAAGGTCTTTTTATCTTTCGGGAAATGAATTTCTCTTAAAGCCTCTCCCCATTCCATAAGTTCCATAGAATTTAAGATTTCTTTTGGAAGATAATCCTTCGTTAAATCCAACTGGGCAAGGGCCTGCCTTACCGCTTTCATAACGGCATTATTGGAAAGCCCTGCCGTCAATCCGTAGATTGGCTGCAGGGTATCTAACTTCTCTTTGTATTTATCTGATGGAACAAAAATCTCCGGTTGCTCTATCTCCGGTCGATTGTTTTTTTTCGCAACAAGACCTCGCAAAGTTACTTTGGTATTGCCGGAAAGCTGATTCCTCACATAGGGAGTCCGAAACCAAACTGCTTTTACAGTGCCAGTGAGGTCTCTCACCTGACAGGTAACTACCTGCATCTTGGCATTTCCCCCTAAGGAAACATTTCCCTGGATTACACCGGTAATCGTCTGAGTTCTTCCTACTTCCAGTTCACTAATGGGAACGGCCTCTTCATAAATATCATAGGTTCTGGGATAATAGCGGATCAAGTCCCCTACTCGAAAGATGCCTACTTTAGCAAAAAGCTTTGCGGTTTTCTCTCCCACACCTTTTAATTCCTGAATACTTGTCTGTTCTATCATCCTTATATCTTTTACTCTACTGCAAGAACATAGTAGTAAATAGGTTGTCCGCCCAAATGAGTATCTACGTCTAAATCAGGATATAGTTCTGCGATCTCAGCTGAAAATTCCTCTGCAGCTTCTTCCGTAACATCTTCACCGTAGTAAAGACTGATAAGTTCAGAATCCTCATCTACCAACTGAGCCAGCATATCTTTCGTTGTACCTTCTACATCTTTTCCTACAGAAAGGATTCCGGCATCACCAATTCCCATAATATCTCCCTCATGAATCTCTTTGTCATCAATGTGGGTATCACGGACAGCATAGGTTACCTGACCGGTTTTTACATTCTGGATCTCTTCTAGCATTGTTTCTTCGTTAGTCTTAGCATCTCCATCCGGAATGAAGCTGATCATAGCTGTAATTCCCTGAGGAACAGTCTTCGTTGGAATTACCACGATCTTCTTATCTTCCACAAGGTCTCTGGCCTGATTTGCTGCCAAAATAATATTCTTATTATTCGGAAGAATAAATACTGTATCTGCATTCACCTGGTCAATGGCATTTAACATATCCTCTGTACTTGGATTCATGGTCTGACCACCTTCGATAATATAGTCACATCCAAGTTCCTTGAAGATCTCATTTAAACCTTCTCCGATAGAAACAGCAATAAATCCCATGGCTTTTCTCGGCTCATCAGAAGCTTTCTTTGCTTCCTTCGCTTCTTCTGCCTGCTTTGCTGCTAATTTTTCTGCATCACGAATCACACGCTCATGGTGTTCCTCTCGCATATTGTCAATCTTCATGCGAGTAAGCTGTCCATATTCCAGACCTTTTTGAATGGCAAGTCCCGGATCGTTGGTATGTACATGAACCTTTACAACCTCGTCATCTGCCACACAAACAATAGAATCACCAATGGAAGAAAGAAATGCTTTAAACTTGTCTTCATCCTCATCGGAAAATTCTTTATCAAGCATAACGATAAATTCTGTACAATATCCAAAGGTAATCTCTACCTCATCCTGAACTTCCACGTTCTTATTTACAACAGGAGAAGCCTCGGCAGAAATAGCGCTATAATCGATATCCTTTCCTAAAAAGGCATCATAACCTCCACGGAGTACCTCTAAGAGTCCCTGTCCGCCAGAGTCAACCACTCCTGCCTCCTTCAATACCGGAAGCATATCCGGAGTCTTATTTAAAACTTCCTGTGCATATTCAATGATTGCCGGGAAGAATTCTTCTAAATCATCGGTTTCCTCCGCCATCATAGCTGCCTTCTCGGCAATTCCGCTTGCAACGGTAAGGATGGTTCCTTCCTTCGGTTTCATAACAGCCTTATAGGCAGTAGCCTTTGCTCTCTCGCATGCTGCCGCAAAAAGCAGGGTATCAATCTCCTTCTCGTCACGGATTGCTTTTGTAAATCCTCGAAGAAGCTGAGATAAAATAACACCTGAGTTACCTCTTGCACCGCGAAGAGAACCAGAAGAAATTGCTTTAGCAAGACTCTTCATATCCATATCATCACCGAGAGCTGCCACTTCCTTGGCTGCTGCCATAATGGTCATAGACATGTTCGTTCCTGTGTCTCCATCCGGAACAGGGAATACGTTCAGTTCATTAATATATTCTTTCTTTGCCTCAATATTCTGTGCACCAGCCAGAAACATACGGGCCAGTTGATCTACACGAATTGTATTTGTAGCCACTTTTTCGTCCTCCTAAAACTAATCGATTACTCTCACGCCCTCGACGAAGATGTTAATCTTGTCTACCGGCATGCCGGAGAATTCTTCTACTTTATATTTAACATTTCCAATAAGATTATCTGTAACGGTAGAAATGCTGACACCGTAAGCAACAATGATATGGAACTCCAAACTAATATGATTATCTTCAGAAATCGTTACATGAATTCCTCTGGTAAGGCTCTCCTTCTTCAGAAGATGTACCAATCCGTCTTTCATATTAACAGCTGCCATACCAACAATACCGAAACATTCCACTGCAACAGTGCCTGCGTACATAGCGATTACATCGGAATCAACGGTAATAATACCAAGATCTGTACTAATGCGTCCTTTCATATAAACCTCCATTTTATGACTATAAAAATTCAAACTTAACAAATTATTTTCAGGTATAAACCCAACCTATTATACTATTTTCATCAAAATATTACAATGCTAATCTCCATAAATGGTAGTATCCATCCTTTGAACAACCATAGTAGATGTATCCTAACTCTTTCATAGGCTCCTCTAAAGCAGGGTTTATGGTAACAATACAATCAACAGAACGTCCCTCAATTTCTTCTTTGAAAGCTCTAATATTTTCTTCATTAGGTTCTGCCACAAAAGCATCATAATTCCCCTGAAAATAAGTGGAAATGGTTTCGTCATTATTTACGCGAAAACGCTCATTGGCAGAGAGACTGATAATATCCGGAGCAAATGCTCGAACCGATACCGAAAGACAATGGAAAGCATCGTTCAGCACCACAAACTTGGGCATGATCACTCGAATGGTTTTTCCTTCCTCACTAGCCAGGTCTTCCAATGCTTCTCCCAGATACATAGTGGAATTTGGGACTGCTTTCGTATTTTCCATAAACACAGAAAAGCAGGCTGCAAGATCTGTCCCCTGAACCAGATCTTCTGTTACAAGATTTCCTCCCTCCAAGGTAAAGGCATAAAGCATCTGTCCTGTCAAAGCCAAAAATAAAACTCCTGCGATCCCACTAACAGCAATCCTTTGCAGTTTGATCTTTAAAAGCATCGCAAAAAAATAAACCATGTTTACAATCATAAGCAGATAGATGATGGCTGTCCAAGCTCTTCCACCTACAAATCCATAAATAGAACATTTTTCAAAAATATCGTTACATTGAGGAACCAATACCAAAAAAGCCATGATAAGAATCATAAGATTTATCTTATATACCCAAATGTTTTCTAAAACAAAAAAGCTTAAAACAAACAAAATAACAAAGGGAATGACTCCGTAGGATGTCAGAGAGTTTATCGCATTGCCCCACACATCTTCCTGCACGGTAGCATTGTTGGGAAGCACGATTCCAAGAAGCAAATAACAGATGCCACATCCAAGAACGATCATTCGTCCCTGTTTGCCATAATGCTCCACAGTCCATATAGCCCCCAGGGAGACTCCGGCCATCACTATCAAAGGCAGAGCAATTGTGGATTTTGACATCAGAACGACAGCAATAACACCAGAACCTAAAAGCATTTTAAAAAGTGCATGGTCATTATTCTCCCGATCATTTTCTAGATACCACAACAGAAAAAAACCAAGACCGCAAAGTCTCACTAAGGTCGCTCCCAAAAACATTCCTGTCTCTGTAAAGAAATTATCTCTCATATCTAGCAGGTGGCAATGTTTTGCATATTGAAAATACGTACAGATCAGCGGAAAGAACACCGGAACAAATTGAGAAAAATATTTCCCCTGCTTTACTTCAATTTTTTCAAAAAAGGCATCTCCTACTGCCTTAAATAAATTTGCCACAAAGAAATAATAAAATGCTGACTGAAAAATCCTCAAAAAAAGAGTCGGAGCAACTCCCAGTAACTTTACATAGACGGAAGCTTCTGCCTCCCACGTGTTTATGATGTAGCTATTAAAACCGCTATTTTCCACTCCTACTGCGAAATTAAAATTTCCGCCTAAAGTCATATATGGAAGATTGGCCACTCGATTGATATAATAGCCATCATCCTGGTGATCTCCCAGCCAAAAGCCAGCATAGTAAAAAAATAACATAGCGATCATTACTGCCGAAATCACATACAGCATCCAGTTTTCGCTGATATATTCCTTAAAATGAAACTCATAGATTTTGATGCCGCCTTTTACCTGCCTCCAGATGATTACGGATAAAATAAGAATCCATACAAGTCCCATATAGACCGCAAAGACAATCCATGGTGCATTTAAAAGTTGTAGAGGTATTCCTCCTAAGGCTACAAAAAAACTATAGACAATATAGCCCATTACCAATTTATAGGAATGATTTTTCTTTGGAGATAAAACGTTACCAAATCCATAGAGCAAGATGGTAAAGAGACCCCAAAAACAAAAGCATAATAAATATTGTTTCATAAGTTAGATATTCTCCTTGTGATCATGGTCCATCTTTCGATCAATAGCGATCTGCTGAGCCAGGCTATCCACCTTATTTTCCAACTGAGAGATTTGCAAAGTGTTAAAAAACAATTTGACAATCAAAATAAAAAGAATTACCAGATAAACCATATTAACGGCTGATTGGAATCCTAAAAAGCCGGCAACCGCAGTAAGGATTCCGGGGAAAATACCCATAATAACAAGTAGTACCGAAAAAATAAGCCAAAAAATGGTATATTCGATTTTTAATTTTGCCTGTCGAATCCGTTTAAACATAAAAGCCAACAAGGCAATGGCACCAATGATCAATAAAATTCTAATATACAAAGACATGGCTTACCCTCTCTTTCTAAAATTCTGAACAAACAAAATGGAAGTTAACATTCTCGCCATGTATTTTGCAGAGTTGGCCAGATTCAGATAGCTTTCCCCTGCTACACGCTCATCCATATGAACCGGAACCTCCGATACTTTTGCTCCGTTTTTCAATAAATAAGATACAGTATCCGGTTCCGGACCATAGTTTAAATTCTGTGCAAATTCTTTGATCATATTTTTAGAAAACATACGCATACCAGATGTAGGATCCGCCACGCGAACTCCTGTGGTAAGTTTAATAGCTACGGTCAGCATCTTGCTTCCTACCATTCTAAGAGAGCCACCTTTTTTTTCATTAATAAAACGAGACCCAATAACAATGTCATAACCTTCCTTTATCCGATTCAACATAGGCTCAATAAATTCCGGCCGGTGCTGCCCATCTGCATCAAACTGGATCGCATAGGAATACCCTTTCGCATAAGCATATTTAAGCCCTGCCTGAAAGGCTCCTGCCAACCCTAAATTTACCGGAAGGTTCAAAAGTTCATAACCTTTCTTTCTGCAAATATCTGCAGTCTTATCTTTTGATCCATCATTTACCACCACATAATCATATTGACTATATTTTTCCTGGATAAAGGTAACTACATTTTCAATATTTTCTTCTTCGTTATAGGCTGGTATAACGATCAATAATTCACTGTTCATATTCATCATCTCTTTCCTAAGCTTCAAAAAACCTTCATCAGTCTCTAGCGATACAAGGACACCCTTGCTAATCGATAGACTTTATCAAGGTAGTAAAAAGAGGTAAAGGTAAAACGAACTCCATCCACAAAAAAAGGAATCCATCTTCTCTCTTCTAAATCTTTTAGCAATCCATTAAATCTTGCATTGGCTTTTCCGTAACGCTTCGCCACGGTACTTTTGTTTTTTGCATCGACATAAGGCTTTGCTTTTTCAATATCCGCAATCTGTCCCCTTCGATACTCAGAAGTAATATAACGCAGATATAAATATTGTTCAAACAAATGATCTCTTGAAATACTTTTATTTGACATGCGATATTTTAATACTGTTTCATTGAGATTAGAAAGTCGAAATCCCTTTAGAGCTGCTCGCAAAGTAAAATCCGAATCCTCACAGAGGGGAATTCCCCGATATCCATTTAAGGATTCAAAAACTTCACGTCTTCCAAACCAGGTAGGATGAGCCAGTACCTGATTGTATCTTAAAGCCTTTAAAATTTCTTTGTGCTTCTCAGGGACATGATTAATAGAATAAAGCAACTCTCCCTTATCGTCAATAACCTGGGTAAGACCACCGATCAGATCCGCCCCCATTTTCTCCAGGTATTTTTTTTGATGTTCCAGTCGTTTTGGAAGGGAAATATCGTCTGCATCCATACGACAAATATAGGTTCCTTTGGATTTTTCTATCCCTTTATTTAAGGAGGCTGCCAATCCCAGGTTTTTCTCATTTATATAAAATTTTATGCGATCATCCATTTTTTGATACTCAGAAATCACGCGTTTATGCATTTCATTTTCCGGATGATCTAATATAATTATAAATTCAAAATTCTTGTAGGTCTGACCTAATATGGATTCCACCGACTGGCGAAGCAGGTGTTCCGGTTCCTTATAGGTAGACATAACCACAGAAATATCCATAAAATTTTCACTTTCTATATGATATTTAGTACCACTTTTAAAACGTAGATTGCTTTACCTTCTCCACTCTTTATATAAATATCCTGACGTTTTAATAAATGTTTCTTATATTTTGGCTCAGTTCTATAATAAGCCACATCCTTAAGTAGGGATAAATCTTTAGGACTAATCGGTGCCTTAATCTGCAAAAGCAATTTTGCAGAATCGCTTCTCATATGTCTGTATTTTGGTTTTGAATCTCTTCCAAAAATCGCATCCATACGCTCCTTGAAAGAAATCTTTCGAACACCTACGGTATTCTCTTCATGAATGCGATAAAGAATTCTTGATTCTTCATCATAAATAATTTTTCCATAGGCGCTTGCTATCAAACTGATCCAGGCATCATGCATGCGATAGATCAATATGTTATTTCCCGGGCAGGGAATGGATACCGTAAGCCTTGCTAACTCATTGTCAAATACCATGGTACATCCTGAAAAATCATTTTTTGAAATATGCCCCGCCAAGCTGGTATCCGGTGCTTTTAAGAAACGAAGACTCGTTTTTTTCTCGTTTTCATAGAGCCATTGATTAGAGCAATAAAGAACATTTTTTTCATCCTTCTTTTTTGCTTCCTCTATCATAGAAACAGCTCGTATAAGCTTGTCGGAAAGCCATAAATCGTCCTGATCTGCAAAGGCATAGTAATCATAACACTCTTTCAAATCCATGACATAATAAAGAAGCTTCATAAAACTCATGCCAGGCCTTACGTTACCATCAAAGGAAAGGATCCAAATGGGATGATGTTTTTGATACTCTTTAATAATCCCAAGAGTACCGTCTGTGGATCCATCATCCCTGACATACAAGGTAACCTCCACCGCTTCCTGACAAAAAATACTATCCAGTTGTTCTTTTATAAATTTACTTCCATTGTAGGTGCTCATAAGAACAGCTACTGTAGGTTTCTTATTGTTTATAATATTGTTCATAATATTTTTCTTATAAAAAGGACTCCATGGTCCACTTAAACATGTCAATATTATTTACCATGGGTTCCCAACCTAAATCACGGATTTTGGTGGTATCCATAATTGCTAACTTAAAAGGCAAATAAGGAAGAGAACTTGCTTCCTCAGAAAATCTAACCTTTGTCTTTCCTGCCGGTGCCAAATTGGCAATAAGTTCTGCCAAATCTTTAATGCTTATAATATTTTCATCTGTCGATACGTTATAAAGGGTGCTCTCTCCCTTCTCCATGATCAGAAAAGCCGCATTAATGGCATCTGCCACATAAGTATAGGTTCTCATGGCATTTCCCTTAGAGTGAAGAACAATATCCTCCCCCTTTAACGCACAGTTAATAAATTCAGCAAAGGCTCTTCCATCTTCCAGTTCGATTCCAGGTCCTAAGGTATGGGAGAAACGAACTCCACAGTAATCAATATCATATTCTTCCTTGTAGGAAGCAAGCATAGTCTCGCAAAGTCTTTTAGCCTCCGGGTAGCAAGCTCTAGAATTTAGGTGTCTTAAAGGCCCCATATCCTCCTCTGTAATCTTAGCCTCCTTGGTCCATTCTCCATAGGTTTCTACGGTAGAAATATAGAAAAATCTCTTCACTTGCTTCTGTTTAGCCAATTCCAGCATATTATGAGTTCCGTTTACATGAGCCCACAAGGTTTCAACGCAGGTATCCTTAAAATCTCTGGGAGCTGCCGGGCCTGCCGTATGGAAAATATAGTCGAGCCTGCCATCATAGGATACCGGTGTTTGAATATCCTGATAGATAAAGGTCACATTTGGAAATTCCAAAATAGAACCAAATACATTTTTGACTTTTTCTTCGGATCTTGCCAAACCGATCACCCGAAGATTTAAATTGTATTTCAAATCTGCATCTACCAAAGTTTCTAAAATATAACGTCCCAAACGTCCTGTGGCTCCCGAAACAAGAATGGTTTTGTCCTGATACATTCTCCAGTTTACCGCAGAATTATATATAATATCTAAATCTCTTCTCTCCATGATAAATCCTCCTACAGGCCAAAAACGTAACGATTCTCTTCCAACTCCAAAAGAGCCTTCAAAATGTAATAATCTTCCGGTGTAGTGATCTTGATATTGTGATTATTCTCTTTGATCAAGTGAATTTCATTTCCCAGATAGGTATAGGCCAAAGCCGCATCCAAAATAGGAATCTCCGCATTGTCGATTTCTTCATTATCGTAGGTTTCCAAAAGAAACGCAAGTTTAAAAGACTGAGGCGAAGTAAGACTGTAGGTGTCATCTCGTTTTTTAAAGTCCTTAAAGTCCACAGACTCTTTTTCTGTAACCACTACAGACTCCACTACAGGTTTCACAGTAATGCCGCAACCATATTTTTTTGCAACTCGAATATTTTCACGGATAATATTCTTCTCTACCAAAGGTCTTACTCCGTCGTGAATCACTACAATATCTTCTCCGGTGCCTCCTAAAGCTGCAATTTTATCCAAACCATTTTTCACACTGCCCTGGCGATCCTTTCCGCCAACGATCACTGCCTCGACTTTGTTTAAGTTATATTGGTCTATCAATCCCTCCATATGTTCCATCCATCCGGAATTGCAAGAGATAATGATTTTATCAATCTCCTTACATTCCTCGAATTTTTGCAAGGTATAAATGATGATCGGCTTTCCAAATACTTCCAAAAATTGTTTTGGCATACCTGAGGTGCGCATTCGCTGCCCAACTCCTCCGGCCAAAATAATCGCGTAGTTCATAATCGCTCCTCTCTTTTTTCTCGGTCATTTTCTTGCTATTTAACTATTCTTTGTGTAATCTCTAAATTCCGCAATAAAATGAGCTCCACCATTCCGTTTATTTTCCGGTGGCAGTTTCATATAATCATTGTAAATCTGCTTTAAATATCCCGGATAATCCTCCACAATTTTAGTCGTTCTTTTATTAAATTCATGATCAATCGTATGTTCAAATAATTCTCGTTTGAACAATCCTTTTTCAGGATACGCCCCACCATAATTAAAGACATATTTTTGACCGGTGCCATTGTACTTATTCATGAGACTCCACATGTTATGAATCAATAAATCAACAGGAATCACCTTTACCAAAAGACGCACTACTTTATAGATTGGTTTCAAATAACCTGCTGCCCCCTCCGGCAGATTATATCCGCAACGAATAATATATAAATTTTGAAGAATCTTCATTCTCTTTCTCAGAGCATCTCTCTTCTTTTTATCTGACGGAACAGAATCATAGCAGAAAATATCAACCCAAACACCCTGATGAAACTTAAGATGCTCGCAATATTTTTCGCTAAGAATGGTGTCTTTTCTTCGAATTTTAGCAAAAATCAAGCCGCAGGTTTTATCAGTACGAAAATCTTGATAAACAAATCTAGTAGTATCTAAATCTCTTTTGCAACATTCATAAAATCTATTATATTCTTCTCTAAGCATTGCCAGGTCAATATCATCATCCCACGGAATCATTCCATTGTGTCGAACTGCACCAAGGCAACTTCCGCCCTCCAGGTTATATTTGATATGATTCTTCTCACAAATTCGAATGATTTCATCAAGAATTTCTAATTCTATTTCCTGAATTCGCTGCAAATTATATCCATTACTCATAGGTTGTTCCTCTATTTTTTCTTTTTAAAACGAAAGTTTGCTAAAAAGGCAGTTCCATTGTTCAACAGGAGAATAAGGCTACAAAATCTTTTCTCATAAAACAGTTTCATAGTAATGTAGGTTCTAACATTCATCTTTCGCACTCGATTTTGGGTAGTTTTCGAAAGTTCTCTGTCAAACAGAGGATGCTTCCGCAAACGATTTAAATAAGCTGCTTCCTCTTTTAAGGTTAGTCTTCCTTTTGCCAAGGCCATATATTTTATCATGGGATAGATATAAGAATTGATCAAAAATATATTCTTCTCTACATTTTCAATTTCTTCTTTGCAAACCTTTGTCATAAATTCATGCTCAAGATCCATATTGATCAGATTCTTAAACATATAGTCTTTCTTAAAACTTCTAGAAGTGCTGTGGGTATCCCTCTGTTCCCAAACATAATAGTGCTTCGGATTAAATCCAAGCTTCTCGCTGTGAAGTAAAAACTGAAGATTGAAGTTCAAGTCCTCAGAGCCATAACGGAATCGTTCGTCATAGCGGATCTTATATGTCTCAATAAGTTCTCTGCGATACAAGGCCGTCCAGATAGTATCCTCACATCGAATATTTTTATAATGTTTATGAAAATCACTTCTTTCAATAAACATTTTTTCAATATCCGTTTTTGTCTCCCAAACACTGCCATTATCCCGGAGAATCCGACGAATTCTCCCGTATCTCATAAGATCTACCTGATGCTCCTTTGCAAGAATATAATTATCTTTAAGAAGCCCCGGCAAATATTCATCATCATTATCGCAAAAGCCTACATACTCTCCTTTTGCCACGTCAAGACCTGCATTTCTCGCTGAACAAATACCGCCATTTTCTTTATGGATCACTTGGACCTTGGAATTTTTAGTGGCATAATCATCACAGATTTTTCCACTGCTATCCTTGCTTCCATCGTCCACAAGAATAAGTTCAAAATCATCAAAATCCTGAGCCAGTACACTGTCTATCGCCGCTGATAAATACTGTTCTGAATTATATACCGGCATGATTACACTAACCTTCATTTTTGCAGTCCTCTTTTTCTATCAATGTATTTTTCTGGCAACAAGTTCAAATGCATGGTATAGTCGAAGCTTCGACAATAGATATCGCATTAGTGAAGCCCTTCCCGGCTGCAACTTAAAGCTTTTCTTATATTTTTCGCTGCCGTTTTTTCCATAATATTCTAACTGGTAGCCCCAATCTCGATACAAGGTGCTGGCCACATCCGGATATTGCTTTAATTCTTTTGCATATTTCTTTACTAATAATCGATAAGCTTGATCTGCCTTGTCAAAGCTTGTGGTAATACTGTCATTTAGAACATAGCAATCCACCAAAGGCTCCTTTATAAAATATATAGAATATCCTTGTTTCAGTACCTGTAATGTAAACTCCCAATCCTGAAATCTTGGGAATCTCTCATCGAAACGAACCTGGTTTAAGACTTCTTTTTTAATAACGATCGTCTGGGTACTTACACAGTTTTTTAGAAGTACTTGCTTAAATTTATTGTTATATTGATTCAAATCATACTCAGGAATAATACAAGTTCCCTTTTGCATTCCAGAGGTTCCAATTCTCTGAAAAGAAGAAAAAACCATATCTACACTTTTTTCCTTCATAGACTTTAAAGACTTCTCTAATTTATCTAAATGCCACACATCATCACTGTCATGAAAAGCTATGATTTCTCCCTTAGCAGCATCAATTCCTTTGTTTCTAGCCGCGCAAGCTCCGCCGTTTTTTTCAGACAAAATAAGACGAACTCTAGGATCAGCTTTTTCTAAGGCCCGTACCATCTCCACAGAACCATCCGTGGAATGATCATCAACAATAATCAATTCCAAGTCCTGATAGGTCTGAGAAAGGACGCTTTCTGCCGCTTTTTTTATAGTATTTTCTCGGTTATACAAAGGTATGATCACGGATACCAACATAGGATCACTTTTTCTCCTTCCTAAGCTCTCTCACCAATATTTCCAGAGAGCGAATCTGATTATCTAACCATAACATTTGTTTTTCATTTTTTCTAGTCGAAACAGAATCTGTAGCCACATCCTCCAAATGTCTGATTTTTAATTTTGGATTATATACCGTAAGAAGATGTTTTCTTTTGCATCGCAAATACAAAAGTTCCTCTTCTTTATAGAGAAATGTATCTGGAAAAAACCCATTTTCATAGCTTTTAATATATTTCGGTGAGAAAATCAGACAGCACCCATGGAGCACTACATTCTCTTTTCTCTCATCTAGTCTGTCAAGCTGTAAATAAGGCTTAAATCTGGAAATTCTTCGATGCCCGGAAATCAGAAGAAAAAAAGAAGCTACTTTTCTTCCAAACAGGTAAAAGGGATACACGTGCTTCTTTCTTAGACTGCGTTCTCGCTTGTGGATCTTGATTTCATTTTCAAAAAAAGGAAGATCCGGCATCTTGTGGGTCAAGGGCTGCACTTTCCCTTCGTTTAAAAGAATCTTTGGACCCATAACACCAAATCCACTGTTCTCATATTCCTCCAATATCGTAGAGAAGAAATCATCCTGTACAATCAAAGTGTCATTATTCATAATACATAAGAAATCACACTCTGCTACGTTCACGGCATATTCGTATCCCAAATTATTTCCCTTGGCAAATCCCAAATTGTCCTTTGCTAGGATCACGGTTACCAAGTCATCTTTTTCATATTTTCCCGCCAGTTTCTCGCCACTTCCATTGGGAGATGCATTATCTACGATGATAATATGATACTGAACAGAATCTATACGATCCTTGATAGAATTCACACAATCTATGGTTTCTTTTATTGCATTGTAATGCAGGATAACAAATCCTATTTTATGACTCTCAACCATATGATCTCCTATTTTTTCAATCCCTTTAACACCTTGATCACCAATCCCATGGTAACCGGAATACTTATGATTATATTTCGCATGATACCAAAGCAGTTTAATGGCTCAATATCACAGCGAAAACCACTAAAAACCTTCGTCGACTTCAAAGCCTTGCCAATATGAAAAGACTGTTGATTCGCATAGTTGGTTCCATGGATGATCTCAATCCACATTGGATTTTTCTTGTCCTGTTTTAAAGTAACTTGTTCAATCTCCTTTGGAAGTTTGTTATGAGGAAATGAAATTACCGTCTTATCTCCTGTAGGAAGAATCAACGTGATGAAATGATTTCCAAATAAATGAAAGTTACTATATATTTTTTTTGCTTCCATATACTGAAGTCCATAAGGAAAACTTAACAGTACATTGGTCTTTTTTGTTTTTTCATAATACTCATGAATTTGTCGGATCATATGAACATTCATGGCATCATCATTGTCAATTCTAGTGGTAATATAGGCATCCGCCTTCACCTTTTTAATGACACCTGCCAAATAATCATCAAAATTATAAGCCTCCCAGTCCGTCAAAAATAAAGGGCAGAAGTTTGCAAATTCCTCTTTCAATTTGTAAAGTTCTTCTCTGATCACTCCTGGAGTAGCATCACTAAACAATACCAACCATGTAAAATTCTGATCACTTTGATTTTTCAATGACGGAAATGTATATTTTTTAAACAGTTCCACCCGTCTGGTCAAATAGGCAACATCTGTTTTAGGATCTACCCCGTTCATACTTTTATTCTTATGTCCCGCATAATTTGCCGGTATATTAAAACGCGTAATCACAAAATGTGCATAACTTGTCTGTGACATTTTTTCGTCCTTTCTAACATTTTTCTATCTTACTTACCTACAGGAAGCTTCTCTTTTACAGTTTTTAAAGCCTCCATCATAAATGAATCCTTCAAAAGTAAAAGTATCACAAAATATCCCAGTCCACAGATAGCGACTGTAACAAATAGTTTTACATACATACCAAGAGCCAAAAGATCAACCACGTATCTTACAAGGAAAAACCAAACAGTAGCAAAAAAATACATAGGCAATCTTCCGTATAAGATTTTTGTATCAAAAAACTTTCTGGAATATATAGTTAAGACTATGAATACAACGATTTCCGAGAACAAGGTGGCAAAGGCTGCTCCTGTAGCTCCCCAAACCGGAATCAGGCAAGCATTGGCTACCAAGTTAAAGCAGGCCCCTGCAATGGTAGAAACCAGTACGTCCTTTTCTTTTTTATAAGGAATACAAATTTGATAAGCCAGGATACGGTTCACAGCCCCTACGACTACCTTCACAGAAAGAATCTTAGCCGCCAAACTTCCTGCCAAAAATTCTTTTCCGCTAAATAAAACAATCAGCCAGTCACTGGTACAGATCATCCCTATAGACAAAGGCATTGCAATCAAAAATAAAATATTGGCGGAGGTCTTCATAAGATCTCTGTATTTATCTTCCAGATCATTTCCAATGTAATAAGAAACTCTCGGCAGAATCGTGGATGAAATCGTACTGATCAAGGTGCTGATTACCAAATTGATCTTAGATGCCGCCGCATAAATTCCAGTTGCCGTATCCCCTTCCATAGCGCCGATCATGGTAGTATCCATATTCATATAAATATTGGAGGCTACACTTGTTCCAAAAATCACCAGAATAGGTTTTATATGCTGCCTATAATGATATACATGCTTGGATCTCCAATCTACAAGTTTTCTGGAATGCCATAGATTTAAGATAGCAGAGCCACCTGAGGATATGACAGTCAATGCCGCATACCACCTATAATCTGCTTTTTTTCGCACCAACAAGAAAAGTAAAATCAAAGAAACAAACTGAAAAAGCACTGCTCGGAGGGTAATGTATCCATACTCTTCTTGAATGATAAATAGCCATTCCATTCCGATGGTGGTAAACCAAATTCCAAGACTAAAAATCAAAAGCAGGTCCTTGTATCCATCAAGAATTGGGAAACAAAGAAAAAGGCAAAACAAAATAAAGGCAATCACCGTTGTAAACAGATTGATTCCCAGCATTTCTTTTGCAAATTGATTAAATTTATTTTTATTATCTCGAATCCTTGCTCCTTCTCTCACCGCATAGGTACTGACCCCCAAGGCCGCTACCAGGGAAAAATAAGATACGATGGAATTAGCATAATTTACCTTTCCGATTCCATCAGCCCCCAAAACCCTAGATGCATAAGGAAAAGTGATCAAAGGGAAGATCACACTCATGAGGGTTTTGATTCCATTAGCTATGAGATTAAAAGCCACTGATTTCTCTTTTTTTCGTTTATGTTCACTCATATAGTTATTATATCTAAATTAATTTTCTTTTTTTCACAGGTGTCATTATACCACCATCTAATAAACACGGCAACCTTTCAAGGAGCCATGAGGCCATGATCCAAACGACACCACGAATGGTCCTATCAATATTCAGACATGAAAAAAGCTCAGATTTCATTCTCATGAAACCTGAGCTCACCATTCATTAAGCACGCTCAACTTTTCCGGCTCTTAAGCAAGAAGTACAAACATACATCTTCTTTGTAGCACCGTTATCAGCTTTAACACGAACTGATTTTACATTAGATTTCCACATCTTTGGTGTTTTTCTATGAGAGTGGCTAACACTGTTTCCAAAGTGAGCACCCTTTTCGCAAATAGCACATTTTGCCATGACTGCACCTCCTAACGTCCTACTATCGTCTGTCTTACAGACTCACAACATAGGTTATTGTATCAGATTAATATTCTGAATGCAAGCACTATTTTCTCTAAAATAACAGTTTTTGCATTTTTGTTTATCTGGAACTTTTAGATAAACATGATTTTTACTCTGCAGAGTCCAGAATGTCATTGACATCATCTTCTGTAAGCTCATCGGATCCGCCGCCAGAGATACTGCTTGTCACCTTATCTACTACATCCGGAACCATATCTAAGATCTTGGTGATCGTATCTTGATTTTTGATATTTACAAGACGGGTACTTCCATTTTGAATTACTAAAACAGCGCTTGGTGTCATCTTTCCACCAATACCACCTGCTCCTTTTTCCTTTTTATCCTCCGTAAATGCTCCTGCTCCAATAGCAAAGGAAACGTCCATCAACGGAAGAATAATGGTATTGCCAATGTGAATGGCATCTCCCACTACGGTTTTTGAAGAGATTACTCCATTCATTCCGGAAAACAGTGCCTCCACTGTTCCTTTAAAATTATTCTCAGCCATCTAATTATCCTCCTGTTTATAATTCAAACTCACGTATATCCTTGTAGGTTTGTCTTACTGCTTTGCACCAGAACAGATTCCATAGGAGCCTTACCAGGGAAAACAGATAGATTCTTCCGCTAAAAAACAACTTTCCACAGACCACCGGATGTTCAAAATCCGGATGAATCTTTAAATCATCTTTTGCAAAAGGATAGATCAAACTTAAAGCTGCCAAAACCCTTCCTGTAATACTTGGATCCTTAAATCCATAGGTAAGATCACCCCGTATCTTCTTCGGCCATATCCTGCCTATAAATTCAAAAACTTCTGTCTTAGCCTTCTTCCATGCATCCTTGTGGGTTTTATTTCCAAGAAAATCTGTGACCTTATGTTTCTTTTCAGATAACGACTTTATTCTAGCACAGATCCCCTTCCATGTCTTTAAGATCTTGTTCCAAATTTCTGCAATCTTCCTTCCAAGACTTGATAAACCTTTTCGGCTTTGTTCTTCTTGTCCTTCAGAAGTTTTTGTCCCTGGATCAGATGAAGTTTTAATCTCTTCTCCAGTTTTTTGTATTTTTCCCGATACTGTTTCATTCTCTTTAGGTCTAACCGTTTCTTGGCTTGATGTTGTAGCTTCTTGTACTTTTTCATCTGTCTCTTCAGGTGTTTTAGTCTCTTGCGGAATTTCTTTAACTCCGGATACTTCTTCAACTCCTTGTGTAACTTCTTCAGATTTTTGTGCCTTTTCATCCTCTTTTGCAATTTCTTTAATTTGCTTGCTGATGCCAATGTGTTCTTCATTTGAAACTCCTCCATATTCTTGATTCTTTTTATGTTCTTCATCCAGCTCTCTTTCCAGGCTTTCTAAAAGTTCCACTTCATCTCTGGACATTTCCTCATCTTTTGGCAAAACATTTTCAAAGGATCTGCCACTCATAAGAAGCGTTTTATTTGCCACTCTTACTTTCCATTTTAGCTTCCGTTCTCTAAATTGGACCGTTACCCCCACAAGTTTTAACAGCCAGGTTACCTCTCCCCTGGCCTTTGCAGAATCTATGTTTCCTTCGAAGCTTGCCTTTCCCTGGTAACGTATGGGAACAAAAAGTATAATCCCTAAGATCAAAAGAATCAAACCCAAAAGAACTGCCAGAAAAATCCCTATTATTTTTAATATGAGTAATAGTATATGTAGCATCTTATCCTTCTCGCTGTTTTTCTAAAATATAGGAACGGATATCTGCTCCTTTCGTCTCATTATACACGGTTTCTGTGATTTCTTCTACTAATTCCAAAGCTTCATCATAACCTTTCGCAAATCCCACTACAAAGAGTTTCTCTTTCGGATAGGAAGGTTGCTTTAGCTCTAGAGAGTTAATAATCTCCAGCTGATTAAAACTCCCTATAGGAAACGTCAGCAAGTACAGATCATACTGAAGTTTATTTGCATTTAATTTTTGAATGATTTTTTTCTTCTTTTTTTCCAGATTCTCCGGAACATAAAGATTTTTATAATAATGCATCCTCAAAACTCCTTGTACTAGAGATTAATAGTAATAGCTATCAAAAATCTGTCTGGCAATGGTTACCGCACTGGCAGAACCGTTGGATTCTTCTACTACAACACTGATAACAAGTTCCGGATCATCTACGTTGGTCATACCGATAAACCAAGAATGATCCTGGCTGGCGTCCGAGCTATACTCTGCAGTTCCTGTTTTTCCTGCAGCTGTATAACTTTGGCCGCTAAGTACGGTTCCTGTTCCATAGTCCACAACGCTCTTCATATATTGCTTTAACTGGTTAGCTTCTTCTGCCGTCATAAGAGTCTTGTATTCCTTCTGACTGGTAGATTCCATTTCACTACCGGAGCTATTTACGATTCCGGAGATCAAATATGGTTTCATAAGAACTCCATTATTGGCAATAGCCGATGTGATAAGGGCCATATGGTAAGGACTCACCTCTGTATCTCCCTGTCCCATGGCTGTCATCATTTTCTCTGCATCCCCGGATTCTGAAGTCAGATCAAAGCTACTCTTACTATAAGGAAGAACTCTCGGGAGCTTGCTATTAAACAAAAGCTCCTTCGCTGTCTCTCTAAAGCTATCTACATTCAGATTGACTCCGATATTCGAAAAGGAAGTATTGCAGGAATAGGCAATACTCTGTTCCAGATTCACAGTTCCATGAACGGTTCCGTTATAGCAATGGATGGTATTTTCTCCTCCTGTAATCTCACCCACACAGTCATAGGAGTAGCCTGCATAGCCGCTATTCTCCCGCATAAATTCTAAGGTGGTTACAATTTTAAATGTGGAACCCGGTGCATATTGTCCCTGCATGGCACGATTTAAAAGCACCGCGTTGCCGTCTGCATTTAAAGTATCCCAATTCTCTGCCACTGTATTGGGGTCAAAATCCGGCTTTGAAACCATAGCCAGAATCTTTCCGGTCTTAGGCTCCATAATTACCACAGCGCCCTTGTAGCTTCCCAGGGCATTGTAAGCTGCCGTCTGTAAATTCACATCCAGAGTAGTAACAAGGGTATCTCCTTGATTTTTCTGATCCTGAAATTCGTTTTTTAGTTTTTCCAAGAAAAAGGAATTGGATGTCATAAGATCGTAGTTTGCCTCGGACTCTAAGCCCATCTTTCCCTGGACACTGTAGCCTACCACATGGGCAAATATATTGCTATATGGGTAGGTCCTGGTTTCTGTTCCATCTTCTGCCACAGTACTCTCAGCCAACACATTGCCACTGCGATCTACGATACTTCCACGGATCACCCGTTCCGCATTGGAATCCTGTCTTGCATTATAAGCACTTTTAATAATATCAGGACTTTTTACGGCCTGCCAATATACAATATAACCCATCATGCCTAAAAAGAGCGCTACAAACACATAAGTGACCCTAGCGAACTCTTTGTTTCTTGCCCTCTTTTTCTTGGCGATTTTTCGTTCTTTCTTCTTGGCTTCTTTTCGCTCTTCTTTGGTCATGAATTCTTTTTCTATGCGCTTCTTCAGCTTCTTCTCTGCTTCGTTCTGCTCGTAGCTTTTCTTTCTTCTTTCGCTCAATGATTTCTTCCTCGTCTTCTCGTAAAATATAGAGTCCCTGAATGATGGCAAACATGATCAATGTACTGACCAGGGAACTACCTCCGTAGCTAACTAAGGGAAGGGTAACACCAGTAGATGGAATAAATTTCGTCACACCTCCGATGGTTAAAAATACTTGGAAAATATAACAGGTACCAAGTCCTAAAGCCACCATCTTGTAAAACATTTTGTGAAGCTGCATGGCAATATTCAGAAACATAATATAACAACTTACACAAACTAAGATCATGCAAAGGGCAAAAATAAGTCCCATTTCCTCGGAGATCGCTGAGAAAATAAAATCTTCTGCCGCCACAGGAATGGTATCAGGCGCTCCCTGATAAAGACCGGTTCCAAACCAACCACCTGTACCGATGGCAAATAGAGACTGGGCTACCTGATATCCGCCATTGTCATAGCATGCAAAAGGATCCTTCCAAACCGTTACTCTGGTTTTTACATGATCAAACAGATAGTAAGCTCCCACAGAAGCAACAGCTCCGGATCCTAATCCGCCCAAAAGATACAATGGCTGATGGGTAGCTACATATAACATCGTTAGATAAACCACAAAAATAATCAGAGCTGCTCCCAGGTCCTTAGATACCACAAGGATCAATACATGAAAAGCTGCTACCGCTGTGGTTATGACAATATTTTTAAACTCTAAGGAATATTTAAAGCTGGATGCTACAAAGAACACGAATATGATCTTTACCACCTCGGATGGCTGTACATTAATACCGGCTACCGTAAATCCCAGCATTGCACCATAGGATACACGACCAATGATTACAACTACACCCAGCATCACGATACCGGCGATTCCATAAAAAATTCGCCACTCCGATAAAAGTTTTAACTTTCGGATAATGATCGGAATTACCAGACTGATTCCAACGGCAAAGGCTGCAATCAGATATTGCTTATAAGCTTTGTCATAATCCAATCTTGTAAGCATGATCATACCGATGCACATCAGCATACACATGTTATTTACCACCAGTCTGGAGACTCTTGGGTAGATCAACGTATACAAAATAATAGTAGCAACAAAAAGTACTACTTGCATAAGATAAAGAACTAAAACCTTAAGATCATCGGTTTCCAGATACATCACCATAAAAGCCACGGCATGAATCAAGAACATAAGTATGTTCTGTTCGCGAAGTTTTAAACGTTTATCTTCCGGATCATAATATCCAAATATGCTAAAACAAGTATAAGTATAGATACTCATTAAAACAATCATCAGATATTTTGATACTTCTACAATAATATTTACCAATTTTTCACCTACTTCACTCCTCTTTTTATGTGGCCTCTGGTAAATTCTCCAGAACATGCCACATCTCTTCCGTAAATCCATGAACTTTCATAAGCTTCAAGGATCTCTTTCATTTCTCCCGGTTTTTCCTTCGAAAAATCCAAACGCAAGTTTTGAGGATTCAATTTATTAAATAGCACTCCTTGATCCGCCAGATAAAGGGGGGCTGTGTTATAAATGACATTATAACAGTAATCACAGCACATCTGAACATAAAATTCTTTCCGGTAGCGATCTTTTAAATAAAGATTACTATTCTTTTTATTGCATTCTTTCGTTGTTTTCTGAATGCATCCTGCCGTAATCATCACCGGCTGATATCCATAGGCTATAAATGTGCAATCTGAAAGATCCAATTTTTCCAGTTCTTTTTCATTCAGTTCTACCGGTGCTGTGGACCTTGCAATGCCAAATTCTTTCATCCTTTTTTTTGAAGATTTATTAAAAATATAAAGATTATAATCACCGTGGATTTCTTTCGGATAGTCCAAGTCTCGAAGAAGCTCTAAACTTTCAAAATTACGAATCAAAACTCCCTCATAAGTCTCCAACAATTTATCGTAATTTTTTTTCAATTGCAAAATGGCAGGACTACGGAAAATATAAGGCAAAGCTCCATATACTTTTTTATCCTCTTTCGCAAGTTTCTTTGCAATATTTATCGCCCGGGATTCGAGACAAAGGGGACTTTCAATATAAATTTCATTAACACAATCATACTCCACAGCTATTTCCAATTGCTCGAAATTTCTTACCAAAACCGAAAGCTTTCTACAAGAAGCGTTTTTTCCCTCCTCTTCTTTAGAAATTTCTCTTGTCTCTATGTTTTCCGGCATATCTAAAGTTTCTATTCTTTGTCTGGTCTTTCTATGATAGGACATCAAAATTTTCTGTTCAAGCTCTTTAACTCCAGCTCTTCGAAGTTCATTCAACCCTTGCATCGGCAAAAAAACGTCCGAATCCATCTCGATCAAAAGCTTTTCCATGGCAAATTCTGTATTGCCAAATTTTTGCATCTGTTTTCTTACCCGATCTTCTGCCAAAGGCTGCTTCATAGCCGGTTCACAGACCGCACCATAAGCTGTTACTTCTATCTCCTTATATTTCAGATCAATTCTTGATGGTTTTCCTTTTTCCAGAACTACTTTCCCGGTAATAGGTTCTTGGCATTTTTCCTCCGGAACTTTCAAAACTTCTTCCTTTTGTTCCGGTCGTTTCAAAGAAATCATCTGCTTGCCGTTATGCTGTTTATAATAGCCTTCCGTATATCCTCTTCTTTTATATGCCGACTGCAATTCCTTTAAATCTTGTTCCGAAACCTTGTATGCATTCTTCCCTTTTTTCAAATATAGATCTACGTATTTGCGATACATCCTGGCCACGGTATAAACATATTCCGGCTGTTTCATTCGACCCTCGATTTTAAAGGAATCAATTCCTGCCTCAATAAGTTCCGGAATCAAAGAAATGGTACACATATCCTTAAGGCTCATAAGATCCATAGGCTTCCCATTGTCTAATCCATAGGGCAACCTGCAGGGCTGGGCACACTGTCCTCTGTTACCGCTGCGGCCTCCGATCATACTGCTGAGAAGACACTGACCGGAATAGCAATAGCACATCGCTCCGTGAACAAAACTTTCTACCTCCAACCCAGTTTCTGCCTTAATAGCCGCGACTTCCTGCAATGAAAGTTCCCTGGCCGGAACTACTCTTGTAAGTCCCTGCTCTTTCATAAGTCTTGCTCCGTATGGGCTTGTGATGGTCATCTGTGTACTGGCATGTACCGGAAGATCCGGAAATTGTCTTCTCAAATAGCGAACCACACCTATATCCTGCACGATCACACCGTCCAATCCCTGCTCATAATAAGGAAGGAGAAAATCATATAGTTTTTCAAGTTCATTATCCTTTAATAGGGTATTTACTGTCATATATAATTTTCTGCCATGAATGTGAACGTAATCTATGGCCTCTAACATTTCTTCTTCCGTAAGGTTTTTCGCATAGGCTCTGGCTCCGAACATGGAACCTCCTAAGTATACCGCATCTGCCCCGGCAAGCACTGCCGCTTTGAGGCATTCCATAGAACCTGCCGGTGCTAAAACTTCTATCTGTTGCATGTAACTTCCTTTCAATCCCCTAATCATTATCATACGTCTTTTCCTGGTTTTTCGTAAAATCAAAACTCAGCAAGGTATAACGTAAAACAGGCTGTCATTGACAGCCTGTAAAATTATTTTTCTTCGCTATTCTTAATCTCAGTTTCCAACTGAACAATCTTCATCTGAAGAGCTTTATTCTCTTCCTTCAGCTTATCCATAGCGGACTCTGCATTTTCCAATTTGATCTGAACAGAAATAAGTTCATGTTTCAGTTCATACATCTCTTTGTCTTTTACTTCAATATCCTGTTCTAAGCTTCCGCCCTGCTTCTTTGCTTTAAAATAATCGTCTGCAATATTAAGCGCTAACAAGATACTTCTAGTCTCTGCATTCTGCTTGCGGTATCCATCGTTATTACCACACTCGTCAAGCTTATGGTTCAGGTAGGTAGACACCTTCTGGAGATATTCTTCACTTTCAAAACCACTTAAAGTGAACACCTTCCCACCGATTAAAACTTCTGTAAAATTCTTTGATGATGCCATATAAGCCTCCTCGAACATTCCATAATCTTTTATCATTATAAACTAATAACCCACAAAAACCAACTGTTTTATTTAATTTTCCCTGGAAATTCCTAAATGTGCATAGGCCTTATCCGTAACCATACGGCCTCTGGGGGTCCTTTGTATAAATCCATTCTTCAGAAGAAATGGTTCATAGACATCCTCCACGGTACCTGCATCCTCGCCAATAGAGGCAGCCAAAGTCTCAAGTCCTACAGGACCTCCGGAGAATCTCTCAATCATTGCAAGAAGCATCCCCCGGTCTGTCTGATCTAACCCTTCCTTGTCTACGTCCAAAAGATCCAAGGCACCATTAGCTACTTCTTCCGTAATATAACCATCGTAGCGAACCTGTGCAAAATCTCGCACCCGCTTCAACAATCGATTGGCAAGTCTTGGTGTGCCTCTGGATCTTCTTGCCATGGCAATGGCTCCTGCCTCATCAATCCCAACATCCAATACCTTTGCCGATCTTAAAATAATAGTCTTTAATTCATCCACGGTATAAAATTCCAAGCGATTCACAACCCCAAATCGATCTCTTAATGGAGCAGTCAGCATTCCGGCTCTGGTAGTTGCACCAACCAAAGTAAACTTCGGAAGATCCAGTCTTATGGATCTGGCACTTGCGCCCTTCCCGATCATAATATCGATAGCATAGTCCTCCATCGCCGGATATAATACTTCTTCCACCTGACGATTCAAGCGATGGATCTCATCTACAAAAAGTACATCATTCTCCTGTAGATTATTTAAAATAGCCGCCATCTCTCCAGGCTTTTCTATGGCCGGTCCGGAGGTAATCTTAAGATTCACATGCATCTCATTTGCAATAATTCCCGCCAGAGTCGTCTTTCCAAGTCCCGGAGGACCATAAAAAAGCACGTGATCTAAAGCTTCTCCTCTAGCCTTTGCGGCTTCAATATAAATCTTCAGGGTTTCCTTAGCCTTTTCCTGCCCAATGTAATCCTCCAAAAGCTGAGGCCTTAAATGATTTTCAATTTTTACATCTTCTTCCAGATTCTCTGTTGTAATAATTCGTCTGCTCATATATTGCGAATCCTATCACCGTGTCATAAATTTCAAAGAAAGCTTCAGTATATCTTCCACGGTCGTATCCTCTCCTATTTCTACCTGCCGTACAGCTCTAAGAGCCTCTGTATTTCCATAACCCAGAGCACACAGAGCTTCCACTGCATCCCCTTGCAAACTAGAAACAAGCTTAGAGTCTCCCACTGTCACATCACCTTCAGATTTGTCCCCCGTATGTTCTAGGGCATCCTCCAGTTTCAGCTTGTCTTTCAATTCTACAATTAACTTCTCCGCTGTCTTCTTTCCGATTCCCGGCGCCGCGCTGATAGCTTTTACATCCTTAGCAGCTACAGCAAAGCGCAGATCATCGGGAGACAAGGTCGTAAGAATCCCAAGAGCTCCCTTTGGTCCAATACCACTAACCGTAATGGCAAGCTTAAATACCGAAAGCTCATCCTTCGATAAAAAGCCATAAAGCTGCATGGCATCTTCTCTTACGCTTAAATAGGTATAAATCATAACCTCTGTCCCATTCATCGGAAGACTCGCCAAGGCTCTTCCCGACATAAAGACGCCATATCCTATGCCCCCTACATCCAAAACGACTTTTTCTTCTTCCACCCACGAAATGGTTCCTCTTAAAAATGAAATCATAGTTATAAATCCTCTACTTTTATTCCGAAAAAAGGAAGGTCAAACGCTTCAAAACTTCTCCTGCAACTACTCCGATCAAGGCTCCTGTAATAAGACCTGCCACCAAAAGAACCGGAAGATAATAGGCCACGCTGTAAGTCTCCACTACAATCATGGCTATAAGAATCTGCCCTACGTTGTGAAACACACCACCGGCCATGCTGACACCCATAATACTGTATCCTCCCCGATGTTTCAAAAAGGCCATCACCGACAAACTAAGGAGCCCTCCCGCAAGACTGTAAATAATACTAAAATAATTCCCAAACAGGAAACCTGATAAAAGGACTCTTACAACAGCAAGTAAATATACATCCTTCAAATTCATCTTATACAAGGCGAAAACAATAATCAAGTTAGCCAATCCAAGTTTCACACCAGGAATACCGAAATTAAAAGGGATCAATGCTTCAATATAGCTAAAGATCAATGCAAGAGCTGTAAAAACTCCAAAATATGCAACACGGCTCTTCATTTCCTACATCCTTTCTTTATAGTCAAAAATTATCTAACCACAGTATCTACATCCTCTGAGTCATCTGTATCTTCAGCTCCATCACCGGCCACTATTTTGACCACTACTTTATTGGGCAAACATATAATGGACTCATTGGTCCTAGAGATCGGATTCTGATGCACACATAACCCATCCGGGCAATCCGCCTCTGTAATCTGTGCTTTTTTGTCCTGAATCTTTAAAATATTAGATCCATGGTTAATGGAGATGGTCTGATCCTCAGATAGATCATAGGTTCCGACTTCTTCTCCGTTCACCGTCACTACCACCTGATTTCCCGCCGTCTTTTCGCTATATTCCTGATAGAAATAAAATGCAAAAGCTACGAAAAGTACCATAATCATTAATAAAATATCTTTTTTCTTAAATCCGTGTATCATACAATTTCCTCTCAGATTACTATGGTACATTCTAACACAGGAAAAAAAGCAAGGCAACCTCATATTCGAATTTATGTTCGATTAAAAGATTGCCTTACTTTTCGTTTTATAATCTGTATTTGATTGTAATTATTCAGAGCCATGCATAACTACATTCTGCGAACATGGTTCAGAATCGCTGCATTTAGCGTTATGTTTCTTTGTTATGTCTCTGGTTTAGCTTCTGTTTTTGCTTCCGGCTTAACTTCTGCTTTTGCAGCCGGCTTAACATCTTTCTTTACATCCTTTTTTGGTTCCATCTTTGGAGTAATAATCTTCTTCGGACACTTCTGTGCACACAGGGTACAATTCTTACAACGTGACACATCGATATGAGCCAAATGGTCTTCCACTGTAATAGCTTCAAAGTGACAGTTCTTTGCGCAGATTCCACAACCGATGCAACCTACAGAACAGTTCTTCATGACATCTTTTCCCAGATCCTTAGAACTGCACTGTACCATACATTTCTGCTTATAAGGAATAAGCTCGATCAAATGTTTCGGACAGACAGCCACACATTTTCCGCAGGCTTTACAAGCTTCCTTGTCTACCACTGCAACTCCATTTTCAATATGAATGGCATCGAACGGACAAGCCTTCACGCAAGAGCCCTCTCCCAAACATCCATAATTACATCCCTTAGGACCTGCATCCTGCATCATGTTTACGAAAGTACAGTCATGGATACCTTCATATTCATATTCCTGCTTTGCAACATCGCAATTACCTGCACATTTTACAAATGCAACCTTATGCTCTTCCTCACCGGCTTCTACACCCATGATCGCAGCAATTTTAGCTGCTACAGGCGCTCCACCTACCGGACAGGCTCCTACCTGAGCTTCTCCCTTTACAATGGCAGCAGCAACACCGGAACATCCGGCATATCCGCAACCACCACAGTTGTTTCCCGGAAGCACTTCTAAAATTGCTTCCTCTCTCTCATCTACTTCCACAGCAAATTTCTGTCCAGCAACTCCAAGGAAGATTCCTATAAACAATCCAGTGCCGCCTACAACTATGGCTGCAATTATAATTCCTGTAATCATATATCTCTTCCTCCTAAATCAATCCTGAAAATCCAAAGAATGCAATGGACATCAAAGATGCTGTAATCAACACGATTGGAGTTCCCTGAAAGGATTCCGGAACATCATTGAATTCAATTTTTTCACGGATACCAGCCATAATGGTAATGGCAATGGCAAATCCTACAGAAGTTCCAACACCATTGATCACACCCTGCAAAATGCTATACTCTTTCTGAACATTGGTAAGAGCAACACCTAATACCGCACAGTTTGTGGTAATAAGTGGCAAGTAAACTCCAAGTGCATTGTAAAGAGATGGCATAGATTTCTTTAAAAACATTTCTACAAACTGTACCAACGCTGCAATAAATAAGATAAATACGATAGTCTGTAAATATTCAAATCCCAATGGGACCAAAATAAATTTGTAGATCAATCCTGTAAAGAAGGATGAAATCGTAATAACAAATACAACCGCGCCACCCATACCAGTAGCTGTTTCTACCTTTTTAGATACACCTAAGAAAGGACAAATTCCAAGGAACTGGCTAAGTACCACGTTATTAACAATAGCGGAACCTATTGCTAAAAGTAATAATTCTTTCATTTATAAATTCCTCCCGTTCCTAGTTTGCAGCGGCACTTTTCTTTGCCGCATTTCTCTTGATTCGATTCTGTAAAGCTACCAAACCGGACAATACCAAGAATGCTCCAGGTGCAAGGATAAAAATTGTAATCGGAGTATATCCGATAGTTCCTGCCTCAGCATCTGCCAAAGGAAGAATCTGTACACCAAAGATTGCTCCTGTTCCGATGAACTCTCTCACAATAGCAATAGCAGTCAATCCGCAAGTAAATCCAAGTCCCATACCAAGTCCATCAAAGATCGATGGAATCACAGGATTCTTTGAAGCATAACTTTCTGCACGTCCAAGGATGATACAGTTTACTACAATCAAAGGAATATATAATCCCAAAGAACTGTATAAGCTAGGTAAAAATCCTTCTAACAAAAATTGTACGATGGTTACAAAGGATGCAACCACAACGATAAATGCCGGCATTCTCACAGAATCCGGGATAATATTTCGAAGCATTGATATTAACATATTTGATAATACCAATACTACAGTTGTAGAAAGCCCCATTCCGACACCATTAATAGCCGCAGTTGTAACTGCCAATGTCGGACACATTCCAAGCATCAATACAAAGGTAGGGTTTTCTTTTATGATACCATTATGTAATCGCTCTATACATACATTCATTTCTCACTACCTCCTTAAAATGCTTCCTTAAAATATCCAAGAGCTTCATTAACCGCACCGGTCATAGCTCTAGATGTGATGGTAGCTCCACTGATTGCATCAATAGCAGTTCCATCACCACCATCTTTGGAAACATAGAATCCATCTGTAGTTACTCCTACATACTGCTCATAAAAGCTTGCTTCTTTCGCTTTCATACCAAGTCCTGCAGTCTCACTGATGGAAAGAATAGAAATACCTGTAATACTTCCATCCTTTGAAATACCAACAGTTACCTGAATATCTCCACCGTAACCTTCAGAATCGGTAGTAGTAATTACATATCCCAAGTCTCCAACCTGACAGACTTCATCTACTACAACTTTTTCATCTAAGTTCTCAGCAACAGAAGTAGAAATCGATTCATCCACATCCAAGGATTCAAAATCACTTAAGTCAGCTTCTGGGAAAACTGCCTGCCAAGCTTCTTTCTTGGCCTTTTCATTTGCTGCAGCAATCGGAGCCTTTGTTACCTCATAGACACCACCTAAAAGCAGTCCGGAAACCAAGGTAATGGCTGTAAGGATCATTGTATTTTTTATGATTTTATTCATTACTTCTCCCCTCCTTTGCCAAATGGTTTTGGAAGAGTTGCCTTCTCAATTAATGGAACTAATAAGTTACTGATGATAATGGCATAGGAAACTCCCTCAGCCGATCCACCAAAGAGACGGAACAATCCTGTCAGGACACCTAACAAAATACCATATACATACTGTCCCTTTTTCGTAATCGGAGATGTTACATAATCTGTTGCCATGAACCATGCACCAAGCATGATACCACCACCACAAAGATGAGCGGCAATATACTGTAAATCAAAAAATCCTACAGATGAATTCTGGAAATGTCCAAAAAGACCGATAAAGATTACAAATGTAACCAGGTAAGTTCCAGGAATTCGAAGATCGATTACTCCCATAACAAGAAGGAAGATTGCTCCGATTAAAATTGCAATAACCGATGTCTCTCCAATAGTTCCAGGGATAGTTCCAAGGAACATGCTCATAGAGTCAACCGCCTCTCCAGCCTTAAGAGATGCTAATGGAGTAGCTCCTGACACTCCGTCATATACAAAATTTGTCATTTGGCTTGCAAAAGAAATAAGCAGAAAACATCTGGCTCCAAGAGCCGGATTCATAAAGTTCTGTCCAAGACCGCCAAATAATTGTTTTACGATCAAAATACCAAAGACACTACCAAGAGCGCCCATCCAAAGCGGAGCACTTGCCGGCATATTCATACCGATAAGCAAACCAGTTACCACTGCACTCAAATCACCGATAGTAATTGTTTTGTGCATTAATTTTTCATAAATATATTCTGTCAATACTGCCGCAACTGTTGTGCTAAGTAGCATCAGAAGGGCACGGATCCCAAAATTCCAAACACCAAAACCACAGGCCGGAAGCAATGCGATCACTACATAAAGCATGATCTTGTTTGTGGTTATCTCAGAGCGGATATGAGGGGATGACGACATTTTTAACTTTAATTCATTCACCTTTGATCACCTCTTTTTATTTTCTACGACTTGCAAGTACTATCTTTCTCATAGATCCGATGGCCTGCTTTAATTGTCTCTTAGCAGGACAGACGAAGCTGCAAGATCCACACTCCATACATTCCATACCTTCACATTTTGTAAAAGTCTCCTGATCACCTCGTTCTGAGTAATCTGCAAGTCTTGATGGAATCAAGCGGCTAGGACAGACTTCCACACATCGTCCACAATTAATACAAGGACTTGGCTTCATCGCAGAAACCTGATCCTTTGACAGACATAAGATAGAAGATGATGTCTTAGTTACCGGGACGTCTAAAGTAAACATAGAAAATCCCATCATAGGACCACCGGAGATCACCTTCTCAGGATCTGCTTTAAATCCACCTACTGACTCGATAATCTCCTTTTGATTCATACCAATCGGTACCAAGAAGTTACCCGTTTCCTTTACTGCATCTCCACTGACTGTCAGCACACGCTCAAAGCATGGCTTTCTTTCAATGACTGCACGATAAATGTTTATCAAAGTCTCTACATTATCTACCACACATCCAGCATCTGCCGGCAACATAGAAGAGTTAATAGCTCTTCCTGTGGTCGCATAAATAAGCTGACGCTCACCACCCTGAGGATACTTTGTTTTCAGAGCAAGAACTTCCATACGGGACTCGTTTTTTGTAAGCTCTTTAAGCTTTGCAATACAGTCCGGCTTGTTATCTTCCACACCAAAGATTCCCTTTGCGTTATCAAATAACTGAAGAACAATTCTCATGCCTTCTACTAATTTCTCAGGAGTCTCCATCATTCTACGATAATCCGCAGTAATATAAGGCTCACACTCCGCACAGTTGGCAATGATATACTCAATTTTCTCCGGCTCTTTTGGAGACAATTTTACCTTTGTAGGGAAACCTGCACCTCCCATACCAACTACTCCGGCTTCACCGATCATCTGTAGAATTTCTTCTTTTGTCAAATCCTTTAAAGGTTTTGACTCCGGATACTCTACTTCCTCATATAAGTCGTCATTTTCCACAACGATTCCCTGTACAGTTCCTCCTGCCGGGTTTAGATGAGGTTCGATTTTCTTAACTGTTCCTGATACAGAAGCATAAACCGGAGCTGATACAAAGCCTCCAGCCTCTGCAATTTTTTGGCCTTTTAAGACACGATCCCCTACAGCCACGATAGGTTTGGCCGGTGCACCGATATGTTGAGAACATAAATACACCAGTTCCCCCTTTGGTTTTAAGGGTACGATTGCCTTGTCTTTAGCCAGGTCTTTTCCATCATTCGGATGGATACCACCTTTAAATGTCAACAATGCCATTGTTTTCATCCCTTCCTCTCTTTTATTATCTATATACTATGATACCAGGGTTAAAAGATCAGATAAACAAACAGCCCCTCCTTCGGTAGGCTTTCTGATCTTTTGACTCCAGCGTCATGATAGATCAAATAAGTTGTTTTTTATGTATTTAATTTTTCTATACAACTTGTTCCTTTTTTAACAATAGGTCCGAAAGATACACTAAAAAATAACAAATGTGCTTCCATCAAAAAAACGCGTCTATGTTTCTTCATAAACGCGTTTGTTATAAATCCATATGAAAATTTTAGAAAATCAATGATTATTCTGCATCCTCATAAACTTCTTCAGCAGAATCATCTGCAGACTCTAAAGCTTTCATGCTTAAGCTGATCTTCTTGTCAGCAACACTGAGATCTACAACCTTAGCTGTAATCTCCTGTCCTACAGATAATACATCTGATGGCTTATCTACATGATCTCTTGAAATCTGTGAAACATGAAGCAGAGCATCTACACCAGGAGCAAGTTCTACGAATGCACCAAAGTCTGTCATTCTGGCAACCTTACCTGTGATCACGGTTCCTACTGCATAGTTCTCCTCAGCATTTGCCCATGGATTAGACTCCGGGAACTTTAAGCTAAGTGCGATCTTAGTATCACGGATATCCTTGATCATAACTTCGAGCTCTGTACCAACCTGGAATACCTTCTTTGGATTCTCAACACGTCCCCAAGACATCTCAGAGATGTGAAGAAGTCCATCAACTCCGCCAAGGTCTACGAATGCACCAAAGTCAGTAACATTCTTAACAACACCCTGAACTCTGTCTCCAACCTGAATTCTTGCAAGGAGCTCTTCCTGCTTCTGTGCTCTCTCTGCAACCATAAGCTGCTTTCTATCACCGATTACACGGTTTCTTCTAGGATTGAACTCTGTAATAACGAATTCGATCTCCTGATCTTTGTACTTGCTAAGATCCTTCTCATAAGAATCAGAAACAAGGCTAGCTGGGATGAATACTCTTGCACCCTCAACAGTAACACCAAGTCCTCCTCCAAGGATCTGTGTAACCGGAGCTTTCAATACTTCCTGGTTCTCGAAAGCTTCTTTCAATCTCTCGTTACCCTTCTCAGCAACAAGTCTCTTATATGTTAAAAGAACCTGTCCATCTCCATCGTTTACCTTAAGTACCTTTGCCTTCATCTCATCTCCAACAGATACTACTGTTGTAAGATCTAACCCTGACTCGTTAGAGTACTCATTGCGGGTAATGATACCGTCAGCTTTGTAGCCTATATTTAAGATGATCTCGTCCGACTTTACATCGATAACTGTACCATCTACCACTTCTCCATTTCTTATTGTCTTTAAAGACTCTTCCAACATCTGTTCAAAAGTTAATTCTGACATTCTCTTTGAACCTCCTCAATTATATTCTTGGGCGTGGACGCCCCTGCTGTGATACCTACTGTTTCCACGGACCTTAATTGATTCGAATCCAAATCGTCAAGTGTCTGTATATAGTACGTATTCAAACATGCATTTCTACAGATTTCAAATAACTTCTGAGTATTGGAGCTGTGTTTATCACCGATA
The DNA here is from genome assembly GCA_963658085.1 of bacterium. Classification (GTDB taxonomy): domain Bacteria; phylum Bacillota; class Clostridia; order Lachnospirales; family Lachnospiraceae; genus CAKRJP01. Next base: position 62,292 of record CAVKOU010000001.1, read on the forward strand.
ACAATCATAGCATCCACACTCTTTGCAATGTCTCCGGCCTCTTCCTGGCGCTCTTTTGTAGCATTACAAATCGTATTTAAAACAAGTATATCATAACCCTTTTTAGAAATTATTTCAACTAGTTCTTGAAATTTATTGTAATTAAATGTAGTCTGTGAAACAATGCATATTTTTCCGGATGGATCAGGTAAAACAAAAGCTTCTGCCTCCTCTGTGGTGCGAATTACCGTCACATCCTCATGGGCTGACCAACCAACGATTCCCTGCACCTCCGGATGTTCTTCATTTCCTATGATTAAAATATAAGATCCCGCTTGACTTTCCCTTTGCACAATACCATGTATTTTCTTTACAAAAGGACAGGTTGCATCTACATAAGACAACCCTTTTTCCTGAATCTTTCGACAGACCGCCTCTTCTACTCCGTGGGATCTGATTACCACGATTCCCTCTGTAAGATTATCAAATTCCTCGTCGGATCTGATTACCGATACTCCTTTTGACTCTAAATCCTTGATTACTTCATCATTATGAATAATAGGTCCGTAGGTGTAAATTTTTTCATTAGGATGTTTTTCGATCTGTTGATATACCGTATCCACGGCTCTTTTGACGCCGAAACAAAATCCGGCAGTTTTTGCAAGAATGACTTCCATCTAATGATTCCTCACTTTATTTGCAATAGCTAATAATTTTCTCAACCACTTCCTCAATGGTCATATCTGAACTGTCTACCAAAATTGCATCTTCTGCCTGTTTTAGAGGCGCTATCTTTCTTGTCATATCCCTGTAATCTCTGGCTTTAATGTCCTCTTCGATTTCATTTAGATCGCAGGCGATTCCCTTTGCCTGCAGCTCCTGGTATCTTCTCTTGGCACGAGTATAAGAACTGGCTGTAAGATAAATTTTAAGATCTGCGTTAGGCAAGATACAAGTACCAATGTCTCTTCCATCCATGATTACATCCGAGGTCTTTGCGAGATTTCGCTGCAATTCCAAAAGAGCCTCCCTCACCTCTGGGATAGCCGAAATTTTCGAAGCCATATTTCCCACAGCTTCCTGCCTGAGCCTTGTCGTTACATTCTCTCCATTTACAAGAACCTGCTGTTTCCCATCCTCATAAGAAATAGTAACATCCACCGACTTGCATGCTTCGATAATTTTCTCCTTATCACTCTCACGGAGATTTTGATCCAAAAAATAGATAGATAATCCGCGATACATAGCTCCTGTATCTACATATATATATCCTTTTTCCTTTGCCACCAATTTGGCAATAGTACTCTTTCCCGCTCCTGCAGGCCCGTCAATGGCAATATTATATCCCATAATATAAGCTCCTCCTAATTTTCGCCAACTCCTATTAACAATCCAGGGCAACAAATCCCTTCTTTACACTGGTGCATTTTTCCTGTAACCAAGATTTCATTTCCTCTAAATCCACATTACAACGCTCCATAGCATCTTTCGGGATTCCATAAAGCTGCTTTTGATTATTTTCTGTAAGTACAGTGAAAGCAATCATATCTTCCGTCTCAAACATGGAACGTACATTCACGTAATAGGCCTTCACATTCTCCATCTTAGAACAAGACTCCAGATACTCCTCATAGAAACGAAATTCTACCGAAATTTCACCTAGCTTTCTTCTTTTTTCGTAAACCTCCTTGGCCTTTTGCTCGGCTAACGCAATCGTTCCGGAAGTTCCAAAAACTCTTTTATAAAGCTCTCCCAGTGCAAACATAAGTACTGCCACTACACAAAATCCAATCCAAAAAGTAATGAGACTTCCCTGTTTTCCTGTGACATATCCAGCCCTCCAGCTTACATATAACCCAAGAATCAATAAGCATACCGGAAACACTCTTACAGACAAGTTCATTTCTCGAATTTTATGAATCTTAAAGAGATCTGCAATGGTTTTTTCCGATTCTACATACTTCACTTTATATTTCAAATTCATTTAATTTCTCCCTAATGACATAAACAAAACGATCAGAATTCTTATTTTATAGAATGCTATTTCCCGCAGCATATGCTGTAGACCAGGCGATCTGAAGATTAAATCCTCCGGTTAAAGCATCAAGGTCCAACACTTCCCCTATAAAGTAGACCCCCGGCACTTTCTTAGATTCCATGGTCCCCGGATCGATTTCCTTTACCTTAACGCCACCTTTTGTAATAATGGCTTCGTTATAATCTCTAAGGCCTGTTAATGTAACCTCCAAATGCTTGATCAAATATACAAATTTCCGGCGTTCTTCTTTAGAAATAACATTTACTTTCTTATAAGGATCGATGCCACTAAGATCCAACATGACCGGAACTAATTTCGAAGGAAACAACCCGCCAATGGAATTATGAAATTGCTTGTTTTGATTTTCCTGAAATTCTCGGAGGATACGACGATCCAGCTGTTCCTCGGAAAGTGCAGGTTTTAAATCTATAAGCATCTTCAATTGATGATCTCTAAGTTTTTTCCCCACATAGCTGCTGGCACTTAAAATCAGCGGACCACTGACTCCGTAATGAGTAAAAAGCATTTCTCCAAATTCATCATAAAGCTTTTTCTTTCCATCGAAAATCTGTACATTCACGTTCCGAAGGGAAAGCCCCTGTAGAGAGGGGACCCATGGTTCCTCTGTAGTAATGGGCACCAAGGCCGGCATACACTCTGTTGTCTGCAAATTTAAATCCTTCGCAAATCTAAGTCCGTCTCCCGTAGACCCGGTAATAGGATAGGATAATCCTCCGGTAGCAACAATGCAGGCATCTCCTGCTACCACCCGTCCACTCTCTAAACGGAGTCCGGAAAGCCTCTCACCCTCAGTTTCTATGGCCTTCACCTTTGTCTGTAAGTGAATCTCCACGCCCAGACGACTTAGTTCTCGCTCCATAGCTCGAATAACGTCAGAGGAATGATCCGATACCGGAAAAACACGATCTCCCCGTTCTATCTTGGTACGAACTCCCAATTCTTCAAAAAAGGCAATGGCGTCCTTATTGGTAAATCCATAAAATCCGCTATAAAGAAATTTAGGATTTGATATTACTGATTGGAACAAGACTTCCATATCCTCACAGGCATTTGTGATATTGCAACGCCCCTTTCCGGTAATAAAAAGCTTCCGTCCTAAGCGGTCATTTTTCTCATATATAGAAACCTTATGCCCATTTCTTGCCGCCCAGATAGCCGCAAACATTCCGGAGGCTCCGCCTCCTACCACCAATACTTTACTCATATATTTATCCTTATGTTAACTCCACTTTATCTTTTACCATATCAAGCTCATCTTTGCTATATACCTGATATTCGTCCCAAATTTCTTCCATGCTTTCTAAAGTTTCTACCACTTCATCCTGTCGCTTCATACAAAGTGCCACCACCAAAGCATTTATAACACTTAAGGGTGCAACCAAAGAATCCACGATGGAAGCCATATCGCTTTTAGCAATCAAATTGCAGGAGGAATAAATAGTCATCGGAGAATGTACACTGTCTGTAAGAGTGATTACCTTCGCCTTTCGATTACTTGCAAACTCCAACGCCTTCAAAGTTCTCATAGAATATCTTGGGAAACTGATTCCTATGATAGCATCTTCCTCTCCGATACGAATTAACTGCTCAAAGATCTCGCTGGCACTGTTGGTACTTACCGGAATTACATTATCTCTTACCATATTTAAATAAAATGCCAGGAAATTCGCCAACGGAGCACAACTTCGTATTCCTACAATATATATTTTTCTTGCACTCAATATGGTATCCACTGCCATATCAAAGTTCTCATGATCAATAGACTGCATGGTCTGCTTGATCTTATCAATATCTGATTGAAGCACAGAGGCGAGGATCTCTCCCCTGCTGATTCTTCCATAAGTCACTTCCATGCGCTGAATGGAGTTTAACTTCATACGAACCACTTCTCCCAGGGCTTTCTGAAATTCCGGATAGCCGGCATATCCCAATGCTGTAGCAAAACGAACCACCGTTGATTCGCTGACTCCAACTTCCTCTCCCATCTTGGCAGCAGTAAGGAAGGCCGCCTTGTCATAATTGGCCTGAATATATTCTGCCAATTTCTTCTGTCCTTTACTAAAACTTTTATATTTTTCTTCGATTCGCTTCAACAGCTCATTATTGTTATTCATTTTCTATTTCCTTAATCAAATAAAACAAATCCAGAGGACATAAATTCATTACACTTCTCTTTTATGCTCACTGTCCATAATTATATAGCCTGACTATCCATAATTCAAGAATAACTCTACTTTTCACATAGAAAACAAAAGAAGACACAACCCTCTTTGGGCCATGTCTTCTTAAATTTCATTGCTTATTTAATTATACAGGATAACTTCCGTTTTCTGTATCTGCAACAGTCTGATCAACCTTTGTCTCCTGTGCTTCACGATACTTGAAGAAATCTGTAGCAACCTGTGGGAACAATGCATAAGAAAGTACATCCTCATCCTGCTCAATCCACTGTGCACATTCCTCACGAAGAGTATCTAACTCGTCTGGAATCAAGTCTGCCGGACGACATGTAATGATCTCAGCATCTTCCGGTAATACTTTCTTCTTAACCTCTTCATTGAAAGGTTTAACAGTCTCACCATACTTACCACTTAAGATATCCTTTGTCTCCTTTGTTGCCATCTTGTAACGCTCACCCATAAGTACGTTAAATACAGCCTGTGTACCAACGATCTGTGAAGAAGGTGTTACAAGTGGTGGTTCACCAAGATCCTTACGAACCTTTGGCACTTCCTCTAATACATCATAGAATTTATCGGAAGCTCCCTGCTCAGCAAGCTGAGAAGTAAGGTTTGATAACATTCCACCAGGTACCTGATAAAGAAGAGTCTTAATATTAACTCCCATGTTCTTAGGATTAAGTAATCCTGAATCAAGTGCATCATCTCTGATCGGTCTGAAGTAATCAGCAATCTCTGCCAATAAGTTCTGATCAAATCCTGTATCATAAGGTGTTCCCTTGAAGGTTTCAACCATAACCTCTGTAGCCGGCTGAGATGTTCCAAGTGCAAATGGTGACATTGCTGTATCAATCACATCAACACCTGCCTCTACTGCCTTTAAGTAGGTCATAGAAGCAACACCTGAAGTATAGTGTGTATGAAGCTGAATCGGAATGTCTACTGCTTCCTTTAAAGCTCCAATTAATTCTGTTGCACGATATGGAAGAAGAAGTCCAGCCATATCCTTTAAACAGATAGAGTTTGCACCCATCTCCTCAACTTTCTTTGCTTTCTCTACCCAATACTCTGTAGTATAAGCATCTCCAAGAGTATAAGATAAAGCGACCTGTGCATGAGCTCCTTCTTTGTTTGCAGCAGTAACAGCTGTCTGCAGGTTACGAAGATCGTTCAAGCAGTCAAAAATACGAATGATATCAATTCCGTTTGCAACAGATTTCTGTACAAAATACTCTACTACATCGTCTGCATATGGACGGTATCCTAAGATATTCTGTCCACGGAATAACATCTGTAATTTTGTATTCTTAAATCCATCACGGAACTTACGAAGTCTCTCCCATGGATCTTCCTTTAAGAATCTAAGGGAAGCATCGAATGTAGCTCCACCCCAACACTCTACAGAATGATAACCAACCTTATCCATCTTATCTACGATAGGAAGCATCTGTTCTGTAGTCAAACGTGTAGCGATCAGAGACTGATGCGCATCACGCAAAACGGTTTCTGTAATCTTAATTGGTTTCTTTTCTATTTCTGCCATTACTTGGCCCTCCTGTCTACGAATGTAACTTTTAAACACCTACTCCAAAGATAGCCATAAATGTTCCGGCTGCTACTGCAGTACCGATAACTCCCGCTACGTTAGGTCCCATAGCATGCATCAAAAGGAAGTTAGTAGGGTCAGCCTCTGCACCAACCTTCTGAGATACTCTGGCTGCCATTGGAACGGCAGATACACCTGCAGAACCAATCAATGGGTTTACCTTACCTCCGGTTGCTACACACATCAACTTACCAAACAATACTCCTGCTGCTGTACCAAAGCAGAATGCAATAAGTCCAAGAGCAACAATCTTAAGAGTATCTGTATTAAGGAATGCCTCAGCACTTGTAGTAGCTCCTACGGATGTACCAAGAAGAATAACTACGATATACATAAGGGCATTAGATGCAGTATCTGTCAACTGTCTTACAACACCGGACTCTTTAAAGAGGTTACCAAGCATAAGAAGACCAACAAGTGGTGCTGTTGTAGGAAGAATTACACAAACAACAATTGTTACGATAATCGGGAAGAGAATCTTCTCCAACTTAGAAACTGGTCTAAGCTGATCCATTTTGATCTTACGCTCTTTTTCAGTTGTAAGTAATTTCATAATTGGTGGCTGAATAATCGGCACCAATGACATGTATGAATATGCTGCTACAGCGATAGGTCCAAGAAGGGCTGTCTGCTGTAATTTTCCTGCAAGGAAGATAGATGTAGGACCATCTGCTCCACCGATAATGGAAATAGCAGCAGCTGCTTTGTCAGAGAATCCCATTACCATAGCTCCAAGGTATGCCGCAAAGATACCAAACTGTGCTGCTGCACCAAGAAGGAAACTCTTCGGATTTGCAATCAAAGGTCCAAAATCTGTCATGGCTCCAACGCCCATGAAGATCAAGGAAGGAAGAATTGACCACTCATCCAATTTATAGAAGTAATAGAGCAATCCACCGGTTCCATTAGAAGCATCTTCGAAGCTAAGCATAATATCCGGATAGATATTAACCAACAACATACCGAATGCAATCGGAACCAGAAGTAAAGGCTCAAATTCATGTCTGATCGCAAGATACAAGAAGAAACATGCAACTGCGATCATAATCAGGTTACCCCAACTCAAGCTAAAAAACGCTGTCTGATGAATGAGGTTTCCCAATGTCGTTGTTATATATTCCATTTTATAACCTCCAGTCGTTATTACACATCAAAGATGCCATTAATTCATTGTAGCTAATACCGCTCCAGCATCACAAGCGTCACCAACTGCTACGTCGATGCTTGCTACTGTACCATCTTCAGGTGCAACAACCGGGATTTCCATCTTCATTGCCTCAATGACAACAATTGCGTCACCCTTAGCAACCTTTTGTCCAACACTTGCTTCAATCTTAAATACTTTACCAGCTGCACCAGCCTTAACTTCGATAGAACCAGCTCCTGCTGCTGCCTTTGGTGCTGCTTTTGGAGTTGCCTTTGGTGCTGCTTTTGGAGCTGCCTTTGGTGCTGCTACCGGAGCTGCTCCTGCTCCATTTTCTTCAACTGTTACATCATATACATTACCATTTACTGTGATCGTATAATTTTTCATGATTTAAAATCCTCCTAAATCTTATCTATGAATTCCACTTATTTGATGGGCGACGTCTGATACTTCTTACTACAAATCCATCAGTAGTTGTACCCTCAGCCGCTGCAATTGCCGCTGCGATCACAGCAACAAGTTCTGTGTCATCTTCCGTTTCCGCTACAGGCTCTGCCACAACTTCAACCGGTGCACTCTGAGTCTTTTTAGGTTCTTCCTTCTTTCCTTTATTTTTAAACGCTGCCTCAATAGCAGGAATGAACTTAAACAAAGAGATAAGCAAGGAAATAAAAATCAAGACACAAAATACAGTTCCCATTCCGAGAAGGGTATTTAAGCCTGCCTTAGTCATAACCTCTCCGGTTGTATAATCGCCATCTACTGTTAAACTATCAAGATAAAGATCTTCATCATAGATAAATGTAATGGTAGCTTCACGATCTGCAAATACTGCATCTGTAGTTAATGTAACTTCATCATTGCTGGCAGTAATTGTATAATCGCCATGGCTTACATAGTCTCCACACTCCTCAACAGCTGCCTCCCAGGCATCAATGGCTCCTGTAAAGCTTTCTGTCGTATATGGAAGTCCGGCATTGGTTAATTGTAACTGTAAATTAAATTCAGACATTGACTTAATCTGATCAAGCGTTGCTTCATCTGAAGATTCACAATACTCGATAACAAAGTCAGAAGCCTGTATCAGCGTACTCTCGTCGTATTCCAATCCACTCGTATTACCACATGCAGTGAGGCCCAAGGATGCAACAAGTACGCAAAGTGTTAAGCTAATCTTTCTCTTCACTCTACCTCACCTCACTAAACTGTTCCATGCTTTTTCAGTGGCTGCTCTTCTCTCTTTGTGAATAACATCTCAAAAGCACCGATTACGTATTTTCTTGTATCTGCAGGCTCTACGATAGTATCTACATATCCTCTTCTAGCTGCAGATAATGGGCTAGACTGAAGCTCTTTATACTCAGCTGCCTTCTCATTAATGGTAGATGCATCTTTGTCTGCATACATGATCTTTGCTGCAAGCTTTGCATCCATCATACCAATCTGAGCACTTGGCCAAGCGTATACAATATCTGCTCCTGTTGACTTACTATTCATTGCAACATAAGCTGTTCCGAATGCCTTACCAATGATAACATTTACCTTTGGAACAGTTGCCTCTGCAAATGCATAAGTCATCTTAGCAGCTTCTTTTGCAAGGTGGCTCTCGTCATACTCAGATGCCGCGAATCCAGCTACATTTGTAAGAGTAAGAACCGGGATATTGAATGCATCGCAAAATGCTACAAAGTCAGCTGCTTTTCTTGCACCGTCTGCAGATAAAGATCCGTCAAACTCTGCAACAACCTTTGCATCGTCATCATAAACCTTAGAACGGTTTGCTACTGCACCTACAGTCATTCCGTTCAGTTTGATGAATCCGGTTACCATATCCTTGGCAAAATCTTTCTTTGTTTCAAAGAAGATACCGGAATCTGCGATCTGAGAAAGAGCAATTGCGGTATCTTCTACAGCATTCTCGATCTCTGCACAAGCACGATTCAAATCATCCTCGCACTCAGCATAGGAAGCATCTTCCTCGTTGTTGCATGGTAACATGCATACCAATGTACGGATATTCTCAAGCACATCCTCTTCTGTTCCGATACCATCAACAAGTCCTGCCTTCTCGCTCTGATAAGAAGCAGCTGCTGTATCACACTTCGCTTCTGTGTTGCCAGGAATCGCATTTGGAGAATTAACAAAAAGCTTGCTCTTTTCTTCCATAAATGTGAAATCAGTCAATCCCGGAATCACAGAAAGTCCGCCACCGCAAGAACCAAAAATTGCAGTAATTTGTGGGATTACTCCTGAAGCCTTTGCCTGCTTAAGGTAAACGCTACCGAAGGCTTCCAAAGCATCTGTAGACTCCTGTAATCTGAGTCCCGCACAGTCTACAAGTCCGATTACCGGTGCGCCCATCTTCATTGCCATATCGTAGATATTTGCAATTTTCTTTGCGTGCATTTCTCCAACTGCACCCTTGAGCACTGTAGCATCCTGACTGTATACATATACAAGGTTGCCATCGATGACTCCGTATCCTGTGATAACTCCATCAGCAGGTGTCTTTGTCTCACTCAGATTAAAATCTGTAGATCTGGCTGTTACTGCACCACCGATTTCAACAAAGCTTCCTGCATCCAGCAAAGCCGCGATCCGGTTACATGCTGCGTTTTCTGTTGCCATGTTGCCCATAAACCTAGTCCTCCATTTTCTATTACATTATTAATAAGGATATTATGCAGATATTGCGGTTTCAACAAGATGCACATAACAAAAATCCTTATTGTGCAAAAATATGGTTAAAATATAGAATGAACCAAATTTTAAACCATTTGTATTATATAGCCTGACACTTTAAATCACAACCGTTTTGTGTCATTTTCATAACAATTACCCATGTTTTTTTTCATATGGTTATAAAAATTGTTTATATTGATAAAAATAAAACAAGTTTGTTTTCCTATCTTTAATAGCATCTTTATTTCCTTAATATTTCCTTAATAAAAGCTTGTACCTTAGTCCATTTTATGATATATTTTTCACGTAGGATTTAAAAGAAAATTCTGCAGATGTGGGGTCTGTCGGAGAAATTCTTTTGATCAAAAAACTATATACGGAGGAAAGAAAATGGAAGCAAAAAAGAAAATGCCATTTGGTTTCTATGTATGCTGTCTCTCATTCTCTTTTGAAAGACTTGCATACTATGCAGCCAAATGGGGACTTGCAGTCTACATCGTAGCTACAGTAGCAAACGGTGGACTGGGACTTACTGCTGCGGACGGAGCTTTGATGAACTCAAACTTAGTTGCATTCACCTATATCACACCGATTATCGGTGGATATATCGCTGACCGTTGGATAAGTCCAAGACTCTTAGTACCAATTGGAGAGATTTTAATGGGACTGGGTTACTTATGTGCCTGGAAATCAAACAGCATCGGAATGCTGTGGGTAATGGTTATCCTGGTTTCTATCGGAACAGGATTATTCAAAGGTAATGTATCCGGTGTTAACGGTGGTTTATTCCCAAATGCAGATGAGGCTACCTTGAATGCAGTATTTAACATTCAGTACATGTTTGTTAATATCGGTTCTTTCTGCGGAACTACATTCTTAAGCTTACTTGCTCTTTCTGCTGGATATCGTACCATGTTCTTAGTATGTGGTATCGCATTATTCGTAGACTGTGCATGGTGGTTATTTGGAATGAAGAGCTTCGGTGATGTTGGTAAGAAACCATTTAAGGTTGACGTTGCAAAAGAAGATGTAAATCATCCGGATACAGAAGCAGAGAATGCACCTCTTACCACACTTGAGAAGAAGCGTGTTGCTGCTATCCTTATTGTAACTGTATTCTCGGGAATCTTCTGGTTGATCTGGTACATGGTTTACATGCCTGTATACTATGAATTCGGCCCTGTATCACAGGGTGGTTTAGGATGGGCAAACTGGTCCATCGGATCCTTCGAGATGCCTACTGCCTGGTTTGATTCTATGAATGCTATTCTGTGTATCATCCTTTGTCCGATCTTTGCAGGTATTTGGGTAAAGATGGCTGCAAGACCACAGGGCGACTGGGGTATGTTTAAGAAGACCGCTATCGGTATCATGATTCTTGGTCTGTGTGTTGCTTGTATGGTAGTTGCTGCTCTTCTTTGCGGATGCAGCGCAGACAAGCCGGTTGGAATTTGGATCATCTTCTTAACAGCTTTATTCATGACATTAGGCGAGGTTATCTTCTCACCTCTTGGAAATGCATTCATCAACAAGTATTCACCAAAGAAATTACTTGGTACTTTACTTGGTGTATGGCCACTGATCATCTTCTTCTCAGGTAAGGCTTATGGACCGCTTTATAACTGGTTGGAGAACTTTAACTTCATCAAAGCTTATGGTGCTGTTGCGATCATCATCTTCGCCTGCGGTGCTGTAATGTTATTATTCAACAAGAAGTTTGACGAAATGATCGAAGGATAATTTCTAAAAATATTTTTACTTTAGAAGTAATTCAAAAAAGGCTTCCGGTCATCCGGAAGTCTTTTTGTTTATCCAAAAGAAGGCTTTAACCCCATAATGGAGTCTTCTTCAGGATTCAACAGTTAGATTCCAAAAATAATTACACAAAAAGGGAGGTTTTATCATGACTGTTGTTGCAGAACGAATCGCAAAGCTAAGATCTCTGATGTCTGAGAAAGGCATCGATGCCTACGTTGTTCCTACTGCCGATTTTCATCAGAGCGAATATGTAGGGGAACACTTTAAGGCAAGAAAGTATATTACAGGATTCACAGGTTCCTATGGTACCGCTGTAATCACCCCGGAGGACGGTGGTCTGTGGACCGATGGAAGATATTTCTTCCAGGCCACCAACGAACTTAAAGGAAGCGGTATCCGCCTTATGAAAATGTTTGTAGGCGATACTCCTTCTATCACAGAATATCTTGCAGATGCCATCAAACCAGGCGGAACGGTTGCATTTGACGGCCGTGTGCTTTCTGTTGATGAAGGAAAGGAATTCGAAGATACCCTTGTAGACAAGGGAATTCACATTAATTACGAAGTGGATCTCATCAATGACATTTGGGAAGATCGTCCTTCGCTTTCTACAAAACCAGCCTTCTTCTTAGAAGAAAAATATACCGGAGAAAGTACTACTTCTAAGCTTGCACGAATCCGTGAGAAAATGGCAGCAGCCGGCGCAGATATTCATGTTATCGCATCCTTAGATGATATCTGCTGGACCTTAAACATCCGCGGAGATGATGTGGATTTCTTCCCACTTCTGCTGTCCTATGCCATTATTAAAAATGACTCCGTAGAGCTTTACGTAGATGACAGCAAATTAGATGATAGAATTCATGCAGAGCTTGCAAAAGACAACGTTAATATCCATCCATACAATGATATTTACGAGGACGTCAAAAAACTGAATCCATCCTCAGTAGCTATGATCGATCCTATGAAGATGAACTATGCTCTTTATAAAAATATTCCTTGTAAATTAGTAGAGGAAGCCAATCCTTCGATTTTGATGAAAGCTATGAAGAACGAGGTAGAGCTTGAGAATATCAAAGAAGCCCACATCAAAGATGGGGTTGCCATTACCAAGTTCATGTATTGGGTAAAAAATAATTACGACAAAGAGACGATCACAGAGCTTAGTGCTGCTGACAAAATCATGGCTCTTCGTGCCGAACAGGATGGCTATATCAGAGAAAGTTTTGAGCCTCTCTGCGCCTTTGCAGACCATGCTGCTATGATGCACTACTCTCCTTCTCCCGAAACCGATGTGCCTCTCAAGGAAGGCGGTATGCTTCTTAATGATACCGGTGGCGGTTATTATGAGGGTTCTACTGACATTACAAGAACCTTTGTCTTAGGTTCCATTGACGATAAAATGAAAAAATATTATACCGCAGTTCTAAGAGCTATGATGCGCCTTGCAAGAGCAAAATTCCTCTATGGATGCTATGGCTACAACTTGGACGTGTTGGTTCGAGGTCCGGTTTGGGATTTAGATCTTGATTTCCAGTGTGGTTCCGGCCACGGTGTTGGATATCTTGGAAATATTCATGAGCCGCCTACAGGGTTCCGCTGGTATGTAGTACCCAGCAAGAACGAACACCATCAGTTAGAGGAAGGTATGGTCATGACTGACGAACCTGGAATCTATGAGGATGGAGAATTCGGTATCCGTATCGAAAATGAGTTCATCGTAAGAAAAGGAACCAAAAATAAATATGGTCAGTTTATGTATTTTGAAACCATCACCTTCGCTCCTATCGACTTAGATGGTATCGATCCCGAGGAAATGAGCCGTGATGAAAGAGAATGGTTAAACGACTACCATAAACAGGTATATGAAAAAATCGGCCCACATCTTACCGAAGAAGAACGTGAGTGGTTGAAAGAATATACCAGAGCAATTTAAAACCATTGCTACCCGGATCACGGTTCCCTTCCAGGTCGTGATCCGGTCGTAATGATGCAAAACAAAAAGGGGGAAACTCATAATGATTATTGCTGCAAAATACTTAATGACCGGCGATGGCAAGACTGTTCTCACAGACAAGGCAGTGTTCGTCGATGAATTTGGTAAGATCAAAAAAATTGCTTCCAAAGAAGAATTAGTCACTGAATATCCGGAAGAACAGGTAAAGGATTATGGCGATGCTACTCTTCTTCCGGGACTTTGCGATATGCATGTCCATTTAGGATATTATTATTCACAGCCGGATACTTTTAACTACGATCCAAAATTAATTCAACTTTATGCGTTGCAGCACGCCCAGGCAGCTTTTGAGCGAGGCATCACCTCAGTCAGAGACATGTCCTCCGCTCACGGTGTTTGCAAAACATTAAAATTGGCAGCTGAAAAAGGTTTTATTACTATTCCTCATATCACTCATACAGATACCGGAATTTGTATGACCGGTGGTCACGCCTGGGAGGAAGTAGAACAGGTAGACGGACCTTGGGAGGTTCGTAAAGAGATTCGCAAGCAGGTTCGTGACGGTGCCGAGTGGGTTAAGGTTCTCACCACTCACAGAACTCACACCCCAGAGCTTACCCAGGAGGAATTAGACGCTGCTGTTGATGAGTGCCATAGAAGAGGGATTAAGTGTGGCGTACATGCAGGAACCAATCCGGGAATCCAGATGTGTATCGATGCAGGCTTTGACACCATTGAGCATGCCACCTTTATGACCTTAGATCATGCAAAGCAAATGGCAGAAAAAGGTATTGCCTGGACGCCAACTATTATGGCCTATACCCTGCTTTATGATATTTGCAAAGAAAGCATGGAAAAACACGCAGGCGCCCCGGTAAATGATCCTGTCATGCAAAAGGAATTAAAAGATTATCAATACTTTGAGCCAGCTTACAAAGCTTACAGAGATCATTTTAAAGAGTTTTACGATACAGGCGTTACTGTTATTGCAGGAACCGATATGGTCATGTACCAATCCCCTCTCCTCCCTCTTCCAAGAGAACTTCAATACATGGTAGAGTATGGAATCACTCCGGTACAGGCTATTCAGACCGCAACCTCCAATCCTGCAAAGGTTCTTGGAGTTGAAAACGAACGAGGTCTTGTAAAAGAAGGATTAGACGCTGACCTTTTGGTTGTAGGCGGAGATTTGAGCCAAGATATCACACGTCTTAACGACGTAAAATTGGTTACCTTAGGAGGTAAGCGTGTATTTGAAGATGGTATTCGCTATATAGGAACCACAAACATGTTTATGTAGAAATTTCATAAAGATTAAAAAAATCAGAATATTTAGACACGAAATCTAAGCAAAAAGGGAACAGCAATTTTCTTGCCGTTCCCTTTTTATATTTTATATCTCGTTATCTCTGTTTTTATTTCTATTTCTGGTTTCTAAACTGCATAGGAGTCATTTCATAAGCCTTCTTAAAGAGGCGATTAAAATGTTCTACATTCTGATATCCAACAGTAAGTGCAATATTCTCCACTGTCATATTGCTGCTCTTAAGAAGAGCTCTGGCCTTCTTTAACCGAATTTTCTTCACCAGATCCCCGAAAGTCATACCAGATTTTTCTTTGATATATTTGGACAAATATGGTTTAGATAAATAAAATTTCTCTGCCAGATCGTCCAGGGTAATATCAATATAGTTGGCCTGGATATAGTTCATGATCTCGATCATGCGAGGATCCTTTACTCCGTCTTTACTGGCAAGCTCGTCTAATTTATTTACTGCCACGATCAATGCTTCGATTGATGCCTTAATAATATCTGCATCGATACCAACACCCCATTGCATTTTTCCTTCTCTGAGCACTCCTACATAGGCCACAGCCTTGGAGGAAGATCCCTTGGTAAGAGAATGTTCTTCATAGAAGGATAATTCGTAGCTAATGCCGAAATACTGCTTGATCGCGTTACTTACTGCATCCAAACGTCCATTACCAATAGCGGTGATCACATGGTTGTCTCCATCATGGGAAATCGTTACCTCTGCAGTGATTCCATTGACTTGTTTGAAATGGCATTCATCCACGTGGAACACAGATTTTGTATTGATATAGTGGTCAGAGAAAATCTGATATACCCAGTCAGGGGTCAGCTCCTTGTGAGCCTTATCAGATACGTCCTTTACCATATATCCAACTTCCTCACGCATTTTCTGAGGAAGATTAAAGCCATAAGCCTGATTTAAAATATAGCTTACTCCGCCCTTTCCGGACTGGCTATTGATACGAATAACATCAGAATCGTATTTTCTTCCCACATCCTGAGGATCGATCGGCAGATAAGGCACGGTCCATTGCTCTAAATTCTTCTCCTCTCTCCAAGCCATTCCCTTGGCAATGGCATCCTGATGAGATCCTGAGAAGGCGGTAAATACCAAATCTCCTGCGTAAGGTGTACGCTCATAAACATGCATTCTTGTAAGCTTCTCGTAAGTCTCACGGATACGTTGCATGTCTGAGAAGTCCAGTTTTGGATCTACTCCGTGGGAATACATATTCATTCCCAAAGTCACTACATCCACATTACCGGTACGCTCTCCGTTTCCAAAAAGTGTTCCCTCCACACGGTCTGCTCCTGCCAAAACTCCGAGTTCTGCGGTGGCAACTCCGGTTCCGCGATCGTTATGAGGATGAATACTAAGCACCACATTTTCTCTGTAAGCCAAATGCTTGTGCACATACTCTAACTGGGTTGCAAATACATGCGGCATAGCATTCTCTACGGTTGTAGGAATGTTAATGATGGCCTTGTTATCAGCGGTCGGCTTCCAAACGTCTAATACTGCGTTACAAACCTCCACCGCATAATCAATCTCTGTTCCCGAAAAGCTTTCCGGGCTGTACTCGAAAGTGAAATTACCATCGGTCTCGGAAGCTAACTGATTTAAAAGCTTTGCACCATCAATGGCGATTTGCTTAATCTGCTCTTTGTCCTTCTTAAATACCTGTTCTCTCTGAGCAACAGATGTAGAATTATATACGTGGATGACTGCATGAGGTGCACCCTTTACAGCTTCAAAGGTTCTCTTAATAATATGTTCTCTGGCCTGCGTCAATACCTGTACCGTAACATCATCCGGAATCATATTCTTCTCGATCAGAGTTCTCATAAACTTGTATTCTGTCTCGGAAGCTGCCGGAAATCCTACTTCAATTTCCTTAAATCCAATGTCTACTAATAATTGGAAAAATTCCAGCTTTTCATCCAGACTCATTGGCTCAATCAGAGACTGATTTCCATCTCTAAGATCTACGCTACACCAGATCGGAGCCTTTTCAATGGTCTCCTTTTTCACCCAGTCATAAGTAACCTCCGGTGGCATAAAATATGGCTTTTTATACTTGTTTAAGTTCATCATATATCTCATCCTCTTTTCATTTTAAAATCGTAATATAAATCAAAAGTATTGTCTTTTTTTAAGACTTCTCTAGTCTATCATAGGTCCTCAAAAAAGGAAAGTGATGAAATTAATCACTTTCCTTGATGTATTTTAATCTATTGTTCGAATTGTTTTAAATCACTTTACATGCTGATGGGTAAACAAATGATCCTGACAATATTCATAATTTCCATTGCATTTGGAGCAATATCGAAATTCCAGTCTGCTGTCGTCGAGTTCTGTCCGTCCGCAAACTGCACAGCGATGTTTCGCTCCTCCGGCATAGGTATTTACCGGTCTTGCCTGTCTGGTTTCTCTCTTAAACTGCTCACGTCTTGCAAATTGTTTTGGATTATATTTTTGTGTATTCCTGGTGCTAAGGAAAAAGATCAGGAAATTTAAAATAGAAACAACCGCTGCCACTGCATTCGCTCTATAGTAAATTCCGTAGGTTGCATTTCCTCCATAGGCAGGCAAAAAGGCCTGAACAATGGCATATAGGAAATAGAGTCCATCCACTACCGCAAGCCATTTTGCCTTAATCGGAATAATCATAAACAACAAAAATTCCAAATCCGGATAAAGGGCTGCAAAAGCAAAAAACAGAGACATATTCAAATACCAGGTATCCATGGTAAGATTCACTCCGGTAACCAGATAGATCAAAATGGCTGCCACAACCTCAAAAAACATGCCGGAGAAAAAATAAAGATTAAACTTAAAGGCTCCCCAGACTCTCTCTAACTGAATCCCCAACATATAATACATGTAGAGAACAAATACGATAAAAATCAGGCTGGTAGACGGCGGATTAATGATAAAGGTAAAGATCCTCCATACCTGCCCTCTTAAAATCGCCGCCGCATTCAGGCTTAAGTACTGATAATAAAAGCTAGGATTTATCAAACTTAGTAAGAATCCTGCGGCATATAGCATTATGATATAGATCATAAGGTTTGGAATCGCATATTTTCCAAACTTTCGTTCCAGTTTATTTAACCAGTTCATGTTCACAAACTCCTTCGTATTTTCTTGGACCTAAACTGTTTTTATTTTATCTATCCCATGATTCTTTGTCAATGAAAGCCCCTGCAAATTCACGGACATTTCATCTTCCTTTTATAAATATTTCATTGATCTATTTTCTTATGCAAATAAATCACTTATTATTTTCTCTTTATTTTCTTTACGGTTTCTTAACAACTCTTTATTCATTTCAAATTGACATTTAAAACCTTTTGTCGCATAATATCTAATGTTTGCTTAAACACATATTAATAAGAAGAAATAAATAATTTTTAGAAAATGAGGTTATTGTTATGAATCAAAATTTATATACTTTAGGCATTGATATTGGTTCAACTACAGTAAAAATCGCCCTGTTAGATAAAGCAAAACAGGTAGTATTTTCCGATTACGAAAGACATTTTGCCAATATTCAGGAGACCCTATCCGGCCTTTTGGAGCGCGCAATCAAGCAGGTTGGAGAGGTAACAGCCTCCCCGGTAATCACAGGTTCCGGCGGTCTTACTCTTGCCAAACACCTGGGAGTTCCTTTTGTTCAGGAAGTTGTGGCAGTCTCCACAGCCCTTCAGGATTATGCACCCCAGACAGATGTTGCCATTGAGCTTGGCGGCGAGGACGCAAAAATCATTTATTTTGAAGGTGGAAATATCGAGCAACGTATGAATGGTGTTTGTGCCGGTGGTACCGGTTCCTTCATCGACCAAATGGCTTCTTTATTACAGACAGACGCTTCCGGATTAAATGAATATGCCAAGAATTACCAGGCACTCTATACGATCGCTGCCCGTTGCGGTGTATTTGCAAAGACCGATATCCAACCTTTGATCAATGACGGTGCTTCCAGAGAAGATCTGGCTGCTTCTATTTTTCAAGCGGTAGTAAACCAAACCATCAGTGGTCTGGCCTGCGGAAAACCGATTCGAGGACATGTGGCATTTTTAGGAGGTCCTTTACATTTCTTATCTGAGCTTAAGGCTGCCTTCGTAAGAACTTTAAACTTAGACGAAGAACATACCATTGCTCCGGAGAATTCTCATTTATTTGCTGCTATCGGTTCTGCCCTTAATTCAAAGCTTGACACACCGGTATCTCTCTCTGACATGCAAAAACGTTTAGAGGGTAAGATTACCATGGAATTTGAGGTGGATCGTCTGGATCCTCTTTTTGCAAATACAGAGGAATGGGATGAATTTAATCATCGCCATGATGAACACAAGGTTCCGGTTGGAGATCTAAGCACTTACTCAGGAAAAGCATTTTTAGGAATTGATGCAGGATCCACCACTACAAAGGCTGCCTTAGTCGGTGAAGATGGTACACTTTTATACTCCTTCTATCACAATAACGACGGAGACCCTTTAGGTACCACTATTTCTGCTATCAAGGATATTTATTCTAAGCTACCAGAAAATGTTGAAATTGTTCACTCTTGTTCTACCGGATACGGAGAGGCCTTAATCAAAGCCGCCCTTCTCTTAGATGAGGGAGAAGTTGAGACCATCGCCCACTACTATGCGGCCGCTTACTTTGAGCCAGATGTAGACTGTATCTTAGATATCGGCGGACAGGACATGAAATGCATCAAGATCAAGAATCAGACTGTAGACAGCGTTCAATTAAATGAGGCTTGCTCCTCCGGATGCGGCTCCTTTATCGAGACCTTTGCTAAATCTCTAAACTTTAGTGTACAGAATTTTGCAAAAGAAGCCCTTTTTGCAGAGCATCCCATCGATCTCGGTACCCGTTGTACCGTATTTATGAATTCCAAGGTAAAACAGGCCCAAAAAGAAGGTGCTTCTGTAGCTGATATCTCAGCCGGTCTGGCTTACTCTGTTATTAAGAACGCTCTCTTTAAGGTAATCAAGGTATCTGATGCTTCGGAACTCGGAAAACACATCGTAGTTCAGGGTGGTACTTTTTACAACAACGCTGTTCTTCGAAGCTTTGAAAAGATTGCCAACTGCGAAGCCGTACGTCCGGATATCGCCGGTATTATGGGAGCCTTCGGTGCAGCTTTGATTGCCAGAGAACGCTATGACGAAGAAACAGGAACCACCATGCTGCCGATCAATGCCATCGAAGCCATGGAATATTCAACCACCATGACCAAGTGCCGTGGATGTACCAACAACTGCCGTCTTACTATCAATCATTTTAGTGGCGGAAGAAAATTCATCACCGGCAACCGCTGTGAACGAGGCTTAGGAAAAGAAAAATCAAAAAACAAGCTTCCAAATCTTTTTGATTATAAGATGCATCGTTACTTTGATTATGAGCCTCTGGATGCCAGCGAAGCTACCAGAGGAACTATCGGTATTCCAAGAGTTTTGAATATGTATGAGAACTATCCGTTCTGGGTTACATTTTTCACCAAGCTTGGATTTCGAGTAGTACTCTCTCCTGCTTCCACCAGAAAGATTTATGAACTTGGTATCGAATCCATCCCCAGCGAGTCCGAGTGCTATCCTGCAAAATTAGCCCACGGGCACGTACAGTGGCTGATTAACAAAAACGTAAGACGGATCTTCTATCCAAGTATTCCTTATGAGAGAAAGGAATTTTCCGAGGCCAACAATCATTACAACTGCCCGATTGTTACCTCCTATCCGGAAAATATCAAGAATAACATTGATGCCATTGTAAATGGTGAGGTGGATTTTATTCATCCGTTTATATCCTTCGAAAACGAGGATACCATCACCTATGCATTGACCGAGACCTTCTCTGAGAAATATAAAATTTCCCAGTCAGAGATCAAAGAAGCCGTTCATTTAGCCTGGGAGGAGTTAGCTTCTGCCAGAGAGGATATGCGAAAGAAAGGAGAAGAAACCATTGCGTTCCTTCAAAAGACCGGAAATCACGGAATCGTATTAGCCGGCCGTCCTTACCATATCGATCCGGAGATTCATCATGGCTTGCCAGAGATGATCAACTCCTATAATATTGCAGTTTTAACAGAGGATTCTATCTCTCATTTAAATCCTGCGGAGCATCCATTAAATGTTATGGATCAGTGGATGTACCACTCTCGTCTTTATGCTGCAGCCAATTACGTAAAGACCGTCGATTTCCTGGATTTAATCCAATTAAATTCCTTCGGTTGTGGTCTGGATGCTGTTACTACCGATCAGGTGGCTGACATTTTAAATAATTCAGGTAAAATTTATACTACCTTAAAAATTGACGAAGTAAATAACTTAGGTGCCGCAAGAATCCGTGTTCGTTCCCTCTTAGCAGCCCTCAGGGTTCGTGAAGCAAGAAACGAAAAACGTGAGATTCGCTCTGCAGCTATCGAAAAAGTTCCATTTACTAAGGCAATGCGCAGAGATTACACCATTCTTTGTCCACAGATGTCACCGATCCACTTTAATATTTTAGAGGCAGCTTTTAATGCCTCCGGATATCATTTAGAGGTGCTTCCTAACGATAACAAGCACTCCGTGGATGTAGGACTGAAATACGTAAATAACGACGCCTGCTATCCATCTCTTATGGTAGTAGGCCAGATTATGGAAGCCATCCTCTCCGGAAGATATGACACGGATAAAATCGCCGTTATCATCAGCCAGACCGGTGGTGGTTGCCGTGCTTCCAACTATATTGGATTTATCCGTAAAGCGCTGCACAAGGCCGGCTATGGACATATTCCGGTAATCTCCATTAACCTTAGCGGTTTGGAAGGAAATCCAGGATTTAAGATTACACCAGGCTTAGTACTTCGCGGACTCTACGCAGCTGTATTCGGAGACATTTTCATGAAATGCGTCTACCGCATGCGTCCTTATGAGGCAGTACCGGGAACCGTTGATGCCCTTCATGAGAAATGGGAAAAGGTTTGTAAAGAATTTGTTTCCCTCAAATATCCTACCCGATATGGATTTAAGAGACTTTGCCAGGACATCATCCATGATTTCGATAATGTAGAAACACTGAATATCAAGAAACCGAGAGTCGGTGTGGTTGGAGAAATTCTTGTCAAATTCCTACCGGCAGCTAACAACTACTTGGTAGAACTTTTAGAGCACGAGGGAGCCGAGGCTGTAGTGCCGGATTTATTAGATTTCCTCTACTACAGTTTCTACAATCAGACCTTCAAGGTAGAAAAACTTGGATTTGCCAAGTCTAAGAAGAAAATTGCCGATCTGGGAATCAAGGCAATGGATTGGTTTAGAGCTCCTGCAACCAAGGCCTTTAAAAAAAGCAAGCATTTTGATCCACCAACAGATATTCATGAGCTTGGTAAAATGGCTTCAGATATTGTATCTCTTGGAAATCAAACCGGAGAAGGCTGGTTCCTAACCGGAGAAATGTTAGAATTAATCCACGGAGGAGTTCCAAATATCGTATGTACTCAGCCTTTCGCATGTCTGCCAAACCATGTGGTTGGAAAGGGTGTAATCAAAGAACTTCGAAGACGCTATCCACAGTCTAATGTGGTAGCCATCGACTTCGATCCGGGAGCCAGTGAGGTTAACCAGTTAAATCGTATTAAATTAATGCTTTCAACTGCTAATAAGAATTTAGCGAACAGTTAGAATTCAAATAAACTGAGCAAGAAAATAGGACAACCACAAATGCGGTTGTCCTATTTTTTGATATATAACTATACTATTTTCTACGTCCCTCAATATACTTTAACATCCATTTCCGAATTTCTTCCATCTGTTCTTTTGTCACTGGATTTGTATATGGGATACGGTCAATGATTCGATTCAGATAATCATTTTCTACGATAATATCAAAGCTCTCTTTAAAATAAATATCAAAGAAATATACAATATATGATACCCAATAGTCCATCTTTGTAACACGATCTGCAGACAGAACACACTGATTCTTAAACACTGTCTCATACACCTTCCGGGTTATCTCCTGCCTTCCCATCTCTTCCTCTGAGATCTCAAGAAACGTCTCCGTAGCATCTTCCAGTTTTACCCTGCAGTTATCTAACTTATCCTCGTCTCGTATAAGTCGCGCATGTAAAAGCGTTCTTTGATCTTCAATATCCGGCAGTCTGTAATCACTATGGTGAGCAATGGCAGTGTAAATGATAGAATCCAGGCTACTGTCTGCAAGAAAGCGCCGGATCATCCCCTCCTCAAACAATACCTTCACGCCATAGGCTGCATGATCCATTGTCCCCGGTTCAAAGCTATCATAATGCTTCAGTTGTTCGAATCTTCCAATATCATGGAGCAATGCTATAATTTTCGCAAGATCTGTATCCTCTTTCTCCAATTTCATCCTTGCCGCAAGTTCTTCTGCCTGAGCAACAACACCATAAGTATGAATGATTTTTAATTTCACCCGGTCATTCTCTCTATCATATCCATCCAAATATGCCTCAAATTCCCGTAGTGCGTTAATATAATCCATGTATCCATTCTCCTCGTTGATTTTTCTAGCATCAAGTATGGTCTCTGAATTTAAGTTTAACATTCCAGTATGGTTTCATCAACAAATCAGTTGAACTTTCCGAGTATGATTATGACAAAAAATGTCGTAGTAACGATTCAAAATCGTTGCTACGACATTTATATTGATTAAGTCCGATCAGATAGTTCGTTCATGACATCTTCCCAGGTAATTCCTTTTTCTACCATAAGAACCATCATATCATACAGGAGATCTCCAAGCTCATATTTCAGCTCATCTGCGGCCGGATTTTTCGCCGCCACCACAACTTCTACTGCTTCCTCTCCCATTTTCTTTAATATACTATCGATTCCTTTTTCGAATAAGAAAGTATTATAGGACTCTGCCTTTGGATGTACCTTATCTTCTGAAATCCTCTGATAGAGGGCTTCAAAGATTTTCTTTGGATTTTTTACCTCTTGATCCTCTCCCGCCAATGGAGTGAAGAAACAGGTTGGATTTCCTGTATGGCAGGCAGCTCCCACCTGATCTACCTTAGCTAGTACGGTATCGTAATCGCAATCGATGGTGAGGGATTTCACGTATTGGTAATGACCGCTGGTTTCTCCTTTGATCCACAGCTGTCCTCTGCTACGGCTAAAGTAGGTCATTCTTCCTGATTTTATAGTATGATAGTAGGCTTCCTCATTCATGTAGGCCAGCATGAGTATTTCGTTGGTTATATAATGCTGGACGATAACCGGTATCAACCCCTGATCATTTAATTTAAACTGCGAAAATTCCATGGTCGATTCAAAGGAACTCATCCTGATATTTCTCTGACCACATTTTCTTTTAAACTTCTTCAGATTTCGACCAAGTTCACTGACATAACTTCCGGAAAGCCCCTTTACTCCTTTAGATTTTAGAATCTCCATCAGCTCTTCTTCCTCTTGTGAATCAGTTATAATCACATATGGAATGTCCGTTACGTTGGTTACCGAATTCATATCCGGTCGGTTCATAAATATGATCTCGCTGGAATATTGTTTGATGGTATTTAAATGTTTGAACAAACCATCAAAATCGTATAATAGCACCGCAATTTTTTCACTGCCAAAACGCTTATATGCATCTGCAATAAGAGATACGTTCTCCGGCTTGGAAAAGTTCAAAATCACTCGCTTTGCGCCGGTATATAATGCCCGTTTTACATCTTCCTGATTCTGAATGTGGCCTCCAACTGCGGTAGGAATGTGAATCTTTCGATTGATCTGTTTGATCAGATCTATGTGCTGCTCATGCTCCTCTTCTGTTGTGGCAAGATCTAAAATCAAAAGCTCATCCGCTCCATGTTTACTGTAGGATCTGGCCAGTCCGATAACCTCATCAGAAATTACGGTATCGTCATTAAACCACCGTACAGCCTTTCCATTTGAAATAAACATAACAGGAATCAGCCTCTTATAATTCATAGCCATATTACTTCCTCCTATAGGCTACCTTTGGTACTCCAGGTACCGGTAATTCTAGGCTCCTCCATGGTGGCCATATCAAGAGCCTTTCCAAAGGCTTTAAATAAAGCCTCTGTTTTGTGATGATCATTTTCACCATCCATGATTTTTAAATGCAGATTAATCATTGCACTGTAAGATACCGCATAGAAAAATTCTTTTACCATCTGGGTGTCCATACTTCCCATCATAGGGGCATCAAAGCTGGCGTCAAATTTCAGATAAGGTCTTCCGGAAAGGTCCACAGCACACAGTGCCAGAGTCTCGTCCATGGGAAGGATAAAATATCCGAAGCGTTTGATTCCTGCCTTATCTCCCAGTGCCTGTAAGATAGCCTGTCCCAGCACGATTCCGGTATCCTCTATGGTATGGTGAGCATCTACTTCCAGATCTCCCCGCACATTTACAGTCAGATCAAAGAGCCCATGCTTTGCAAAGCCAGTCAGCATATGGTCGAAAAAACCTATTCCTGTATCTATCTCGCTCTGTCCTGTGCCATCCAGATTGATAGTTACCGAAATATCCGTCTCCCTGGTACTTCTATTACAAGTTGCGATTCTCTCCATTTTAAGGTTCCTCCCTTACTCGAATCTTACTTTGATGGAATTCGCATGAGCGGTAAGTTGTTCTGCTTCTGCAAATTTTTCAATATCTACATGAATTTCTTCCAATGCATTTCTCGAGTAAGAAATGATGCTGGATTTCTTAATGAAATCATCCACAGACAAAGGAGAAAAGAACTTAGCGGTTCCATTGGTTGGAAGCACGTGATTTGGTCCTGCAAAATAATCTCCCAATGGCTCGCTGGAGTACTCTCCAATAAAGATTGCTCCTGCATTTCGAATCTTTGTCATGACATCAAATGGATTTGCAGTCTGAATCTCTAAATGCTCAGAAGCAATTTCATTGGCAATGTCGATGGCATCTTCCATATTCTCTGCCACTAAAATATATCCGTAATTCTCCAAAGATTTTGTAATGATATCTTTTCTTGAAAGTTCTTCCACAAATTGATCTACCTGATCTGAAACTTTTTTTGCAAACTCATCACTGGTGGTAACTAAAATCGCAGAAGCAAGCTCATCATGCTCTGCCTGAGACAGAAGATCTGCCGCAACATATCTCGGATTTGCCGTATCATCTGCAATAACAAGAATCTCGCTTGGTCCCGCAATGGCATCAATGCTTACATGTCCGTAAACTGCCTTTTTCGCCAAAGCTACGTAAATATTTCCGGGACCTACGATCTTATCTACTTTTGGTATACTCTCGGTTCCGTAAGCCAATGCTCCGATCGCCTGAGCACCTCCCACCTTATAGATCGCGGTAGCACCGGCTTCATTGGCTGCTACCAAAGTATTTGGTGTAACCTTTCCATCTTTTCCCGGAGGGGTTACCATAATAATCTCCTCTACCCCCGCTACTTTAGCCGGAACAATATTCATAAGAACAGAGGAAGGATATACTGCCTTTCCACCCGGTACATAGACACCCACTCTCTGAAGAGCCGTTACCTTCTGACCTAGGATTGTGCCGTCAGGTTTGCTGTCAAACCAGCTATACTGTCGCTGTTTTTCATGATAAGTTCGAATATTGGTAAGAGCCTTGCGGATAATTCCCACCAGCTCTTCGTCTACTTTTTCATAGGCCTCTTTAATCTCTTCTTCTGTAACTTTGATCGTAGAAGCGTCGATTTTGACCTTGTCAAACTTCTCCGTATAATCAAAGATTGCCTGATCCTTTTCTTCTTTCACGCGAGACAGAATCTCCTGGACACCCTTCTCATATTGCCCATAATTATTCGGACTTCTTTTTAGAAGATCCTCCAAAAGATTCTTCTTTGATTCTGAATTCAAGTGCTGTATTCTCATGAAAATCCGATCCTTTCTTACAACTTTGTCTTAAGTCTGGCAATCAGATCATTGATCCGATCTGCTTCCATACGCATGCTTACAGGGTTTACGATCATTCTTGCGGAAAGAGGACATACCTCCTCCAACACCTGAAGACCATTTTCCTTCAATGTGGAACCTGTCTCCACGATATCTACGATTACCTCAGACAACCCAACAATCGGCGCTAACTCAATAGAACCATTTAACTTAATGATCTCCACGGTTTGATGCTTTGTATTATAGAAATAATCCTTGGCAATATTTGGATATTTGGTAGCTACACGAATCAATTCATGATGCTGTAAAAGCGGCATGGCATCTTTATATCCGCAGACACACATGCGACACTTTCCATAACCTAAATCCAATACCTCATGGACTTTTCTTCCTTCTTCCAAGATGGTATCTTTTCCTACTACACCAATATCTGCCGCGCCATACTCTACATATGTCGGTACATCCGGTCCCTTAGACAAGAAGAAACGAAGCTTCAGTTCCTCATTGGTAAAAATCAGCTTTCTGGAATTTTTATCCTTCATTTCCTCGCAGGTGATCCCGATCTTTTCAAATAATTCCAGGGTCTGATGGGCGAGACGTCCTTTTCCTAATGCAAATGTTAAATATCTCATATGGCATTAACTCCTATCTATGATCTTTCTCTCACCGGTCAAAAGATTTACCATAGTAATATCACCGGTGGTGCAAATGTATATCAGCTTACTGGCATAGTACTCATCCCCATAGGCTACATAACTTTCCAGATCCTTATTCGGATCCTTCTTTAAAAGTTCTGTATTTTTGGCTTTTCTTCGGAAATCCCTTGCCAGAGAAATAGCCTCCTTTTGACGTCCCTCATCATAGAGTACAATATAATTCTTTCTGGTATACATGACTCTGGCCTTCTGTCTGGTAAGAGCATTCATCAGCTCATCCACAACAATGGCAAATCCTACGGAAGGTGATTTTTTTCCGAACTTCTCAATCAGGTGATCATAACGACCTCCACGGACTACGGCATCTCCGATTCCATAGGTATATCCTCTGAAAATAATTCCCGTGTAATATCCATAGGTTCCCGTCATACTTAAATCAAATGTAATGAACTTCTCTACTCCATACTGCTTCAATATATTATAAATCTGCTCTAATCTGAGAACCGCCTTTACTCCTTTGGAATTTGGCGCCAGATCTCTTGCTTTCTCTAAGATCTCAACTCCACCAACCAATTGATTTAAGGCAACGAAAGCCTCTCTGGAGCTTCTCTTTACCTGAATACTGTCTAAATACTCTTCTACTCCGAAAAAGTTGCGGTTCGCAATAAGCTCCAATACTCGCTCTTCTGCATCCTCGTCTAAGCTTGCATCCTCCATAAGGCTTTGGAAGAATTCTACGTTTCCAACGTTCAGCTGAAATTCCTTCAATCCTACCGTCAGCATAGACTCGATTACAAGAGCCAGCATCTCCGCATCCGCTTCCACAGAATCGTCTCCGATATATTCAGCCCCCATCTGGGTATTCTCGCTTAATCTTCCCTGATATTTACTTTGATTTACAAAGGTATTGCCTGTATAGCACAGACGAATAGGAAGCTCTTCCTCCTGAAATAAGGTTGCTGCCACACGGGCAATAGAAGGTGTAATATCCGGTCTTAAAACAAGAGTATTCCCGTCTTTATCAAAAAATTTATATAAATCCTTGGAGGGAATGGTTCCGATTTCCTTACGGAATACATCGAAATATTCAAACATCGGAGTCTGAATATCGTGGAATCCATAAAGGTGCAGAACCTTCTTCAGCCGCTCCTCCAACTCTAACTTCTTTCCGCATTCCACATTGTATATATCACGTACTCCCTCCGGAGTGTGAAGTAGTCTCTTCATAACCAATAACCGTCCTCTCCAGCACTTTAGTGTGCTACCATGGTAAAATACCTATCAAATTATAAGCATTTTAGTAAGCTTTGTCAACCTAAGTCTCCAGGAATTCCTACATCTGATCCTCCCGAAGCTCAAGATCTTTGTTCAACAGATCGAGATATGGAACATAGATTCCTCGATTCAAAGAAAAAAAGAAGTCTTCTGTAAGTTCATCCCTGCGGAAGCTTTTTCGTCCTCCGGCTTTTGAACGATTCCAAAAAATCTTTAATTCCCGATACCTCAGATAATAAAGCTCGTTTCTTGTTGAAAAATAAATTAAAATAAATGCGATCCCATCCTGTTTTTCAAAATCCTCCATAAACTCTACCTGATGTTCATGGATATTTTGTAAAGGAAAGGTATCCGCCACACATTCCTTAGCATCGAAACATACAGGAATTCCCTGCACCGCCCCGATATAATCAATAGTACTTTTTTGATCAAAATAAGCCAGGGTAATGTGTCTGTGATTCTTATCGATTCGCACAGGAGTTATGGGTGTCGGAATCTTCTGTACCAAAGCAAGGCCCTGTTTTCGATACCATTCATTGGTACGATTTACCATCTCCTCTAATGTGGAACCCCTAAGGCCTCTTGAATTCCATGTTGCCATTTTGTCTCCTTTATGATTGTCCAAAATTTCCTCGGAAGAGGTGCCACAAAGGTTTTATCCGATAAATTTTCTAAAGGCTCTTCCATCTTTGGAAAGCATATTTCATATGCATGTAAAAACTGGGAGCTTAACCCAAATTCCTTCTTATATTTATCATTATATGATAGATTCCCGTACTTATAATCTCCAAGAAGCGGATGTCCCACGGAAGCTAAATGCGCCCGGATCTGGTGGGTCTTTCCTGTAATCAAATGAATCCTAAGAAGGGTCACATCCTCATTCCAGGCAAGCGGCGTATATTCCGTCTGAATGACTTTTCCATTGGGAGAAGGATTATTTTTGATGGTAACACAGTTGGTTCTCTCATTTTTTTCAAGGGTCCCTTCTATATGAGCAGGTTCTGTAACCTTCCCCTTTACCATACAAAGATAATATTTTTTCACGCTGCGATCCTTAAAAATCTCTCCCATCTTCTGAAGTCCGGACATCGTCTTTCCTGCTACAAGGATTCCGCTGGTATTACGGTCTAAGCGATTGCAGATCGAAGGATGAAAGGTTCGA
Organism: bacterium; assembly: GCA_963658085.1. Classification (GTDB taxonomy): domain Bacteria; phylum Bacillota; class Clostridia; order Lachnospirales; family Lachnospiraceae; genus CAKRJP01. The sequence continues at coordinate 91,971 of CAVKOU010000001.1, forward strand.
AGTTCCTCCTCCGTCAGGCTCCCGTTAGCCAAAAGATAGGCTGTAATGTGTTCCACCATGGACACATCCCCTGGATTTGCTTTTTGGGAAAGATCGCCCACCGCCTTGTTGATCAAAAGAATGTGATCGTCCTCATAGATTACATGAACTGCTCCTGGATCTCCAAGTTTCTTTTGCCTTTGTTTCTTATTTTCAGGAAACTTTTCTGCCCCGGATTTTTTCTTAGATTCCCAAATATTTTTCCCAAGGAATTTATTTAAGGTTTCATCAGAAAAATATAATTTCACCGAATCACCTTCTGTTAATTTTTCATTTCCGGTAGCCTTTTTGTCATTTAAGACAATATTCTTCTTTCGAAGCATCTTATAAATAAAGCTTCCCGGAGCTTCCTGCAAATATTTCTTCAAAAGCTTATCCAGTCTCTGACCGGATTCCTTTTTCGTAATCTTAATCTCTTTCATAAAGTACCCTTTGTATCCAGTATAGTATCCGTTATATATTATGATACAGTACTTATATCGCCTATATCAGTAGTGTTCCTACATAGAAACACTTAAAAACAGATGACGAATCCCCTTCTCTTTTCTTCCCTGCGGAGTGTTGCTGACCTGTGCCATGCTGTTTAATCCCTCTGCTCTGCTTAAAAAAGCAGTATAATCATGGAAAATTTTAACGGTCATCTTCTCATAATTTTCAGATATGAGCAGATTTTTTAGCATCTCTGTCATCGCTTTTTCATCGGTTTTTTCATAGGAAGTATAGCCGCAAACCACATGATCACTGATCACAACAGCATCCACCTGCATCAATTTTTCATTACAGGTAAAAATAAGATCATATACCGTTGTAAGGAGAGATGCTTTCTCTTTGATTTCCTTTGCATGACCTTTGTCAATTCCTTTAAAAGGTAACATAACAATATATTCCACCAGCATTTTCGCTGCCGGAAGGCATCCTACAATAGCTACAATGGTCAACAGGTTCTTGCGGCTTCCTGTCTGCCAGATTCCGATTGCAAACAGCAAAAGAACCACAACAAACTCCAACACCGCCCACATGAGATATCTATTTTTACGATTTCTAATATACCCTGGTCTACCCTTTACTAATTTTTTCATTCTTGTTCCCTTATCATGTTATTATTTTTTTGATCTGCGATTTCCATTTATTTTCTTATTCACAGATTTCTTATTCGAGGTCTCCCTTCTCCCATTCTCCTTCCGGGAGTTTACTCCTTGTTTTTCCGATTGTCTCACTTTTTGATGAGTTCCATCTTTCTTCTTTCGGAATTTTTCATTTTTCTCCGAAGCTAATTTTCTAGGAGGAATGAGACACTCCTTACCAAATCCTACAAGATCCATCCGGCTCTCTTTTTTCAAAGCCTCCATAACCAAGTCATAGTTTTTCGGATCCCTATATTGGATCAGAGCTCTCTGCATAGCCTTCTCGTGTGGATTCTTTGGCACATATACCGGTTTCATATTCCTTGGATCCACTCCAGTATAGTACATACAGGTAGAAATAGTAGAAGGTGTGGGATAAAAATCCTGCACCTGCTCCGGCATATAGCCTAAATCCCGCAAATGTTCTGCCAGTTCTATGGCGTCTGAAAGCTTCGATCCCGGATGAGAGGACATAAGATAAGGCACCAGATACTGATCCATTCCCAGTTCTTTGTTGACTTTCTTATATTTCTCTGTAAAGCTTCGATAAACAGAATTCTCCGGTTTTCCCATTAGAGAAAGCACATTATCAGAAACATGTTCCGGCGCCACCTTTAACTGACCGCTGACGTGATATTTACAAAGTTCCCGAAGGAAGGTATCGTCTTTATCAGCCATGACATAATCAAATCTGATTCCGGAACGGATAAAGACCTTCTTTACTCCAGGAACTTTCCTAAGTTTTCTTAGAAGCTTCACATAATCTCTGTGATCTACTGTCAGATTCCCACAAGGCTTCGGAAACAGACATTGCTTATTACTGCAAACTCCCTTTGTCAATTGCTTCTCACAGGAAGGCTGTCTAAAGTTAGCCGTAGGACCCCCAACATCATGGATATATCCTTTAAAATCAGCATCTTTTACCATTTGTTCTGCTTCTTTAAGCAAAGAATCGTGGCTCCTTGTCTGAAGAATTCGACCCTGATGGAAGGTAAGAGCACAGAAATTACATCCCCCAAAACAACCTCGGTTGCTGATAAGACTAAACTTCACTTCTTTAATTGCCGGAACTCCTCCGGCCTCTTCATAAGATGGATGGTAGGTTCTCTCAAAGGGAAGTTCGTATACATCATCCATTTCCATTTGAGTCAGGGTCTGAGCCGCCGGATTTTGCACCACATATAAATGATCCGAATAAGGTTCCACCAAGCGCTTTCCTGCATTGGGATCTGTATTGCAATATTGAATATAAAAGCTTCTTGCATAGTTTAATTTATCTTTTTGTAAAGAAGGAAAATCCGGCAATGTCAATGCATCATAAACACTGTCTAGGGTCTTGGTCTTATAGACTGTCCCTGGAATATAGGTAATGTCCTGCACCGCAATACCGGCATCTAAAGCATCTGCAATCTCCACGATAGAATGCTCTCCCATACCGTAAGAAATTAGATCAGCCCCTGAATCCAATAGTACCGAACGTTTTAATTTGTCGGACCAATAATCGTAATGAGCAAGACGTCTTAGACTAGCTTCAATTCCTCCCAAGATAATTGGCGTATGTTTATAGGTTTGACGGATCAAATTTCCGTAAACCACCACCGCATAGTCCGGTCGTTTTCCCATAACGCCTCCCGGTGTATAGGCATCGGTTCTTCGCCTCTTTTTAGAAACCGAATAATGATTTACCATAGAATCCATATTTCCTGCTGAAACCAAAAATCCTAGTCTCGGTTCCCCAAAAATAGTAATACTATCCTTATCCTTCCAGTCCGGCTGAGAGATCATAGCAACCTTGTATCCTCTAGATTCCAAGATTCTACTGATAATAGCCGGCCCAAAGGATGGGTGATCTACATAGGCATCCCCGGAAATATATACAAAATCCGGCCTCTCCCAGCCTCTTTCCAACATTTCTTCTTTTGTTATTGGCAAAAAATTATGCTTCATTCTTTAGTTCCTTAATTTCCTGATCTGTTAGGCTTCGATATTCCCCCAGAGGAAGCCCCTGATCTAACTTTAAGCTTCCCATGGTCTCCCGCTTCAAATAAATAACTTCTTTTCCCACTGCCTGAAACATCCGTTTGACTTGATGAAATTTTCCTTCTTGAATCCTTAAACGAATCTCTGAGTGTTCCCCTGAAGAAAGTATGGTAAGCTCCGCAGGCATGGTAAATTCCGGATCTTTAAGACTGCCGATATTGACACCTTCTTTAAAAGCCTCCGCATCTGCATCTGTAACCACTCCCTGTATCCTTGCAAAATAGACCTTATCTACATGTTTTTTCGGAGACAGAAGTTCATGGGCCAGTTTCCCATCATTGGTAATAAGAAGGAGTCCCTCAGTATCCTTATCCAGTCTCCCTACGGGAAATAAATCATTTCGTTTTTTCGTATCAATCAGATCTATCACCGTAGGATCCTTTTTATCTTCTGTGGCAGAAACCACTCCCCCAGGTTTGTTTAACATGTAATACTCGAAGGCCGCATATTCTATTTTCTTGCCGCCAAAAACAACCTGATCCGTTCTTTCATCCACTTTCCATTCCGGCTTTTTTACAACTTCATCATTTACCAAAATCTGACCTTTTCGGATCAACTGTTTGACTTCACTTCTGCTTCCTACTTTCATTTCCGCAAGAAATTTATCCAAACGCATCATATATCTTCTCCTGCTTGCCGGATTCTACTCAAAGTCATCTTAGGAATTCAGTCTCCATCCCGGCAAATATTTATTTTTTAGAGTTCCTCTGGATAGCTTACCCCATCCCAACGGATAGGAATCCACACAAACCAAATACCAGCCAGATTCCTTCTCTCCTACCAGATCATCCACCTCCAGGGTTTCTCCCTTTAAGTAACGATTCACTCTCTCATCATCAATAGAAAGATCTATACAGTGCTTATACTGGCTTTTTTTCAAGGTCATAGCAAGGGCCTGACTAGGCTCGAAACGCTTCTTTTTAAGCTCTCCGAGAAGCAAACCTGTTCTAAGGAAACGTATTCCTTTTAGTTTTGGTAACCCCTCCGGCATGTAATATACCCGCTCTCCATGGATATCCAATCTGGAAGGGTTAAGATCCATGGAAACATTTGCAAAAAAGTCTGCTAATTCTTCAGGAATCTTCTTATTGCTTTTCTTTTCCTGAGCTTCAACAGTTTTTGGAACTTCCTCTCCTTTTCTAAGAAGGGCAAGATAATGACCTTCCCCTTTCATCTTATGTGGGAAGATACGAACCGTATTTTTAAGTTCCTCTCTGCCGCTTTCTGTCACCTCAGGCATACCTGCCACAAATCCCTCGTAGTCTTCCATAGGAAGTACCTGAAACTCCGGAAAATCTTTTAAAAGTCCGTCAATGATTCTTTCATTCTCACTGGCATCAAAGGTACAGGTAGAATAAAGCATCAACCCTCCGGGCTTTAACATACGGGCCGCCTGCCTGATAATACTCTTTTGAATATTGCTGAAAAATTCCGGTCCGTGTTCCTGCCAGGCGCTTACCATTTTCTTGTCCTTACGAAACATACCTTCCCCGGAGCACGGAGCATCGATTAAAATCTTATCAAAGTATTCCGGAAAATATTCTTCAAGATTTCCCGGCTCTTCACTTAAGACCAGCACATTTCCAATACCGAATACCTCGATATTTTTCAAAAGGCCTTTCGCTCTGGAACTACTGATGTCATTGCAGGCCAGCACACCTTGCCCCTTTAATTTAGCTCCTAATTCTGTAGCCTTTCCTCCCGGTGCCGCACAGACATCCAGCACTTTGTCTCCCGGTTCTATCGGCAGACGACTAGCCGGCGTCATAGCACTAGGCTCCTGAAGATAGTAAAGTCCCGCAAAATAATAAGGATGCTTAGAAGGGGTTACCTTGTCTCCGTCATAATAAAATCCATTGGGAATCCACGGAATTGGGGCGATTTCAAAAGGACAGATTTTCTTAAATTCCTCCACAGAAATTTTTCCTGTATTCACCCGGAGTCCATAGTATCTGGGGGCCTCATAACAGGCAATATATTCCTCAAACTCATCTCCCAAAAGATGTTTCATTTTTTCTTCAAAGGCTTTTGGTAAATTCATTACAACTCCTTCTATAATCAAATATTACAAAACAGCAAATAGTCATTGAGATATAATGTCTCAATGACTATCCTGCCAGAAAGTCTATTTACAACGTTTCAATACTTCTAACAGATACTTCCAACATCTTTCTGTAGAAGCAATATCTAACTTCTCATTAAAGGAATGAACATCCCAGATATTCGGGCCGAAGGAAACACAGTCAAGATCTGGATTCGTCACGCAGAATACTGCGCACTCCAAACCGGCATGCATAGTCTCCACTCTCATCTCCTCTCCATACAGATCCCTGTAAGTATCAACCATGATCTTTTGAAGCTTTGAATCAATCTTTAACGGCCAAGCGTCATAGCTGCTTCTAAATATTGCTTCTGCTCCTACAGCATTGGCACACTGTTCAAATCTTTCCCAGGTCTCTAAATCTCTGCTGTCTACAGAGCTTCGAAGCATGTGAACAGTACGGATATAATCAGAAGCGGTCTCAACGATTCCCATGTTCAGCGAAGTCTCAACGAAGCCTGCTAACTTACGGCTGTATTCAATCACACCATTCGGGCAAATAACAAGGAATGCCACGGTGCTTCTTGTAGATCTATCATCGCATACATCAATGGTAGAATCATGAGATACAAAAGTATCTACTGCCAAATTCGGCTCAAATCCCATAAATTCTGCATCCCAGGTCTCTTTCATCTCCTGCACGATGGCAAGAGCTCTCTCTACCTGATCTACCGGAACTAAAATCTCAGCAACAGAGATCATGGAGATTACATTGTCCTGAGCACCTCCGTTGATCTCAACTAAGTTAAGAGAAATCTCCTTCATCATATGATTCAAGAGACGCCCCATCATCTTGTGGGCATTTCCTCTCTGCTTTTGGATTTCACATCCGGAGTGGCCTCCCATAAGACCATGAATATTAATACGAATAAGACTTCCGCTCTTCTTCTGTCTGTGAATCGGGATTCTGGACTCTGCCATAATAGCACCGGCACAGCCCACGGTAAGAATTCCTTCTTCCTCAGAATCGATATTAATAAGCTTACCACCCTTCATCTGAGAAAAATCAAATGCATTAGCTCCGTCAAGTCCTACTTCCTCATCTACCGTAAGAAGAACTTCAAGAGGTGGATGCTCAATCTCATGGCTATCTAACACAGCAAGAGCCATAGCTACCGCTATACCGTCATCTCCACCCAATGTAGTATCCTTAGCCTTTACATATCCATCCTCTACATACAGTTCCAGTCCATCCTTCAAAAAGTCATGGGTAGAATCCTCTGTCTTGGCACAAACCATATCCAAGTGACCCTGAAGAATCACCCCTTCACTATTCTCAAACCCAAAAGTTGCATCCTTTCGAATAAATACATTTCCCACGGCATCCTGTGTTGCTTCTAATCCCCTTTTCGATGCAAAATCCATGCAAAAATCACTGATCTGCTTGGTATTATGGGATCCGTGAGGGATCTTACAGATCTCTTCAAAAATTTCAAATACTCTCTTAGGTTCTAAATTTTCCAATACTGCCATGCTCTCATCCTCTCTTCCCTGACATTAAAACCTTTCTTAATTCAACAATAGAACTGGTTCCAAAAAAGAGGCAACCAGTCCTATTATCTACACTCTTATATAGTCTCTCGCAAAATACTATTCATTATCTAAAAACTCATCAATCCCTGTATCATAGGCCTGATTTTGCTGCTCTTGGTTTCCATAGTCAGCCTCCAATGCTCTGTCTGACTGCTCCGGAATCTCAAGCTCTGCTCTATTGCCTCGAACCATATCATAGCACTCCTGCAAAGAATTAACCAAACTGTCATATTTGGTTGTATAACTGTCCAAAGTATGTCCGATCATGCTCTCTGCATTGGCTAAGAGATCGTCTGTATACTGCATTGCACCGATACGGATATCGTTGGCATCTCTGGTTGCATTGTCAAGGATTTCCTGTGCCTGCTCTGTAGCTGCGGTAACAATAGCATTAGCCTGAGAATAAGCCTGTTGCATAATCTCATGCTCACTAACCAACTCGTTGGTCTGAATGTGCGCTTCCTCAATCAAGTTATCCGCCTTGGCCTGGGCATCTGCCAAAATAGCATCCTTATTCGCTATGATCTTCTGGTATCTCTTAATCTCATCCGGAGTCTTCATACGAAGCTCTCGAAGCAACTCATCTAATTGATCTTTGTTCACAATAATCTTGGTAGTAGAAAGTGGCTGAAACTTACAGCTATCAATATACTCTTCGATCTCTTCTATGATCTGTTCAATACGACTACTCATATACTTATACTCTCCTTTTGCTATTCATCTTCTCCATCACCTGCTCCATAACAGTCTCTGGAACAAATTGAGAAATATCCCCTCCAAAAGATGCCACCTCTTTTACAATGGATGAACTCAAATAAGAATATGCAAGATTCGTAGTGAGAAAAATCGTCTCCACTCCAGGCTCCATCTTATGATTGGTCTGGGACATCATCAACTCATATTCAAAATCTGTCACAGCACGTAGGCCTCGGACAATCATATTAGCACCGATCTCCTTGGCAAATTCCACTGTAAGTCCCTCAAATGGGACAATCTTCACGTTAGGCGTATCTTTCGTTACCTCTTTTAACATTCTAACACGTTCTTCTAAGGAAAACAACGGGGTTTTTGCGTTATTGCATAACACTCCCACGGTTAATTCATCTACCAATTCTGCTGCTCTTTTAATAATATCGATATGTCCGTAAGTAACCGGATCAAAACTTCCGGGATAAACTCCTTTTCTCATAATTTATTTTCTTCTCCCTTTTCTCTCTATTTATTACAATATATTTATGGTTAATATTCCTTATATCCAGCAAGAAATATACATCTTTATTTATTGACCTATCGTCAGGAAGACATGTTTATTGGTCTTATATACCTTCTCTTTTAGAAGTTCAAAGCCTAAATCTTCTATATAATCCATGTTGGTCTCCAAGGAGGCCTCAACAATGATCACCCCATCCTGAACCAAAAGATTTCCTGTATGCAACTGTTCAAGAACCTTTCGTTCCCATTCATGATTATACGGTGGATCCATGAAAATATAATCAAATTGTTTTTTTCCTTCTAATCTTTTAAGCGCTGACAGCACATCCATCTGAAGTGTATCCGCTCGTTCCTCCAAATGAGTCTTCTTTAAATTTTCTTTGATACAGCTCATGGCTTTTGGACTCATTTCTACAAAAACTGCTTCCAAGGCTCCACGACTCAAGGCTTCTATTCCGATACCACCGCTTCCTGCAAAAAGATCTAGGAAGCGGCAATCATATAAAGAAGGCGAAATCATATTAAATAAAGTTTCCTTAATTCGATCCGTTGTCGGTCTGGTATCTAACCCCTCGATAGTTTTTAATTGCGTTCTCTTGGCACTTCCTGCAATGACTCTCATAAACTTACCCTCATCTTTCTATAACGATTTAAGCAGGCATAAATTTCCTGTTTTCTTGGCATAGCAAGATTTCCGGAAATCTCCCTTCCCATCACAGTTCCAAAGCTTTTTTCTTCAAGATCTGCATAAAGTTTTTCTATGATTTCCGGCATAGTCTTCTTTCCGTCAAAGACAAAATCTTCCAAGTAGCGCAGGATCTGTGCCAACATGGTAAGCTGTTCCTCATCCTGAAGTTGTTCCACATAGCGAAGATCCACTGTCTCACGACCGATCATAATCCCATCTTTTCCTAATGTCTTGATCTTAATGCGTCCTCTTTCCTTCAGCTCCTTATTCGGAGAAATTTTACGACAATCCAATACTTTTTTCACCGAAGTCTCAGAGCATTGCACCGGAGTTTCTGTAGCCGCAGCCGCCTTAGCTTTCTTCGTAATATCCACCGGAAAATATCTGTCCATCTGCAAAATTTTATCTGCCACATGGAAGTAAGCTCCTGAACTTCCTGCCACCAAAATCGTAGAAAGTCCCAAATCATCATAAAGCCCCTGAACTCTCTCGATAAAAGGAGTAATAGGTTCCATATCACGGCAAATTACCCGCTGCATCAGCTCATCTCTCACCATAAAATTGGTAGCACTGGTATCTTCATCGATCAAAAACAAGGAAGTGTCGGCTCCCATAGCTTCCACCACATTTGCCGCTTGAGAAGTACTGCCGCTGGCATCCTCTGTATCAAAAGCAGTGGTGTCCTTTCCATTGGGCAGATCATTGATAAATAAAGAGATGTTTCCCTTATGAATGCATCTTCCATCCTCTGCCCGGATCTTCATCGCATCCTTTGCCGTAGCTACATACTCTCTTCCATCTCCCGGAATATGAGGATATACTCCTGTTTCTAAGGCCTTTAATAACGTAGATTTTCCGTGATAGCCACCACCTACAATCAAGGTTACTCCCTTTTGTATCCCCATTCCGGTAATCTTTCCGGCTCCCGGAAGATCAAAGGAAACCTCCATGGTATCCGGAGACTTGAAAACAATTCCGCCTTTCATAGGCTTTTCGCTAACACCGGATTCTCTGGGAAGCAGGGAACCATTGGCTACAAAAGCTACCAGCCCCTTATCTTCCAAATGCTCCTGAATAAATTCAAAATCTTCTGCCAGTTTTACAAATTCATCGATTTTCTTAGCATCAAGATTTTTATAAACCAAAGCATTTTCCACGCACCGAGGCAGAAAATCAAAGAAAATTTTTATTAGTTCCTTTGCATTAATGGTTCTGCCATTTGCCGGAAATCCTACTTCGAACCGAAGGATTACTGTTCCATTTTCCGGAAGGATACTGCAGGCTGACCGCTCTAAAATTTCCTGCCCACATTTCGTAACAGAGATTAATCCGCTTTTTCCGGAACCCTTAGCCTTAAAGGAATATTTCCCACACTCCTTATAAAATTCTCGGATCAAATAATCCTGAAGGGCAATTCTTCGACATTTTTTTTCATATAATCCTGTCAAAAATCCTGCCACTTTTCCAGGTACTTCCACACTGAGGGAAGATGGAGCCGCAAAGGGATCCCCCTGGACATGCTCTATATTTAAAATAAATTTTCCAAAGTTCCAGGATCCTTTGGTTTCTTTATAAGCCGGATAACCCCTGTGGTCAATTTTATTTAAAAGTTGTCTTAAATCTTCTGATTGTTTCATATATTATTTACTCCGTTTTTATGTAAATACCCATCTGTAATTTTTAAACTTTCTCTCGATTATACCACATTTTTTCAAGAAAAACTCCTTTGCATTGCGTTCTGCACAATGTTTGTTTATACTGATAATCGATATTTAAAAGGAAAGTTGAGGATGCCATTATGATAAAATATATTTTAGCCTCTGCCTCTCCCAGACGCAAAGAACTGCTGTCCCAAGCAGGCTTGGAATTTGAGATACTGACTTCGGATGCCGAAGAAGTAATCACAAAAGAAATTCCTTCGGAGGTAGTAGTTGAACTTGCCACAGCAAAGGCCGAAAACGTGTTAATAAAAATAAAAGAGACTCCCAAAGATGCCGATACTTTCGTCATCATCGGTGCTGATACAGTGGTGGTATATAAGGATGAAATTCTAGGGAAACCTAAAGACGAAGAGGATGCCTATAACATGCTGTCCATGCTTGCAGGCCGCACCCATCAGGTCTATACAGGGGTTTGTCTATTAATCAAGGAGAATGGAAACCTTCGAAGAAAATCCTTCTATGAATCTACAGATGTTACCTTTTACCCAGTTTCCCGTCAGGATATAAAACGTTATGTAAATACCAAAGATCCTCTGGATAAAGCAGGAGCCTATGGAATACAAGGTCCTTTTGCCATCCACGTGAAAGGAATTTGCGGAGATTATAATAATGTGGTAGGACTTCCTATCGCCAGGCTATACCACGAATTGTATGAAGAAAAATTATTGCCATTTACTGACCATATACATTACCATTTTGAATAAAGAATCCGTATAACAAATTATTAAAAAAGATCGTCCTCGGAAGATTTATACAATCTTCCTGAGACGATCTTTTTCCTTATCTTTTATATTTTTTATATGAGATTTGCGATTTATTTTTCGTATGCAGCAGCTGCCTCTTCAATAGATTCTTTCATGATAGCCATGAGCTGATCTACCTGCTCTTTTTCTACGATCAATGGTGGAATCATTCGGTTTACTTTATCACCGATAGCTGTGATAAGCGCTTTACGATCCAGGCATCCATGTTTTACATCTACTGCGATCGGGATATCGTACTCGCATCCAACTAAAAGTCCACGGCCTCTTGCCTCAACAACATGTGGAAGCTTAGCAAGCTCTTCCTTCATGTACTCACCCATTTCTTTTGCTCTTCCTGAAAGATCATTGTCAAGAATTTCAGAAATTGATGCATAAGCAGCTGCACAAGCAAGGGCGTGTCCACCGTAAGTAGATCCATGAGTTCCTGCTGTAAATGCCTTTGCAACTTTTTCAGTTGCACAGCAAGCACCAATCGGCATTCCGCCACCAAGAGCCTTTGCCATAGTAACAGCGTCTGGTTTTACGCCATATCCCATGTATGCCATAGGAGTTCCTGTACGTCCCCATCCTGTCTGAACTTCATCTAAGAGAAGAAGCATATCGTTATCATCACAGAGTTTACGAAGACCTTCCATAAATTCCTGTGTTGCCGGATGAACTCCACCTTCTCCCTGAACAGGCTCGATCATGATAGCGATAGTATTTGGTGTGATCTTAGAAGCAAAATCCTCTAAATTGTTATATTCTGCATAAGTAAATCCTGGAAGCATTGGCTTGAATCCCAACTGGATGGCATTGTCCGGCTGACCTGTAGCTGACATTGCTCCGTAGGTTCTTCCATGGAAACCATGCTTTGCAGTAATGATCTCATAACGATCCGGTCCATAGTTGTCTACACCATACTTTCTTGCCATCTTAATCATACACTCATTTGCTTCTGTTCCTGAGTTTTGATAAAAGATTTTGTCCATTCCGATAGTCTCACAAACCTTCTTTGCAAGCAATGCCTGTGGAATAGTATATGGATAGTTAAAAGTATGCATAATGTCATCTACCTGATCCTTGATGGCATCTACAACTTTTGCATTTCTATTTCCTGCACTATTTACAGCAACACCACCATAAAAATCAAGATAAGCATTTCCTTCTTCATCATAGAGATACATTCCCTCTGCTCTCTCTGCAATGAAATCGTAACGCTCGTAAGTCTCGATCATATACTTGTTTACGATATCCTTAAGTTCCTGTGCTGTAAGTCCTGTGTCCTTTAATCTCATTTTGACAACCTCGCTTTCATCCTCTAATGTTTTTCTAAAAACGGTGTTTTCAAGCAAAAAAAGGGCGTCGTACATCTTTTGTACGGCGCCCTTGCCTTTAACGAGTCTTACTATAAACCTTTGATTTTTTTATGTCAACAGAATTTCTTTTGGTTTTTATAATTATACTGCGGTCTGTTAAATATGTATATTTCTACATCTTGCATGCTTTGCTTTATTCAAAGTCAACTCCAAAACATTTGACTCCGAACCAAAGAAAAAAAGAGGAACCCTATCGGATTCCTCTCAGTGCACATATTAATTATATTTGCGTTTTCTAGCAGCTTCAGACTTTTTCTTACGTCTTACACTTGGCTTCTCATAATGCTCTCTCTTACGAATTTCCTGCTGAATGCCAGCCTTAGCACAGTTTCTTTTGAATCTGCGTAAAGCGCTATCTAACGTCTCGTTTTCTTTAACGATTACATTTGACATAGTCTCACACCTAACCTCCCCTCCAGTCCTATATTGTGCATCATACGACTGATCGGGTATTTTTTTGCACTACATAAGATTATATCATAATTCAGTTGTTCGTCAAGGTTATTTCTTGTTTTTTCTTGTTTTTTCTTGTTTTTTCTTGTTTTTTTCTCAGAAATAATCTTTTTCGTCTAACACAACTATCTTTTATTTAATTTGACCTTCCAGGACCTCTGCTACCTTCGCAATCGCATCATCGATTCCTGCAGGATTCTTGCCTCCTGCCTGTGCCATATTCGGACGGCCGCCACCGCCTCCACCTACTAATCCGGCAATTCCCTTGATAAGGTTTCCGGCATGAGCTCCTGCCTTCACTGCAGTGTCTGTTGCCATTGCTACAAGGCTTACCTTTCCATCTACTGCGGATGCAAGCACTACAACACCTTCTCCAATCTTATCCTTCAACTGATCTCCAAGATCACGAAGTCCGTTCATGTCTACGCCGTCTACTCTTGCAGCGATAAGTTTTACTCCAAAGACCTCGGTCACTTGATCTGAAACATCACCCATAGCATCCTTCGCCATCTTACTCTTCAAGCTTTCAATCTCGCTATTCAAAGCCTTGTTCTCTCCAAGTAAGTGGGAAATCTTTTCTGTCAACTGATCCGGATTTGCTTTTACAAGCTTTGCTGACTCATTCAAAGTTTCTTCTATATGATTGTAATATGCAAATAATCCCTTAGAAGTCAACGCCTCGATACGTCTGACACCAGCTGCTACACCTGACTCTGATACGATCTTAAGAGCTGAGATTACACCTGTATTCTTTACGTGAGTACCTCCACAGAACTCTACAGAAAAATCACCTGCGCTTACCACACGTACCACATCTCCATATTTTTCTCCGAAAAGAGCCATCGCTCCCATCTTCTTCGCTTCCTCAATCGGAATATTCTTGCAAGTTACCGGGATACATTCTGCGATCTTTTCGTTAACGATGTCTTCGACTTTCTTAATCTCTTCTTTCGTAAGAGCAGAAAAATGTGTAAAGTCAAAACGAAGTCTTTCTGCATTTACAAAAGATCCAGCCTGCTCCACATGGTTTCCAAGCACCTGTCTTAAGGCAGCCTGAAGCAAGTGAGTAGCGGTATGGTTCTTTGCTGACAGGCTTCTGTTTTCTGCATCTACTTCTACCGTTACTGTATCGCCAGCCTTGATCATACCCTTTACCACGCGTCCTACGTGTCCAACCTTGGTTCCTGCCAGGTGAATACAATCTTCTACTACAAATTCTCCGTCTGCAGTTTTGATCCTTCCGGTATCATGCTCCTGACCACCCATGGTAGCATACAAGGTTGTGCGATCTAAGATAATGGTTCCTTCTTCGCCATCAGACAATGCATCTACAATCTCTTCTTTTGTAGTAAGAGCTGTAACCTTTGCCTCACAGGATAGATCCTCATAACCAACGAACTCGGTTTCCAATGCTGCATCTAACTCGTCATAGACACTGGCTTCCTTACCGGTATAAGAGTGCGTTCCAAAGGTTCCCTCTGATTTTGCACGCTGCTCTTTCTGTGCCTTTTCAAATCCCTCTACGTCATAGGTAAGACCCTTTTCTTCCAGGATTTCACTGGTAAGATCGATCGGGAATCCATAGGTATCATAAAGTTTGAATGCATTTTCTCCGGATAATACTTTGCTTCCGGAAGCTTCCATCTCTGCTTCCATTTCAGCTAAAATAGAAAGTCCCTGATCGATGGTCTTATTAAACTGAGCCTCTTCTTTTGCAATTACATTGAAGATAAAGTCCTTCTTCTCTTCCAGTTCCGGATATCCATCCTTAGAATCCTCAATAACGGTGCCAGCCAGTTCCACAAGGAACGCACCCTTGATTCCAAGGAGTCTTCCGTGACGGCATGCACGTCTAAGAAGCCTACGAAGAACGTATCCCCGTCCACTATTAGAAGGCATGATACCATCGGAAATCATGAATGTAACGGAACGAATGTGGTCTGTAACTACACGAAGGGAAACATCTGTATCATGATCATTTCCATACTCTTTGTCAGCCAGACGGCATACATGATCTCTTAAAGATTTCATGGTATCAATATCGAACATAGAATCTACATCCTGAACGATACATGCCAAACGTTCCAGACCCATTCCTGTATCAATATTCTTCTGTACAAGCTCTGTATAGTTTCCATTGCCATCGTTGTCAAACTGGGTAAATACGTTATTCCAGATTTCCATATAACGATCGCACTCGCAACCCACGGTACATCCAGGCTTTCCACAGCCATACTTTTCTCCACGGTCGTAATAAACTTCTGAACAGGGACCGCAAGGACCGGAACCATGCTCCCAGAAGTTATCTTCTTTTCCAAAACGGAAAATACGATCCTCGGAAATTCCGATCTGGTCATGCCAGATTCCCCACGCTTCATCGTCATCCTGGTAAACCGATGGGTAGAGACGGTCTGCGTCTAATCCTACTACCTCTGTTAAAAATTCCCAAGTCCAGTGAATTGCTTCTGTTTTAAAATAATCACCAAAGGAGAAATTTCCTAACATCTCGAAAAATGTACCATGTCTCGCTGTCTTTCCAACGTTCTCGATATCTCCGGTACGGATACACTTCTGACAGGTTGTCACTCGTCTTCTCGGAGGGATCTCCTGTCCTGTAAAATAAGGTTTCAAAGGTGCCATACCTGAATTGATGAGCAAGAGACTCTTGTCATTATGAGGAACCAAAGAAAAGCTCTTCATTGCCAAATGTTCTTTGCTCTCAAAGAATTCAAGGAACATTTTTCTCAATTCGTTTACTCCATATTTCTGCATCGTAGCCTACGCTTCCTTTCTATCTTTCTTTTCAGAGCATCCTCTTAAAAATGATGATCTGAAATTAATACGCAATAACTCTATCATTATAAAAAGAAGCGAGGGTTTTGTCAATCCACCCTCGCCTCTTCTTTTATGTCTGTATGAGCCTCTTTCTTTATGTCTGCTAGCCTAATATTTATTAGGCTCTGCCAAATAAATCCTGTGCATAATATACGGATTGCATCGCATCTTTTCCATAGAAGTCTGCACCGATCATATCTGCATAATCCTGATTAAGAACTGCTCCTCCTACCATGACTTTGCAATCTGGTTTTTCTTTTCTTAACAGCTTAATGGTATCTTCCATACTTACCACTGTAGTAGTCATAAGGGCACTTAAGCCTACTAATTTCACATCTTCTTTAATTGCCGTCTCAACCACAGTTTCCGGGGGTACATCTTTCCCAAGATCAATCACATCAAAGCTATAATTTTCTAACAATACCTTTACGATATTCTTTCCTATATCATGAATATCTCCCTTGACAGTTGCCAGAATGATCTTGTCTTTTGCCTGTGCAGAGTCCTCATCACCGGATATAGAATCTTTCAAAACTGCAAATGCAATTTTGGCTGCATCTGCACTCATAAGAAGCTGTGGCAAAAATACCGTTCCCTTCTCAAATCCTTTTCCTACTACATCCAGGGCAGGTATCAGGTGTTCGTTGATGATATCCAAAGGCTTATATTCTTTTAACAGCTCTCTTGCTGTATGATGTGCTTCTTCTTTTAAACCCTTCTCAATGGCCTGTTTCAGCGTCAAAGCCCCGTTGCTCTTTGGAGCTGCAGCTGCTGTTCCTGACATATTTCCATATTTTTCAATATAGGCCTCACAGTTTATATCATAGTTCATAAGGGCACAATATGAGTACCAGGATTTCATCATCTCCTCAGAAGACGGATTGATGATTCCGGCACTGAGACCATTTTGCATCGCCATGGTATAGAAGTTTGCATTTACCGCAGGTCTATAGGGAAGACCAAAGGAAATATTCGAAACACCAAGGACCGTACATACCCCATAGGTTTCTCTTACTTTCCTTAAAGCCTCCAGAGTAACCTTTGCACCTTCCGGGTCGGAACTGATGGTCATTGCCAGAACATCAATAACAATATCCTTCTTTGAAATTCCATATTTTTTTGCTTCCTCAATGATTTTCCCTGCAACCGCCACACGGCCCTCTGCAGTCTCCGGGATCCCCCCTTCATCAATGGTCAGTCCTACCACAACACCACCGTATTTTTTTACCAATGGAAATACTTCATCCATAGATACTTGTTTTCCGTTTACGGAATTGATCATAGGTTTTCCATTGTAGATTCGCATGGCTGCTTCCATAGCAACGGCATCTACCGTATCGATCTGAAGCGGAAGGCTTGTAACACTTTGAAGCTCAGTCACTACCTCTCTCATCATCTCTACTTCGTCAATATCCGGAAGACCTACATTGACATCCAAAATATGGGCGCCCTTATCCTGTTGGGTGATAGCTTCCTTCAGGATATAATCCATATCCTTCTCTACCAAGGCTTGTTTAAAACGCTTTTTACCAGTAGGATTGATACGCTCTCCTATGATCATAGGCTGGCCACCAAGCTTTACGTATTTTCCGTAGGAAGATACAATCGTAATATCTTTCTCTACCGGAGCTTTAACGGCCATTCCTTTGGTCTTTTCTATCATGGCTTTTATATGTTCCGGAGTAGTTCCACAACAACCTCCAATGACGCAGGCTCCCTTCTTTACGATCTCTTCCATAAAGCCAGCAAATTCTTCCGGAAGAACATCGTAGTAGACCTCTCCGTCTTTTTGTTTTGGAAGTCCGGCATTTGGTTTTACCACCACCGGAATAGAAGTATATTCCATGATTTCATCTAGAATGGGCATCATCTGCTCCGGACCCATTCCACAGTTGATTCCTAAGGCATCCACTCGAAGTCCCTCTAACATCGCCACGACAGAAGGCACATCTCCGCCGGTAAGAAGCTTTCCCTTCTCATCAAAGATCATGGTAACAAATACCGGAAGTGATGTATTTTCTTTTGCAGCTAAAACCGCTGCTTTAGCCTCATAGGTATCACTCATGGTTTCTATATGAATCAAATCTGCTCCCAGAGCTTCTCCGTATTTCATAACCTGGGCAAATGCATCGTAGGCCTCTTCAAAAGATAGATCTCCCATAGGCTTTAAAAGCTTACCGGTAGGGCCTACATCCAAGGCTACATAGACCTCCCGTCCATCCTTCACTCCTTCTTTTGCGGCTATTTTTACATTCTCTATAGCTGCCTTCACGATTTCTTCCAGATCATACTTGGAGTCGTGAAATTTAAGAGCGTTGGCTCCAAAGGTATTAGCCAGTACAATCTCACTTCCGGCCTCAAAATATTGTCTGTGAATATCCTGAACCTCTTCTCTGTGTTCAATGTTCCAAACTTCCGGAAGTTCTCCGGGTTTTAAACCTTTTGACTGAAGCAAGGTTCCCATTCCACCATCAAAAAAAACTAATTCTTTTCCCAGTCGATCTAATAGCATCTGTTATTTTGGTTCCTTTCATTTAACATATTTCTTTTAGGATCTGCGAAATTCACAGTCTATTTTTCCACAGGCTTCACAGCCTTTTACGGTACACATCTTTGCTTCTTTACTGATTCCAATTAAAGCCGTGACAGATTTGCTTGGACTTAGCATAAGACTTTCTGTCACTGTCACTCCCACACGCTTGGAAGCTTCCAACATCTGCACAAACATAGGTTGATGTTCAATAGAAAAATCTCCATATCCCGGACTGAACCTTGGTCTAAGATAAAGACTCTTGCCTTTAAATTCTTCTGCCATTTTCTCCTGCCAAACATCCAATTGTTCTTCTAAAGAAGCTGCCGCACAGGCCTGAATCACAACAACTCTTGCCATGTCCGAAATAGAATATTTTCTGAGAAGTCCATCCACTCCAGGTCCCAAGGTAGCAGCCAAAAGTATCGCCTCCTTACAGCCCTTTAAATTCCGTTTCAAGCTCTTGCTCTCAATATCCAATTGTCCAATCTGAAGGTGTCCGTTCGCTTCCTGATAAATATCAAAAATGCGATAGACGATCTTCATGGATCCCAGCTGATCGAGTTCTTTAAATACATCCTCAATCAAATCCAGGGTATGATCGTCCACCGCATGATTTCCATAACCAAGATAACGGATCGCCTCTCGCGTCCTAATATCCATAAAAATCTATCCTTGTACTCTGATAGTTTTTGTCCTTACGTCATTTCACTACGTTCTTACAAAAGGCTATCGTACAACTCCTCATACTGTCTTGCGGAATTATTCCATGAGAAGTCTGCTTTCATAGCTCGTTCTACAATCTTATTCCAATCTCGCTTCTTGTCATAATAAATCTGCTCTGCATATCTTACAGTCGCCATCATCTCATGGGCATTGTAATTGGTAAAGCTAAATCCTGTACCGGTCTTTTCAAATTCATTATACGGCTCAACAGTATCCTTAAGTCCGCCTGTCTCACGTACGATTGGAACTGTTCCATACCGAAGGCTCATAAGCTGACTCAGTCCACATGGTTCAAAGAGGGATGGCATCAAGAATGCATCACAGGAAGCATAAACCTTGTGAGACATCTCCTCTGAATAATAAATATTAGCTGATACCTTTCCGGGATACTTCCATGCGAAATGGCGGAACATATTCTCATACTGCTCCTCACCGGTTCCCAGCGCAACGATCTGAATGCTATCCTGACACAACTCATCCATAACATAGGCGATCAAATCAAATCCCTTCTGATCGGTAAGTCTTGATACGATACCAATGAGCATTGTATGGGAATCTTCTTCTAATCCCAGCTCCTGCTGAAGAGCGATCTTATTCTTCACCTTCATCTTGCGGAAATTATCTACTGTATAATTCTTTACAATATGAGGATCTGTGGCTGGATTAAAGTCATCATAGTCAATACCATTAACAATACCGCACAGGCAATTGGATCTGGCATTCATAAGACCATCCAAACGCTCTCCATAGAACGGTGTCTTAATCTCCTCTGCATAAGAGTTACTTACAGTTGTAACATAATCTGCATATACGATACCACCCTTTAAGTAGTTGGCATCCTCATAGGCCTCCAACTTATCCGGTGCAAAATAATACTGCGGAAGTCCGGTAATATCTCTCACACGCTTTGGATCCCAGGTACCCTGGAACTTTAAATTGTGAATGGTCATAATTGTCTTAATACCGCGGTAGTATTCATTTCCATATCTGAAGTTATCTAGATATACCGGAATAAGTCCTGTCTGCCAGTCATGGCAATGAATGATATCCGGACGGAAATCTATGAGCGGCAAGGCGCTTAAAACAGCCTTGGAGAAAAATGCAAATTTCTCGATATCTGTATACATCTCTCCATATGGAGCAAAGCCTGCGAAATAATATTCATTATCTACGAAATAGAATGTAATTCCCTGATACTCATACTCAAGGATTCCAACATACTGCTTTCTCCAATTAAGATCCATATAAAAATGAGTCTTGTAAGTTAGCTTCTCTTTCCACTCTTGCTTCATGCACATATATCTCGGCAACATAACTCGAACATCGTACTTCTCTTTGTCGAAATACTTCGGCAAGGATCCAGCTACGTCTGCAAGACCTCCGGTCTTAATAAATGGCACTGCCTCTGAAGATGCAAACAATATCTTTTTCATTGCAGTTCCTCCCTTAACATAAAATATATGTCTTATTATAACCCATTCGTGTCGATATGGAAAGCATTTATCTGTTTTTATATTCCAGACAGATCCGATCCGTTACCCATGCGATAAATTCAGAGTTAGACGGTCTCCCACGTTCCGGGTTTATAGAACAACCAAAAAGTTCGGCTAATACGTCCACGGCACCTCTGTTCCAGGCTATCTCAATGGCATTGCGCATAGCCCGTTCCACACGGCTGGGCGTAGTATTGTTTCTTCTGGCAATTTCAGGATATAGCTCTTTTGTCATAGCTTTTAAAATTCCTGTATTATTCACAGTCAAAAGCACAGCCTCCCTAAGATAACGATATCCTTTTACATGAGCCGGGATACCAATTTGCTGAAACAGTTTTGTGACCTGACATTCCAGTTCTTTTCCAAAATCTGGTTGAGACAGCTGTGTCACAACTCCTTTTTGCAAGGCATCCACTAACATTTTCTGTCTGCCTGCAGTGGTAACGATCATCACTTCGAAATTACTATTTCTCAGAAAATCTCTTACTAGTTCCAACATGGAGTCATCGTTTTCCAGTACTAAATTATTAATTTTTTCCATCAAATTTCCTCTAGAGCTTTTAGAGAAGATAGTCACTTATATTATAATTTGTATATGCTTTTTAAGCAATCGGAAATCTGCAATTTCGTTCGACATTTCAATAATATCGCGCGATATTTTCTGACATTTTCAGACATGTAAAATTTTATAATCTTGCCTTCGTCTGGATGGCCAAATTTCTCATCTCTTTGGCATTTTCTAACACTGTATCCGTGATCTTTGCACCTCCAAGGATTCTGGCCAACTCTTTAATGCTTTCTTCTTGCTCCAAAAGATAGATATTAGTGCGGGTACTGCCATCTAGTGCCTCTTTTTTTATCATATAATGCGAGTCTGCCATAGATGCAATCTGAGCCAAATGCGTAATACAGATCACCTGATGTTTTTTCCCGATAATGGCCATCTGCTCTGAAACCTTTTGAGCTGTGCGTCCACTGATTCCTACGTCGATTTCATCGAAAATCAAAGTTTCGATGGCATCCTTATCTGCCATTACAGTCTTAATGGCAAGCATCACTCTGGAAAGTTCTCCTCCGGAGGCTACATTTATCAAAGGTCTTAGAGGCTGTCCCGGATTTAAAGTAATCATAAACTCCACATCGTCCATTCCCTCAGATGTATATCGATCTAAGGTTTGAAAAGCAATCTCAAATTTCACTTCGTCAAAATTCAGATCCCAAAGTCTTTCTTCCACTGCAATGGCAAATTTTTCTGCCTCTGTTTTTCGAAGAGCAGAAAGCTTCAAGGAAGCCTCTCTCAAACGGTTTTCCGCCTCTTTCACCTGGACTTTTAAATTTTCGATGTAATGATCATAGTCCTCTAACAGAGCAATTCGTTCCTGTTTTTCCTGCCGATAGGCCAGAATTTTTTCTATAGTTTTTCCATATTTCGTTTTTAAATGATTAATCTCATTTAAGCGATTTTCTGTCTGATAGAATTCTTCTTCGGAATACTCAAGGCTGCTGCTATAAGAACTCATTTCGTGGTTAAAATCACTTAGGAGGGCATCCACCTCCGCCAGCTGATCGTATAATTCCCTGGCTTTCTTATCATATTCTATGGATCCTTGCAAACACCTGAGAGCATGGCCTAAGGATTCACTGGCAGACGCGTTCCCCTCTCCGGTATAAGCATAGGCCTCCGCCACAGATTCAGCAATTTTCCTTCCATTTACCATTAATTTATAAGTGGATTCTAATTCTTCATCTTCTCCTGCTTTCAGATTGGCATTTTCGATTTCCTCTGTCTCAAAACGCAGGAAAGCTAATTCCTTTTCGCGTTCATTCTCTTTTGCATTTTCCGTATGCAATTGGTTATTTATTTCTGTAAATGAATGAAAAGCATCCCGAACCAGGGATTTTTGATATGCAA
The DNA here is from genome assembly GCA_963658085.1 of bacterium. Lineage (GTDB taxonomy): Bacteria > Bacillota > Clostridia > Lachnospirales > Lachnospiraceae > CAKRJP01. The sequence goes on from CAVKOU010000001.1 coordinate 114,500, forward strand.
TGTTTTCCTGCCCATAGGCATCTACCATCGCCAAATGATTCTTTTTGTACAGCAAAGACTGATGCTCGTGCTGTCCATGAATATCTATGAGAATAGAAGCTACTTTTTTTAAATTGGACATGGTAACGGTCTCCCCGTTAATACGGCTAACACTCCGTCCTTCCATCAAACGTCTGGACAAAAGAATGGAATCATCCTCGGGATAAATATCCATCTCCTCTAATAATTTTTTTTCCTTTTCTCCTACGGAAAATGTAAGCTCCACCAAACCATAGGGGGCTCCCTCTCTGATCATATCCTTAGTAAATCTGCCTCCTAAAGCTAAATTTACAGATCCAAGGATAATAGATTTTCCGGCCCCCGTCTCTCCTGTAAGAATATTAAGGCCTTCCCGAAACTCCACATCGATCTCCTGGATCAAAGCTAGGTCTTTTACATGCAAGTTTTGTAACATACAACCTCCTGTGTTTTATCCGACGATCTTTCCGATCTTATCCATAACCTTCACGGTATCTTCTGTGGTTCGAATGGCGCACATAACCGTATCATCCCCCGCAATACAGCCTACAACTTCGTTCCATTTTAACGCATCCACCGCTGCTGCCACCGCCATTGCCATTCCGGAAACTGTCTTGATTACCAAAATATTTTGAGCCATATCCATGGAAATAAAGCCTTCCCGGAGCACTCTGATATAGCGTTCACTATACTGGCTTTCTTCCTCTCGTCTTAAGGCATATCTTTGTTTTCCATTTTCTCCCGACACCTTGGTAAGTTTTAGGTTCCGAATATCCCTGGAAACCGTAGCCTGGGTCACTTTAAACCCTTCTTTGTTTAAGTAATCTGCCAGTTCCTCCTGGGTTCCTATGGGATAGGCATTGATGAGTTCTATAATTTTGGAATGTCTGCTTAGTTTCATAATTTCTACTAATTTCCCTTCATTTTTCTGCGAAGCATCTCCAAAAAGCTAACGCTGTTTAAGCGAATCAGTCTAGTAACCTTGGAAGATTTCTTGATGGTAATCCGGTCCCCTGTCTTTAAAACGATAGTATCTGCCCCGTCAAAAGAGATTAAAACCTCCTGTTCCTTCTCTGTTCGACCCTCACAGATCTCAAGTTCCACCACATCCTCCGGTGATAGAATGATACTGCTGGTATTTAGAGCATGGGAACAAATGGGGGTAATGAGGATCAGTTTTGCAGTAGGTTCCACAATAGGACCTCCCGCAGACAGATTATAAGCCGTAGAGCCCGTCGGTGTTCCAATGATTACACCGTCCGCCTCGTAGGTATTTAATAGTTCCCCGTTGACATAGAGGTTGAATCGAATAACCCGAAGTCCGATCTTTCTGCTCATAACAATGTCATTTAGAGCACTATTTTTTTGTCCATCCTCTGTGATTCCAACAAGCATCATACGGTCTTCTAGGACAATATCTCCAGAGACCAAGTGTTCAATGGATTCTTCCAAGTGGCTTACTTCCACCTCTGTAAGATAGCCAAGGGTTCCCATATTGATGCCCAAGATGGGGATGTCCTTTTTCCAAAAATATCTGGCAACCTCAATGAGACTTCCATCTCCTCCGATGACTATGGCACATTCTATGCCTTCCGGTACGGAGTCGTCTATAATTTTTTTATGTTCATCCTTTTCACAGATGGAACAGGTCTTTCCTGCATCCTCCAAAAGCTTCTTTACACGATGAGTTACTTCAAAATCTTTATCCTTCCCATCGTTTGTCACTATCAAAAAACGATCCATAATCCCTTGTTCCTTTTATTTTGTCAATGTATCAAATGCCGCATCAACAGTAGATTCCACCTGAATTTCCGGAGCAATCTGATCCGTAGCTTCGCATTTTTCCAAATGTACCAAATATTCAATATTTCCCTCCGGTCCTCTAATTGGAGAAAATTCGAGGTTCAATATCGCAAAGCCGATGGACATAGCATAATCTATGACCTTCTGTATTACTTCGATATGGGTACTTTTCTCACGAACTACACCTTTTTTCCCAACCTTTTCTCTTCCCGCCTCAAACTGAGGTTTAATGAGGGCCACAATCTGTCCTTTTTCTGTTAAATAATTGCGAATCGGAAGAAGTACTTTTGTAAGAGATATAAAAGAGACATCAATAGAAGAAAAATCGATAGGCTCTCCAATATCCTCCGGTGTTACATAACGAATGTTGGTTTTCTCCATGCAAACAACTCGTGGATCCTGTCTAAGTTTCCAGTCTAACTGTCCTCGACCTACATCAATAGCAAAAACTTTTACGGCTCCATTTTGCAGCATGCAGTCGGTAAATCCTCCGGTGGAGGAGCCTACATCTGTACAGACCTTTCCTTCTACCGATACATCAAAATTCTTGATTGCTTTCTCAAGCTTTAATCCACCTCTGCTGACATAAGGCAATGTGTGACCTTTTATCTCTATAGACACTTCCTCTGGAAATGTGGTTCCGGCCTTATCTTCTCTCTGGCCTTCCACAAATACATTTCCTGACATTATAATAGCCTTGGCTTTTTCTCTGGAGGCCGCTAAATTTCTTTTTACTAATAATACGTCCAAACGTTCTTTCATAGTTCTTTCCTAACATTTATTATAATCGTTATTTTATAATCGTTATTTTATACTCATTATTTTCTGATATAACTTTTCAATCTCACTTAATATAGAGTCTGGATCCAAGCCAATCGTCTGTCTTAAAGCATTCACATCCCCGTGTTCCACAAAGGTATCCGGCACTGCAAAGGCATGGGTTCTCACATTACTTCCCTGATTTGCGTAGTAAGCTGCTACATGCTCTCCAAATCCGCCACTTAATACATTTTCTTCTATGGTTACTATCAATTTATGATCTTTCGTCAGATCATTTAAAAGTTCTGTATCTAATGGTTTTACAAATCTGGCATTTACAAGAGAACAGTTATAACCTTTTTTCTTTAACAGCTCCCAAACCTCATGAGCAGTATCATACATATGTCCCATGGACAGTATAGCTATATCCTTTTCCTTAGATATAACTTCACTTTTCCCACAGGTGACAGGAGCGCAGATTTCCTCATCCAAAGAGGATGCACTTCCTCTTGGATAGCGAAGAGCCACAGGCCCCTCATTATATTCCACTGCGAAATGTACCATAGCTTCCAGTTCTGTCCCGTTCTTCGGAGACATCACCACCATTCCCGGCACATTGCTTAGAAATGATAAATCTAAAATTCCCTGATGGGTCTCCCCGTCATTTCCTACCAGGCCGGCTCTGTCTACGGCAAATACTACCGGCAACTTTTGCATGGCCACATCATGGACAATTTGGTCATATCCTCGCTGTAAAAAGGAAGAGTAAATAGCAAATACAGGCTTCAGACCACCTGCTGCCAGCCCGGCTGCAAAGGTTACCGCATGTTCTTCTGCAATTCCTACATCAAAGAAACGCTCTGGATAACGATAACGAAATTTGCTAAGCCCTGTACCATCTGCCATAGCCGCAGTAATGGTTACAAGATCCCTATGGTTTTCTGCCTCCATAAGTATCGCCTTTCCAAAAATATCGGTATAAGTAGGCACTGTCTTTTCTTTTAACGGTTTTCCTGTAGAAATATGAAACGGACCAACCCCGTGGAATTTTGCCGGCTGTCTCTCTGCCGGAAGATATCCCTTTCCCTTGGTAGTCATTACATGAATCAGCACCGGTCCTTCCACTCTTTTAGCATCCCGAATCACCTCTGTCAAACGCTTAATGTCATGCCCCGGCACCGGTCCCAAGTAGGTGATTCCCATATCCTCAAAAAACATTCCGGGTACCATCAGCTGCTTAATACTATTCTTCGCCTTACGAATCTGGGTAACCATCTGCTCCCCTACTCCGGGAATCTGCATAAGAGTATTGGTAACACCTTCTTTTAATCCAATATAGAACTCTCCTGTTCGCATATTAGACAAATATCTGGACATTCCTCCAACATTTTCAGAAATAGACATCTGATTGTCATTTAAAACAACAATATAGTTGGACTTTAAGGTGGCCGCATTGTTGAGAGCTTCATAGGCCATTCCACCAGTAAGAGATCCATCCCCGATTACAGCCACTACTGTATAATCCTCTTTTTTTAAGTCTCTGGCTTTTACATAACCTACCCCTGCGGAAATAGAAGTAGTGCTGTGCCCCGTATCAAAGGCATCACAATCACTTTCTTCCCTCTTTGGGAAACCGCTCATGCCTCCGAAGGCTCTTAAATTATCAAATTTATCTTTTCTTCCCGTTAAGATTTTGTGGGTATAAGATTGATGTCCTACATCCCAGATGATCTTATCCTTAGGAAAATCTAATTCTCTGTGCAATGCAATGGTAAGTTCAACAACTCCAAGATTGGAGCCTAAATGTCCTCCGGTCTTGCTGACTTTTTGGATCAGAAATTTCCTGATCTCTCGGGCCAGTTCCGGCAAATCCTCCGGATTTAACTTTTTTATATCATTTGCTTTTTCAATCTTTTCCAACATCCCAAGATGTCCCCCAGTTACTTTACTTCTCTCTATTAATCAACTGAACCAAAAGCTTTTCCAAAAATGGATTCTCTCCGGATAATGCATGAAGCATATCCAAAGAATCTCTGGACAGATCCACAACAATTTCCTTAGATGCTTCCAATCCCTTAAGCGTAACATACGTGGTTTTCTGATTCTTCTCATCGCTGTGGATTGGCTTTCCTAAAATCTCCATCGTACTTGTAACATCCAAAATATCATCTTGGATCTGAAAAGCGATTCCGACCTGATGAGCAATGCTCTCTAACAAGGAAACTTCATCCTCAGTAGCTCCTGCTAAAATACCTCCGATCATCATGGCCGCCTCAATTAGCGCTCCTGTTTTTAGCTGATAAATCTTATCCAGTACGGCCTGTGACACCTCATGTCCGGTTTCTTTTACATCAATAACCTGTCCACCGATCATTCCGTAGATACCAGCCTTATTTCCAAGGACCGACAGAGCTTTTCCAATCTCCGGACTATGCTCCGGATCCAAAGCAAAAGCCTTGCAAGCGGTCTCAAAAGCATAATTTAAAAGGGCATCTCCTGTGAGAATGGCAATATCCTCCCCATATACCACATGGGTAGTTTTTCTGCCTCTTCGATAATCGTCATTGTCCATAGCCGGAAGATCATCATGGATCAAGGAATAAGTATGAATCATCTCCAAGGCTGCCATAAAAGGTTCTATTGCCGGGGAACTCCCACCATAAAGGTCATAGGTCTCTTTCATGAGCATTGGTCTAAGACGCTTTCCTCCTGCCATAAGATTGTATTCCATGGTCTCCATGATGAGTCCCTGATATCCCTCCTTTTCCGGAAGGTATTCCTGCAGCAGCTTTTCAATATCAGCAACTTTCTGATCTAATGTCTCTTTAAAACTCATGTACATTTCCCTCTTCATCCAGCATCTGAACCTGCTTTTCTACACGGTCAAGCTTATCGCCACAGGTCTTAAGAAGTTCCATTCCTTTGTGATAATAAGCAAAGGAATCCTCCAAAGATACGTCTTCTTTCTCTAGATTTTGAATTACACTATTAAGTTCTGAAAACAGGGCGTCGATTCCTGGTTCCTGCCCTTTCTCTCCTTGTTTTTCCCTGAAATCAGTCATGATCTTCCTCCTTTATCCGGTGCTTCTCTTCCAGAATTTCCTGAACCTCTGCCAGGAGTACTCCGTCAACCGCATGAATTTTCAACTTTTCTCCTGCCTTTACATTCTTTACGCTACGCAGGGATTTTCCTTCTGTATTCTCCACATAGGCATATCCGCTTTCAAGCTTTGACAGGGGAGACAGCCCCTTCATACGCTCGATATATACGTCCAGTCTGTGACGGTATTTTCGAAGTTTTCCGGTCATTCCAAGTTCCAACTTCTCTTCCAATTCCATCAACTGACGTCTCTGCTCTTTTAATTTGTATCCCGGGTGTAAATGAGATAGCTTCGTCTGAAGGGTACTCATCTGAAGTCTGTAGATCCGAAGCTTCTGACAAATTGCAGTATGTAGTTTGTTCTGATATTCCACGAGAGCACTATCAATGAGACGGTAGTCATAAACTGCCATCTCTGCTGCCGCTGAAGGGGTTGGAACATGCATATCCGCCACATAATCAGAAATACTTTCATCCGTGGCATGACCTACCGCAGAAATAATAGGAATCTCACATTCAAAAATCGCCCTTGCCACGATCTCCTCATTAAAGGCCCAAAGGTCCTCAATAGAGCCTCCACCACGGCCTACGATAATCACATCTACCTCAGCTCTCTCAAGCCCCTTGATTCCTTGTACAATGCTCTCAGCTGCTCCTTCTCCCTGAACCTTAGCCGGATACAAAATCAATTGTACATAGGGATTTCTTCGCTTCGATACATTTATGATATCCCGCACAGCTGCACCGGTAGGAGCCGTCACCACTCCCACACGCTTTACATAGGCAGGAATGGGCTTCTTATAGACAGGATCAAACATCCCCATCTCCTGAAGTTCCCGTTTTAATTGCATAAACTTCTCGTAGAGAATTCCTTCTCCGTCTAAACGGATCTCATCGGCATACAGCTGGTAAACACCGCCTTTTGCATAGACCTCCACGGATCCTAAAACAACTACCTGCTGTCCGTCTTTCATAGTAAAAGAGAGCCCGCTCCTTTTCCCGGCAAACATAACGCAGGAAATGGTTCCGGACTCATCCTTTAGTGAAAAATATATATGTCTTGATGAATGATACTTACAGTTGGATACTTCTCCCTTCACGTAAATACGTCTCAGCATATAATCCTGGGCGAACATATTCCGAATGTAAGCATTCACCTGTTTAACTGAATATACATTCTGTGCCATCTTATTCCTCTTGTGAATGAGCAATCTTTCCTAATACGGCATTGACAAAGGAAGCTCCCTCCTCACCGCTGTAGGTCTTGGAAAGCTCTACCGCCTCATTGATGGCAACTCCTGTAGGCACTTGCTCATCCCACTTCATCTCATAAACAGCCAATCTAAGAATGGTAAGATCTACCTTATTCATTCGCTTGGTTTTCCATCCCTTGGAATTGGCATTGATCAGCTCGTCGATCTCCGGAACCTTCTCTGCCACTTTCATGACTTTAACGCCAATATACTCAGTGTCAGACTCCTTGGCATGCTCCAAATCAGAAAGGTAAAGCTCTGACTGTTCGCTGAGTTCACCGTCCTCATTAAATTCAATTCCAAATAATACTTTGAAAATATGCTCTCTAAGCTCGCTTCTTCTCACTTATGCTTCCTCCGATACTGCAACACCCGCAACACGGATATTCACATCTGCTACTTCTAACGCTGTCATAGTCTCAATAGCTGACTTTACTTTCTCCTGAACCTTTACAGTTACATCCTTAATATTGTATCCATAAGAAATATTAAGAGCCAAAGATACCGTAACGATTCCGTCTAATACATCTATCTTTACGCCCTTTGATACTGCCTTCTTTCCAAGCTTTGAAATCAGCTCTGTAGTGGCGTTGCCTGCCATAGAAGCGACACCTTCTACTTCTAATGCCGCAAGTCCTGCAATCACTGCCACTACCTCATCAGCGATCTTTACTTCTCCAACCTGTGTATTGCCTTTGATTGTATATGTATTCTTTTCTTCCTTACTCATATATAAAACCTCCCTGCCATGGCCTATCGTTTTTATAATCTAGCTATTATTATAGCAAAGAACCCCTCTTTTGCAAAGTAGGGTTTATTTTTTACTACTTTGCAAATTCTGTAAGGACAAGTCCATCATTTCGATCTACTGTCATACGAATGCTCCACTCATTGACAAAGAGAAGAAGCGGACGTCCTTTCAGGTCCATAACCTTCTTCATATCCGAGGTTCCGGAAAGCTTATCTACCTGTACCTCCGATGGATTCTCAATCCAACGAATATATTCGTATGGGAGATTTTCCAGACGAATTTCTACGTTATACTCATTTTCCAGACGATATTTTAATACGTCAAACTGAAGGACACCTACCACTCCTACGATAATTTCTTCCATACCGGAGCCCATCTCCTGGAAAATCTGAATGGCGCCTTCCTGGGCGATCTGGTTGATACCCTTTACAAACTGCTTACGCTTCATGGTATCCACCTGACGCACTCTGGCAAAATGCTCCGGTGCAAAGGTTGGGATTCCTTCATAAGCATATTTTTTTGCCGAAGTTGTAAGCGTATCTCCGATAGAAAAGATTCCCGGATCAAAAACACCGATAATATCTCCGCCGTAGGCTTCCTCAATCATCTTACGCTCACTGGCCATGAGCTGCTGTGGCTGCGAAAGACGGACTTTCTTTCCACCCTGAATATGCATAACTTCCATTCCGGCCTTAAACTCTCCGGAACAGATTCGCATAAAAGCGATTCGGTCTCTGTGAGCCTTATTCATGTTAGCCTGAATCTTAAAGACGAAAGCAGAAAAATCTTCCTCTTCCATAGGATCAATAACACCCTGATCTGACATTCTAGGAAGCGGCGATGTAGTCATCTTAAGGAAATGCTGCAAAAAGGTCTCCACACCAAAGTTTGTAAGGGCAGACCCAAAGAATACCGGAGACAATTCTCCCTTGCTTACCATTTCCTGGTCAAAAACAGCGCCTGCTCCGTCCTGAAGTTCAATCTCTTCCTCCAACTGTGCCCACTGTTCTTCTGAAATCAGCTCTTTAAGTTTTGGATCATCGATAGGGAGCTTTCTCACCTCTCCCTGGGTAGTTCCCTTGTGAGTATCAGAAAAAAGCTCCACGGTTTTTGTCTCTCTGTCATAAACTCCTCGGAATCCTTTTCCGGAACCGATAGGCCAGTTCACCGGGCATGTAGCGATTCCAAGCTCATTTTCAATATCATCGAGAAGTTCAAAGGTATCCATAGCCTCCCGGTCCATTTTGTTGATAAAGGTAAAAATCGGGATATGGCGCATGGTACAAACCTTGAACAACTTTCTCGTCTGGGCCTCAACACCCTTGGAAGCATCGATCACCATGACTGCAGAGTCCGCTGCCATCAAGGTTCTATAAGTATCCTCCGAGAAATCCTGATGCCCCGGTGTATCCAAAATATTAATGCAATATCCGCCATAGTTAAACTGAAGCACGGAGGATGTAACAGAGATACCTCTCTCCTTCTCGATCTCCATCCAGTCAGACACTGCATGTCTTGCGGTGGCCTTTCCCTTTACGCTACCTGCAAGATTAATGGCACCTCCATAGAGAAGAAATTTTTCAGTCAAGGTTGTCTTACCTGCATCGGGATGAGAGATAATGGCGAATGTACGCCGCTTTTCAATCTGGCTTTTTACTTCTTTACTAATCTGTGGCATATGATTTTTGCTCCTTCATACGAAAATCTCCCACACAGTTCCCTTTTCTTCAATGAAACTGCATGGAAGATTTATTTATCAATTCATTCTAATTACTCTGTAACAACATCTTTCATGCTGAATGAGAATCTACCCATCTTATCCTTGCCAAGGCATACAACCTTAACAACATCACCTAAGGTAAGTACATCCTCTACACGATTAACTCTTTCCTTAGAAAGTTTGGAAATATGAACCATTCCCTCTTTGCCTGGTGCAAACTCAAGGAAGGCACCGAACTCTTTAATGCTGATGACCTTTCCTTCTAATACCTGTCCTGCCTCGTAGTCAGTTACAATGATATGAATCAGCTTCTGCGCCTCTTCCATCTTCTTTGCATCTGTTCCGCATACAGAAACAGCACCATCATCTGTAATGTCGATCTTTACACCGGTTTGCTCGATGATGGCATTGATGGTTTTACCACGCTGTCCAACTACATCACCGATCTTCTGTGGATCAATCTGCATCTGAACGATCTTCGGCGCAAATTCACCAACTTCAGCTCTAGGTTCAGCAATAGCCTTTGCCATAACCTCATCCATAATATAGGTTCTTGCTTTCTTTGTCTTAGCAATTGCTTCCTCAACAATGTCTCTGGTAAGGCCGTGGATCTTAATATCCATCTGAATAGCTGTGATACCCTTGTGAGTACCTGCTACCTTAAAGTCCATATCTCCGAAGAAATCCTCAAGTCCCTGAATATCTGTAAGAACCAGGTAATCATCATCCGTATCCCCAGTAACAAGACCACAGGAAATTCCTGCAACCGCAGACTTGATCGGCACACCTGCTGCCATCAATGACATGGAAGATGCACAGATACTTGCCTGAGAAGTAGATCCATTAGACTCAAATGTCTCAGATACTGTACGGATGGCATATGGAAACTCAGCTTCGCTTGGAAGTACCGGAACCAATGCTCTCTCTGCCAATGCTCCATGTCCGATCTCACGACGTCCCGGTCCTCTGGAAGGCTTTGTCTCACCTACAGAGTATGATGGGAAGTTATAATGATGCATATATCTTTTTGAAGTCTCTGACTCATTGAGACCGTCTAACTTCTGTGCCTCTGAAAGAGGTGCAAGAGTTGTCATGGTACAGATCTGTGTCTGTCCACGGGTGAACATCGCTGAACCATGTACTCTAGGGATAATATCTGTCTCAGCAGCCAAAGGACGAATTTCATCGATAGCTCTTCCATCCGGACGCTTGTGATCCTTTAAGATCATCTTACGTACAGTCTTTTTCTGATACTGGTAAACAGCCTCAGAAAGAACAGCTAACCACTCTTCCTTCTCTGCAAATGCTTCCTCTAATTTTGCAGTTACCTGACGGATATTCTCCTCTCTGGTCTGCTTGTCATCGGTAAATACTGCTTCTTCCATCTCTGCCGGTGGAACGATCTCTTTGATTGCTGTAAAGAGCTCTTCCGGAACTGCACAAGACTCATAAGCATGTTTTTCTTTTCCGCACTCTGCTACAATGGTATCGATAAATTCAATAACCTTCTGATTCAACTCATGAGCTGCATAGATAGCATCGATCATCTGCTGCTCCGGAACCTCATTAGCTCCAGCCTCGATCATAATTACTTTTTCTCTGGTAGATGCTACTGTAAGAGCAAGATCGGATACGCTTCTTTGATCAGCTGTCGGATTAAATACAAACTCACCATCCACTAATCCAACCTGAGTGGTAGAAATCGGGCCATCGAAAGGAATGTCTGAAATTGTTGTTGCAATGGCTGCACCTAACATAGCAGTAAGCTCCGGTGCACAGTCCTGATCTACAGAAAGAACCAGGTTCTCTAAAGTCACATCATTGCGGTAATCCTTTGGGAACAAAGGACGCATCGGACGGTCAATTACACGACAAGTAAGAATCGCATTCTCAGATGCCTTTCCTTCTCTTTTGTTAAATCCTCCGGGAATCTTACCTACAGAATACATTCTTTCATTGTATTCTACACTTAATGGAAAGAAATCGATTCCCTCTCGTGGTTTCTCTGATGCTGTAGCAGTACACAAAACTGTTGTATCACCGTAGTGCATAAGAACAGCTCCATTTGCCTGCTTAGCCACTCTGCCAACATCAACTCTCAAAGTTCTGCCGGCAAGTTCCATCTCAAACTTTTTATACATAGTTTTCTCCTTACTATTAATTAAAATGCATTTAAGTGGTAAGAGAAATACCGAAACAACTGAAAAATACAGGACCCACTTCCTATGCTTTTCAGTGGTCTCGGTGTACCCTTCCCCAAACCACAGCCTTTCGTATTATATCACAAGACCTACTTATGTGCTACCTATATTTTTTCTTTTTAGATTCCTCTTTTTTGTTTCATCTTTCAGGATCACTACTTCTAAACACAAAAAAGGAATGCGCTAAAAGCACATTCCTTCCATAAAGCTCAGATTGGACTTCAAAATTATTTTCTTAATCCAAGTCTCTCGATGAGTGAACGATATCTCTCGATATCAGTCTTCTTAAGGTATGCAAGAAGTCCTCTTCTCTGTCCTACCATCTTAAGAAGTCCTCTTCTTGAGTGATGATCCTTTGGATTAGCCTTGAAGTGGTCTGTCAGGTCGTTGATTCTTGCTGTAAGAATTGCGATCTGTACTTCCGGAGATCCTGTATCTCCGGCTGTTCTACCATAATCTTTGATAATCTGCTCTTTGGTTTCTTTTGTAATCATTGTTACAATCCTCCTTGAATTCTTTAAACTATCACCTGATATTAAGTAACGGTTGGAGATTCCAATTACCGAATACCGGTTAAACACTTGGCAAGTATACCATGGCATCTCTACACTTGTAAAGAGAAAAATTTTTTTGCATAAATAATATCTTGATCCACCTGCTTTTTCATAAGCTCTACACTTTGGAATTTTTGTTCCGGACGTTTGTATTCTAATAATTCAATACGAACCTCCTTGTCATAGGCATTACCACTATAATCAAATAAAAAAGCTTCTATGGAAACCTGACGTTCATTGGTTACCGTCGGTTTAACTCCTATATTGGATACGGAATGATATTTTTTCCCATCCAAATATACATCTGCCATGTAGACCCCTCTTGGAGGAACGATCTTGTATTCCGGCCACATGACATTCACAGTCGGGAACCCCAGGGTCCTTCCAAGCTGCCTTCCATGGATCACAACTCCGGATATTTCGAACGGATAACCTAAAAGCGTATTTACCAGCCTTATATCCCCTTTTTTTAAGGATTCCCGAATGTAAGTGCTGCTGATGATATGATTCTGATAACGCTTCTTTTCTATTATAAGAAGTTTAAATCCATAGACCTTCGACAATTCCTCAAGTAGCTTCGTATCTCCCCCTTTGTTTTTCCCAAAGGAGAAATCCGGTCCCACCACCACATATTTTGCATGAAAGAGTCCTACGACAATATCCTTTACAAAATCCTCCGGCTCCATCTGGCTAAACTCCCAATCAAAAGGAAACATCACACCGTGATCCACAAGACCTTTCAAATGTTTTACTCGTTCTTCCTTTGTCATAAGAACCTGAGGCTTCATGCCTTTTTTCTTCCAGAAGTCATACATATCAAAGGCACATACTACACTTTGCAATCCTTCTTTTTTTGCCAGGCTGGATACCTTCTCCACCAAAAGCATATGGCCTTCATGAAGTCCATCGAACTTTCCAAAGGTAATGGCCGACGGACCACAGATCTCATATTTTTTCAGTTTATCTTTCTCTATCATGAGTTCAAACTTCCTCTTCTCCCGCATAAAACATCTTTACAATGCGATAATCCCTTGGAGTTTTCTTATACAGAGCCAAGAACTTTCCGGACTCCGTATATAAACGAAATAACTGATCTACCTCTGCTTTCTCATAAGCTATAACGCCCTTTTTCGGCAAAGGATTCCCATTAAAGGCCAGACTTTCATAATCTGCCTTCACCTTCATCTCAGGATATTGCAAGAAAACAGAATCCACAGGCCTTAGAATCTCTTCCAAGCTTCCTTCTTCCTGCATCTCCTGAATTTCTTTTAAAGTCAAAGCATCCCGCAAGTGAAATCTTCCCACTGCAATACGCTCCAACTCCTCCATACATCCACCTACTCCCAATTTTTCTCCTACATCGTGACACAGCGTCCGGATGTAAGTTCCCTTAGAACAGGTTACGGTAAAAGAAACTCTCGGAAGATCCATTTCTTCGATTTTAATCTCATGGATCTTCACCGGTCTGCTTTTTCGCTCAATGGTTTTTCCTTCTCTGGCAAGCTCATAGAGCTTTTTCCCGTTTACTTTCAACGCGGAGTACATAGGTGGAATCTGTTCATACTCTCCCACAAAGGATAAAATCGCATCCCGAACTTCTGCTTCCTGTAGATTCGCCGGATTTTCTTCTTTTAAAATCTCCCCGGAAATATCCTGGGTATCAGTCGTAATTCCAAGACGAAGAACAGCCCGGTAGGTTTTGTCCTTGTCGGTCAAAAGATCACAAACCTTTGTAGCCTTTCCCAAGCATACCGGCAGCACGCCTGTGGCATCAGGATCCAAAGTTCCTGTATGACCGATCTTTTTCTGTCCTACAATTCCCCGAAGCTTGGCCACCACATCATGGGAAGTATATCCTTTTTCTTTATATACATTTAAAATTCCATGGACCATCCTATCTTCCTCTTTGCTTAATCCCTTAACTGCTCTTTTAGTTCCGTTAAAAGTTTGTTTATAATCTCTTCCGATGTCCCATCCATGCTGGCGCCGGAAGCTTTGATGTGACCGCCCCCTCCAAAGGTTACTGCCACTTTGCTTACATCCACATAATCCTTGGCACGAAGGCTAATCTTGTAGGAGTTCTCTCCCGTCTGATATAAAAAGATGGCTACTTCTACTCCCTTGGTGATACGAAGCTGACTGACAATGGCATCAAGATCCTTAGGATTTGCCTGAAGTTCTTCCATTTCTTTTGTAGTGATTACAGAAGAAATCACCTTTCCGCCTTCGTGTAATCTGCTTTTATTTAAGGCAATTCCAAGCATACGATTCTGTATATAAGTTTTTTCATAATAAGTATCTGTAATAAGAGTCGGAGCATCCACACCTTTTTCCAAAAGCTTTGCCGCTACTCGAAAGGTAGATGGCTTCGCGCAGGAATATTGGAAAACTCCTGTATCGTGCACAATACCCAGATATAGAGCCGTTGCGATTTCAAGCGTAATCTTCTTATCTTCCATTACATGATATACAAGCTCTGCAGTGGAACTGGCATCCGGAACAATATAGCTGTCATCTGCAAAAGCTGTATTACTGATATGATGGTCAATACAATAGGTGCGTTTTGCATCTTCAAAGAGTTTTCCTGAAAATCCAAGACGATCTTCGTCTCCACAATCCAGACAGATAAAAAGATCATAACAGGTTTCCGGTATTTCATGAATGATCTGATCCGTTCCCACGATGCACTTATATTCTTCCGCAATCTCTTCTAAATATACATCCACATTACACTCAGGATACCATTTTCGGATATATTCAGCCAAAGCCATACAAGATCCTACACAGTCCCCATCAGGCCTCACATGGCCACCTATAGCTACATTTTTTACCTCTCCAAGAATTTGATCTATCATACTTCTGCCTCTTTTGTTTCGTCCTCATCAGAGATATCTTTGGTTACTTCCTCGATCTTCTTAGACATATTTACGCCATATTCAATGGATTGATCCATAACAAATGTAAGCTCCGGTGTGTTGCGCATATTCAAAGTATGAGCAAGTTCTCTACGAATGTAGCCGGAAGCACTCTTAAGGCCGGCCAAAGTATCCTCCTGTGCCTTTTCATCTCCCAAAACGCTGATATATACCTTACAAGTCTTAAGATCCGGTGCCACCTCGCATGCTACCACAGAAGTCCAAGGAGCAATTCTTGGATCCTTGATCCCTCCACGGATAATATTAGACAGCTCATGCTGTACTTCCGTATTTACTCTTGTATTTTTAATGCTTCTTTTTCTCATAATCAAACATCACTTTCTTTATACTGAAAGGATCGAAGTTCCTAGAATCAGGAACTTCGATCTTATACTAGGATTCAAAATCTATTGTCTTGGTACTTCTACCATCTTGAATGCTTCTACAATATCTAATTCCTTCACATCATTGAAGTTTTCAAATACAAATCCACACTCATATCCGGCTTTTACTTCTTTTACATCATCCTTAAATCTACGAAGAGACGCAAGACCGCCTTCAAATACCACTACTCCGTCACGGGTGATACGTACAGAACAGTCTCTCTCAAAGAAACCGTCTAAGACATAAGATCCTGCGATGGTTCCTACACCGGAAGCCTTGAACAGCTGACGAACTTCCGCATGTCCTAATACTTTCTCCTCAAAGATCGGATCAAGCATACCCTTCATAGCTGCTTCTACATCCTCGATTGCCTGGTAAATGACTCTGTAGAGACGAACATCTACACCTTCTCTGTCGGCAGTATCCTTAGCTACTGCATCCGGTCTTACATTAAATCCAATAATAATAGCGTTGGATGCAGATGCAAGAGAAACGTCAGACTCATTAATGGCACCAACACCACCGTGAATTACCTTAACAACGACCTCTTCATTAGAAAGCTTCAAGAGACTCTGTTTTACTGCTTCCACAGAACCCTGAACATCTGCCTTAACCACGATGTTAAGTTCCTTAAGATTTCCTTCCTGAATACGATCAAAGAGATCATCCAGAGAAAGCTTGCTCTTGGTATCTTCCAAAAGTTTTACCTTGTTCTGTGCAATAAAGGTTTCAGCAAAGTTTCTTGCTTCCTTCTCATTCGCACAACCTACAAATACCTCACCGGCATTTGGAACATCATCAAGACCTAAAATCTCCACCGGAGTAGAAGGTCCTGCTTCTTTTACACGTCTTCCCTTATCGTCCATCATGGCTCTTACTTTACCATGGGCAGATCCTGCCGCAATGGAATCACCGACTCTAAGAGTTCCCTTCTGAACCAATACGGTAGCAACAGGTCCTCTTCCCTTGTCAAGCTGTGCTTCCAAAACAAGACCTCTTGCACGACGATTTGGATTAGCCTTAAGTTCCATAACCTCTGCAGTAAGAAGAACCATCTCGAGAAGCTCCTCTAAACCTTCACCTGTCTTTGCAGATACAGGAACAAAAATGGTGCTTCCGCCCCAATCCTCAGGAATCAGCTCATACTCTGTCATCTCCTGTTTTACGCGCTCGATGTTAGCACTTGGCTTATCCATCTTATTGACAGCAACAATGATCTCAACGCCTGCTGCCTTTGCATGGTTAATAGCCTCTACCGTCTGTGGCATAACACCGTCATCTGCCGCAACAACAAGGATTGCAATATCCGTAGAGCTTGCACCACGCATACGCATAGCTGTAAATGCCTCATGTCCCGGAGTATCAAGGAAAGTAATGGTCTCGTCCTTCACTTTTACAACAGAAGCTCCGATATGCTGGGTGATACCACCAGCCTCTCCGCCGATTACATCGGTATGACGGATAGCATCCAAAAGAGAAGTTTTACCGTGGTCAACGTGTCCCATAACACATACAACCGGCGGACGTTTCTTCATCTTCTTAACATCCTCTTCTTCTTCTTTCAGAAGTTCTTCGATAACATCTACAACTTCTTCCTTCTCGCAAAGGATCTCGAATTCCATCGCAATCTCTTCTGCCGTCTCGTAGTTGATCTCCTGGTTTACAGTTACGATCTTCCCCTGCATAAACAGTTTCTTTACAATAACGGAAGGTACTACCTTCATCTTATCTGCCAGTTCTTTGATGGTGAGAACCTCTGGGATCACGATTGACTTAATTTCCTCTTCCACCTTCTGCTGCTTCTGCTGTGGCTTCTGCATCTGAGGCTTGTCATTTTTCTTCTTTCCCTTGTTCATCTGCTCATCTTCATGATCTCTGCGATAATCTTTCTTCTTGTTATGAGCTTCGTTGGCCTTGCGCTTATTGTTCTGTGGCTTCTGCTGTCCATCAACCACCGGTGCAGGAGCCGCTCCTCTGCGATCATTGTTTCTGCGATCGTTATTTCTATCTGTGCGGTCGTTTCTGTCCCCACGGTTGTTATTTCTGAAATCTGTGCGGTCGTTTCTGTCCCCACGGTTGTTATTTCTGAAATCTGTGCGATCGTTTCTGTCTCCACGGTTGTTGTTTCTGGAATCTGAGCGATCGTTTCTGTCTCCGCGGTTGTTATTTCTGAAATCTCCACGGTCATTGTTTCTGCGATCGTTATTTCTATCTGTGCGATCATTTCTGTCCCCGCGGTTGTTATTTCTGAAATCTCCTCTATCGCCTCTTCCTCTATTATTTTCGGAATTTCTGCGATCTGTATTCTCCTGAGAACGCTCGTTAGAAACTCTTACCTCACTTGGCTTTGCTGTCTTTGGAGCTTCTTTTACCTCCACCGACTTTTCAGCGACAGCTTCCACTGCCTTTGCCGGAGCCTTTACCGGAGCTTCCACCGGTTTTTCTACCGGCTTAGCAACAGGTTTTACTTCCGGCTCTTTTACAGCCTCTACCGGTTTTGCCGGTGCAGCCTTCTTAGAAGGACGGCCATTATTTACCTCCATTAATTTTCCCTGGTGACGAGAAGAGGTTCCGGCTGCGCCTGCTGCCTGTCGACCATTTGCAGGTCTTCTGCCCTGCTGTTTTCCCTGCTTTGTATTCTGCGGACGGAAGACACGTACTACATTTTTCTTTTTCGGTGCTCCCTCAGTCTTAGCGTCCCCTTTCTTAAAAGCTTCTCTAACACTTCCTGCAGTCTCTTCATCCACACCACTTGCGTGGGTGGCCTGTATATTTTTATCTTCCAAGAACTTTACAATGGCGCTACTTTCAACTCCAAGCTCTTTGGCAAGATCATGTATGATAATCTTTGACATTAACAACTACCTCCTCTATGCAATCTTCTATGCAACCTCATTACTCATGATTTATCTTTTTAATGATTCCCTTTGCAAACCCTTCATCTGTTACCGCAAGGGACGCCCGAAATTCTTTCCCCATGGCATGTCCTAGGGACACCTTATCTCCATAGCAATACATGGGCACATGATAGAATTCACACATATTCCGAAACATCTTCTTTGTATTATCCGAGGCATCCTCCGCCACTAATACAAGAAATGCTTTTCCACTTTTTACTTCCTTTTCCGTACAAAACTCACCGCTGGCAGTTTTTCCTGCCTTGGTAGCCATACCTACAAGGGATAAGATCTTATCTTGATTCAAGTGCTTCCATCTCCTTTTCAAGCGTCTCATATACTTCTGTTGGGATGGCCTGACCAAAGGAGCGCTCAAGCCCGTGGCTTTTTATCGCTCTCAAAAGGCACTCTCTCTTCGGACAAATATAGGCGCCCCTTCCATTTTTCTTTCCGGTGGCATCTAACTCAAACTGTCCTTCCTTGTCCCGAATGATTCGGATCATTTCCTTCTTGCTTTTCATTTCCTGACATCCCACACATTTGCGCATAGGAATTTTCTTTGTCATACCCAACTTTTTATCACTCCTTGTGATTAAACTTCCTGAAAGACTGCTTCTTCTGACGCTTCTGTCTCTTCTTCGTCTACTGCTACATCATCTTCTGCAACTTCTTCAAAAGAAACATCAGCGGAATCCTCATACTCCTCAGTTCCTAATTCATCCTCATAGTACTCTTCAGACTCATCATAGTACTCTTCTTCGTATACACCCTCGCTATAGCTTGCATAATCCTCCGGAAGTTCTCCGGAGGCAATTGCCTGGGTCTCACTCTTAATATCGATTTTATATCCGGTCAGTCTTGCCGCAAGTCTTGCATTCTGACCTTCCTTACCGATTGCCAAAGACAACTGATTGTCCGGAACGATTACACTGGCAGTCTTGTCATCCGGATCCGCTAATACGGAAATTACCTTCGCCGGACTAAGAGCATTCTCCACTAAAATTCCCGGGTTATCACTCCAGTTAATGATATCAATCTTCTCTCCGCGAAGCTCCTGAACGATAGCATTTACTCTTGCGCCCTGCATACCTACACAGGATCCTACCGGATCTACATCCGGATCATTGGACCAGACAGCAATTTTACTTCTGCTTCCCGCTTCTCTGGCAATTCCCTTTACTTCTACAACACCATCCTGGATCTCTGTAACCTCTGCCTCAAAAAGACGCTTTACAAGATTCGGATGGGTACGGGAAATCACGACTCTCGGTCCCTTTGTATGATCTTCTACATTTACAATATATAATTTAATACGATCAGTAGGTTCAAACTTCTCTGTCTTTACCTGCTCATTTTCTCTAAGAAGAGCATCGGTCTTACCAATGTTCACACTAATATTCTTTCCAACATAGCGCTGTACCACACCGGTAACAATGTCTCCCTCTTTCTCATAATACTGGTTGTAAACAACCTTTCTTTCTTCCTCACGGATTTTCTGTAAAATCTGATTTTTGGCATTCTGTGTTGCGATACGTCCAAAAGATTTAGACTCTACCGGAATCTGAACGATATCACCAAGCTCGAAGCTGTCATCAATAGCTCTTGCATCCTCCAGGCTGATCTGTTCTACCTTATCTTCTACTTCCTCTACAACAACTTTCTCTGCAAAGAGCTTGTAATCGCAGGTATCGTAATCCATCACCAATTTGATATTATCATTCTTACCAAAATGATTCTTGCAGGCATCCATAAGGGATTTTTCAATGGATTCTAAAATAGATTTCTTTGGAATCTCTCTCTCCTTTTCAAGGACATTTAACGCTTCTAATAATTCTGTATTCATGATTTACCTCCTGATTAGAAATCAAATGCAAGGCGGATAAGCGCGATCTCGCTCTTGTCAAAAACTCTGTCTTTTTCATCTTCTTCTATAGTAACGGTATTGTCATCATAGGCTTTTAAAATACCGGTAAATTCTTTTCTCTTCTCGACCATGCGGTAGGTGCGAACCTCTACAAGTTCTCCTAGACTTCTCTTGAAATCCTTCTCTTTCTTCAAAGGTCTTCCAAGACCCGGAGAGCTTACTTCTAAAATATAGGCATCCTCTACATAATCCTTTTCATCTAACAAATCGGATAACTTACGGCTTACAAGTTCACAGTCATTTACTGAGATTCCTCCCGGTTTGTCAATATAGGCTCTTAAATACCAGTTGCCGCCTTCTTTTACATACTCAACGTCCACCAGTTCAAAGCCATTCTCTTCCATTATGGGAAGCAGTAACTCCTCTGTTTTTTGTTCGTAGATTTCTCTTTTTGACAAAGTATCTCTCCTCCTAAAAAATTCTCTAATCACGAAATAAGAGTGGACATATTGCCCACTCTTTTCGCCGATTTCTATGTAACTTTTCTCAAGTATATCACCAAACCAACGGTAAATCAAGGCTTTTCCCGAAAAAACTCTTGATTTATGATACCCTCCTTGAATTTGATGATCATTTCATTGGTAAGACTACAGTCTTCGTCCTCCACGGTAATGTCCTTCCTATCAAACCATCCGGCCATGGAAAGTTCCTCTTTATCCAGGGTAATGGTTTCTTCTCCATCCAACTCGCAATAGTAGCCCACAAGTAGAGTATCACTAAAGGACCAGGGCTGGCACTTATAATAAGTAATATTCTTTACCTTAAGGCCCACTTCTTCCATAACTTCTCTTTGAACCGTCTCCTCCAGGGTTTCACCGATTTCTGTAAATCCTGCAAGGAGCGCGTACCTTGTATAGCTTCTTCCATTGTACTTGGACATCAGAATTTTATCCCCATGAGTCACTCCCACGATCACCGCCGGACAGATTTTCGGAAATTCCATCTGCCCACAGTCCGGACAATGCATCATGCGTTCATGTTCATCAGGCTCCATTAAAGTTCCGCATTTTCCACAAAATCGTCTGGAGCCATACCACTGATATAACTGCCAGGCCGTCACTCCCGCAAAGCTTAGATACTTCGGCTCCTTTTCTCTTATACTTCGAATGTCCAGCCACTCATATCCATCCAAAACTTCCTGCTCTTTCAGAGAATCTTCTGCCAAAACCTCCACCTGTTTACACAAGTAGTATCCCACTCCGTCTATTTCAAAAAGATAGATATAATCTTTATAGAGTTTTTCTGCATTAATTTTCTCCATCTGTTCTATTTTGTGAAACTTCGGAAAATGAATCTGCCCTTCCGTAAAACTTACCAGCACCTTACGTCCTTCATAGCACATAAGATAATCTTCTTTCTTTGGTTCCCTGGGGATATATTCATTGTGATACACATGAGGTGCAATATCCTGTATCATGTTGTAACTCTCCTTTTTTATTTATCCGCGGCTTTTGGTTCCTGTCCCGTCTCTTTTTGCCACTTTTAATCGATTTAGATAAACCGTCTTTTCTCCAATTTGTACGGTAGCTTCCTTCCCTTCTTCAAAGAGATAAACTTTCTCCAGTTCATCTTTGCCTCGAAGCTTCATTCCCCGAACTCCTATGGCCGCTTTTTTCTTCTCCGGAACTTCAAGAGCCGAAAACCTTAGGAAATATCCATCCTTGCTCCTTAGGACCACATGCTGATTGTCCGTAATCACCTGAATACTGATTACTTCATCTTCCTCTGCAAGCTTTGTTGCAGCTACGGTTTTTTTTGCAACCATAAATTCGGTTCCCTCTACCTTTTTGATCATAGCCGTCTTGGTGGCAAAAATGAACTTGGCAAATCGAAGCTGTTCGCTATCACAAATATAAATAATGGTCTCCCGGGTGCTGTCAAAATTGGTGACATTATCAACAGGATTTCCCTTGTCCCTGAATTTTCCGTGGGGAAGATCTAGTACCTTAATCTGGTGCATTTTCCCTGTATTGGTGAAAACACAGAGTTTTCCGGTGTTTAAACACTGAACCACATACTTATTCTCCCCATCGGCAGCTTCCTTATTTCTCTCATAAGTAGCCATGTCGACCGTCTTTGCATAACCGAAGCGGTCCATTAAAAATACTACTTCCTGCTCTTCAATCTTCTTTTCCTCAAAGACTGCTTCCTCCGCATTTTCAATAACGGTACGGCGAGCTCTTCCATACTCTTTTTTCACCAGATCCAAATCTTCCATAATGACATTGGCCATAGAATCATAGTTATTTAAAATATCTTCGTAGCGCTCTATTTTTTTCAGTGTTTCCTCGTGTTCCTTCATAAGCGCTTCGATTTCTAAACCAATCAGGCGATAAAGTCTCATCTCCAGAATTGCGGTAGCCTGACGCTCTGTAAAGCGAAGCATTGCCGCCATTTTCTTAGATCTTTGAGACTTGAATTTAATATTGTCCGTTACTCCTGACACCAGGCAGGCCTTAGCCTCCTGGATCGAGGAGCTTCCTCTTAGAATCTCTATGATCAGATCAATAACATCGCAGGCCTGAATCAGGCCTTCCTGAATCTCTTTTTTATCCTGCTCTTTTTTTAGAAGAGTCTGATATTTTCTTGTTGCAAGTTCAAACTGAAAATCCACATGATGCTCAATGATTTTCTTAAGGCCCATGGTCTCCGGTCTTCCCTCTGCCACCGCCAGCATATTTACACCAAAGGTATCCTCAAGCCTGGTTTTCTTATAGAGCATATTTTTCAGATTCTCTACATCTGCTCCTTTTTTCAAATCCAGTACAATGCGGATGCCTTCCTTGGAGGACATATTAGAGATATCTACGATATCCGTGGTCTTTTTGGTTTCCACCAACTGATAGACATCATTTAAAAATTTGGCAATACCGGCACCGATCATGGTATAGGGGATCTCAGTAATTACCAGACGCTTTTTCCCCCCTTTGACTTCCTCTACCTCTACTTTGCCACGAATCTTAATCTTACCGGTTCCGCTTTCATAGATGTTTAAAAGGTCATCCTTATTGACTACGATTCCACCTGTCGGAAAATCGGGCCCCTTAATATATTTCATCAACTGTTTCGTGGAAATCTCGTTGTTCTTCATATAAGCCTTTACTCCGTCCACAACCTCTGAAAGATTGTGAGTTGGAATGCTGGTTGCCATACCAACGGCGATTCCTTCTGCACCGTTAACCAAAAGATTCGGGATTCGCACCGGAAGCACCACCGGCTCCTTTTCCGTCTCATCAAAGTTTGGCATGAAGTCTACCACGTTTTTATCAAGATCCGCCAAATAAACTTCCTGGGTAAGCTTTGATAATCTAGCCTCCGTATATCGCATGGCAGCCGCTCCGTCTCCTTCGATGGAACCGAAGTTACCATGACCATCTACTAAGATCATGCCTTTTTTGAACTCCTGGGCCATTACTACCAGGGCATCATAAATAGAACTGTCTCCGTGGGGATGATATTTACCCATGGTATCTCCTACGATACGGGCACATTTTCTATAAGGCTTGTCATAGCGTATCCCAAGTTCATACATATCATAAAGGGTTCTTCTTTGTACCGGCTTCAGACCGTCTCTGACATCCGGCAAAGCTCTTGATACGATGACACTCATGGCATAATCGATATACGATTTTTTCATGACATCAGAATATTCTGTTCTGATGATCTGTGAATCCTGCATATTTTTACGTCTCCTATTTCTAATTATGACTTTCTAATTATAACCCATGGTCCTTTGATCGCCATCAGCCCTTTAAATATCAAGCTCCGCTTCTGTAGCATTCTCATAGATAAATGCCTTTCTCGGCGGAACCTCGGTTCCCATCAGCATCTCCGTAACACCGGAGGCCATTCTCGCATCCTCGATCTCCACAAGCTTCAATAATCTTCGTTCCGGATCCAGGGTAGTCTCCCATAATTGTTCCGCATCCATCTCTCCAAGACCCTTATATCTTTGAAGGGTAAAGGATCCCGTGTGGGTTTTTCTATATTTCTCCAAGGCTTTATCGTCATAGAGATATTCTTCTTCTCCCTTTTTCGGCATTACCTTATAAAGGGGAGGCATGGCAATATATACATGTCCCTCATAAATAAGCTCCGGCATAAACCGATAGAATAAGGTTAAGAGTAAGGTAGAAATATGGGCTCCGTCCACATCCGCATCCGCCATAATGATGATCTTGTCATAGCGAAGCTTTGTGATATCAAAGTCATTTCCATAGCCTTCAGAGAATCCACATCCAAAAGCATTGATCATAGTCTTGATCTCTGCGTTAGCCAGAACCTTATCGATGCTGGCTTTTTCCACATTCAAAATCTTTCCTCGAATAGGAAGGATGGCCTGATACATACGATCTCTGGCGGTCTTTGCAGAACCTCCGGCAGAATCTCCCTCTACAATAAAGATCTCGCACTTGGAAGGATCCCTGCTCTCACAGTTTGCCAGCTTTCCATTGCTGTCAAAGGAATATTTGGGCTTAGATAAAAGATTAGTTTTTGCCCGTTCCTCCGTCTTACGTATCTTGGCTGCCTTCTCCGCGCAGCCTAAAACCTTCTTTAATGTATCCAGATTTCGATCAAAAAAACGAACAATCTCATCATTGGTCACCTTACTGCAAGCCTTAGATGCATCCGGATTATCAAGCTTTGTCTTGGTCTGTCCCTCAAATCTAGGATCCGGGTGCTTGATAGATACAATCGCGGTCATTCCATTTCGAATATCCGCTCCGGTAAAATTGGCCTCCTTTTCCTTTAAAATACCAATCTCTCTGGCATACTGATTCATGACAGTGGTAAAGGTAGCCTTAAACCCCGTCAGATGGGTTCCCCCTTCTGCATTGTAAATATTATTGCAGAAGCCAAGTACATTTTCATGAAACTCATTGACATATTGAAAAGCAACTTCTACCTCAATACTTTCCGCGCTTCCCTGAAAATAAATCGGATCGTGGATTGTCTCTTTTTTTGCATTTAATTCTTTAATAAATCCAAGAATTCCCTCCGGCTCATGGTATTCCACGTGTTCCACCTGGGCTCCCCTTTTATCCTCAAAGATAATCTTTAGCTTTGGATTTAAGTAAGATGTCTCGTGCAGTCTGCTTTTTACTTCCTCCGACTTAAACTTTGTCTTCTCAAAAATCGTAGGATCCGGCAGAAAATTCACCTTGGTTCCTGTCTTTTTGGTCTTTCCAATCGTAGGGAGAAGTCCATCTTCCAATTCCAAAATCGGCTTTCCTCTCTCATACTCATCATGATGAACAAAGCCGTCTCTGCTGATCTGCACATCCATATGGGTGGAAAGAGCATTTACTACAGAGGAACCTACCCCATGGAGACCACCACTGGTTTTATAGGCCCCATTGTCAAACTTTCCTCCTGCGTGAAGGGTAGTATATACAACTCTGGCTGCGGAGACACCGGTAGCATGACGATCCACAGGAACTCCTCGTCCGTTATCTGCCACGGTACAGGAGCCATCCTTCTCCAAAGTCACCTGGATCTCTGTACAAAATCCTGCCAAATGCTCATCCACAGAGTTGTCCACGATCTCAAAGATCAGATGATTCAATCCCTTGGTGGAAACACTTCCGATATACATTCCAGGTCTTTTTCTTACTGCCTCTAATCCCTCTAATATGGCAATACTACCTGCGTCATACGTATTCTTCTTCGCCATGTTTATTTTGACACCCTTCCTTAATATTAATATTTCGAACACTTTTCAAGCTTTTATTTTTGCTCATACCGCTCCATATTAACATGTTCTTTTAAATTCTGCAAATTTGAAAAATCCTTTTATAGCAAAATTTCCTAAGAGAAAAACCTCAAATTGGCAAAAATCTATTGACAGACACAGGTTCCCGGGATAAAATAAACAAGTGTGTTTCGTTAGAGCGTCCGTGTCCGGATCTAACGAACCGGAACAATCGATTATTTTCGAAATTATAGATATCGGAGGTGGACAAATTGGCTAACATCAAATCTGCAAAGAAAAGAATCTTAGTAAACGAGACCAAGGCTGCTAGAAATAAAGCTATTAAGTCTAAAGTTAAGACTTATGTAAAGAAGGTTGAAGTTGCTGTAGAGAATAAAGATAAAGATGCTGCAGCTGTTGCTCTTAAGGATGCAATCGTTGAGATCAACAAAGCAGGAAGCAAGGGTGTTTATCACAAGAATACTTGCTCAAGAAAGATTTCTCGTTTAACAAAGGCTGTTAACGGAATCGCTTAATTTCATAATAAGCATTATAAAAGGCAACCATCCGTCATTGGTTGCCTTTTTTTCTTCTTTCCTCTCTATGAACATTCCTATGAAAGTTATTTTAATTCCGAATATCCATAACCATTTACCAAAGCCTCAATCTTCTGCCCTTCCTTACACATCGGACAATCTGCCGTTCCATAGGAGCGGTAATCCGGAAGATCCTTGCTGGCAAAAATGTTCTTTACTTCCATACCTGCAATCTTATTCACGGTACTGAAAATTGCTGCAATTCCGCAAATGGTTCCTCCATAATAAAGAACGGAGTTAATCGCCTGTTTCACGGTCTTACCTGTTGTAACGGAATCTGTCAAAATCAGAACCTGCATATTAGTAATCATACGTTGGTTATTATCTCTGAACATAATCTGTCCCAGGGCATCAAACTCAGGTGTTACTACGGAAATGTTATTTCCTCTGCTTAATGACAAATGGTTGCTGTCTGCCAAAAGTTCTGCCACAAAACTACCGATTACTTCCGTTCCGTCCAAACATACAATGGTATCTACAGTAGTATTATCCAAATACTCGGAGGCAATTACCTTCGCTGTCTCTCTTGCGTTGTTGTGTCTCGTCTTGACAGTTGACATATCAATATAGGTATTGATATGGGAGTTTCGAGTTGCAAAATGTCCATGCATCACTTTGATTCTGGCATGTGGATTCTTGTGTGATCGTAGATTCTCTAATCTTTCATCCATAACAAAAAGTCCCCCTTTTTTCGTTTTTTACTAAACCCATCATAGCACAAATTTTAACAACAGACCAGGATAATTATTAGTTATTTTGAACATTTTGCACAAATCTTTTCTCTAACAAGATATTCCTGTATATAGTTTTATATATACGCTTGTTCCATAAGCATTTATCACAAGCAAAAAAGGATCCGAGATTTTCTCGAATCCTTCTTAATCCTATGAAAACTATTCCGAAAAGATTAGTTGTTGATCAACTGATCCTCGTTGCTCCAGCTGTAAAGCTTTCTTACCTCAGCTCCTACAACCTCTGATGGATGCTCAGCAGCAAGCTTTCTCATAGCCTTGAAGTGTACCTGACGTCCAGCGTTAGACATGTCAAGTAAGAATTCCTTAGCAAATGTTCCGTCCTGGATATCTGTAAGAATCTGTTTCATAGCCTTCTTTGTATCCTCTGTGATAATCTTAGGTCCTGTAATATAATCACCATACTCAGCTGTATTAGAGATAGAATATCTCATTCCTGAGAATCCACTCTGATAGATCAAGTCTACGATCAGCTTCATCTCGTGGATACACTCAAAGTATGCATTTCTTGGATCATATCCAGCCTCTGTAAGAGTCTCGAAACCTGCCTGCATAAGTGCACAAACACCACCGCAAAGTACAGCCTGCTCACCAAAGAGGTCTGTCTCTGTCTCTGTTCTGTATGTTGTCTCAAGAAGTCCAGCTCTTGCTCCACCGATTCCAAGACCGTAAGCTCTTGCACGATCCCAAGCTTTTCCTGTATAATCCTGCTCTACAGCGATAAGGCATGGAGTTCCTTTTCCAGCTAAGTACTCGCTTCTTACAGTATGTCCAGGTGCCTTAGGAGCGATCATTGTAACGTCAACGTTTGCCGGAGGAGTGATGCATCCGAAGTGGATGTTAAATCCGTGAGCGAACATTAACATATTTCCTTCCTCAAGGTTTGGCTCAATGTCCTTCTTGTACATATCTGCCTGTAACTCATCGTTAATCAGGATCATGATTACGTCAGCCTTCTTAGCTGCCTCAGCTGCTGTATAAACCTTAAGTCCCTGAGCCTCAGCCTTTGCCCATGACTTACTTCCCTCATACAGTCCAACGATTACATCAAGTCCAGACTCTTTTAAGTTCAGCGCATGTGCATGTCCCTGGCTACCATAACCAATAATTGCAATTGTCTGTCCCTCTAAAAATGATAAATCACAATCTTCCTGATAAAAAATCTTAGCTGCCATTTTAGCTACCTCCTAATGTATGAAATAAAAATAATTTATTTGTTAAATAGGTTTCGGAATAGACCGGATGCCTATTTAATAGCGATGTCAATTGTCGGACATTAATCCAACATGGTTACATTGTCAGATCCACGAGACAAACCTGTGATTCCTGTTCTGGCAAGTTCCAGTATTTCATATCCATCCAACAGTTGTAAGAACGCCTTAAGCTTCGACTGATTTCCTGTAAGCTCCACGATCAATGAATCGCTTCCTACATCTACGATCTTAGCACGGAAAATGTCTGCAATAGAAACAATCTCCGCTCTCTGGGTCGCATCAGCCTTCACCTTGATCATCATAAGTTCACGATATACGGATTCCTCCGGATCTAATACCTTGATCTCGATGATATCCTCCAGCTTTCGTACCTGCTTCTCAATCTGTGCAAGAATCAGTTCGTCACCACTGGCTGCAATTGTAATACGAGTATATCTTGGGTTTGCCGTAACACCGGCTGTAATACTGTTGATGTTAAATCCTCGTCTGCTGAAAAGTCCTGAAATTCGACTGAGCACACCTGGATTATTGTCCACCAATAATGAAAAAACTCTATGCATGCTGCACCTCTCTCTACATACTTTTTAAAAAACAGAGTGCGTTCTGTTTTTTTATAATAACAACATCCCCCTGTTTTGTCAAGATTATCTCTATAAATTCTAAAAATTCCTAGTAATCCAAGTAGCTCTACGAAAAAATTTCTCTCGGACTCTTCACAATATAGGTAGCCCCTGCCGATTCAAATTCTTCCAGGCTTCCAAAGCCATACAATACTCCCATACTGTCCACTCCCATAGCCTTTGCGCCGAAGATATCGTGTTCTCTGTCTCCGATCATAAGGATCTTGGATTTGTCTGTAATACCACAACTTTCCAGTCCATAAGCGATAACTTCAGCCTTGGTGCCTCTGCCGCCATCTAATTCCATTCCTGCGATATAGTCAAAATATACATCCATTCCGAAATGTTTTAAAATCTGTCTGGCATATACTTCTGGTTTTGAAGTAGCCACAAGAACCTTCTTTTTCGCCTGACACAAGGCCTTTAAAGTATCTTCTAAACCCTCATATACACTGCACTGGAACATCCCACCGGCCTCATAATTTTCTCTATAATAGCAAACAGCTTTCACACTGTCTTCCACAGACATTCCATAATACTTTTGAAAAGATTCTGTAAGAGGCGGTCCAATGAAACGAAGCAGACTTTCCTGGTCCGCTTCTTTTATTCCAAATTTTTCTAACGCATAGTTTACCGAAGCCACGATCCCCGGCGATGAATCAATAATGGTTCCATCTAAATCAAATAAATAGGTATCATATTCTTTGTTTAATTTGTTATTCAAATTATTTTCCACCTTTATGAAATATAAAAGAAAAAGTCACTGCATCCTTGAAAGACGCAGTGACCGGATGATTCTTATGCTTCTATTAAGCTTCTACCAAAAGAGAAGTTCCTGTCATCTCCTGTGGTTTCTCAAGTCCCATAAGCTCAATAAGAGTCGGCGCAATATCTGCGAGAACACCATCCTCTCGAAGCTTATACTTAGGATCTGCATTTACTAAAATAAATGGTACAGGATTAGTAGTATGAGCTGTAAATGGAGCTTTGGTCTCATAGTCCAAAAGCTGCTCTGCATTTCCGTGATCTGCACAGATAAACATCTGTCCATCTACTTCTTTGATTGCTTCTACAGCCTTACCGACACAAGCATCTACAGCCTCCACTGCCTTGATGGCTGCAGCTTCCACACCGGTATGTCCTACCATGTCAGGATTTGCAAAGTTAATAATGATTACATCATATTTTTCTGAACGAATCGCCTCACAAAGCTTGTCACATACAGTAAATGCACTCATCTCCGGCTGAAGATCATAGGTTGCAACCTTTGGTGATTTTACAAGGATTCGCTCCTCACCTTCATTTGGTTCCTCAACGCCACCATTAAAGAAGAAGGTTACATGAGCATACTTTTCTGTCTCAGCGATACGAGCCTGCTTCAGTCCCTTTGCTGCCAAAAATTCTCCGAAGGTATTGGTAATCTCAGTCTTCGGGAAAGCGATGCTCTTGTTTGGAATCGTAACATCATATTCAGTAAAGCATACGTATGTAGTTTTTACTCTCTCACCTCTGTCGAATCCGTCAAATTCTTCTGCACAGAAGGTTCTTGTGATCTCTCTGGCTCTATCCGGACGGAAGTTAAAGAAAATAATAGAATCTCCGTCTTTGATAGTTGCCACAGGAGCTCCATCTTCCATAACTACTGCCGGAAGTACAAACTCATCGGTCTTTTCATCTGCATAGGAATTTGCCACTGCTTCTACTGCGCTGTCAGCCGCAACCCCTTCACCCTTGACCATAGCCTTGTATGCCAATTCTACACGGTCCCAGCGGTTATCACGGTCCATGACATAATAGCGCCCCATAACAGTTGCTACCTTACCTACGCCGATCTCTTTCATCTTCTCTTCCAACTCTTCAACATAGCCTTTTCCGGAAGCCGGTGGAGTATCACGTCCATCTAAGAAGCAATGAACATAAACCTTCTCAAGTCCCTGCTTTTTCGCCAGCTCCAAAAGTCCATATAAATGGGTAATGTGGCTGTGAACTCCACCGTCAGATAAAAGTCCATATAAATGCAAAGCAGAGTCATTATCCTTGGCATTCTTGCAAGCCTTAAGAAGCTCTGCATTCTCGAAGAAGTCTCCATCCTGAATCATCTTTGTAATCTTAGTAAGATCCTGGTATACGATTCTTCCGGCACCCATATTCAAATGTCCTACTTCAGAATTTCCCATCTGTCCATCCGGAAGTCCAACGCTAAGTCCGCTGGCATATCCCTTTACGAAAGGATATTCCTTCATAAGACCATCCATAACAGGAGTATTCGCCTCTGCTACTGCATTGGCCTCTGTCTTATCATTCAATCCATAGCCATCAAGAATCATTAATACTGTTGGCTTTTTACTCATTATCTTTGTCTCCTTTAAAATATCACTTTATGTTTGAAATAGCACCGCAAAGTCAAAACGCTCCGCGGTGCTATCAGGCTTTTATCTCTTCTTGAAATTACTTGTAGTTAACGATTTTTCCAAAATCAGCCTTCAGAGAAGCTCCACCAACAAGTCCTCCGTCGATATCTGCCTGAGCAAATAACTCAGCTGCATTTCCTGCATTTACAGATCCGCCGTACTGAATGCGGATTGCTTCAGCTGTAGCTTCATCATAAACTTCTGCTACACAAGCACGGATACCAGCGCAAACTTCCTCAGCCTGCTCTGTTGTAGCAGTCTTACCTGTTCCGATAGCCCAGATTGGTTCGTAAGCGATTACCATAGTCTTAGCCTGGTCAGCACTTACATTCTGAAGTCCAACCTTAACCTGCTGACGGATGAAGTCCATAGTAACTCCCTGTTCTCTCTGCTCAAGAGTCTCTCCACAGCACATGATTGGTGTAATACCATGCTCGAAAGCCTTAAGAACCTTCTTGTTTACATCTTCATTGGTCTCACCGAAGTAATCTCTTCTCTCAGAATGTCCAAGAACAACATACTTAACTCCGGCATCTACTAACATAGCAGGTGAGATCTCACCTGTGTAAGCACCGCTCTCCTCAAAGTACATATTCTCAGCACCAACCTGGATGTTAGTTCCCTTAGCAGCCTCAACTACCGGTACAATATCAATAGCAGGTACGCAGAAAACCACATCTACGTCATCGCTAGCAACCAATGGCTTTAACTCTTCTACAAGAGCTACAGCCTCGCTTGGTGTCTTATTCATTTTCCAGTTACCTGCAACAATTTTCTTTCTTGCCATTTTCAAAGTCTCCTTCATAAAAAATACAATTATCCCAACACAAAGACGGGTATGTTCACCTTACTAGGTTCGCCCTCCCTTAGGGTCGGGCTCTCCAAGTNNNGTGAACTAAGTAGACACTAACCTCGAGCTTCGCTTAGGCTCGCTCTCGCTAAGTGTCTACTTATCATTAGCGGCTGCTACACCTGGAAGTTCCTTACCTTCAAGGAATTCAAGGGAAGCTCCACCACCTGTAGAAATATGGGTCATCTTATCGCCATATCCCAACTGGTTAACTGCTGCTGCGGAATCTCCTCCACCGATAATAGTAACGGCATCGATGTCTGCAAGAACCTTAGCTACTGCCTCTGTTCCTGTTGCGAAGTTTGGCATCTCGAAGCATCCCATTGGTCCGTTCCATACAACAGTCTTAGCCTCAGCTACTGCCTCGCTAAAGATCTTGATAGTCTCAGGTCCAATGTCAAGTCCCTGCCATCCCTCTGGAATCTCTCCGGCCTTAACTACCTTTGTATTTGCATCGTTAGAGAATTCATCTGCGATTACAGTATCTACCGGAAGTAATAACTTCACGCCCTTCTCCTGTGCTTTCTTAATCATGTCTAAAGCATAGTCACAGTAATCTGCTTCCAGAAGAGAAGATCCAACGCTTCCTCCCTGAGCCTTGCTGAAGGTATAAGACATACCACCACCGATGATTAATGTATCTACTTTATCAAGAAGGTTCTCGATAACAGAAATCTTACTAGAAACCTTAGCTCCTCCAAGGATTGCTGCAAATGGTCTCTCCGGATTGTTTACTGCATTTCCAAGGAAATCGATCTCTTTCTGCATCAAGTATCCAACAACAGCTGTGTCTACATACTCTGTAACACCTACGTTAGAGCAGTGCGCACGGTGAGCGGTACCAAATGCATCATTTACAAATACATCACATAAAGAAGCTAACTCTTTGCTGAATGCCTCTCCATTCTTTGTCTCCTCTACTCTGTAACGAGTATTCTCAAGAAGAACGATGTCTCCGTCTTTCATAGCCTCAACAGCAGCCTTAGCGTTTGGTCCTACAACTTCAGGGTCAGCAGCAAATTTTACTTCCTGTCCAAGAAGCTCAGATAAACGAACAGCTACAGGAGCTAAAGATAATTCCGGCTTTGGCTCTCCCTTCGGCTTTCCAAGATGTGAGCAAAGAATGATCTTTCCGCCATCTGCAACTAACTTCTTAATTGTAGGAAGAGCTGCAACCAAACGGTTCTCATCTGTGATCTTTCCATCGATCAATGGAACGTTGAAATCACATCTTACTAAAACTTTCAGGCCTTTTACATTAATATCATCTACGGATTTCTTATTCAGCATATGTATATCCTCCATTGCTATATCTTATATAAGCAAGTAAAATCTAGCTTTGCTTGCATAATAAAAAGGGTCCGGTCCATAAGACCGGACCCTTTTTGAGTCTTACTTAAAAAACTATATCAATACTCGAATCACTAGAATTAAGCTAATTCTGAGAAGTATTTGATTGTTCTAACCATCTGGCTTGTGTAAGAGTTCTCATTATCATACCAAGATACTACCTGTACCTCTGTTGTGCCATTCTCTAATGGAAGAACCATTGTCTGAGTAGCATCGAATAATGAACCAAATCTCATTCCTACGATATCGCTAGAAACGATCTGATCTGTGTTGTAACCAAATGACTCGTTAGAAGCAGCCTTCATAGCCTCGTTGATCTGATCAACTGTTACATTTCCTTCAACTACAGCTGTAAGAATAGTTGTAGATCCTGTAGGGGTTGGTACACGCTGTGCAGATCCGATAAGCTTTCCGTTAAGCTCTGGGATAACAAGTCCGATAGCCTTAGCAGCACCTGTGCTGTTAGGAACGATGTTAACTGCAGCTGCACGAGATCTTCTAAGGTCACCCTTTCTCTGTGGTCCGTCAAGTGTCATCTGATCACCTGTGTAAGCGTGAATTGTGCACATGATACCAGACTTGATTGGAGCCAGGTTGTTAAGAGCCTGAGCCATAGGTGCAAGACAGTTTGTTGTACAAGATGCAGCAGAAATTACTGTATCCTCTGCCTTCAATGTCTCGTGGTTTACATTATATACGATAGTTGGCAGGTCGTTACCAGCTGGTGCAGAGATAACAACTTTTCTAGCTCCTGCATTGATGTGTGCAGTTGCTTTCTCTTTAGATGTATAGAATCCTGAGCACTCTAATACAACGTCTACACCCAACTCTCCCCATGGGCAATTGTTAGCATCTGGGAAAGCGTAGATCTTGATTTCTTTTCCATCAACTGTGATAGAATCTTCTCCAGCTTCAACAGTATCAGCTAAAGCATATTTTCCCTGAGAAGAATCATACTTTAACAGGTGAGCAAGCATCTTAGGAGATGTTAAGTCGTTGATTGCTACTACTTCATATCCCTCTGCTCCGAACATCTGTCTGAATGCAAGACGTCCAATACGTCCGAATCCATTAATCGCTACTTTTACTGCCATTATAAATTCCTCCTAATGTCTTTTTGACTGACGACGCAGTCTTTGAAATTATTATCTTCAACGGTTTCGTTAAAGATTCATCAACCGTGTATAATTGTACTAAATAAAATACCAAAATTCAAGGGTAATTCCCGAGGTTTTCATATTTTTATAGAAGTTGTTTAAAAACGGGCCTTCTTTCAAAAAATTCTGTGTAATATTTAAAACCGCAGTTTGTCAAAATCTCCTTGACTTTCGAAAAATCATAGGCGATGTGCTCCGGCTTATGGGCATCTGCCCCTACAGTGATAATCTCTCCTCCCAATTCCCGGTATCTTTTTAAAACATCGGGGATAGGATGCGCAAAGGGCAGCCCATATTTAAATCCAGCCATATTGAGTTCTAATCCCTTGCCGTTGTAGATTAAAGCCTTCAAAATCTCATCGATTTCATCTGCAAATTTTTGATAGCTATACTCTTTTTCCCTGTTTGTACCATATCGCACTACATAATCCATATGTCCAAGGACATCAAACTCATGGGTCACCCGGATATCTTTGAGGGTCTCTATAAACGTCTGCCTATAGGCCTCCTCATCAGTCTGATTTTCAAAAAGGGTACGGTCGTAGGGATCCTCCCCTCCGATTAAATGTACAGATCCTATGACAAAATCAAATTTTTCTGATCTTACATATTTATCATAATAATCTCCCCAATAAGGCTCCAAACCAATTTCCACACCGATTCCGATGGAAATCTGATCTTTGTACTTTTCCCTCAGTTTCTCTAGTACCCTAAAATATTCTTTTGTATCAAAGGTAAATTCCACCCCGTCATATACATATTCATGGTCTTCGTGATCCGTAATACAGATATGTGAAAGACCAAGAGCAATGGCTCTTTTAATCATGTCCTCCGGAGGGGTATCAGAATCTCCGGAAAAACTGGTATGCATATGACAATCTGAAATTTTCATAATTTTATTGTCTAACATCCTTTTAACCTCTATGAATCTCTATAAATTTCTATGCATCTCTGTAAACCTCTATGCATCTCTATAAATTTCTATGCATCTTTTGTAAACCTCTATAAATCTCTACAAAAAATACGAAGCTGCCAGTACACCTTCGTATTTCTATATTATCGATCTGAAATAATAGTTCCTCCGCCAAGCACATATTCGCCGTCATATAAAACTATGGCCTGTCCCGGAGTGATTGCTCTTTGTGGTTCCTCAAAGGTGCATAGGATTTCATCTTCTCCGGTTTTTTCAACGGTACACCAGGCCCCTTTGTGATTATAACGAATTTTCCCCCAGACCCTCTTAGGCTCTGACAAATCTTCTGCCGCCATGAAATTTACTTGATTTGCCCTTACATAGACTGACATAGATTCTTCTTTGGTTCCCACTACTACTTCGTTGGTTTCCGGACGGATTTCCAGAACGAAGGCCGGATGTCCCAAGGAAAGTCCCAATCCTTTTCTCTGACCTACCGTATAATGGATGATTCCTTTGTGCGTTCCCACCACTTTGCCATCGGAAAGAACAAAATTCCCCGGAACCGATTTATAATCCGTATTCTCTTCTATATAAGAAGCATAATCTCCATCGGATACAAAGCAGATATCCTGGCTGTCTGGTTTGTGGGCTACTAAGAGTCCAATATCGTCAGCCATCTTGCGGATATCATCCTTTTCGTACTCTCCTACAGGCATCAACGTCTTCGCCAGCTGATCCTGCGTCAGGTTATACAGGGCATAGGTTTGATCCTTCGTCGCTGTCTTAGATGTACGGATACTGTATCTTCCATTGGGAAGTCGATCCACTCGGGCATAATGACCTGTAGCAATGAAGTCTGCACCTATGTCCATGCTACGCTTTAACAGGGATTCCCATTTCACATATCGATTACAGGCAATGCAGGGATTGGGAGTCCGTCCATTTACATATTCATCGACAAAATAATCGATGACATACTCTTTAAAGTCTTGTTTGAAATTCATAACATAATAGGGAATCTCAAGCGCTGCCGCCACTCGTCTGGCATCATCTACAGCACTGAGGCCACAGCAGCCGCCATGCTCTTCTAATGTAGTCTCGTCCTCATCCTGCCAAATCTGCATGGTAACACCGATCACATCATATCCTTGCTGTTTCAGTAGCCAGGCTGCCACAGAGGAATCCACTCCTCCGGACATGCCCACTACAACCTTTTTCTTGTCCATAGAAAATTCTCTATACTTTCCTATTTATAGTTTGATACTTTTTATAGTTTGATATTTTCTTAATATCGATTTAGTATTCTTCCTCTTCTTCCTCTTCACCTTCATGGATATCTGACTTTGGTTTTTTCAAACCTTCGATTTTAATATCATGTTTCTCGGCATAATCCCAAAGAGCAGCATGAATCGCTTCCTCTGCCAACAGTGAGCAGTGAACCTTTACCGGCGGAAGTCCGTCTAACGCTTCCATAACAGCCTTGTTGGTAACTTCCATAGCTTCCTGTACAGTCTTTCCCTTCACCATTTCTGTAGCCATACTACTTGTTGCCACCGCAGCACCACAGCCAAATGTCTTAAACTTTACATCCTGAATCACCTGATTCTCATCGATATCCAGGAAGATTCTCATGATATCTCCGCACTTTGCGTTACCTACAGTACCTACCCCACTAGGGTTCTCAATTTCTCCTACATTTCTTGGATGCTGAAAATGATCCATAACCTTTTCTGTATACATAATATTCTCCTTTTATCAATTTATATGAATGTTTGCGAAAATGTTACGCGTTCTGCTTCTTGACGAAGTCTTCATAAAGAGGGGACATCGAACGAAGTCTAGCCACGATCTCCTTCAAGTTATCTACTACATAGTCGATGTCATCCTTGGTAATCTCCTCATTCAGAGTGAGACGAAGAGAACCATGCGCAATCTCATGAGGCAATCCGATAGCCAAAAGTACATGGGATGGATCCAGGGATCCTGAAGTACATGCCGATCCACTGGATCCACAAATACCTTTCATATCCAACATAATCAACATAGATTCTCCCTCAATAAACTGGAAGCTAAAATTGGCATTGTTTGGCAAACGATCTGTTTTATGTCCATTTAACTTTGTATATGGAATCTCTGCCATCACTCGCTCAATCAGGTAATCTCTAAGTTCCTTCTCATAAGAGGTTCTCTCTTCCATAGATTTTACTGCACGAGATACGGCTGTTCCCAAACCAATGATTCCAGGAACATTCTCTGTACCGGCACGACGTTTTCTCTCCTGAGCTCCACCGTGAACAAAAGAGCGAATCTTTACACCCTTGCGGATATATAAAAATCCAATTCCCTTTGGTCCGTTTAATTTATGACCACTGGCACTAAGCATATCAATGTGACACTCATCTACATTAATAGGCACCTGTCCAAAAGCCTGGACCGCATCGGTATGGAATAAAATCTTATGATCATGAGCGATCTGTCCGATCTCTTTAATCGGCTGAATGGTTCCGATCTCATTATTCGCATACATTACAGAAATCAGAATGGTATCCGGACGAATGGCAGCTTCCAACTCATCAAGCTTCACCTTACCATCTTCATCTACATCTACGTAGGTTACTTCGAAACCTCTCTTTTCCAGATACTCTGCGGTATGAAGAATCGCATGATGCTCAATCTTCGTAGTGATAATATGTTTTCCTTTGTTTCCATAAGCTTCTGCTGTAGCCTTTAACGCCCAGTTATCAGACTCGGAACCTCCGGCAGTAAAATAAATCTCATTTGCGCCGGCACCTAATGCCTCTGCAATAATCTCTCTTTGTTTTGTAATATCTTCTTTATTTCCAGAGGAGAAGCTATAAACACTGGATGGATTTCCAAACTTCTCTGTAAAATATGGAAGCATCGCCTCCACAACCTCCGGTGCAGTCTTTGTGGTGGCTGCATTATCTAAATAAATGAATCTGCTCATTTTGCTTTCCTCCCTTAACCTTGTTAAATCTCTCTGGGTGCACAATTTTCTTAACTCTCGCACTGCACCCCGTTCTCTGAAGTTCCTTCCGGATTCAGGCTTTTGCTCTCCTTCACCAGTTCCTCCAGACTCATCTCATCTACGGTGCGATTAATACTGTCATTGATTTTCTGCCATACATACTTGGTAACGCATCCGCCTGCAGCTGTACATCCCTCTCCATCATAAAAGGCTGAGCACTTTACCGGTTCCAAGCTGCCTTCTAAGGCCCGAAGTACATCTCCTACGGAAATATCTCCCGGATCCTTCGCAAGAACATATCCACCGGAAGCCCCTCGAATACTCTTTACCAGTCCGGCCTTGCGAAGTAAAGCCACCAGCTGTTCCAAATAACCATCGGACAACCCCTGTCTTGCGGCAATACTACTAATAGACACCGGTGCATCCTCACTATATCTTGCCAGGTCTATCATGGCACGAAGACCATATCTTCCCTTTGTAGAAAGCTTCATAAATCCACCTTCCTTTTTAATTCCTAGTAATATACTTGGATATCACCTTCATGTAGCATATCACTGTCATAATGGACTGTCAAGTAAACGTTCATATTTTTCAATTGAGTTCATATTTTTTAATTGAGTAAACGTTCCTTTTTTTAGCTGAATAATCGTTCCTTTTTTATTAAGCAACTTCTGTAGGATATACAGGCAACAAAAAAGCCCTAGCAAAAAAGCTAAGGCTAAATTTTAATTATTTAGAATCCTTTTCCGGATTTTTTTCCTGATGATTTTTGTGATACTCCCGTTTTATTTTATACATTTCCTCATCCATATGTTTTAGGAAACTCTCTTCATCATCTTCCTTCGTATACTCAGCATATCCGGCAGAAACTGACAGGCAAAATTTTTCTGCCTTGCTTTCATTAAATCTAGCCAAGGCACGGTGAAGATTCACGATAGCGTCTTTTGCATTCTCTTCACTTGCATCAAGGAGGAGAATGATAAATTCATCTCCTGCATAGCGCATGACTATACCTTTTTCCGGCAATATTCTGGTGAGAATCGTTCCCATGACAAAAATCGCCCGGTCTCCTGTAGAGTGTCCAAAGTTGTCATTAATCTTTTTAAAATCATTCACATCCAGCATGATTCCATATAGTTGTTTTCTTTTTACATTATTATATTTTTTCAGAATTCGGTCTAGATATCTCCGGTTGTATAATCCCGACAGATCATCCACTAAAATATTCTCTGAATAATTCTGCATCTGCACAAAAGTAAGAGCAATCGCTACCGATAGCCATGCAGTAGTAATCCCATAACGGAACATTTGGATCAAAACCCCTGCGATACAAGGTCCCACAAAATACATAACCGGAAAGAATGTCAGATTTATTCCTTCCTTTCCCGAACGAAATACCACAAAGATACTGTAGCCAAAGTAGAACATAAGAGAAAAATATCCCACAAGCACAAGGCTTCCTCTTTGATATACATTGTATGTGGTAATATGAAATAGCACATCTGTATCGAAAAGATTCACAATGATCAGTACGAGCTCGATCAGCCAGGGAATCGCAAGATAATTAGCTCTGCGAAAAGCTCTTTTGTAATTCTTATAAATATAAAGCTCCACATAGATGCACCACATAAAACCAATACTTACAGTAATAAAAAAGCACAGGCTATTGGTAGCATAGTTTAAAACGATTCCTGCGGCAAATTCTTGTCCATCGACCAAAAAAGACACTGTCTCTATAGCTGCTCCGAGTAAGGTAAAGAGTGCCATATTATCATAAAACTTATCTTCTACCCGAAGACTCTCTCGATTCTTTCTTCGACAATCTAAAAGAAACAACATCATCAGAATGGCAACTCCATTGGCAATGATAATCTCTTCCATTATTTTCATAATCTCAAATCTTTCCTTCCATATTCCTAGGTATCATCTTTTGATTATTTAGAAAAATTTTATTTAATTATAGTAAAAATAGCAGAAGCACGCAATTAATTCTCTGCCAAATTCACCAATTTTAACATAAAATTAACAATTTCATCTAAGCAGTATCTCCCTTATTACTGTTTATATTTAACACAGTAATAAGGGAAAGCAATCTGCACAAGAAAAAACCTCGAATTTTTCTACTTCTCAAATTCAAGGTTTCTTATCAGGCTCTTATATTCATTCCGGTCGTTCCCAAATCACATTTGATGCCTTACAATGGCATACTCATCATCATGACTGTAATAGGGGCAATCCTTATAGGAACTGGTTATGAATCGATATAATTCATCCTCATCAAGATCCATGGAGCAGGTATAGCACTCATAATCTTCATCATATTCATAATTGGAACAGGATTCGCAACTGCTCATAACCTTCCTCTACTTTCTATTCTTCGTACTCTAAATGCAGATTGTCCATCGCCTTTAAAATATGCTCATGAGCTAATTTTTCTGCCAGGTCTCCGTCCTTAGCCTTGATGGCTTCTAAAATCTCTCTGTGTTCTTCGATGGATTTCTCTGCTCTGGTCTTGGCCTCCACGGAGGTGGTTCTTGAGACCTGCACATATTTATGAAAATCCGACAACACATGCTCTAGAATTCTGCTGTTGCTGGCTTCATATAAAATGCCATGGAACTTGCTGTCAAGTTCTGCAACCTGCTCTGCCTGAGCTCCGGTCTTCTTCTGCAAATGAAACTCTGACAGGAGAATGATCTCCTCTAGCTCTTCAATCTGCTCTTCTGTAATATTCTCTGTTGCCCATCTAGCGCACATTCCTTCAAGATGTGAACGGATCATATAAATATCCCGCACATCCTTGTTGGTAATACCTGTGACATAGGCTCCTTTATTGGGAATAATGGTTACTAATCCCTCAAGTTCCAACTGTCTAAGAGCCTCTCGCACCGGGGTACGACTTACTCCTAATTTCTCACCAATGGAAATCTCCTTAAGTTCATCGTGCTCTTTGTAGGCTCCTCTTAAAATATCTTCTCTAATCTTCTGAAAAACCCGACCTCGTAATGACCGGTCTTTGTAATCATCCATTTCTAAATTTCCCCCAAATAGTTTCATACTATTTAAATTTCTATCACTTTTTGTCTATGTATTATTGTATACATCCCCATATTTATTGTCAACCCTGCCTTAAAACTAAAGCAAAATTTCAAACAATGTTCTGAGAAAAATTCGACGCATAAAAGGAAGCAAGATATGCTCTCTTGCTTCCTCTCACAACTTTATGAAAATTAAAATTTTAGTAAAGCTTTGCTCCGATCTCTCTTGGACGGAATCCCTGATCCTCTAAGGCCTGCAGAATCTCGCTCTTGTGCTCTGTTCCGAATGCCTCCATGGTAATTCGAAGTTCCACAGCCGCATTACGATTAGTGCTTACAAACTGGTTATGCTCCAGCTTAATGACATTTCCCTTTGCATCTGCAATGGTTGATGCAACACGAACCAACTCTCCCGGCTTATCCGGAAGAAGTACGGATACTGAGAAAATACGATCTCTTTGGATCAATCCATGTTGTACAATGGAAGACATTGTGATTACGTCCATATTTCCACCACTGAGGATTGATACTGCTTTCTTGCCCTTTAAATCCAGCTGACGAAGAGCAGCTACTGTAAGAAGTCCGGAATTTTCTACTACCATCTTGTGACTTTCTACCATATCTAGGAAAGCTCCGATGAGTTCATCATCTTCCACCAAAAGAACCTCGTCGATATTTTCCTTGGCATATGGGAAAATCTTTTCTCCTACTTTCTTAACCGCGGTACCATCTGCAATCGTATTGGCACTTTCTAATTCTATCGGAGATCCCTGTGCAAGAGCAGCTGTCATGCTGGCAGCAGTTGCAGGCTCTACACCGATGACTTTGATCTTAGGATTCAACATTTTTGCTAAGGTTGCAACTCCTGTGATCAGTCCGCCGCCACCTACCGGAACCAGAATATAATCTACCGTAGGAAGTTCCTGGATGATCTCCATCGCAATACTTCCCTGTCCTGCAGCAATATCAAGATCATCAAAGGCATGTACAAAAGTATATCCTTCTTTTTCTGCCAACTCTTTTGCATAAGCAAATGAATCATCATAGACATCTCCGTAAAGGATTACTTCTGCTCCGTAACTTTTTGTCCGATTCACCTTTATAAGAGGTGTAACTGATGGCATAACGATAGTAGCCTTACAACCAAATTTCTGAGCTGCATAGGCAACGCCCTGGGCATGGTTTCCTGCGGATGCAGCTACCAAACCTCTGCTTCTTTCTTCCTCGGACATGGTACTAATCTTATAATAAGCGCCACGAACCTTATAGGCTCCTGTATATTGCATATTCTCAGGCTTCAGGTAAACCTTTCCACCTGTCTGTTGACTAAAATACTCACTGTAAATTAACTTCGTGGGATTCGTAACCTTCTTTACGATCTCACTGGCTTCTTCAAATTTTTCAATGGTGAGCTGATTTGCTTCTCCCATTTTCCTCACCTACCCTTTCTTACATATGTCATCGGGTTCTATAATACACCAATTCAACCAATTTGTGTTGTTTTTCTTAAAGTTATTCTTCATCCCAGTCTTCGTCAAAGTCTTCGAAGTCATCCTCGTCCCATTCTACTTCTTCGAAATCAGCCTCATCAAAGTCTTCTTCGTCAATATCTTCTTCATCCAAATATGTTTCCTCTGAATCTGACATCTCAGAATCTTCCCGGGCAAACTCGGCAGTCTCTTCCTCCTGAGTAAATTTTGTTTTTTCATCCGAAGTTACTTCCTCGTCGGCATCGGGTCTTTTAACATTTTCGCAGATTTCTTCGTCATCCTGCTCTCTTGCAAACAATGCATTTACAAATGTATCTGCATCAAATTTTTGCAGGTCGTCTATGGTCTCTCCAACACCGATATATTTTACCGGAATTCCAAGCTCTGACTGAATAGCCACGGCAATTCCACCCTTGGCAGTTCCATCCATCTTTGTCAGGACAATTCCTGTAATATCTGCTACATCATTAAAGTCTTTCGCCTGCTGCAGGGC
The DNA here is from genome assembly GCA_963658085.1 of bacterium. GTDB lineage: Bacteria > Bacillota > Clostridia > Lachnospirales > Lachnospiraceae > CAKRJP01. The sequence continues at coordinate 158,347 of CAVKOU010000001.1, forward strand.
ATTCTGACCAGTAGTAGCATCCAGTACCACTAATGTTTCTCTGAAAGCATCCGGGAATTCTCTGTCAATAATTCGATTCATTTTTCGCAGTTCTTCCATTAGATTCTTCTTATTATGAAGTCGTCCTGCCGTATCACATAAAAGCACATCTGCATGTCTGGCTTTTGCGGCCTGCACTGCATCATAGACGACAGAAGCAGGATCGGATCCTTCCTGACTGCTTATAATGTCTACCTGCGCTCTATTAGCCCACTCCTTTAGCTGCTCTCCTGCAGCCGCCCGGAAGGTATCTGCTGCTGCCATAATAACTTTCTTATTCTGAGCCTTCAGCTTTCCTGCAAGCTTTCCGATGGTAGTGGTTTTTCCTACTCCGTTAACACCAATCACCATGACCACAGAGGTTTGGTTCTCAAATTCGTAGGCCGTCTCTCCAACATTCATTTGTTCTTTAATGCTGTCGATCAAAATCTGACGACAATCCATAGGATCCTTAATATGACGTTCTTTTACTTTATCCTTAAGATCATCCAAAATATTATAAGTAGCATTAACTCCCAGATCTCCCATGATCAGGGTTTCTTCTAACTCCTCGTAAAAATCATCGTCAATTCGAGAGAAGCTATGAAAAATACTATCCATACCACTTACGAAGTTATCTCTGGTCTTACTGAGTCCAGAAACCAGTCGTTTAAAAAAACCAACTTTTTCTTCCGCCATAATCTCTTCCTTTCTCTATCTCTAACACTATTTTGTCAGTTCATTTTCCAGCAAACTTACGGAAACAAGGGTCGATACCCCCTTCTCCTGCATGGTGATACCATAGAGTCTGTCTGCCGCATTCATGGTACCACGTCTGTGGGTAATTACAATAAACTGCGTGCTCTTGGTTAACTTATGTAAATATCCCGCAAATCGATCTACGTTACTATCATCCAGTGCTGCCTCAATCTCGTCCAAAAGACAGAACGGAGATGGCTTCAGATTCTGAATCGCAAACAACAGGGAAATGGCCGTAAGAGCCTTTTCTCCACCGGATAATTGCATCATATTTTGTAACTTCTTTCCCGGTGGCTGAGCAATAATCTTAATTCCCGCCTCCAGAACATCCTCATCATCCATAAGTTCCAGAGTTCCTTTTCCTCCACCGAAAAGTTCTTTAAATACGATATCGAATTCTTTTGCAATTTTTGCAAACTGTTCTTTAAACTGCTTGCGCATGGCATTATCAAGCTCTTCAATAATCTTCTCCAGAGTAGCCTCAGCCTCCACCAGATCATCGTGCTGTCCCTTTAGAAACTCATAGCGCTCGGAAACCTCTTTGTACTCTTCAATAGCATTGACATTGACATTTCCTAATGACTTAATGCCACTTTTTAGTTCCTGCACACGCTTTCTCATCTGAGCCAGATCTGTAAGATTCTCATCTCTTAATTCTCTGGCCATATTATAGGTAAGTTCATACTCTTCCCACATGTAATTAATCTGTTTGTCAGAAGCAGCTTCCAGCCCTTCCCTCTGACTTTCCAGACGATATACTTCCTTATCAAGAGATGTCATGTGCTTGGACAGATCTTCTCGCTTATTCAGAACCTCTTTGTTCTTTTGATTCATCTCTTCCCTCTTGGTCTTAAGAGCCTGAATCTCTTCTTCGATCTCTTTAAATAGATCCGCAGAGTCTGCAATGGTAAGCTTTAACTTCTCGATTTGCTTTTCCTTTTCTTCGATTTCTCCTTTGGCACTTCCCTTACCAATCTCCATCTCTTTTAATTCTGCGGCATATTTTTCATTCTCTTCCCGAATACGTGTGGTATTCTCCTGGGCAAAGGTATAGTTTTGTTCTAAGGAAGCTAATTCCAAATGTAGATTTTCAGTCTTTGAAGATTCCTTGACTTCTTCTTCCTTATAGCCTTCCAAAGCCGACTGAATACTTTCAATCTCCTGATTTAAAGTCTGCTCTAAATTCTCAGAGGTATCCAGTTCCACATTGATGGATTCCTGATTATCAGAAATCTCCGTGATCTGGGCATCTAATTTCTCCAGCTCTTTTCTGGAATCCTCAGAGACTGCCTTCGCCTGATTTACTCCTGCATTAGCCTGATCAAAATTCATCTTGGCGGTATTTTGCAGGACATAAGCCTTCTGGAGTCTGGAATTAATACCTTCCATCTTCTCATAATGTGAGGCTCTCTTCTTCCGGATTCCATTCGTCTCCCTCTCTAAGGTTTCCATTTGTTCTTTTAAATTCTTTACTTTTCCTTCTAATTCCTCGATCTCACGTCTACGGCTTAAAAGATTGCTGGAATTTTTAAAGGCACCACCGGTCATGGATCCACCGGGGTTAATTAATTCTCCCTCTAAGGTTACGATTCTAAGGGACTGATTATATTTCTTTGCAATAGCAGTTCCTCTGTCAATATGCTCTACCACCAGGGTTCTTCCCAACAGAAATTCCGCCAGCCCTTTATACTGACTCTCCACATTCACCAGAGTATCTGCAGAACCTACAACTCCTGGTTCCCTTAGAGCCTCTTCTCTTGCAATCTTTCCTCCGGAACGAATATTCGTAAGAGGCAAGAAGGTGGCACGACCAAATTTATTTTTCTTTAAATAATTGATCATGCGCTTAGCCGTATCTTCATCGGAGGTAACAATATTCTGAATACTGCCTCCTAAGGCCGTCTCAATGGCAACCTCATATTCTTTTGGCACCTTAATGATATCCGCCACAACTCCAAGAATTCCCTTTTCGTTGTCCTTTCTGTCCATAACACGCTTGATGCTATTTCCATATCCATCATACCGCTCGGTAATATTTCTAAGAGATTCTAGTCTCGAAGCATCCCTGTGATAGGAGGTCTGGCTTCTTTTGTATTCTTCCGTCTTTCCTGCCAGTTCTTTTTGCAGCTTCAAAACCTCTGCATCCAAGTTCTGATTCTCGGCAGAAAGAGACCGAATCTCATCGGAAATCTTCTGAAGCTCATCCCTGTATTCTAAAGCTTTCTCCTTCTTTGCAGCTGCCACACTCTCCTGTTCGATGATCTGGGAGTGGATTCTTGCCTTGGAAGTTTGAATCTGCTCTAACATCGTATCAAACTTTTGAATCTCGGCTTTAGTAGACGCACGGTGATTTAAAAGTTCCATGATCTGATTCTGCTTTTCGCTAATGCTATTAGAAATCTCTGAAATCTTGATCTGCAGATCCTCTAGATTTTTTTTCGCTTCATCTTCTTCCTGATGCTTTTTATCAATCTGATCCTGCAAAGTTTTCTGCTTTGTGGTCAATTCCTGCAGCTGCTTTTCTCTGGTTTCCATCTCTCTCTGGATGCTTTTGGCCCGCTGATCGTAGTGTTCATCATTCATTCTGGCGCTGTTAATCTGCTCTTTTAACAGCTCAATCTGGCTTTCTAACTGCTGTTTTAACAGGTTGGTCTTATTCATCTGACTTTTGGATTCTTCGATTTCTCCGTCAATCTCCTCCAACTGCTCTTCCACAGCATCGTAATCCTCTTTCATGGAATCGTACTTTTCGTTGGTCTCTTCCAATTCTGTCCGGGCATTTTCAAGCTTCTCATCCACCTGTTTTTGCTGCTCCTTAATACGGTCCGTCTCCAGCAAAAACATATTAATGTCGTAGGATTTCAGCTCTTCTCTTAATTTCAAATATTCTCTGGCTACCTGAGATTGTCTCTCCAAGGGGCCTACTCGTTTTTCAAGCTCATCCAGAATATCGTTGACACGAAGGAGATTCTGCTTTTCTTCTTCCAATTTTTTTACAGAAAGATTCTTTCTGCGCTTAAATTTAACGATTCCTGCAGCCTCCTCAAAAAGCTCTCTTCTCTCCTCCGGCTTACCACTGAGGATCTTATCAATCTGTCCCTGACCGATAATAGAATAGCCTTCCTTACCGATACCTGTATCATAAAAAAGCTCATTGATATCTTTAAGACGACAATTACTTCCGTTAATGAGATACTCACTCTCTCCCGAGCGATAAAGCTTTCTGGTAACGGTAACTTCTTCAAAATCAATAGCCAGCTGATGATCGGAATTATCCAGGGTAATTGCCACCGAAGCATAACTTAAGGGCTTACGATTCTCTGTTCCCGAAAAGATAACATCCTGCATACTGCCGCTTCGAAGCTGCTTGACCTTCTGTTCTCCCAAAACCCAGCGGACTGCGTCTGCAACATTACTCTTTCCACTTCCATTTGGTCCTACAATTCCGGTAATTCCATTGTGAAATTCAAATTTGATTCGATTGGCAAATGATTTAAAGCCCTGAACTTCAATACTTTTAAGATACATTCTTCACCTACTTTTTCTCTTTTCCAAGTTGCAGGATACTTTTGTATGCCGCCTCCTGCTCTGCCGCCTTCTTGGTCCTTCCTACACCGATGCCATAGGTTTTCTCTCCAATATATACCGCTACTTTAAAGCTCTTGTCATGGTCAGGTCCGGACTCCTCCAAAAGTTCATAACGAATTCCTCCGCCATGTTCTCCCTGCACAATCTCCTGCAGGATAGTCTTGCTATCATAAAAGAGTCTCTTATTCTCCATGTCTTTTAAAATAAACTCATGAATAAACTCTTTTGCATTAGCAAAACCACCATCTAGATAAATTGCTCCGATCAAAGCCTCCATGGCATCTGAAGTAATAGAAGCCCGAAGTCTTCCACCATTGGCGTCCTCGCCCTTTCCCAGAAAGAGAAAATCTCCTAATTCGATCTCTGCTGCGCAGTAAGCTAAGGCCGGCTCACAAACCATGCTGGCACGAAGCTTTGTAAGCTCTCCCTCCGGCTTCTTTGTATGCTCAAAGAATAAGAATTCACTGGAAACTAATTCCAACACCGCATCCCCTAAAAACTCCAAACGTTCATTACATTCATGTTTAGGCAAATGCTTCTCATTGGCATAAGAGCTATGACGCATGGCTCTTTCTAACAAGGATCTGTCTGAAAATTTATAATTAATCTTCTCTTCTAATTCTGTTAATTTACGGCTTTTCATAAATAAAATCCTTTCTTCTTAAGTCTTCCACTAAAGTTAAGCATTTAAATTAAGAATTTAAATCAAGAAATTAAATTAAGAAAGCCCTGTCGGGCTTTCTTAATAATAGAATCACTGACTGTATTCTTAATTAATCGCTGATCGCATTCTTAATCTGCTCTACTGCGTCTCCAACAGTTACGATATTCTCTGCCTCGTCATTATCGATCTCAATATCAAAGGATTCCTCAATACCCATGATAATCTGGAAAATATCCAAGGAATCAGCTCCCAAATCATCTACAAACTTCTTATCCTCTGTAATCTCCTTTGGGTCTAGATTTAATACATCTGCGATAATGTCTCTGATCTTTTCAAATTCCATGTTATTAATCTCCTTTTAACTCTTTCTTATTTCTTTTAATGGTTATTCCGTATCCTTTGATTCTTCCTGAATACAGGCTTGAATCTTCTCGTTAATCCCCTGCTTTTTAAAGGTTACACACTGCATCAGGGTATTGGTAACCTCCTTCGCCTTAGAGCTTCCGTGGGTCTTTACCACCAGCCCCTTTAATCCAAGAAGTGGTGCTCCACCGTACTCTGTGGCATCAAATTCCTTCAAGGTAGCCTTTAGAGCCGGTTTGATAAGAACTGCTCCGATCTTGGAACGAAGACTGGAGAGTAACCCCTGCTTCACCTTGCTAAGAAGTACAGCTCCCACGCCTTCATACAATTTCAAGATAATATTGCCGGCAAATGCCTCACAGACAATCACATCCGCCTTTCCATAAGGAATATCTCTGGCCTCCACGCTTCCGATGAAATTGATAGACTTTTCTGCCTTAAGAAGTGGGAAGGTCTCTTTTACCAGCGCATTCCCCTTCTCCTCCTCGGCACCGATATTGACGATACCGACCTTCGGATTCTTAATTCCTAAGACATGCTCCATGTAAATGGATCCCATCTTCGCAAATTGTACCAGATGAGAGGGTCTTGCGTCTACATTTGCTCCGCAATCCACCAACAAGGATACCCCCTTTTTGGTGGGAATCAGTGGTGCAAGGGGAGGTCTCTCCACGCCCTTGATCTTTCCTACAATAACCTGTCCACCTACCAGAACAGCTCCGGAATTGCCGGCGGAAACAAAGGCATCTGCCTTTCCCTCCTTCACCATCTTCATTCCAACTACCATGGATGAATCTTTCTTCTTACGTATCGCATTGGTAGGAACCTCTGCCATCTCTATGATCTCAGAAGCAGGAACCACTTCAAGCTTCTCCTTCGGGTACTGATACTTAGAAAGCTCCTGTAAAATAAGGTCTTCCTTACCCACAAGAAACACCTTCATATTCGGTTCTTTCAAGATTGCGTCAATGGCACCTTTTACAATTTCCCCCGGGGCATTATCACCGCCCATGGCGTCCAATGCTATATTGGTAATCTCTGCCATATTCTTTCCTCCTCGCATTGCTACGAACATTTTACTAAACATCAAATTAAAAAGCAATATAATACAAAGAAAAAAAGAGGTCAAGCACAATGCTCAACCTCTCTCCTTTGCTAAAATTAATCCATAGCAATGATTTCTTTTTTGTTGTAAGAACCACAAGCCTTGCATACTCTATGAGGCATCATTAACTCACCACATTTGCTGCATTTTACAAGGTTTGGAGCGCTCATTTTCCAATTAGCTCTTCTCTTATCTCTTCTAGCTTTGGAAGATTTATTCTTTGGACAAATTGACATAGGTTACACCTCCTTAAAATTCTTAAATACATCGCGGATAACTGACATTCTCGGATCAAGTCCTGTATCTTCACAGCCACAGGTTCCTTTGTTAAGGTTCTGACCACATACATTGCAGATGCCTTTGCAGTCATCATTGCATAGAATCTTCGTCGGCCACCCTGTCAATAACTCGTTGTAAATCAACTGTTCTACATCTAAGCTGTATCCGTCAATATAGTTATTCTCGTCTAAATCATCTGTCTGATAATAAGCCCGGTCATCTGTCGAAATCCTCCGCTTAAAATCAAGTGGAATCTCAATCTCCACTTCTTCCAAGCAACGATCACAGTTAGCTATCAGCTTTATCAAAGCCTCGCCCTTCACATCAAGCTTTCGTTCCTTCACATAAGAAATATGAAGGTCCAAAGGGGTCTTATCTGTAATCTTATAAGTCCCTGTTCCATCTGTAAATTCTGTCATCTCGATAGGAACTATCTCTTTAATGGCCTTATGCTGTTCAGACAGTACGTCTGATAGGTTTAATATCATAGTATCGTCTCCTATTCACACACTAGACTATTATATCATGCAGAAATGTTTTGTCAACAAGAAAAATTCAGATAACCCATAAAATCCAAAAGTTATTCTTATTTGCTTACTAAAGCTACGGTATCGCGAGCGATTGCAAGCTCTTCGTTGGTTGGGATTACAAGAACCTTTACCTTAGAGTCTGCTGTAGAAATTACAGCTTCCTCACCGTGAACATCGTTAGCCTTCTCATCTAATTCGATACCAAGGTATCCTAAGTAGCTAAGAACGTTTGCTCTTACGCTGGCATCATTTTCACCGATTCCTGCTGTAAATACGATAGTATCTACACCATTCATTGCTGCTACGTAGCTTCCTACATATTTTGCTACTCTGTAAGCAAATACTTCAAGAGCAACCTTTGCCTGTGCATTTCCCTCTTCTGCAGCGCCTTCAAGATCACGGAAGTCGCTGGATAAGTTGTTAGATAATCCAAATACACCAGACTTCTTATTTACCATTGTCATAAGTCCGTCGATATCAAGACCTTCCTTCTTAGCGATGAACTCTAAGATAGCAGGATCAATATCTCCGGAACGAGTTCCCATTACAAGACCTTCCAAAGGAGTAAGTCCCATAGAAGTATCTACAGATTTTCCGTTTAATACTGCACAAACGCTGGCACCATTTCCAAGGTGGCAAACGATGGTCTTTAAATCATCATAAGACTTTCCTACGATCTCAGCTGCTCTCTTTGAAACAAAGCTGTGGCTGGTTCCGTGGAATCCATAACGTCTAACTTTGTACTTGTCATAGTACTCATATGGAAGTCCATACATATAAGCCTTCTCCGGCATTGTCTGATGGAAAGCTGTATCAAATACACCTACCATTGGAGTATTTGGCATAAGCTTCTGACATGCATTTACACCGATTAAGTTTGCCGGATTGTGAAGTGGTGCAAGGTCATTGCACTCTTCTACTGCAGCCTTTACTTCGTCTGTGATTACTACAGACTGTGCAAACTTCTCTCCACCGTGTACAAGACGATGTCCAACTGCTCCGATTTCATCAAGACTCTTAACAACTCCTGTCTCAGGATTTGTAAGAGCATCAATTACAAACTGAATAGCCTCGGTATGAGTTGGCATTGCAAGTTCAGAAACTGCCTTCTCTCCGCCTGCCGGCTGGTAAGTAAGTCTTCCATCGATTCCGATTCTCTCGCAAAGCCCCTTTGCAAGAACCTTCTCTGAATCAGAGTTGATCAACTGAAATTTAAGTGATGAGCTTCCGCAGTTAATTACTAAAACGTTCATAATTCTACCTCTTTTTCGATTTATTCTCTGTTCAAAATGTAGTAGTTTTCAAAAAATCTACACTTGATGAATCCGGATGCCTAAGCATCCGGATCATAATACCTCTTATATTCTATGACTTTTTTTATTCGTTTTCCAGTCATAGATCTCACTTTCACTTGTAAATTACAAATGTCACCTGCAAAAGATTAGTTATCCTCTGCCATGCACTGTACAGCTGTGATTGCTACAACACCCTCGATGTCCTTAGCGCTGCATCCACGAGAAAGGTCATTTACAGGAGCTGCAATACCCTGAGTAAGTGGTCCGTAAGCTTCTGCCTTAGCAAGTCTCTGTACTAACTTATATCCGATATTTCCAGCATCCAAGTCTGGGAAGATCAATACGTTTGCCTTACCGGCAACCGGGCTTCCCGGTGCCTTAGACTCTCCAACAGATGGAACGATTGCTGCATCAAGCTGGAACTCTCCGTCGATCAAAAGTCCCTCCGGAGCATTCTCCTTAGCAATCTTGGTAGCTTCAACTACCTTATCAACGTCTGCATGCTTAGCGCTTCCCTTTGTAGAGTGTGAAAGAAGTGCTACAACCGGTTCCTCTCCTGTAAGAAGCTTGAAGGATTCTGCAGAAGAAAGAGCGATTGCTGCAAGTTTCTCCGGATCCGGGTTCTGCTCAAGACCAGAATCACCAAATACGAAGGTTCCGTTTGCTCCCATTTCACAATCCGGAACTACCATTACGAAGAATGCAGAAACAAGCTTTGTTCCAGGCTTTGTCTTTAAAATCTGAAGACATGGTCTTAAAGTATCTGCTGTAGAGTGGCAAGCTCCAGATACCATTCCGTCAGCATCTTTCATCTTAACCATCATAACACCATAGTATAAGTAATTTGTAAGAAGAAGCTCTCTAGCCTGCTCCTCTGTCATACCCTTCTTAGAACGAAGCTCTACCAACTTAGCAATGTAGCTTTCTGTCTTCTCATAAGTAGCAGGGTCAACGATAGTTGCTCCGGAAATATCGAAATCACCTTTGTTCTTTGCGATTTCCTCTTCGCTACCGATAAGAATCAGATTTGCAGTACCTTCTTTTAAAACAGCCTCTGCTGCTTCGTAGGTTCTTGCGTCTTCTGTCTCCGGAAGAACGATTGTCTTTTTACAAGATTTTGCTTTTTCTTTGATTTGATCTATAAATCCCATGATTGATAGACTCCTTTCTAAGTTTTTTTTAATTTTAATTATTATTTTGATTATAAAATAATGCGGCAAAACATATCTATTCTGACGCTCTTTTTATATTATAATCCTATTTTTTCTCATCTACAAGAGAGGTACTTGTGTAAAATCACATACAATGCACAAATATTGTTTTTTCACGTGTGCAACTTCACCTAAAATATTCGGATCTGCTTACGAAGTTCCGAATTCCCAGGCATTCCTTCCTTGAAATTTCTGGCACTGTCATAAAGTTCTGAAGCAAAAATATCCTGCCTTAACATCTTTATGGCCAGATAGATTTTTCCGGAAGAATCTTCTTTTTCTTCATAAAATCTCTTCAATACATCTTTTGCATCTGCCAGCTTGGAAATCATAGGAATGCAACTATTCTTTTTAATGCAGCTTAAAACTTCGGCATCTTTTTTTCGGAAACCCAAGAGTCTCCCATAAAAGATATTTCCATTTTCCATATATTCTTGAAGATCTTTCGTCTTGATAGACAGCAAAATATGAAGCAAACTGCGGCTGATCCTGGTATAGTTAAGTTCCTTCGTCTTAAGAAGCCGGGCAAAAGATTCCGGATCCACATACGCTTCCAGATGATTACCTATGCGATTGGACAGATTTTCTGATACATCCAAATACTTTGTTAAGCCTGAAGAATCAGAATTTATGTAAGAGCACTCTTCCATCAGACGGTATTTCAAAAGGAGGCTGTAATCCTGCCAGGTAGCCGGGGCATATTCCTGTAAATATTCTTTGTAAATCTCAAAAGCATCTTCAGGAACAGACGCTTTCATCTGCTGTAAATGTGCTTCCCCATGCACCTCCTCTTTTTGTCTAAACACCTGTCTGATAGAGGTGGCCGAATCAAATTTCCATCCAAGAGAATTCTCGTGATAGGAAGCTCCTTCCCGCCGTATCGTATAAGGTTTCATAGAACTATTTAATTTTTTCAAAGCCTTCAAATACTCGATCCCCAAAATATTATTGGGATTTTGAAGGATTTCTCTTAGAATTTTCTCATCTCCCAGAACTTCTATCAAAGCCTCTTCCCTGGCTATCGGAAAAGATTTCCCCTGTCTCAGATTCCTTTGCAGGGATTGTCTGTATATTTCCGGTTCTTCCAACAGCAGGTCTGCAATCGAGGACAATACCTCCACATTCCCACATTCCGTCCCAAAGCAAATGCTATCCACACAGCCCAATGCATTCAGAAGACTCACTGCTCCCGCTGCGAAAATTTCGCCACTTCCGGTAGCATAAACCACAGGAAGTTCAAAGACAGCCGAAGCCCCTGATGACAAGGCTGCATGCACCCGAATCTCTTTTGAAAATATAGCCGGTTCTCCTCTTTGGACAAAATCTCCGCTCATAACCACCAGCACTGCATCTGCACCGGTAACTTCTTTCGCTTTCTCAATATGGTACAAGTGGCCATTATGAAAAGGATTATATTCTGTAATTAAACCTGTGATTTTCATACCATACTCCTTTTGTGTTATCGAGCAAAAGACACTCCTACTCTCGATTTTTGCAATCATCAAACGATCTTTAATAAAAAGACAGATATCCAAAAATCCTCGGACATCTGCCTTTAATTATACTATCATAAATTTGTTTTTTAATATTCCACTTTCTTGATACAGGTCACTGCCCGCGATCCCGGTCCAATGTGGCATGCCACACTTAGAGACAGACGGTCCATATGAATATCGTATCCCGGGAATTTCTCCACAAGTTCCTGTCTCCATTCCTTAGCTTCCTCATCGGAACAGGTATAAGCTCCGTGGATATAAACTTCCTTTCCGGCAAAGCGGTTATTTACATCCTCTTCTATCGCTTTAATCATGGTCTTCTTCGCAGCTTTCAAGCCCCGTACCTTTGCAAATGCATCCAGCTTCTCTCCCTGAATCTGAAGTACCGGCTTAATGTTCAGCATAGTTCCAAGAGTAGCTCCGGCGGCAGTAACTCTTCCACCCTTCTGCAAATATTTCAGTGTATCTACAGTAATGTAAATACTAGCCTCCAGCTTTTCTCTCATAAGCACATCATAGATCTGCTGTCCTGTCATGCCTTTTTCTGCCATTTCCAAAGCATCCATTACGGACTGGCGCTGGGTTACAGAGATGCGCTGATTGTCTACCACAAATACTTTTCCATCGTAATCCTGTGCCAACATCATCGCTGTCTGACAAGAGCCACTAAGTCCACTGGACATAGGAATATAAATAATCTCATCATATTCTTCTAAGACTTCCTCCCAAAGATCTACAATATCTCCGGGGGAAGGCTGTGATGTAGAAATATCTGCATCCTCTCCCAGTTTTTGATAGAACTCTTCCTGCGTAAGGGTGATATCCTCCAGGAATAGTTCCTCGTTGATATAAAATGGCATAGGCACTACACGGATGCCCAGTTCCTTTGCTTCTGATTGCGTAATTCCACTGTTACTATCTGTAATAACTGCAATTTTTCCCACGAAAATCAACCTCTCTAATTCTTAAAACTATGAATTGGCGCAGGAATTCTTCCCTTTCGGTTTACAAATTCGCTGCAATCAAATTCATTTACCGGGATAATCGGTGCATATCCCAAAAGTCCGCCAAATTCTGCGGTATCTCCTACGTCTTTTCCGATTACAGGGATAAGACGAACTGCTGTTGTCTTCTGATTTACCATACCGATGGCCATCTCATCTGCAATGATTCCTGAAATGGTGCTGGCCTCTGTTCTACCAGGGATGGCAATCATATCCAAACCTACGGAGCAGACACAAGTCATCGCTTCTAACTTCTCCAAAGTTAAAGATCCTACTTTTACAGCATCAATCATTCCCTGATCTTCACTTACAGGAATGAAGGCACCACTAAGTCCGCCTACGTAAGAAGAAGCCATAACGCCGCCCTTCTTTACCTGGTCATTTAACATAGCAAGGGCTGCGGTAGTTCCCGGTGCGCCTACTCGCTCCAAGCCGATCTCCTCCAAGATCTCAGCTACACTATCTCCAATAGCCGGGGTCGGAGCAAGGGAAAGATCCACGATACCGAAAGGTACTCCAAGACGCTTAGACGCCTCTCCTGCTACCAACTGTCCCACACGAGTTACCTTGAAAGCAGTCTTTTTAATGGTCTCGCAAAGCTCCTCAAAGCCTTTGCCATGAACCTGAGCGATCGCATGCTTTACAACTCCCGGTCCGCTGACACCTACGTTGATGACTGCATCTCCCTCCGTAACACCAAGGAATGCACCTGCCATAAACGGGTTATCATCCGGAGCGTTACAAAATACTACTAACTTGGCACATCCCAAAGAATCCTGCTCCTTGGTAGCCTCCGCTGTAGCCTTTACGATCTCACCGCAAAGACGAACGGCATCCATATTGATACCTGTCTTAGTAGATCCTACATTAATAGAACTACAAATACGCTCGGTAGCAGCCAAAGCTTCCGGAATAGAACGAATCAGGTTCTCATCACTGGCAGTCATAGACTTTGATACCAATGCAGAATATCCACCGATAAAGTTTACACCAACCACCTTTGCGGCGCGGTCCAGTGTCTTTGCAATTGTTACATAATCCTCCGGACACTTGCAGGCAGCTCCTCCGACCAGTGCGATTGGAGTAATGGAAATACGCTTATTTACAATAGGAATTCCAAATTCTCTCTCAATGTCTTCACCGGTAGATACCAAATCCTTTGCTACCGTTGTAATCTTCTCGTAAATCTTCTCATTCAATCGTTCCAGATCAGAATCAATACAGTCAAGAAGACTGATTCCGAGAGTAATGGTACGAACGTCCAGATTCTCCTCGGCAATCATCTGATTGGTTTCGATTACTTCAAATTTATTAATCATATCTCTTACCTAAGGTCCTTCCTATAATCTGTGCATTTTCTCGAAAATCTCTTCTCTCTGGCAATGAATAGAAACTCCGATGGTTGCTCCTAATTCTTCCATTTCCTTAGAAATATCTCCTACTTCTTTGGTTGCTCCTGATACGTCAGCAATCATCATCATGTTGAAATATCCATCTACGATGGTCTGGGAAATATCCAGAATATTAATAGATGTCTCTGCAAGATAAGTACAAACCTTTGCAATAATGCCTACAGTATCTTTTCCAACTACAGTAATTACACATTTTTTCATGATGGTCCTCCTAGGTAATCCTTAAATTTTCCAAGTCATCCTTGAAGTATATCCTAGTTATTCCAAAAACTCAATCCTTATTCACGAATCTTCTCGAAAAATACAATCCGTCAAAGAAGGCATTTTCTATGGTTTTGGCCGGATATCTCAAATCTCAATAATCTCTGATGGGGCGTCTCTTTTTGCCACAATCATAGGGATTTCCTCCCCCTTATAAGGGTTATCTCCCAAAGTTACTTCTAATTTTACTGTCTCATAGGCAAGCTCCGGAAAATTATTTTCCTTACTGAGATGCCCTAAAACTACTTTTTTCAAATCATCGTGAAGAATCTCACACAAAAGTCTTCCGGAAAGTTCGTTGGACAAATGTCCCTTATCTCCCATAACGCGACGTTTCAAAGGATAAGGATATGGGCCTACTTCTAACATCTGCAGATCATGGTTTGCCTCAAGCACCAGGGCATCCACTGCGGTAAGATTATCCACTGTATAGTCATCATAAATACCGATATCAGTCGCCACCGCTACCGATTTATCTCCCCGAAAGATTCGATATCCGGAAGGGTCATTAGCATCATGGGAAATATGAAAGGGACGCACCACAAGATCTCCAATCGTAAAATCTTCATCTACAGCAACTTCGTGCAGAAGACCCTCCGGCATTTTCCCAAGACTTTTGCAGGCTCTGATTCCGGCGATTGTTCCGGGGGTTCCGTAGATTGGGATCTCATATTTTCTACTAAAAACTCCCAACCCCTGGATATGGTCCACATGCTCATGGGTAACAAAAATCCCATCCAGCTCCTCTCCCTTAATATCCAAAGTTTCCAGACCAATCTCTACTCGTTTCTTGCTGATTCCTGCATCCACCAGGATATGAGTATGGTCACTTCCTGTATAAATACAATTTCCGCTGCTGCCACTTGCTATGCTGCATAATCTCATTGATGTTGTATCCTCTCTCCAAACATTAATCTTTAGCTATGATAACCCAACTTCGTATCCTTTGACAAGAAGATTAATAAACATATTCGGTCATAGTAAGATTAATAAACATATTCGATCATAGTAAGATTAATAAATATATTCGGTCATAAGTATGCTTATAAATTTTTTAAGAAAAAAAGTGGCGACCCCTTTATAAGGATCACCACGCGATATTATCTTTGATTCCTATTTTTTATCCTAACAGGCGAATGAGGAAACTTGCTGATATCAGTACCATTGCCCCACCCAATCTGGTGGCCATCTGTGCAAATGGTATCAGCTCCATTCGATCTGCTGCTGAGAGCACTGCGATATTTCCGGTTCCTCCCATACTGTTGGTGCAAAGTCCTGCAGTGATAGAAGCCTCTACCGGATAGAATCCAAATAATTTCCCAAGTACACTAGATACAATGGCTACAGTTACGATGATGGAGATACAAATAATCATAAACTGCGGTGGTGAACTACAACCAAGCTAAAGCTTGCTTGCTTCTTGCTTCTACCATTACTGCATTCCTAGCAATTTACATTGTCGGCTTGACTTACACAGTGTCCACAAGCGTATAAGTTCGGG
>CAVKOU010000002.1:0-151056 GCA_963658085.1 bacterium
GCAGTAGTGGTAGAAGCAAGAAGCAAGCAAGCTTTAGCTTGGTTGTAGTTCACTGGTATCAGAGGGGATGTATCACGCGTAGCAATTTGATATTAGGATGCATAATAAGAGGCTCTAGCCGTTACCTTTTGGTAAATGCTAGAGCCTTTTGAATTTATCTTCTGGGATAGAATGTTTTAGCAAATCTCTGACGGATTACTCTGCGACGCTGCCGGATCCTCCGTTGGATGAACTATCAAGGGAGCTATCAGAGGTGTTCCCTGAAGTGGCATTACTTTCGCTGCTTGAGCTATAACTGTCATTTCCGGTTGATGTATTAGAGGAATCTGCGGTGTTGTCGGTATTACTGTTATAGCTTGTATCGTAATTGCTGTCTGTAGATTCGCCGGTACCAGTGGTTTCGGAGGTGGTGCCTGTGGAAGATGTGCTGTCAGCTCCGGAGGTACTGCCTGTGGAAGAATTGCTATCGGTGGAGGTAGTTCCGGTGGAAGTGTTGTTTGTGGTAGTAGTGTTTACAGAACTATCGTCATTTTCTGTGTTGGATTTGCTTCCACCGAAAATGTTTTTAAAGAAATGAGATATTTTACTAAAAAATCCATCACTTTCTTCACTGTCGCTATCTGATGAGGAGGAGTCTAAGGTGCTGTCGATAATGGTTCCTGCTCCTAAGCTATCATCGTTTGTCTCCCCTAAAATACCTTCGCCGGAATTGCCGGTAAAGAAATCCTTGATAGAAGTTACAATGTTACTAATAAATCCCTTATCCTCTCCGGATAAGTTATTCAGAGTATTCTCCAAAGATTTTACATCATAATCGTATTGGGAAATCTGCTCCATCAGGTCGGTAATCTGAGCAATCTGATCATCTGTCAGGGTTACGCCCGCGTCCTCAGCGGCATCGGCAATCGTATCCTGAATTTCATCCGCATCTGTAATATTATCAGAAATGACTTCTTCTTTTACGTCGTTGATAATGTCCGTAGCAGCGTCCTGTCCCACAGAATCCGCAAGCTCTGTAGTGGTAACCAGTTCCTGGCTGGCGGTTGCTTTCTGATCCTCGTTTAGGGTTGTGCCGGTGGCTTTTTCGTAGGCTAACATAATGCCTGTAAGAGCACCTGTTCCGGATACTGCAAATGGTGCGGAGGCAACTACATTACAGTTTTCTACGCCGGAGGTGGTGAGAGTGCTGGCAATCATGGAACTGGTAACGTAGGTAAGGTTGGCTGTCTTTACCTGAATGCCACCGCTGGTTGTGGGCTCTACATAGGCACAGCTATAGGTTTTTGTGCCAATCTGCGCTTCCGGTGCAATGCCTTCTAAGTACTGGCGTTCCTGGGTGTTGTTTACTTCGATAGTAGTTACCTGATCTGCGGAAGTACCGAAGTAGGTATACATGGAAGTGCGTTGCTCTTCCGTAAGATCTGCTCCAAGGGTAACAACCTTGGAAGAGTCGGCATATGCCGCGGTAGGCAGTGCAGTTATGGTCATGGCAGCAGCCATAGTTATTGGTAGTATTTTTTTAAAATTGTTCATATTGGATGGTTTAAAACCTTCCTCCTTTCGTTGTAGGTCACCCAATCATTTCTATAGAAAAAGTGTACGGGGACTTTTTGGATTCTTTGTTGGTTCCAGATGTTCACCAAGTATAGCATATTTGTAAGAAAGGAATTATTAATTCTCTCTTAAATCTAAAGTGAGTCAGGACAGATTTGAAGTTGGCATTCAAGTGGAAATCTAAATCCGCTTGGCTATTAATTTGCAAATGGGATTTCCCTGGGCTGAGAATTTGGCCTCGTATTCTGTCATGATATTTCCCTGGTTCATGGTCTCGTCGTGATGCAGGTCAAATGTATGGCCCACTTCTTGGAATGTGGTGGATTCTGCCAGTTCTTCTAAGGAGAAGTCAAACAGGGGACGGTTATCGGTTTTGAATTCTACCGTTCCATCTGAAGTTAATATCTTATGATAGCGGGCAAAGAACTGACGGGAGGTCAGTCTCCTTCTGGCATGGCGAGCCTTGGGCCATGGATCAGAGAAGTTTAAGTAGATTTTCTCAACTTCCTCAGGGGCAAATACTTTCTCGATTTCTGTGGCATCCATGCAAATAAAATGAATATTGGTAGGCAGGGAAATTTCGTTTATAGTTTTATCAGAGTTCTTGTTAGAATTCTGATTAAAATCTTTGCCTGAGAAATTATCAGCAAGCTCTTCATATTTCTCAACAGCCCGTAAAAGAACACTGGAGTAACGCTCGATACCTATATAATTGATCTGAGGATTTCTCGCAGCCAATTGAAGAAGAAACTGACCTTTTCCCATGCCAATTTCTATATGGATGGGATTATCGTTTTCCAGCAGTTCATGCCATTTTCCAAAATAAGTAGTTTCGTTTTTTATAACCTGAGGGCTGGAAGCTAGAACGCTATCTGCTCTTGGTATGTTTCGTAATCTCATAGGACCTCCGTTTTATAAAGATGTTTATTATATGTGCCTTATTGCCTATGCTTTATTACATATGTTCTATTATGTAATAGAGAGACACTCTATGGTAATAAAGATAAGTCTGGTTTCCGCGTGATACTTGGCTAATATAGCACAGAAAAAAATTTTTTTCAATTTTTTTAAAAAAGTGCTTGCATTTTATAAATAGGTGCTATATAATCAATCTTGCGTTGTGAGTGACGCAGAAATAAATAACCAAGCGCGATTAGCTCAGCTGGCAGAGCACCTGACTCTTAATCAGGGTGTCCAGGGTTCGAACCCCTGATCGCGCACTTTTAAAATCACTGTTTTCGTAAGCTTGGATTTACGGGGGCGGTGATTTTTTATTTGAGAAAACAGTAGAGCATTGAAAGAATGTTTCTAGGAGAAGAGTAAAATTCTGACAAAAAAAGCAGGAAAACGAGAATAAGAATAATAAGTATAGATCAGAAAAATTAGGATGAATGGAGGAGTATATTGTGATTAAGATATTGAGTGCATACTATATCACTATAAATTTAATTGCTTTTTGTCTTTATGGAAATGATAAGGGGAGGGCGAAGAAACATGCCTGGCGGATCCCGGAGAGAACCCTTCTTGGTGTTGCGATTCTAGGTGGAGCCCTGGGAGCCTTTCTTGGTATGCGTATCTTTCATCACAAAACCAAACACTTTATTTTTTGCTTTTTAGTCCCTGTTTGTGTGGTGGTGCATTGCATTATTTTCTATATGATTCTTGGTCTTTGATTTTTTTGACGGTCTTTTTTTAATACAATTGTTTTCCAAATTTCCTCTTTTCTTTTGCTAAGGAATGGTGTATCATTATTGATAGTCGCCTCGCTATATATTGTGTTGCAATGAATGTCGAAACACAATATTTAGTGTCTAGACGGGAGAATTACCCCTATAATTAGATGGAGATAATAGAATAGTTGCTTTTGATATTGTTGAATATATTAGAGCATGGCAGAGTAAGAGATCGTAAAGAGGAGAGGTAGATAACTATGGGACTGAATGTTAGAACAAAGGTTATTAAGCGTAATGGTGAGGAAGTGGACTTCAATCTGGAGAAGATTGAGCATGCCATTGTTAAGGCTAATAATGAAGTTGACAACATTTATAAAATGAACGACTATCAGATCCGGGCGATCGCTGACGATATCGCTCATCAGGTGGAGCAGATGTCCCACGCAGTCCATGTGGAGGACATCCAGGATATGGTAGAAACCAGTATTATGGGAATGCGTGGATACGAGGTTGCTCAGAAGTATGTGCGTTATAGATATAAGAGAGAGCTGGCTCGTAAGTCCAATACAACAGACAATGGGATTTTGGCGCTGATCGATCATATCAACGAGGAAGTAAATCAGGAGAATTCCAATAAGAATCCGGTAATCAATTCTACCCAGAGAGACTATATGGCCGGAGAGGTTAGTAAGGATTTGTCTAAACGTGTGCTTTTGCCGGAGGAGATTGTGAAGGCTCATGAGGATGGAATTATTCATTTCCATGATTCCGATTATTTTGCTCAGAAGGAGCACAACTGCGATCTGATCAATTTGGAGGACATGCTTCAGAACGGTACCGTTATTAGTGAGACTATGATTGAGAAGCCGCATAGCTTTTTTACAGCCTGTAACGTGACTACTCAGATCGTAGCACAGGTGGCTAGTAATCAGTACGGCGGCCAGTCCTTTACTCTCTCTCACTTGGCTCCTTTTGTAGATGTTAGTCGAAAGAAGATTCGCAGACTCGTGGAAGAAGAGCGAAGAGAGTGCGGAGAAAGCTTAGACGAGACCATCATCAATAAGATTACAGAGAAACGTTTGAGAGAAGAGGTAAAGAGTGGTATTCAGACCATTCAATATCAGTTGATTACTCTTATGACCTGTAATGGGCAGGCACCTTTTGTAACGGTATTTATGTATCTGGATGAGGTTTTGGAGGGACAGACCAGAGCGGATCTTGCCATGATCATCGAGGAAGTGTTAAAGCAGAGAATGCAGGGCGTAAAGAATGAAAAAGGTGTTTGGATTACCCCTGCCTTCCCGAAGCTTATCTATGTATTGGACGAGGATAATATTACAGAGGATGCTCCGTATTGGTATCTGACAGAGCTTGCTGCAAGATGTACAGCAAAGCGTATGGTTCCTGATTATATTTCTGCAAAAATCATGAAGGAATTAAAGGATGGAAATGTTTATCCTTGTATGGGTTGCCGTTCCTTCCTGACTGTGGAGGAGAATCAGCGGGATGCGAAGGGAAATCCGAAGTTCTATGGTCGTTTTAATCAGGGTGTAGTAACGATTAACTTAGTGGATGTTGCCTGCACTGCAAAAGGAGATATGGATCGTTTCTGGGAGGTTTTGGAGGACCGTCTGGAGTTGTGTCACAGAGCGCTGCGCTGTCGTCATGAGAGACTTCTTGGAACCATTTCCGATGTGGCACCGATCTTGTGGCAGCATGGAGCCCTGGCAAGACTTAAGAAAGGAGAGACCATCGACAGGCTTTTGTATGATGGATATTCTACCATTTCTTTGGGATATGCAGGACTTTGTGAGATGTGTGTTCGTATGCTGGGACAGACACATACCCACCCGGAGGCCAGAGCATTTGCATTGAAAGTTATGCAGAGGCTCAATGATAAATGTAAGGAGTGGAAGGCAGCAGAGAATATCAGCTATTCTGTATATGGAACGCCGATGGAATCCACTACTTATAAGTTCGCAAAATGTCTACAGAAGAGATTTGGAATCATTCGCGGAGTAACAGATAAGAACTATATTACCAACAGCTATCACGTGCATGTAACGGAGGAAATCAATGCCTTTGATAAGCTGAAATTCGAGGCGGAATTCCAGAAGTTATCTCCGGGTGGAGCTATTAGTTATGTGGAAGTTCCGGATATGCAGAACAATATTCCGGCGGTACTTTCTGTTATGAAGTTTATTTATGAGAATATTATGTATGCAGAGTTGAATACCAAGAGTGATTTCTGCGAGATCTGCGGATATGACGGAGAGATTCAGATTAAGGAAGATGAATCCGGAAAACTGATCTGGGAATGCCCGAACTGTGGAAATACAGATCAGGATAAGATGTCTGTGGCAAGAAGAACTTGCGGATATATCGGCACGCAGTTCTGGAACCAGGGAAGAACCCAGGAAATTAAAGACCGAGTATTACATTTATAAGAGTATTGCATTTATAATAATATCGAAAAGGGGAATGTGCTTTGGTGCATTCTCCTTTTTGGTTGTGGAAAGTCATAGGAATTTGTGGAAAACTATGTGTTTTGTAAGGGCAGCTGTGGGTTTTGTTATGATGAGATATAGGTTATAATGGAGTGACAATAAACGAAAAGGGAGAGGCACTTTATGTATTACGGGGAAATAAAAAAATGGGATATTGCGGATGGACCGGGGGTTCGTGTGAGTCTGTTCGTTTCCGGATGCAGGCATCATTGTAAGGGCTGTTTTAATGAAGATACCTGGGACTTTGCTTATGGAAAGCCCTATACAGAGGAGACAGAGCAGGAGATTCTTGAGGCCTTGAATTCTTCCTATATTCAGGGCCTTACCCTTCTTGGAGGGGAACCGTTTGAGCCTGAAAATCAGAGAGAGCTGGTGGAACTTCTTCGAAGAGTTCGCAAGGAGATTCCTCAAAAAGATATCTGGTGCTATACAGGATTCGTATTTGAGCGGGATCTGGTGCCGGGAGGTCGGGCATTTACGGAGGTGACTGAGGAGATACTGTCCATGATTGACGTGTTGGTGGACGGCCCCTTTATTCTGGACGAAAAGGATATTACATTGAAATTTCGGGGGAGTCGCAATCAACGGTTGTTGGACCGAAAGATGCGAGAAAGCCTGAAACTCTAATACAAAATGATTGCCTGAGATTTGGAATCATGGTATATTATTAATGTATTGTCACATTTGACAAAAAAATGTGTAATACACAAGGTCGTGATTGCAAAATCACCAAAAACCATTAGAAAAAAGTTTTAGGAGTGGTAAGAATGTATCAGAAAGAGTATGAGCGTTGGCAGGCAGCAGATCTTGAAGACATCGATCTGACTACCGAGTTAGCTAGCATTAAAGACAATGACAATGAGATTAAAGAGCGCTTCGCTATGGCTCTGAAGTTCGGAACAGCTGGACTGCGCGGAGTACTTGGAGCGGGAACAAACCGCATGAATGTATATGTAGTACGTCAAGCAACACAGGGACTTGCTAACTGGGTAAAGACGCAGGGAGGAAGTCAGACTGTTGCGATTAGCTACGATAGTAGATTAAAGAGTGATGTATTTGCTAAGACAGCGGCAAGCGTTTTGGCAGCCAATGGAATTCAGGTTCGTATCTACGATGCCCTGATGCCGGTACCAGCTCTTTCTTTTGCCACTCGTTATTATAATTGCAATGCAGGTATTATGGTGACTGCATCTCACAATCCGGCAAAGTATAATGGATATAAGGCCTATGGACCGGATGGATGCCAGCTTACTGATGATGCGGCAGCTATCGTTTATGATGAGATCCAGAAGATTGATGTCTTGACAGGAGCGAACTATATTTCTTTTGCAGAGGGCGTTGAAAAGGGACTAATCCATTTCGTGGGAGATGATTGTAAGGAAGCTCTGTACGCTGCTATTGAGGAGCGTCAGGTGCGCCCGGGACTTTGCAAGACGGCTGGATTGAAGCTTGTATATAGTCCGTTAAATGGATCTGGACTTGTTCCGGTTACCAGAGTTTTGAAGGATATTGGTATTACAGATATTACTATTGTTCCGGAGCAGGAGTACCCGAGCGGATATTTCACAACCTGCAGCTATCCTAACCCTGAGATCTTTGAGGCTCTTAGACTTGGGCTTGAGTTGGCTGAAAAAGAGGGCGCAGATCTTATGCTAGCGACAGATCCGGATGCGGATCGTGTAGGTATTGCTATGAAGTGCCCGGATGGTTCTTATGAGCTTGTAAGTGGAAATGAAGTGGGAGTTCTGCTTTTAGATTATATTTGCGCAGGTCGAATTGAGAAGGGAACGATGCCGGAGAAACCGGTGGCAGTGAAGTCTATCGTATCTACACCATTAGCCGATGCAGTTGCAGCGCACTACGGCGTAGAGCTTCGTAATGTATTGACAGGATTTAAGTGGATCGGGGATCAGATTGCACAGTTAGAGTCAGCAGGAGAAGTAGATCGGTTTATCTTCGGATTTGAGGAGAGCTACGGATACCTGGCAGGTCCTTACGTAAGAGATAAGGATGCGGTTATCGGATCTATGCTGATTTGTGAGATGGCTGCATATTATAGAAGTATCGGAAGCTCTTTAAAGGAGAGACTGGAAGAGATTTACAGCCAGTATGGTCGTTATCTGAACCAGGTAGACAGCTTCGAATTCCCGGGGCTTACCGGTATGGATAAGATGGCTTCTATTATGGAAAGCCTTCGTGAGAAGCCACTGGAGGAGATCTCAGGAATCAAGGTTACTAAGGCTGTGGACTATAAGAAGACAGAGGAAACAGGACTTCCTGCAGCAAATGTACTAATCTATACCCTTGAAGATGGTGCGACAGTGATTGTACGTCCATCCGGAACAGAGCCAAAGATCAAGACCTATTTTACTACATTAGGTAAGGATAAGGCTGAAGCACAGGCAAAGAAGGATCAGTTGGCTGAGGGATTAAAACCGATTTTTGCATAGCAAGTTTTCATGAGTCTAAAGCGGTGATAGAAGTGAGGATTTGCAGACAGCAATGATTTGAGAAGAATAAAGAGAACAGCTACGAGTAATTCTTGAAGCTGTTCTCGTTTTAAATTAAAAAGGTTTTTAATAATTATTTTGATTTTATCTTTGATATGATTCGCTTTTAAAAAAAACCATCGTATAAAGATAAAAGGAGGCAAAAGATGGTATTCGAAATTTCAAAAGAAATCGCACCTTTATATAAACATATGATTGAGGCTCAGATGCTTTATCCGCTAGAGTATCCTGGAAGAGTTTGCCTTGGAGCAGCGAAGCAAGAAGAGAGGATGGTTCCCACAGGAATTCTGACCTTTGATGTGTCTCAGGGAGTAGGAGAGCTAGAAGACTTTGTTGTGGCCAATCTTACCTGGCTTTATGTGGAAGAAGAATATAGGAAACAGGGAGTTGCTACGGAACTCATGGAAGCGTTTTATCAGATCATCAATGATACCATGAGTGAGACGGAGTTGATCCCGATTGTGTGTGATCTTCCGTTTCCGGAGGAGTATGATCTGCTCTGTGCATTCCTGGAAGAGTGGGGATTCGAATTTAGGCTTACCGACCGTTATGCCATACGAGGACCTTTGAAACATTTCTTGGAAAACGAAGTGCTTTTGGAGAAGAAAAAGAGCAAGCAAGTGAAGGCTTTTGACGAGCTTTCAAAAAAAGAGTGGGAAGAACTCAGATATCTTTTGGAGGAGTCTCCGGAAAATTTGGAGTACGTGGAAGATTCCGCGCTCTATGAAGAAAAGGTGAGCTGTGTCTATAAGAAGAATGATCAAATTGCAGGAGTATTCCTGATTCGAAAGGTGGATGGGACAATGCTGATCCCAGAGCTTTTAACCATCTTTGATTCCAAGGATTCAAAAGGGGTGCGCTGCATGATTTCTTATGCAATGCAGAGTGCCTTGGAACGGTATTCCGATGAGATCGAAGTGTTAATCAATTGTAAAACTAAAGCATCGGCGAATATTATTGCTTATATGTATGAAGAGGCAGATCCTGTACTGGTTCGACGAGGCTTAAATATTGGAGAGGAAACTCTAGACGAACAAAAAAAAGCAGAAAGGAATGCATAGAATGAGGGCTAAAACAGTAGACAGTTACGAATCATCATTACATTTGTCATTGGATGACGATAAAGAGTTTCAGGTAAATCCGCAGATAAATCAGCAGCTAGTTCAACAAATTAATTCGAATGCTCGGGGGAGTGTGCGGCAAGTGATACCGCAGGAAGTAATGCGGCAGGAGGGACTGCAGCAAGAGAAAAAAGAACAGGAAGAAGTACAGGAAGGAGTACAGGAAGGAGTACAGGAAGGAGTACAGCAGAATCAACCAGCCGACAAGTATCAAATTCGCAGGAGAAAAAGAGATATAATGAGATTCGAAGGCGCACGCATACGAAATGTACGAAGGATACTTCTAAGAACTCTGGGAGTGGGATCATTTAGGATCTCTGATGAGAAATTTGAGGGGAATGATCTGGATGAGAGAGAGCCTCCAGTACTTCACAATTCCCGCGGGAAGAAACTGTTCGAAGAGGGGAATAATGTATTAGAATTTGATGTGGCGGGTTCAAAATTCCGGGGATTTATGCAACTCCATCATGAGTTACTGGGATTGGTATATGATAGGGAAGAAAAAATAAATTTGTCTAAAGAGGAAGTAGAGACAGAGTGGGAGCGTGTGTATGGCGAGAAGGTAGAGATGAAAGATAAGACGCGGCGATATGTCCGAAAAAAAAGTATAAAATCGGATGATGAGTTGACGGAAAAACGACGAATTACTATAGCAGGACCATCAGGAATCAGGTCTTTGAACGGAGCTTTAAATGCAGGAGCGTATAGTATTGAAAACATAAGAGAATATATGCTGGAACTTGGGCAGGACTATATTCTTAATAAATTACCTGGAGCCCTGGATATGGAAGCGGAATGTAAACATATGAAAGAAACGGGATCTCCTGATGAGGATGTGAATAAATACTGCGAAGACTGGAAAAGTGAGCATAACTACAAGCCTATTACGATGGTTATAAAAGGACATAGCCGAGGTGGTGTGGCGCTGTCTCATGGAGCTATGATGATTCAATATTGGATCAATGAAAACCTTCCGATGTTAAAAGATCTTATAAGTTTTGAGACTGTACAGTATGATCCGGTTCCGGGTCCACATTGGGATGAAGATAAAACAAGAGTTTCTTTAGTAGGAGGATCTGAGGAAGAAAAAAGGCGTCTTGCAAAGAAAAAAATGGCTCCATTAAATGAAACAGCAAATACCACAGTCGTATATTCCATGGATACCCAGTATGGAGCGTTGGAGTCGGGAACCTCCTTTATGGGAGGATCTTTTGTTCCGCAGATAGTAAAGGGTGTAAAACGATTGATTCTATCTCCCTATAACCACGCGGTCAGCTTAAGAGACGTAGATTCGAGTCAAGAAAAGAAACATCGGGCGGGATATACCTATGCAAAGAAGGATGCAACGGGAAAGGTAAAGGAAGAGTTTTATCGAAGCTCCGGCCTTAATGAATTGGAAGAGGGAGTTTTTGTAGCAGATGAAGATGGCGTATTGACAAGAATGGATACTTGTGATGATGCCATGAGATTTTTGGATCTGGCTTATGAGGAATCAGGGGATAAGAATCAGTGGCGTAGACATAAGGCGATAAGAGAAGCTGTAAAAGCCTGGTTTGATAATCATGCGGAAATTGCATAGAAAGAAGAAATAAGATAAATAGTTATATCTTCCGCTAGAAGTAGAACAGTCGGGGTGTGCCTCCGACTGTTTTGCTGTGTGAGATGAGTTTTCATAATTGAGATCTAATTGAGATCCTGATAGGGACTATCGGAAATCCCATTTCTTTTGAGCACAGAAACAAATGGATCTAATAAGAAATGAAAAAGATTCTTAAAGAGAAGGTTGTTTCCAAAGAATCGAACCAAAGGCGGGCTAAGGAAGTAATAACATCTAATAAAACATCTCCCCCAAAAATGAGGTTTCAAAAAGTTATCTCGAAATCTTCGGAGAATCCACACCTGAGGACAATCGTAGCTTCCATATACGCAGGTTGCAATATAACATCCTTCTGAATCCTCGTGATCGTTCATTACAAAATCATATTCTTCGTATTCTTCAAGCTCTTTATCGTATTTGCTTTTTTCATAAGAATCCTTCCAATTACCCATATAAATTATTCCTTTTCTAAGTGGCTGATTATAAGTGCAGAATATGAAGCGTTGGATCTATTTCAGTGTCGCTGGTGCAAATGGCGATAGCGGCATCATCCAGGAAATATTCTTGGTAATCGTAAACTTCTGTAAAATCTGTTGGTTGCCTGAGGAGATAAGGTTTGCGACTGTAGATCCCGTTTATGGCTTCTCGCCATCCGATCTCAAAGCTTCTTGTATCTAATTTCATGCCCTGTCTGGTGACTTTTAAAAAGCCCTCTTTTAAAACCCAGTAGCGGTAGAAAAGCTTGGTCTGTTCTGTTTGGTCTTGGATGTCCATAAGATGTTGATATTCTGATTCACAGAAATATCTTCTGGCAACACTCTCTCTAAAATTTCCGATGATTTCTATATCGCAGCCTACTTTTGCTGTAGGATCATTGCTGATAGAACAGAGTGCGTAGGAGCCGGAGTGAGAAATGTTTATCCAAGTGACGTTTAAGAAGTCTTTGGGGCTACTACTCATTTTTTTGAAATCCTGATCAGATGTCCTGGAGGTGGCAACAGCCGAAAATAAACTCCAAGCGCCTACGCTTTGGATTTTGTTTTGCAAGGGCGTCATCCGATCTACCTTTTCTTTTCTCCATGTGGGTAAAGTCTGATAATATTTTTCGTAAACATCTGAATCTTCAAGGGGATGAAGGTCTGCGAGATAAGTTGTAAGCATAGAAAGGGTTCCTTTGTTATAAAAATGTTTTGTTATTGTTCGATGGCAAGATCAACATGAAATGTCGACTTTTTTCAATTTTGATACTTTATAGCTATCTTAATTATAAATTTTGGGACATCGGTTGACAATGGAATTTTATAAGTCTAAACTAAATGATAGTTTCGCACTTTAAAGAACTAAAATTTTACAGTACGAATATTTTGCAGTGAGAATATTTGGGAGGAAGATCGCTATGATTATCGTTTTAAAACCGGGAACAAAGAAGGAAGATGTGGACCGTGTCCAGCAGATGGTAAAGAAAAGAGGGCTGGATACACATATCGTTGAGGGTACAGAGATGACGATTATTGGATGTCTGGGAGACACTACGAAGGTTGATGTAAGATTATTTGAGATAGATGAAGCTATTGATAAGGTTATGCATGTACAGGAGCCTTATAAACTGGCTAACAGAGCATTTCATCCGGAGGACTCTATTGTAGACGTGTCTGGCGTTAAGGTAGGCGGTGAGAATCTGGCTTTGATTGCAGGACCTTGCTCTGTGGAAAGCTACGAGCAGGTGCTTGGCATTGCCAAAGAAGTGAAGGCTTCCGGAGCTAACATGCTTCGTGGCGGTGCATTTAAGCCGAGAACCAGTCCTTACTCTTTCCAGGGACTTGGACTGGAAGGATTGGATATCCTGTGTGCGGTGAAGGAAGAAGTGGGGCTTCCTATCGTTACAGAGCTGATGTCCGATCGTTACCTGGATGTATTTAATGAGAAGGTGGATCTGATTCAGATCGGTGCGAGAAATATGCAAAATTTCGATCTCTTAAAGGAGCTTGGACAGTTGGATCGCCCGATTCTCTTGAAGAGAGGTTTGAATGCCACTTTCGAGGAGTGGATCATGTCAGCAGAGTATATTATGGCTTCCGGAAATGAAAATGTCATTCTCTGCGAACGAGGTATTCGTACATTTGAGACCTATACAAGAAATACTTTGGATCTGCAAAGTATACCGGTACTTCGCAAACTTACACATTTGCCAATCATCGTAGATCCTAGCCACGCCGGAGGAAAATGGTGGCTTGTGGACAGCATGGCCAAGGCATCTGTGGCAGCTGGAGCAGACGGTCTTATGATCGAGGTACACAATGATCCGGAGAATGCTCTTTGCGATGGAGCCCAGTCTTTGAAGCCAAAGAAATACGATGGGCTTTTGAAAGATGTGGCAAAGATTGCAGAGGCGGTTGGAAGGTCTTTGTAAAATTAATATAAGAAGATGGATATTAGAAAATTAATATAAGAAGAGCAATATAAAAGAAATTTTGCAAGAATTATTGCAAAATGATTTGTGAGAGAAAAAATAAAAAAGAAATAAAGGGATTGCTTATGAAACTATATGTAGAATTGGGGGCGGATGGCTACCCGATTTATATCGAAAATCATTTGCTGGATCAGGCAGATAAATATATTGGAGAGGTATATACGGGAAAGAAAATTTTTATTATCTCTGATGATTCTGTATATCCTCTCTATGGTGATAAATTAAAAGAGCAGTTGTCAGGAAGTTTTGAGTGTCATGAACTGGTGCTTCCTCATGGAGAACCTACCAAGAGCTTTGAATCGCTTCCGAAAATTTATTCCGCCATGCTTCGGGCGAAAATGTCCAGAAGCGACCTGGTGATTGCCCTGGGTGGAGGAGTTATTGGAGATTTGGCAGGATTTGCGGCAGCTAGTTATCTTCGGGGAGTGAAGTATATACAAATTCCGACGTCTCTTTTGGCCCAGGTAGACTCCTCTGTAGGAGGAAAGGTAGCGGTGGATCTTCCGGAAGGAAAGAATTTGGTAGGTGCTTTTAAGCAGCCTTTGATGGTGCTCATTGATCCTACCGTATTAGATACCCTGCCGGAGCGCTACATCACTGATGGAATGGGAGAAGTTATTAAATACGGCTGTATTAAGGATTGGCAGCTCTTTCATTTGCTGTCAGCCTATGATTCTTTTGAGGGGCTGAAGGAAGTCCTCCCGTCGGTTATTGAAAAATGCGTAGATATTAAGCGGGTGGTAGTAGAGCAGGATCAGTTTGATACAGGGGAACGTATGCTCCTGAATTTTGGACATACCTTAGCGCATACTATTGAGCAATATTGGAATTATACGAAGGAAAGTCACGGGGAAGCGGTGGCCATTGGAATGTATCAATTGACCTTGATGGCGGAGGAACAAGGCCTTACAAAAAAAGGAACTGCAGAGGAAATCCTGGCGGTACTTAAGGCGTATGGGCTTCCTTATAAGGCAGGCCTTCCTTTGAAGAATCTGACAGAGGCAATTGCTCTGGATAAGAAAAATCTGAACAATCAATTGAATCTGATCCTCCTTCGGGAGATCGGAGATAGCTATGTATATCCGACATCGGTGGACTTCTTCGCTGATGGAGATCGGATGGTATAGTGGTATTTGAGAAATAAAAAGATTAAAAAGTGACACTAGCCCTGTAAAACAGGGGTGTGTCACTTTTTTGTTGCTTGAAAATTTTAAAGTTGACTGTTGACGTTAAAAATTGGATTTGCTAGAATAGAAGTTGGGAAAAGCGAAGGTTTATCAAGAAATTATAAAGTTTACCAATAAAACTTTGCAAGAGTATAAATATCCACAACTTAATAAGGAGGAAGGTTATGTTAGATTTAACATTTGGGGAGCAAGTCAAAATAGTCTTAAGTCGTAAAGGGATGACCATCAAGGAGCTGGCGGAGATCATCGAGTCTAAGACCGGCAAGAAGATGTCCAGACAGAATCTTACCCAGAGATTGGGAAGAGATAATTTTCAGGAGCAGGATATGCGTATGATCGCAGAGATCCTTGAGTGCCCTTTTCAGTTAAATATTCTTAATGAAGATGATTCCATAGAAAGTAATTACAATAATAAAGAAGAGGCGATGGTTCTTAAGAAACGTCAAAAGGTAGCGGATAAGAAAGTTGCCAAAGAGACGGTTGCAGAACCCGATGCAATAAAAGCTGTGGCACAGAAGGAAGAGCAGGAAGTAGAAGCGGCAACAGCAACAGAGACAGCTGAACCGGAAGTTGAAGTTGCAGCAGAAATAGAGGTGGCTGAACCAGAAGTTGAGGTTGCGCTAGAGACAGAGGTGGCTGAACAGGAAGCGGAAGTTGTTACAGAGCCAGAGAGAGCAGTAACAGCACCGGAGGTTGCAGAGCCAGAGGTACACGAGGATGAGTCGGCAGTTTCTGTGTTAGAAGAAGTTGTCCGGGAAAGAGAAGAAGTTCAAAGTGTGGAGCCGGAGCCAGAAGCTGTAGATTACTCTCAGGAATATGCAGAAGAGCCGACATCAGAGTATACCCAGGGATATGCAGAGGAAGTAGCAAAACCACAGGAAACTGTAGAATCTGCACCGATGGAAGAGCACACAGAGAGTCAATCGGAAGAGAAGAAGGAAGAAGAAAAACCTAAGAGAGGATGGTTTGCAAACTTCCGTCGCCGTGGTAAGGATGAGAAGCCTGCAAAAGAAGCAAAGGCTGAAGAAGTGAGACCGGAACCAGTGAATGAGCCGGAGCCGATTTCCTATTATGAGCCGGAAAATGAGATGGTTCAGCAGGGACAGCCTATGGATCAGTTCCAGGATAATGGAAGTTACCTTAATAGCTTAGTGCAGGAAGCCAGTGCACAGAATAACTGGTATCCACAGGTAGAGGAAGCCTACAGAGAAGAGGTTGAGGCAGTAGAGACTATTCCGGTAGACGAAGAAGACTTGGAGCGTGGAGAGATTAATCCTTATACGGGAAGAGAGTATCAAACCAACAGTGTTCGTGTACATCCGAAGAAGATCGGTTATGTTCAGGTTTATAACCGGGGAATCCATGCCTGGGAAGAGATGACAGAGTGGGCCTTCTTAGGTTATCAGGAACAGAAGAAAGCAGAACTTGGCAAAGCATATGAGGAGCCGATTTACTTAGATTAGAGCGGTTTCGAAGAAGACATTGTCAATGACATTAAAAGATTCAGGCTGAATTTTAGCGATTCGGCCTGAATATTTGTATTTTTAGGAAACATAAATATTGCTAATTAGGGCGTCTGATGTGGGCTGTAACCCGCGAATGATATTCATGAACTTCGAATGGAGATAGAAGATTGAACTGGGAACAATTGCTTTCGACAAAAAGAAGCCGCGGGGGCGGTGAGAAAATGAAATCCGGAAAAAGCGGGGATCTTCGCAGTGAATTTGAGAAGGATTACCACAGAATTATAGGAAGTGCATCTTTTAGAAGGCTGCAGGATAAAACCCAGGTGCATCCCTTAGATAAGAGTGATTTTGTTCGAACTCGTCTGACTCACTCTTTGGAGGTGTCTTCCTTTGCAAAATCTCTGGGGCAAAATGTGGGTGAGAATATCTTGGCTTATAAGAAGGATCCGGGTTTTACACCTCAGATGAAGGAGGATATTTGTAATATTTTACAGTGTGCCGGATTGATCCACGATATTGGAAATCCTCCCTTTGGGCATTTCGGGGAAGATATTATCAGGGAGTGGTTTGTGAAAAAGCTGCCGGTGATGACCTGTCACGGGACTCCCATTGCGGAAGTTTTGGAGCCACAAATGTTAAATGATTTTTATCATTTTGAGGGAAATGCCCAGGCCTTGCGTCTCGTGAGTAAGCTACACTTTTTGGTGGATGAGCGAGGCATGAATCTGACTTATGCTCTCCTTGGAACTATTATTAAATATCCCATTTCCTCCATGGAGATCGATAAAAATGCCGGAGATATTAAAAAAAGAAAAATGGGATATTATTATGCAGACCGAGATGTCTTTGCGGATATTCAAGCGGAGCTTGGGACGAATGGATGTCGTCACCCATTAACTTTTCTTTTGGAAGCGGCAGATGATATTGCTTACAAGACGGCGGATATAGAGGATGCTTTTGTTAAGGGATACCTAAGCTACGGAAAGCTTTTGGAAGAACTGGAGGAATTACAGATTCGTTACAGGAACAGTATGTCTGAGAAATTTATGCCGGCGGATAAATTAAAGGAGCTGTATATGCGAGGGAAAGAGCGGCATGTTTCTAATCCGGAAGGGTATGCTGTCAAGAATTGGATCGTTCGGGTTCAGGGATTTGCTATCAACTGCGCAACTTATGGATTTACAAATAACTATAATAGTATTATGAATGGGGAATATAAGCAGGATCTCTTTTGGGGAACATTTGCGGAGAAACTTATGGATCTTTTGGGGGATCTGGCTTACAGAGAGGTGTTTACTTCGGAACCCATTTATCGGATGGAGGTGGCAGAGGCCACTATGCTGAATGATCTCATGAATAAGTTTATGATAGCTATTGTAAAATATGATGATCCTAAGGAACGGTTAAATTCCATTGATGAGAGAATGGTTTCTTTTATTTCTGATAATTACAAGAGAGCTTATCATTTTCATGGGGATGGGAAGTCATCGGTGGAGAAATTATATCTTCGAATTTTGCTGGTGACAGATTATGTATGTGGCATGACAGACGGCTATGCCCAGCGGTTGTATCAAGAGTTAAATGGAATCGTTGGGATCACCAGTGTATCGTAAGGAAAGCATTTTGCATGAAAAATTTCGAACGAAGAGCGGTGTTTGAAGCTGTGAAAATAAATAGATGGGAGCAGAGCATGAAGATTCCTAAGTTAACACAGGATGAAAAATATATGAGGGAAGCCATTAAACAAGCGAAGAAGGCTTACACCATAGGAGAGGTTCCTATCGGATGCGTCATTGTATATGAGGATCAGATTATTGCCAGGGGATACAATCGAAGGACTGTTGATAAGAATACCCTGGCCCATGCGGAGCTTTTGGCGATAAAGAAGGCCAGTAAGAAAATGGATGACTGGCGACTGGAGGGCTGCACCATGTATGTGACATTGGAACCCTGCCAGATGTGTGCCGGTGCTATCGTGCAATCCCGTATGTCTAAGGTAGTAGTTGGATGCATGAATCCAAAAGCCGGATGTGCAGGATCTATTTTAAATTTATTGCAGATGGATGAATTTAATCATCAAGTGGAGCTTGAAACGGGGGTTATGGAAGAAGCCTGCAGTGAGATGATGAAGGAATTCTTTCGGGAACTCCGAGAGGCAAAGAAGGCCAGGAAGCTTGCGGAAAAATAAAAGAGGATCATCGCTTGTTGCGATATCCTCTTGAAAATTCTTATTCATGTGCATTGCGCTTCGAATCAATTTCCCCGGACGTTACCTTGACAGTAAACTCAGAACAGGCACCCTCACGGCACCCGGAAGGTTCTACTTAGTGCTGCTTCGTTCCCGACCTGACACGGTTCATAGATTCCCGTCGCGTGAGACCTACTCATCAACGCCACATATCAAGGGCGGCTCCGACAAGCATGACCCTCTGCGCAATATCACCCCTGCTATAGCGGATTGCAGGTGCAAGGTACCGCTAACACCCCGGCTGCACGTTTCCACATTTTACAGTATTTTATGCGGTTTGTCAATCTGTAGGAGCAAATCAAAAGGAGCATTTTATGAAGATTTTATTGACGGCAGTGAATGCGAAATATATTCATTCCAATTTGGCAGTATATAGTTTGAAGGCCTATTCAAAGTGCCCGGAGGTGGAGCTTGCAGAATATACCATCAATCAGCAATTAGATGAAATTCTGATGGATCTTTACAAGAGAAAGCCGGATGTGTTGTGCTTCTCCTGCTATATTTGGAATTTAGATTATGTGGAGGCTTTGATCAGAGAAATCCATAAGCTGAGACCGGAGCTTCCCATTTGGGTAGGTGGACCGGAGGTCTCTTATGATTCCGTGGATGTGTTGAATCGTTTGTCGGAAGTGACTGGGGTCATGAAAGGGGAAGGAGAAGAAACTTTTTCAGAACTTTGTAAAGCTTGGTGTTCTGAAGAGGGCGCTTCTTTGGAATACCTGAAAAACATAAAGGGAATCACCTACAGAGATGTGACTGGAATTCCGGTAGAAAATCCCTGGAGAGAAATTATGGACCTAAGCAAGGTGCCTTTCGTATATAAAGATATGAGCCTTTTTCAGCACAAGATTATTTATTATGAAAGTAGTCGCGGATGCCCGTTTTCCTGCAGCTACTGCTTATCCTCTGTGGATAAGAGACTTCGTTTTAGGGATCTTGCACTTGTAAAAAAGGAGCTTAAATTTTTTATAGATCACGAGGTCCCACAGGTGAAGTTTGTAGATCGAACCTTTAATTGCAAACATGACCATGCTATGGAAATTTGGAAATTCTTAGCAGAAAATGATAAGGGCATTACGAATTTTCATTTTGAGGTGGCGGCAGATCTTTTGACGGATCAGGAGATTGAGTTCTTGAGCGGAGTGCGACCGGGGCTCTTTCAGCTGGAAATCGGAGTGCAGTCCACCAATGAGAAAACTATTCGGGAAATTCGAAGAGTCATGGACTTTGCCAAAGTGACAGAGGTGGTGAAAAAAATTCAGGAAGCCGGAAATATTCATCAGCATTTAGACCTCATCGCGGGACTTCCCTTCGAGGACGTTTCCAGTTTTGCGAAATCCTTTGACGATGTCTATGGCTTGAAACCGGAGCAATTACAGCTGGGATTTTTGAAGGTCTTGAAAGGGTCCTATATGGAATCCATGCAGGAAGTCTATGGCCTTGCCCATAAGAACCGACCACCTTACGAAGTCCTTTATACGAAATGGTTAAGCTACGAGGATGTGATTCGGTTAAAGCGAGTGGAGGAAATGGTGGAGGTTTACTATAACAGTCGTCAGTTCACTCACACCATGGAGGAGTTAGAGAAGGAATATTCCTCGGCCTTTTCTTTGTATGACAGATTGGGAACATTTTATGAGGAGAAAAATCTGTTTAAAGTGAATCACAAGCGCAGTGCTCGGTATGATATTTTGTTGCAATATATAGAATGCTATCATAAAGAGAAAAAAGAAATTTTTAGAGATCTTCTGACTTTCGATTATTATTTAAGAGAGAATGCGAAATCCAGGCCGGAATTTGCAGGTGAGTACAAGGTCTCTAAGGAATACTTAAGAGATTTTTATCAGCGAGAGGAGAAAAATCATGAATATCTTCCGGATTATGAAAATTATGATAAAAATCAACTGCGGCGAATGACCCATTTGGAATATTTTGAAACGAAAGATTGTTATGTGCTTTTTGATTATGAAAACAGGAATCCATTGAATCAGGAAGCCAAAACCTTTCTTGCAAATGAATCGCAAAAAGTATAGAATGATTGGAAAAAGGAGATTGGAAAATATGAATTTTCATGATAATAAAATCAGAAGAATCATGGCTATCATTATTATTCTTATTATCGTAGCCATGATGGGCACCACAATTCTTCCTTATTTAGTGTAGAAGATTTGATGCAGGTGCTTCTTTGTAAATAGCGAAAAAAGAAACGTGAAAAGACTGAATGCAAGAAAGAAAACAGGGAAAAAGAACAGAGAGAGTAAGATAGGAGCTGTATATAAATGGCAAAGGGACGTTCTACCGGTATTAAAAGTAGAAAAAGAAGAAATAGAATAAAACATCGCGGAAGACGATCCCATATGAGATATATCGTCATGATCACGCTGGCGACGGTAGTTGCTTTGTGGGTGATCGTTTCGGGAATCCTGTTTTTTGCATTGTCGGCATATCCTAAGGATGTGATCGCAGAGAATCTTTACATCGGAGATGTGGCAGTTGGAGGTATGACCAAAGAGGAAGCGAAGAGTGCTTTGAAATCCAATTTGAAGACATTGAAATCTGTAGAAGTCACCTTGACTGTAGATGATAAGTCCAAAACAGGAACCTTGAAGAATTTAGGATTGAAATATGAGGATGCAGATGGGCTGGTAGATCAGGCTTTTGATTATGGAAAGACCGGTGGATTATTCTCCCGTTATCGAAAGATGCATGGATTGCAGAAGAAGTCCCATGAAATTACAGCAGTATTTTCTCTTAAGAATAAAAAGGCCAAAGCATTTCTTGAGGAGAGCTCTTCGGATCTTGTGGTAGCTGCCCAGAATGCCAAACTTACCACCACTAAGAAGGGGAAGATTAAGGTTCAGGATGCCAAAGAAGGAAAGAAGATCGATGTAAAGGCTTCTGTAAAGGAGATTGTAAAGATCCTTAATAATAATTGGGATGGCAGTGCCCTTTCTGTGGAAATGAAAGTTATAAAGGAGAAACCTGGCCTTACTGCAGATGATCTCAAAGAGATGACAGATGTTCTTGGGACCTATACCACCTATGTGGGACAAAGTGAAAAGCGCACCAATGTGGAGACGGGAACCAGCCGCTTGAATGGAATCGTGCTCCAACCGGGAGAAGAATTGGCAGCTGATGAGACCATGGGACCTTATGATGAGGAGCATGGATATACATTGGGAAATAGTTACGCGGGAAGCCAGGTGGAGCAGACCTACGGCGGTGGAGTTTGCCAAGTAACCTCTACCCTTTACAATGCTGTGCTTTATGCAGAACTGGAAGTAGTAGAACGACACAATCATTCCATGCAGGTGACCTATGTGGATCCGTCCAGGGATGCGGCAGTAGCTACCGGTTCTATGGAATTTCGTATTAAGAACAATTACGATTCTCCGATCTATATTTCAGGAGAAATTGATTCTGATGACAATCTTACCTTTACCATTTATGGAAAGGACACCAGGGACGAGGGAAGAACCATAGAGTTTGAGAGTGAGGTGCTCTCCACAGAGGCATATGATACCACATATGTAACAGATTCTGAGGCAACCCTTGGAAGTATGGAATATACAGGAGCTGCCTCCAATGGCATGAGTGCAGAGCTTTGGAAGATTGTTTATCAGGACGGCGAGGAAGTAAGCCGTGATATTGTAAATACCAGTGAATATATCAAATCAGATCAAATTATTTCCGTAGGTATCGCCTGCGATAATGCTTCGGCTTCTGCCCTGGTAAGTTCAGCGGTGTCCAGTCAGGATGCCAGCACTATTACCAACGCCATTAGTCAGGCTTCTGCTATGTTATATTAGAAAAAATGAAAAGTAATCCAAGTTTCCGGGAAACATGGAATGAATTTAGATTATATAAATGATATTATGTAAACGATATTAGGAGGTGTGGCATGCTTAGAGTTCAAACTTCAGATGGAGAAATTCTGAATACAGTCACAACTTTATACGGACATTCCGGCTATACGGGAGTATATGCCCTGGCGGCGGTGGCCAATGATCTTTGGGCCGCGGCGGGATCTCGGACGGAATCAGTGTCGGGATCTCAGGCGGAATCAGTGATGGGATCTTGGGCGGAGGTTTCGGATGTGAGAGTTTCGAATGTAGAAGTCTCTGTTCAGATCGAGATGCCGGAGTATACTTTTGCCTCCCGTCTTCACGCAATTCAAAGAGAAGTGAAGGAAGCCTGCAAGTCACAGAATATAGAACTTAAAGAAATGACCCATAGGAAACATGAGGGAGTGACTCTTCCTATGGTGACGGTATCTGGAATAGCCAGAGCCCCTAAAGAGGAAGCCTGGTGCAAGGATACCCTCCGAGCCGGACAGGATATTGTGTTGGCCGGCTATATCGGAATGGAGGGAATGCTTCGAATACTAGACGAGAGAGAACAGGAGCTTAAGAAAAGATTTGCCCCTGCATTCATAGAACAGATTCGATCCTACCGGCAGCAGTTATTTGCCGGACCTGCCATATCTGTTGCAAAAGCCGGAGGCTCATCTGCTATCAGGCAGGTTTCGGAAGGTGGAATTTTAGCCGCCCTCTGGGACCTGGCGAAGGATGCTGATGAGGGGCTTGCCGTGGATATGAAGAAATTAAATATTTTACAGGAAACAATCGAAGTGTGTGAGCACTATCGAATCAACCCCTACCAGTTGGCTTCTACCGGATGTATGTTGATCGTTACGGATCAGGGAGAAGCTTTGGCAGATGAGCTAAATCGGAATCATATTAAGGGAACTGTCATTGGAACGCTGACAGACAACAATGACAAGATCCTGCATAATGGAGAGGAAGTTCGATATATTGATCGTCCGGCTCCGGATGAAATATTGAAAATGTATGGAGGAACCTATCATGGATAAGTTTAGAAAACAGATATTGAAATATATGGAAAAAAACAGTCGTGTGGACTTGGGAGAACTGGCAATCCTTTTGGATACTGATGAGGTGAGCATCGCCAATGAGTTGGCTCAGATGGAAAAAGAGCAGATTATTTGCGGATATCATACACTGATCAACTGGGAGAAAGCAGGAGAGGAGCATGTAAATGCTTTGATCGAGGTGCGTTTGACCCCGCAAAGAGATGCAGGTTTTGATGATACTGCTGTTCGTATCGGAAACTATCCGGAAGTTCAGGCTGTGTATTTGATCTCAGGAGGATATGATTTGTTGGTTTCTTTAGAAGGGAAAACATTGCTTGAGGTATCTAAGTTTGTTTCCAGCAAACTTTCTACGATCGATAATGTCATCAGTACAGCCACTCACTTCGTATTAAAGAAAT
This sequence comes from bacterium, assembly GCA_963658085.1. Lineage (GTDB taxonomy): Bacteria > Bacillota > Clostridia > Lachnospirales > Lachnospiraceae > CAKRJP01. The sequence goes on from CAVKOU010000002.1 coordinate 23,626, forward strand.
ACAAAGATCACGGAACTGTATTAACAGAGGAGAATAAGTCAGAAAGGATGTTGGTGACACCATAATGAGAAATCCATTAGCTAAGAAAGTTGTTGATATCCAGCCCTCAGGTATCCGTAAATTTTTTGATGTGGTAAGTGAGATGCCGGATGCTATTTCTCTGGGTGTTGGTGAGCCGGACTTTGATACCCCTTGGAGAATCAGAGAGGAAGGTATTTATTCCCTGGAGAGAGGACGTACCTTCTATACATCCAACGCTGGATTAAAAGAATTAAAAGAAGAGATTTGTAAATATTTAGAGAGAAAGATTCAGGTAAGCTATGACCACGCTACAGAGGTGATGGTTACAGTAGGTGGCAGCGAAGGTATTGATATGGCTATGCGTGCCATGCTGGATCCGGGGGATGAGGTTTTGATTCCTCAGCCAAGTTATGTTTCATATTTGCCATGTGCAGTCTTAGCAGATGGCGTGCCGGTGCCGATTGAGCTTCAGGAGAAGAATCAATTTAAATTAACAGTAGATGAATTGAAAGCAGCCATCACTCCTAAGACAAAACTGTTGGTGCTGCCTTTCCCGAATAATCCGACGGGAAGTATTATGACCAAAGAGGATTTGGAACCATTGGTAGATGTGATTATTGAGAATGATATTTACGTGATCTCCGATGAGATTTATTCAGAGCTTACCTATGGAAGTGACCATGTATCCATTGCATCATTTCCGGGAATGAAGGAGAGAACTATTGTAATCAACGGATTCTCCAAAGGATTTGCCATGACAGGATGGAGACTTGGATATGCCTGTGGGCCGAAGGTTATTTTAGAACAGATGATCAAGATTCATCAATATGCCATCATGTGTGCGCCGACCAACAGCCAGTATGCAGCCGTGGAGGGACTTCGTCACTGTGATCCGGAAGTGCAGGAGATGCGGGAAGCTTACAATCAGAGAAGACGTTTCCTCATGCATGAGTTTAAACGCATGGGACTTTCCTGCTTTGAGCCTTTTGGAGCCTTCTATGTATTCCCGAATATTCAGGAATTTGGAATGACAGCGGAGGAATTTGCAACAAGATTTCTGATGGAAGAAAAGGTAGCGGTAGTACCGGGAACAGCCTTTGGTGATTGTGGAGAAGGATTTATCCGTGTATCCTATGCTTATTCATTGGCAGACTTGAAGGAAGCGTTGGGAAGATTGGAGAAATTCATTACAAGACTTCGGGAAAATAAATAAAGATATCAACAAAAACATTAAGAAACGGACAGATTTCTGTAGAGAGCAGCGCTTGCTGAGAGGTGAACGAACCCTCAGTAAGCGCTGTTTTTTAGTAAAAAGGAACAGAAAATATATAAAAAGTGGTTGTTAAGTACTAAAAAAAGAACATCAATTTTGATAATGATTATCATATAATATAGTTAAGAAAATAACAGAGTATATCATGCGGGGATTAGTTGATATAATGTTTTCTGATAGTTCTATAAGATAGAAATTCATTGACTATTAATAGGGATTCCTCTTACAATAAAGAGGTCAACCACGACACCTATAAGAATTATTTAAAAGGAAAAATATTATGTTAAACATTGTTTTGTTTGAGCCGGAGATTCCGGCAAATACAGGAAATATTGGTCGCACCTGTGTGGCTACAAACACAAGACTTCATTTGATAGAACCTTTGGGATTTCGATTGAATGAGAAGAACTTAAAAAGGGCCGGTATGGATTACTGGAAAGATCTGGATGTCACTACTTATGTGAATTACGAAGAGTTCTTAGAGAAGAATCCGGGGGCGAAGATTTACATGGCTACTACTAAGGGGCAGAAGGTATATACAGAGGCCTCCTATGAACCGGACTGTTACATCATGTTTGGAAAAGAGAGTGCCGGTATTCCGGAAGAAATCTTGGTGGAGAATCAGGAAAACTGTATCCGGATTCCGATGGTAGGAGATATAAGATCGCTGAATTTGGGGAATTCTGTGGCGGTAGTTCTCTATGAGGCACTGAGACAGAATCATTTTGAACATATGAATTTGGAAGGGCATCTTCATCATTTGAACAATTGGTAGAGAGGTTGAAGATTATGACAGATAAACCGAAGTTTTCTGCAAAACAATTCTTTGTATTCTCGGATTTTATGAAAAATATTACAATGGTCACCCAGTTTGGACTGTCCCTTTTGACGCCGACAGTGCTTTGTCTTTTGGGATGTTGGTGGCTTACCGCCCATACCGGCGTGGGACTTTGGATTTATATCGTAGGATTTATTTTTGGACTTGGGAGTTCCTTTATGGTAGCTTACAATCTATATCTTCGCATTATGAAGAAGGAAGATAAAGAAAAGAAACAAAGAACCGGAGTTTCTTTTAATAGTCATATGTAGGTAATAGTCATATATAGGGAATAGTCATATGTAGGGAATAGTCATATGTAGGAGGTAGAAATATGGGTAAACTTCAGGAGGATTCCAAAAAAGAATTCATTCGTGTAGTAACTTACACAGTGGTAGGGGTGATCCTTATGTGGATCGTCTTTGGCGTCGCTCATGTGATTTCTCCGGAGAAGGTGCCTTTAGATTATCGAGTGTTCTTATCGGGGATTTTGGGTGGTGTTGTGCCTATCGCCAACTTTTATCTTATGGCCCTGACGGTACAGGATGTGGCGGCAACAGAGGATCAGGATCTGGCGAGACAGAAGATGAAATTTAGTTATTCCAAAAGGATGGGAATCCTGATACTATGGGTGATCTTGGTAGCACTTCTTCCGTGGTTTAATCTAGTAGCAGGAATTTTGCCTTTGTTTTTTTGGAACTGGGGAGTAAGATTGTCGGCATTTCGGAGAAAAAAGAGTGACGACCAATAAATAAGGTTAAAACTGTTTACAGTTTTACATAAATACAATTGAATATAGGATGCATGAATATCGGAAATTCTTGGAATTTAGAATGGAGGTGAGACTATGAATATAGATATTAGCGGACCTAAAGTGTATTTTACCATTCCGCTTAACATTCCGATATTAGGAGATCTTCAGATTAGTGAGACTTTGGTAGTTAGCTGGATCGTCATGATTATTATTACGGGATTGTGCATTTGGCTAACCAGAGACCTCAAAGTAGAGAACATTTCCAAGCGCCAGGCGGCAGCAGAAATGATCGTTGAGACCCTGAACAACTTTGTAATTGGTAACATGGGAGAGAGATTCCGTTACATGATACCTTTTGTTGGGGCGTTGTTCAGTACCAGTCTTGTATCTAATCTCATCAGCCTAACGGGGCTTAGGAGCCCCACAGCCGATTTGTCCACAGAGGCAGCATGGGCAGTTGTGGTATTTATTATGATTACACACCAGAAGCTTAAGACAAACGGCTTTGGCGGATACTTAAAGGGGTTTACAGAACCAATTTTTGTTATGACGCCATTTAATGTTCTCGGAGAAATTTCGACACCGGTTTCCATGGCTTGTCGACACTTCGGAAATATTTTCTCAGGAATCGTTATCAGTGGTCTGATTTATGGATCTTTGGCGGTTCTTAGTACGGCAGTTCTTGGATTGATTCCCGGAGCTGTGGGACAGCTGCTTTCACAGATTCCAATCTTTGACGTAGGTATTCCTGCTATTACAGGATTCTATTTTGATTGGTTCACATCGTGTATGCAGGCATTTATCTTCAGTATGCTGACGATCATGTATATCGCACAGGAAGCTGGAGAAGAGTAAAAATTAAAAACAAAAATATCTTAAGTTTATTTTAGGAGGAATTTATTATGGATTTTACAGTACTTGCTAAAGGTATTGCATTGATGGGTTGCGCAATTGGTGCCGGACTTGCACTGATCGCCGGTGTTGGACCTGGTATTGGTGAAGGTAACGCTGTTGCTAAGGCTCTTGAAGCTATCGGAAGACAGCCGGAGTGTAAAAGTGATGTAACTTCTACAATGCTTCTTGGTGTTGCTCTTGCAGAGACAACCGGTATCTACGGTTTCGTAACAGGACTTCTTTTGATCTTCGTTGCACCTGGATTGTTCATGGGTTACTTGGGATAATCCCAGAGGATGAACAAACGCAAGAAGAAGGAGGTTGAACACGAAGATGCAGGATTTAGTAACAATTATCCCGTGGACCTTTGTTGCGCAGATTTGTAACCTTTTTATTCAGCTATATTTGATTAAACGTTTCCTGCTAAAACCGATTAATGAGGTTTTGGAGAAGAGAAAAGCCATGGCAACAGCAGAAATCACCGAGGCTCAAAAAGCCAAAGACGAAGCCAATGCTATTAAGGCGGAGTATGAGCAGAATATGGCAGATGCCAAGGAGAAAGCAAATGCTCTTATTACCAGCGCTCAGAAGAGTGCGGCTCTTCAGAGTGAAGAGGTGATTCAGGAAGCAAATCGCCAGGCTGCAGCCATCAAGGCTAAGGCAGAGAGTGACATTGCACAGGAGAAGAAGAAAGCTGTCAATGAACTCAAGGGCGAGATCGGCGGAATCGCTATGGAGATAGCTGGTAAGGTGATCGAGCGCGAAATCAGCGAGAAGGATCATGAGAAACTGATTGATGAATTTATTTCCAATGTGGGTGAGGCATCATGACACAGACAGCTAAAGTATATGGTAGTGGATTATATGATTTAGCTATGGAAGAGGGCCTTGTGGAGCAGATCATGGAGCAGTTAAAGCAGGTCCGTGAATTATTCCGTGAAAACCCGGATTATATCAAGCTCTTAGGTGAGCCTTCCATTCCGAAGGCGGAGAGAGTAAAACTTATAGATACCGCATTCGGTGCTAGTATCCAGCGCTACTTACTTAATTTTCTAAAATTATTGTGTGATCACAACATTATCAGGGAGTTTGCCGGATGTTGTGAGGAGTACACAAGACGTTATAACGTGGATCATAATATTACAGAAGCAGTGGTATACAGTGCCATTCCTCTCAGTGAGGTACAGGCAAATGGGCTGAAAGCCAGACTGGAAAAAATCAGCGGCAAGACTGTCCTACTGACTCAGAAAATCGATGCTTCCGTAGTAGCAGGACTCCGCGTGGAAATGGATGGAAAGCAGTTAGACGGAACCCTAAAAGGACGTATGAGCGGCCTTTCCAAGCAATTGAATAATTAACAATTAACAATCAACAATTAATAATTAACAATTTGCAATTTACAGAGTAATGATTAAGAAAATTGTTCGTTGAGTTATTGATCAATTATTAAAGTAAATATGAAGTAAACTGTTAAAGTGTATCATTAAAGCATACTATAAAAGCATATTATAAAAGCATATTATAAAAGAATGATTCTATATAAAGGATGGTATAGGAAACATGCAATTTAAACCAGAAGAAATATCCAAAGTCATCCGAAGCCAGATCAAATATTATGACAATGCGATCCAGCAGAGCGAGACCGGTACAATCCTTTCCGTAGGTGACGGTATTGCAAGAGCCAGCGGACTTACAGCTTGTATGGCTGGAGAGCTTCTCGAATTTGAAGATGGAAGTTTCGGAATGGCACAGAATTTGGAAGAGAACATGGTATCCATCGTAGTCTTCGGTTCCGATGAGAATATCGGTGAAGGCCAGACAGTGAAACGTACCGGGAAGGTCGTATCTGTACCTGTTGGAGATGCCATGATCGGTCGTGTTGTAAATGCATTGGGTCAGCCCATCGACGGAGCAGGTCCGATTGAGACCAGTGAGTTTCGTGCAGTAGAAAGCCCGGCACCGGGTATCTGTGAGAGACAGCCCGTTACAGAGCCTTTACAGACCGGTATTAAAGCCATCGACTCCATGATCCCTATCGGTCGTGGACAGCGTGAGTTAATTATCGGAGACCGCCAGACAGGTAAGACACAGATCGCCATTGATACGATCTTGAACCAGAAGGGCGGAGACGTTATTTGTATCTATGTTGCCATTGGACAGAAGCGTTCAACGGTTGCAACTTTGGTAGAGAAGCTTCAAAGAGCAGGTGCTATGGACTACACAGTTGTGGTAGCAGCTACCGCATCGGATGCGGCACCGCTACAGTACATTGCACCATATACCGGATGCTCCATCGGTGAGTATTTTATGGCAAATGGAAAGCATGCTCTGGTAATCTATGATGACCTTAGTAAGCATGCGGTGGCATATCGTGCACTTTCCCTGTTGATCAGAAGACCACCGGGACGTGAGGCATATCCGGGAGATGTATTCTATCTGCACTCAAGACTTCTTGAGAGAGCAGCGAAAATGGATGATGCTCACGGAGCAGGATCTCTTACCGCTCTTCCGATCATCGAGACCCAGGCAGGAGATGTATCTGCATACATTCCTACCAACGTTATTTCTATTACAGACGGACAGATTTATCTGGAGACCGAGATGTTCCACTCAGGAATTATGCCGGCGGTTAACCCGGGTATTTCCGTATCCCGTGTAGGTGGTAACGCGCAGGTGAAAGCTATGAAACAGGTATCCGGTAACTTGAAGCTTCTGTATTCTCAGTACCGAGAGCTTCAGGGATTTGCCCAGTTTGGTTCTGATCTTGATGAGGATACCAAGGCACGTCTGGCACAGGGCGAGCGTATCGTAGAGATTTTGAAGCAAAATCAGGAGTCTCCGGTTTCTGTAGAGAAGCAGGTGGCAATTATCTATGCTGCGACACACAATCTTTTGGCCAAGATCGCTACAAAAGATGTGAAGGAGTATGAGTCAGGACTCTTCCGTTATCTGGATACAGATGCAGAGGGGGTTGAATTTGTTCAGCTGGTACGATCTACCGGAAAGCTGGAGAAATCTACAGAAGAAAAATTGGTTGCTGTGTTAAATGCTTATACAGAGCAATTTATCAGTATGCAATCTGAGAAATAAATATAAAGGAGGAAGCATATGGCTGCAGATATGAAAAGCATTAAGCTGCGCATTAAAAGTGTGCAGGGTACCATGCAGATCACCAAGGCAATGGAACTTGTAGCATCCTCCAAGCTGCGTAAAGCCAAAGAGAAAGCGGAAAATTGCAAACCTTACTTCGAGGTATTGCATGAGACTTTGCAGGATATTGCAGAAGGCTATGTAGGCTTTAGCTCAGTATATGTTAAGAAACCAGTCAATGATAAATGCTGTTATGTAATGATTGCCGGAGACAGAGGTATGGCAGGTGGCTATAATTCCAACCTGTTTAAATGCTTCGAGGCGGATGCAGAAGGGAAAGAGGTCGTAGCTCTTCCTATCGGCAAGAAGGCGGTGGAGTACTGCCTTCGAAAGAATATAGAAGTGTTAACAGAAGAATTTGCAGAGGTGGCGGATATTTCCGTGGCAGATTGCTTTAGCATCGCAAATCTTTTGTGTACAGAATTCAAGGCAGGAAGATTCGGGCATATTGAACTTTGCTATACCAAGTTTATCTCTATGCTCTCTCAGATTCCTGAGTCATTTCCGATCCTGCCTCTGCCGGATCTTGCAGAAGCGAACCTGGACGGGGAGAAGCAGAAAAAGATCGAGCAGACCCTGTATGATCCAAATCCGGAGGAAGTATTTGAGTGCATTGTTCCGGAATATTTGGCAGGTCTCATTTATTCCGGTATCTGTGAAAGTGTGGCAAGTGAGCTGGCGGCAAGACGTACAGCCATGGACTCTGCCACAAAGAATGCAGGGGATATGATTGAGCAGCTGAATCTTTACTATAACAGAGCTCGTCAGGCTGGTATTACACAGGAGATTACGGAGATCGTGGGAGGCGCAGAAGGCGTCTAGCGATCGATTACCTTGAAGAATGAAGGAGATTCGAAATGAGTGAAAAACACATTGGCGAGGTGGTACAGGTCATCGGTCCGGTATTGGACATTCGCTTTGCCCACGATGAACTGCCTGCACTACAAAATGCCATTGAGATTGAATTAAATGGTGCAAAGCTCATTGCGGAGGTTGCTCAACAGGTAGGAGACAATGTGGTGCGTTGCATTGCAATGAATTCTACCGATGGATTGACCAGAGGAACCAAAGCAGTGGACACCGGCGATTCCATCGCCGTGCCGGTAGGAGAGGCTTGCCTGGGACGTGTATTTAACCTCTTAGGACAGCCGATCGATAACAAGCCGGAACCGGAGACTACAGAGCGTTGGAGCATCCATCGTCCGGCACCGTCATACGAAGAACAAAATCCTGCCACAGAGATTTTCGAGACAGGTATCAAGGTCGTTGACCTGATCTGCCCTTATGCAAAGGGTGGAAAGATCGGTTTGTTCGGAGGTGCCGGTGTAGGTAAGACGGTACTGATTCAGGAGCTTATTAATAATGTAGCAACTGCCCACGGTGGACTTTCTGTATTTACCGGAGTTGGAGAGCGTACCCGTGAGGGTAATGACTTGTACGGAGAAATGCAGGAGAGTGGAGTTATCGACAAGACTGTCATGGTTTACGGTCAGATGAACGAACCGCCCGGAGCTCGTATGAGAGTTGCACTTTCCGGTCTTACCATGGCGGAATATTTCCGTGATGAGAAGAACCAGGATGTGCTTCTTTTCATCGACAACATTTTCCGATTCACACAGGCTGGTTCTGAGGTATCAGCGCTGCTTGGACGTATGCCATCAGCGGTAGGATATCAGCCTACTTTGGCAACAGAGATGGGTGCTCTTCAGGAGCGTATCACATCTACAAGAAAGGGTTCCATCACTTCGGTTCAGGCTGTATATGTACCGGCGGATGATCTTACAGACCCGGCACCTGCAACAACATTTACCCACTTGGACGCTACTACCGTATTGTCCCGTGATATTGCAAGCCAGGGTATCTATCCGGCGGTAGATCCGTTGGAATCTACCAGCCGTATCTTGTCACCGGAGGTAGTTGGACAGGACCATTATGACGTAGCAAAGAGAGTACAGCAGGTACTTCAGCGTTATAAAGAATTACAGGATATCATTGCCATCATGGGTATGGACGAGCTGTCAGAGGAAGACAAGTTGTCGGTAAGCCGTGCTCGTAAGATTCAGAGATTCCTGTCTCAGAGCTTCCACGTAGCAGAGCAGTTTACCGGAAATCCGGGACAATATGTACCATTAAAAGAAACTATTCGCGGATTTAAAATGATCTTAGATGGAGAATGTGATGAACTTCCGGAGGGAGCCTTCCTCTACGCGGCAACCATCGATGATGTATTTGAAAAGGCGAAGAAATAGTAAAGGAGGATGTCTATGAAGACCTTCCCATTACAAATAGGTACTCCCGACGGATTGCTCTTTAAGGGAGATGTGGTTCGCGTAGTGGTAAGAACCATTACCGGAGATCGGGCAATCCTTGCGGATCATATGGACTTTTGTACCGGCATCGGTATGGGAGAAGCTCATGTCGTTCTAGAGGATGGAACGGTGCGAAGAGCAGCTTGCATCGGCGGAATGCTCACCATGGTAGATGGCAAATGCCGGGTTCTTGCAACCACCTGGGAGTGGAGCGAGGATATTGATAAAGACCGGGCAAAGAATGCCAAGGAACGGGCGGAAGAGACCTTGAACAAAACAGGGCTGTCAGACCGAGAGTACAAAGTGGCTAAGGCAAAATTAAATCGAGCATTGGTACGTATGAGTATCGATTAGAGTAAATTAGAAATGTTAAATATTCCTGAAGAGGAGCGAGGCGTTTTGCAGGAGCGTCTGGATACAAATAAATAATATCATTTAGTGAACCGCATGTGTGGGGAGCGTTTGGCTCTCTGCCATGCGGTATTTGATTTTTATAATTATGGCGGGTTAGTTCGTTAGCTTTGAGGTGGCCTTGGCTCGTATAAAGTTAAAGAGAAAATTCTCTTCTGTATGGACAAAAAAGACTGACTGAGTATAATGAAGATAGAAAAGTGGGTTTTTAGATCATAAAAGAAACTAAAGATAAATATACGAATGAAAAAGGAGTGGCGGTATGAAGAAAAGGGCATTAAAGAGAAAACGAATTCGGTTGCTTTTGAGCTGCATATTGGTGATGGGTCTTGCTATAGGCGCGGGATATGGGCTGAAGGTGCGAGCGTCGGATAATCAAACGGTTAAGAAGGATACGACCAATACGGGACTTGGAACCTCTGATATGTCGGTGACATGGGATGATAATGAGTATTTGAAAAAAAAATATAAGGGAAACAATAGACCAAATCAGCATTTTTTTAGAAGTTATGTATATTTGGGTAAAGAAACACCTATAAAATTCCAAGTGATAAACAGTGTCTGGGCGACGGATGATGATTTGGAAACTAATTTGCAGGTAAAAAATGCACTTTTGCTTGACTGCATGAGTGTGCTTGGTACATCTGTTTATGAGAATCAAGGTACTACGGTAATAGATAAGTTAAATGGCTCTCATTTTTATACAAATTCTTTGACAGATACGGAAAAGAATGCGATTTTGAAACGAACGATTAGTGGAACAAATAAGACTGAAACGATTTCTCTTCCATGGGATTGGCTTATGTCGATTAGAGATAATGAACTAATCAAAGCTCTTGCGCAAAAAGATGAAGCGTATTGGATTCGTGGATATGAGTATTATGGTGATGGAAAAATAAAAGGAGAAAAAAATCCTATAGGATATGTGGATACAGATGGGAGTTATAAGAGCGTGTCCGATGCTGCGTTGAAAACAACTAAAAGCGGGATCTCGCCATCCTTCCTTTTGGATAAAAGTAAAATCCTTTTTTCTACTTACGTAGAAGCGGATATACATGAAAAAGGAAAAGAAGAAAAACAACTTAAGGTGAACAACAATGAATACTGGTTGTATACAAACGGCTCCTATAAGCTCACTCTGATCGATGATAAATTAGAGGCTAAAGTTGCTGACGGTAAAAGCGTTACTATGGATAGTGATAATACAATTTCCGTCCCATATACAATTACCGACAATACCGGTGATTCAAGAGATGATGTTGTATCTTTGCTGGTGACAAATGGCGAGAGGGATAAAGCGGGAAGCTCCATTGTATCTTATCAATATCAAAGTGTAGAAACAACTTCAGGAACAGCAAATTTTACATGGGATCAGAATTGGAATGATAACTATTATAACGGAACTTATCATGCCTATTTAATTGCTGAGAAGCAGAGTAACGATTACAGTACAGATGCTGCTTCAAAACCTGTTGAATTAACAATTACAAAAAAACTTTCTTCTGTAGATGTGACTTTCTATGCTCCTATGAGGGACAGTACGAACTGGAAGAGCTACGCAGATAGCATGACAATAGGAAATTTGCTTGATAACAGTGATTACAAGAAATTTGAAATAACAGGGTTTAATGGAAAATCTATCTCGGAGTTGGGATCAGATGACGAGCTTAAAAACCTTTTGAAGTTCGACGGTTTCTATTGTAAAGACTTAAGCCAAAAAGCAGATTTTAACACAAAATATACCATGGCTTTGGGCTTGAAAATAGACAATGATACTATGGATAAAAAAGTAAACAAATATAGTTTTGCTGATAAGGTTACCATTAATCTGAAGATTGTTACCAGTGATGATCAGACAGAGTCTAAGGTAGAGCCAATAGTTGTTAATGTTAAGAACGATGGTACGGTTACGGTTTATGACGATACGAAAGAGGTAAAACAGAATAACACCACTGATAAGATTTATTTCAATTTTGACTTTAAAACAAGAAAGGCGAAGATTCTTTCGATTGTCTCGCCTTTGCAGTCAGATTCTCCAAAAGAGGTGGCTTATGCATCCAAATTTGACGGTATTGCAAAACAGTTAGATTCCGAAGCAACGGTAGTGGTAGAAAGCATTACGGGTGACCCGTCAAGTGAATCCGGATCGGAAGAAGGTAGCACGAAATATATATATAAAGAAACAGAAGTTAAGGTTCCTGTAACTTGGGGTGGCACTAACAATGATGAATTTGAACAAGGCAGTTACGAATTCGTAGCCTGGGGAGATCTTGCATCACCAAAGGGTAAAGATTATGATATAAATAAACAGAATGCTTATGTATCTGTAAAAATGGGAGAAAAACAGACCCTTAGTGCTCCGGTATTCTTCTTAAATGATAACAAAGATGTGATAGATTCATCAACGGATGCTCCCGGAGAGAGTGCTAATATTAAGTTGAAAGTCTGGAATGGAGAGAAGGAAGATACAGAGGCTTCTATATACTATACGTTAGATGGTGATGATCCGACTACTGAGTCAGAAAAATATGATCCTAAGACAGGTATTGAACTTTCAGAGGGGACTTATGAAAAATTACAGAGCGATGATGAAGTGACAATTACTTTAAAAGCTATGGCGATTAGAGATGATTGGAATGACAGTGGTGTTTCTACAGTTACCATTACTTTCACGAAGAAATATGAGGTAACAGCGACAGATGCCACCATAAAGGATCGGACAGAGGAGACACCGGTAGAAGGTCAGGATGAGAATACTCACATCTATAAAATCAGGCTCGGAACAACCATTACTTTGGATCCGGTTGATAAAGGAAGCGAAGGCAAAGTATTTTCACGTTGGAATATTGGTGGAGTTAAACAGAGCTTAAAAGATAATCAGTATACAACTGATAGCAAGGATGCAGATAAAGGTACAAGTACTATTAAAATTAAATCAGTGTATAAGGCACTGGATGCACCTACAATTACGACAGGACCAGAGGATAAAACAGTAATTGATGCAAAAGAAGGAGAGACCGCTACATTTTCAGTAAATGTAACGTCTCCTTCGGAAGAATATCAAGATAGTCTTTCTTATCAATGGCAGAAGAAAAAAGTGGGAGATGCAGACTTTGTGGATCTTAAAGATTCGGAAGGGACTGTTACACCGGACGAAGATAACTGCGGATCTACTTTAAAGATTGAGAATATCGACTATTCTCAGAATGGAGATCAATATCGATGTGTTGTAACCTACACTGAGATTGATGGAAAAACAACAAAGACTGCAACGCTACAAGAAGGAGTTACTGATACGGCTACCCTGACTGTTCAAAAGAATGGTGGTAAGGTAAGCATTACATCAGACCCAACAGATGTAACTATAAAAGAAGGCAATCAAGCTACCTTTACTGTAAGTGCTGAACCTGGATATGAAGGAGATCTTCTGACTTATCAGTGGCAGATGGCTGAGAAGGATTCCAAAGAATTTACCAATATTGAAGGTGCAACAGATGCTACCTATACCGTGGAAAATGCAACGGAAGAAGGACAAAACGGTACACAGTACAGATGTATTGTAACGGAAGTGGATGCTGATGGAAATGCCATTGACTGGGGAAAAGATACGGGAGATGGTTCTAAGACTTCTAAGGCTGCGACACTTACCGTGACGAAAGAAATTCTTTATAAGGTAACTGTTGAGGGAGGAACTTTGGAAGATGGCTCTACTTCAGGCTCCTTTATGGCGGGAACGACTGTTACTATTAATGCTGCGGTTGTGGAGGACCAACGTTTTGTGGGTTGGACCTGTGATAATGACCAGGTAAAGCTTAAAGACAAAACAAGTGAGACCACTTCTTTTGAGATGCCAAAGTTTGAAAAAGAAGATACCGAATTTACGATTACAGCGAACTATAAACCTGCCTACGGAATTACTATTACCAAAGAGCCGGAGAATGCTGCAGTAGCTGAGGGTAAACCTGCTGAATTCTCCGTGGAGGCTACTACGACCTCCGATGAATATACAATGCTTTATGAGTGGCAGGCAAATTATCATAACGACAAGGGTTGGCAGACCGTGCAGAATGCAAGAGAAAACGGAACTAGTTATACCGTTAAAAAGGCTACCAAGGAATTGTCCGGATCTACCTTTAGGTGCGTGATCACTTTGAAGGAGGATTCCAAGACTACAGTTACCACCCAAGAGGTTGTATTAAATGTAGATGGTGAGGATTATACTGTTACGGTAAATGGCGGTACTGCAACCCCAGAGTCCTGCAAGGCAGGGGATACTGTTACCATCAAGGCAGATGATGCTGAGGAAGGTAAGGTATTCAAGCAATGGAAGGTTGTGGAAGGTAGTGTAAACTTGGGAGATACTACCAGTGCAGAGACCAGCTTCATTATGCCGGATAGCGATGTAGAACTGACCGCTGAGTACAAGGAAGAAAATCCGATTCAGATTACTACCCAGCCGGAGAGTGTTTCTACTCCGGAGGGCGGAAGTGTTACCTTTACAGTGGCAGCTACTTCTTCCCATGAGTTGCGTTATCAGTGGCAGGAAGATAAGGGAGATGGAAAAGGCTTCCAGAATGTGGGAAATGAAGAAAGCTATACGATTTCAAGTGTGGCATCTAGCTTAAATGGAGCCAGATACCAATGTGTCATCAGCGCTGCGGATGATGAGGAACTTACGGTTACAAGTTCAGAGGCAGTGCTTACGGTTACCGCATCTACTTATACCATTAAAGTTAATAACGGAACGGGAAGTGCCACAGAGAGTGTTGCCGGTGAAGTGATTACCGTCACGGCAAATGATGCCCCGGAGGGACAGGAATTTGAAAAATGGGTAGTGGTGAAGGGCAAGGCAAATCTTGCCGATGTTTCTTCTAAAGAGACTACATTTACCATGCCGGCAGCAAATGTTGAGTTGGATGTTAAGTATCGAAATCAGATTGGAGCTCCAACCATCAGCAAGCAGCCGGAGAGTGTTACGGTATTTGCAGGTTCCAGCACCAACTTTACAGTGGAAGCAACCGGAGATGAGTTGAGTTACCAGTGGCAGGTAGACAAGGGAGATGGCTCTGAATATCAGGATATCTCAGGAGCTACCACAGCAACCTATCGTGTCTACACAGAAGATTGCTCCATGAATGGATACAAGTACCAGTGTGTAGTCAGCAATCGGGCAGGATCTGTTACCTCTGATGCAGTGGCCTTAACGGTAACTTACAAGATTACCCAGGGAGCAGGTGCTTCTTGGCAGAAGAATAGCAACAACGGCCTGACCTTTAAGGGCAGCGGCGCCTATGACAAGTTCCAGTCTGTAAAGGTAGACGGGGAGAGACTTAGCGGAAGTAATTACACGAAGAACGCAGATCCTACGGTAATTAATCTGTCAGCTACTTATTTGCAGACACTCACCAACGGAACTCATACCATCACCATCGTGTGGGAGGATGGAACAGCAGAGGCAGAATTTTCTATTGGAGGCACAGCTACCAGTAGCTCATCCGCAACAGCCTCAAGTAGTGGAAGCCGCAAGAACAATACATCTTCAGGAACAACCGGTTCTACTTCTGATCAGGAAAAAACAACCGGTACAGACGAAACAAAAGAAACAGGAACTACGGATATGCCGATTGTCAATAAGAGCAAGAGCAGTAGTGACGATGGTACCGGTACCACAAAGAGCACCACAAATTCCAATAAGGGAAGCAGTAGATCGGCAAAAATCATAGGAGAGGGAACTTCATCTGGATCAAGTCTTTTGAATCGATATGCAGCTATCATTTCTTTGATGGTAGTGGGAGGCTGTGGAATCGGTGGAGCAGCGACTTTCGTTATTCGCAGAATCATCCGCAGAAAAGACGAGGATGAAATGTTCTAAAAAAAGAAGATGAGATTTTAAGAAATAGGATATGCTTTAAAAAGAATAAGAGACCACCAAAAAAGGTAGGAGCCAAATGGTTCCTACCTTTTTTGAAATCATACAAAATCTGAAATCATACAAATTTTTTAAAACAAAGAATTAAAAAGATTCATCAGTTCTGACTGATAGGTGCTTAGGCTTAAGTCCCCCTGAAGATAACTGTAGGCCACAGCGCCGGCGCCAACTGCTAAATACAGCAGCAGGAAGAAGATATAAACAGGTTTTCTACTCATAGATCAAGTCCTCCTTCCTAAGAGTTGATGGGAAGCTGAATGTAAATTCCCATACCATTTGCACTGTGTGCGTAAATCGTTCCGTCATAGTGTTCTACAATTGCTTTTACCTGGGCGAGACCAAGGCCGTTGCCACTGACACGGTTGGATCCCTGGAAATTTAAATCAAAGATATTTGGCAATTCCTGTTCGGGAAGACCAAGACCGTCGTCTTTAAAAGCAATAAAGATATTGGTGCCTACATTGGAAATGGTAATCACGAGAGTTCCATTTCGTTTCATATATTTGATAGAATTGTCGATGATATTTCGAATCATCAAACTGATATAGCGCTTGTCTGCCTGATAGAGAATAGAAGACGATGAGGTGGAAAGCTCCAAACGAACTCCGGCAGTTGCACATGGCCCTTGCAGTTGATTTACAATTCTCTGGCTTAAGGCGATGAGATCTAAGTCTTCTACATATTCCTCTTTCGGAAGGATGCTGGCTGCAACCTTTGGATTCAGGGATTCTACGGATTTTAGTTCTGCCTCTGCAAGAAGCTGTGTCAGAGTGCTAACCTGATTGCTGGATTTATCAAGCTCTCCGGAGAGCTGCTCGTTTTCATAAGAAAGCTGCTCTTTCTCCTTGCGAAGTTTGGAGATTAAGGAATTGTCATGTTCGATCAAATCCATCGCTGTAGGGGCGGAGTGGGGCTCTATGTCTTCGCCTGAAGAACATGACCTCTGGGCTAAAAGTCCTTTGCGGCAAGACAGCAAGTTTAATGGTAGCAGGCACCCCTGAAGGGTGACAAAAATAACGGATAGTAGGAAGTTTTCTTTTAGTATGCATGCCATAGCGGCAAGGAAACTAAGAAAGGTGATGAGTAGCAGAGCTGCTTCCTGAAAGCGAATTCTATCTCGCGGGTTTTTTTGGTTTTTTTTCTCTGTATCAACAATATCCATAATTTGTTTGTAACTCCTTAAAAATCAATACATTTACAGTTAAAAATAGTGTAAAATATCCACGAGAATATTGTCAAGGAAAAGAAAATAATAAATATTTGAAAAAGAAGTTTACTTATTGAGTATGGAGTCGTATAAAAGAGTAGGGAGAATTCTACAGTGAAAGAAGAAAAGAAAAGTAAAGAAGAAAAGAAAAAAAAGAATAAGAAGAACAATAATAAACGACGATCCATAAAGTACCGTATTGATCGAATTATTGTTTCGGTTGCCCTCATTATGATGGTGGTGGCTATTATCGTCAGTACCAATCTTTATGCAACTCATTATATAACGGAAAGTCAGGCTTTAATAGCCTACATGACAGAGGGTCTGAGTGAATCCATAGATCCGGATACCGTTGAAACTGTAAGGAATAAGGTGTTAAAGGTATATCGAGAATATTCTAAAACCTATGGAGATGACTTTACAAAAGACTATTCTGTAGATGGAGATAAGTATGAAGATTACTGGGATGAGATGGAGAGCATCATGCAGACGAAAGCATATAAGAAGCTTACCGCTGCTATGGAAGAATATACCAAAGCTAATAAGAATTCGAAGATTTATATTACTTATCCAGATTATGACACAGATACTGATGCAGCCAATGAAATTTTTCTTGCAGATGTCACCTATGAGGATCACTATTGGGCGGGATCCTTTGGAGAGTCTCAAGTGGAGTATGGTTGGATCTATGAAACAACTGATTATGGCAATTTCTATTATATAAAAGATCCTGCGTCAAACCTAAATATATACTATGGAACATGCACTGATATTGAGACAGAATCAGGGGAATATGTGGGTACCTTACAAGTTGTCATGTCACTGAAGAATGAACTGAAGATGTTTTCTTCCTATCTGTTACGGTTGATAGCTAACTTCGTCTGTGCGACGCTTGTGATACTTTTGGCTGTCAGATTAATCATTGACCATAAGATTATTAAGCCGATCAAGGTAATAGATGAAGCTGCCTCTTCCTTTGTGAAGAATAACCGACATCAGGAGGGAGACGGACTTTTAGAGGTGCCGGATCTTAACATCACTACCCAGGATGAGCTTCAGACTCTGGCAGAATCTATCGAACAGATGGGGCAAGATATTAATACTTACATGACCAATCTTAAATGTATCACGGCGGAGAAGGAACGTATCGGAGTGGAGCTTGCCATGGCAAAAGAGATCCAGGAGGGCATGATTCCGAGAAACTTTCCGGTATTTCCCGATCGTACAGAATTTGACATTTACGGCAGCATGGCTCCGGCGAAAGAAGTAGGAGGCGATCTGTATGATTTCTTCTTGATCGATGAGGACCATTTGGCTCTGGTGATTGCGGATGTTTCAGGAAAGGGAATTCCGGCAGCCCTCTTTATGATGGTGACCAAGTTCTTGGTCAAGAACACTGCGGAGAGTTGTGTGGGACCGGGAGCAGTATTTGAATCCGTTAACCATCACCTCTGTGAGAATAATGAGGCGAATATGTTTGTAACTGCCTGGATGGGAGTTCTTACTATTTCTACCGGAAAGATGGTATGTGCCAATGCAGGACACGAATATCCGGCAATCTGTCGTAAGGACGGATCTTATGAACTTTTTAAGGACAAACATGGATTTGTCCTGGCAGGAATGGATGGAATTTGCTATGACGAGTATGAGCTGACCTTTAACCCGGGAGACAAGCTATTCGTATATACTGATGGAGTACCTGAAGCCACGAATGCAAAAGAAGAATTTTTCGGAATGGACCGTATGGTAGAAGTGTTAAATAAGGTGTCGGTTCGGTCTTCGAAGGAACTTATAGAGCAGGTGGAACAGGGAATAGAAGAGTTCGTAGATGGTTCCGAGCAATACGATGATGTTACGATGTTGGCAGTAAGCTATATTGGAAAGTAGCAATTAGAAAAAAATATGGTATAATAACCCATATGTGAAAAAATGTAAAAACAATCTAGGAACTATAAAAATGTGTTAAGATACAAAGTAACAATGTTTTAGCAGAAGCTTAAGATGAAAAGAGAGGGGCAAGCTGGTGAAGAGCAACGATTTATTATCATTTAGCAGAAACAGATACTACAAAGGAAAGATGCTGACATCCGCAGATTTTGAGGCGGAGCAGCTGTATATGAATAATAAGCGCCGTTTTGTGAACCGCACCATGTTGGGAGCTGGGATTGCATGTGGCCTGAATGTGATTAGTTTGGATGATTTATCCTTGATGGTGGAAAGTGGAGCCGCTTTCGATGACATGGGAAGAGAGATTGTGGTCAACAGTTCTGTGGTTAAGAAATTATCCGCCATCACAGGATTTGAGAGCCTTACCACAAATGTGGCAAGCCTGTGTGTACGATACAAAGAGAAGGAAGAACAGCCGGTTTATTCTATTAACCGTCAGGACAGTGACAGAGAATTCGAGTACAACCGAATCGAAGACGATTATGAGCTGGTATTGATGGATAGCGAAGCTTTCGGAGAAGAATTCGAGATGGAGACAGAATTCTATACCGGTGGAGTTTTGATGGAAAGCCAGGATTATCAGGTGCGTTTTCGTATGCCGGCCAATGTGTGTACCGGTCACTATGTAAAGCTTGAGATCACGGCTGAAAAGTTAAGCGCACAGGAGGCTACTCTCTTTTACGAAGGTATTATTCAGACTCCTGTTATGACCACCACCGGTGGAAGTCAAGAATTGCCGGTTAGACTTGAAGGCGTAAAGCTTGAGAAAGGGGAGACCCTTACAAAGGAATATTGGATGTTGGCTCAGACAGAGGCATATGAGGATACCAGTATCATGGTAAAGGCGGGAAGTGCAAGAGCTACTGTAAATCAGGTAGATTGCCCGGTTTCGCTGGGAACTACTTATAAGATCAATGTTGTAGACATGAAGCCAGAACTTTTGGCGGCCAGAGAGTCCAGCAGAGTAAGCTTGGAGCTTCGCACTTTGGGAGCCGGAAGAGGATTGATTCGTCTGGCAGATATTTCTCTGGTTCGTACAGATTCTGCTTACTTGATCGAGCAGGTAGATGATACTGTAAGAGAATATATTGAAACTCCAAGTGATGAGTTTAGACGTAAGGAATATACGGACTGCTTTTTTGCAAATTATCCATTTCTTACCCACACAGGAGAGTCTGTTGGAGCAGTTCCTCACGTGAGCAACGTTAGGAGAGAACTTACCGAGGCACCAAAGATTGCCACAGGTATCGTAGAGATTCCGGTGGGGGATCATGCTAAGAGAGGCAGCATTTGCTACTCCGGTGAGGTGATGCATGGACTTGGATCCGGAAATGTTTATGTGGAAGTTGGATATGAGTTCTTGGAAGAAAATGTAATGCTTGGAACCAACGCCAAGACCACGATTTACGGTGATTTATCTTTATTTGATGAAGGCAATTTGAATGTTGCAGCCAAGACCGCTGTAAAGGTATATAACGACAAGGGAAGCTTCCAGGTAGCTCTTCAGTTAGAAGAAGATGTCAGCATGCTTGTACTTACCTATCGTTGGGTGGCAATCCGCTACGACGCAGAACAGCCAAGCGAGGATCTGGATGTGAACAACATTCAGTCTATCAGTCTGGTAACTCCGACAGTGGTTATGGGAACCAGAGAGAATTATTACTTCCAAGTGAAGTTCAACAATATGAAGGATTGTTCTATTTCTTACGAGCTTACAGAGCCGGGCAGTGGAGATATTTCCGCAGACGGTATTTATACTGCGCCTGGTAAGGAAGGTGTATACGAGATCCGTATTTACTGTACAGACAAGCCGTTGATCTGTACTTATGCATATGCAATTGTTAAGAAGAAGGCATCCGGAGATTCTTCTTTGGAGAATAAGGTGGAAACACAGCCGGAAATTCCGGAGGAAACAAAGGAGGCAACCGATGCTCTTCCGAATATCGGACTTAAGAAAGGGTTGTTATGATATACCAATCAGATAGATTATCTTATCGTCCTGTCATGACGGTGTTTCGTGGAATGGTCAATGATGTTTTGATCTGTCGGGATGCCGGGACAAACAGAAATACGTTTTATACCTTATGGGTTTTGAAAAATCACGAGACGGTGAAAAAGCTGATCCGGATTATGGAAGATTCCCCCAGAGGATATGAAAGTTGCCTGGATTTCTTTCAATATGAAAACCAGTACTGCGTAGTATTCCCTCATGTGAAGGAGCGTAAGCTGGATGTGTTCTATATGAGCTCCCAGTTTTCTTTGGAGAGATGTACCAGAATTTGTCAGAATCTGGTGTTGCAGTGCCTCCTTTCGGGACTTCCTTATCCGTTATTATATTTGGTATTAAAGCAAGAGCAGATTCATCTTTTGAAAGATTATGATATTGCTCTTGGATACTGTCTGGATTTGATGGATCTGGATGAGAATATTGGGGAGAAGGATTGTGCGGCGGAATGTGCATTCCTAGCCAGGGAATTTCTGAAAGAAAAGGATATAAAAAAGAATATCAGCTACAAGCTTTTATCTAAGAAGATCCCAAGAGAAGGATATGACAGCCTGCAGGTTTTATACAGAGATTTGAAGGCTACCTCAGTGGCAGGAGCCCGCAGGAGTCTTGTTGAGAGGATCAAAATATGGTGGGATAATGAACAGGGAAGAATCTTTCGATTACTTCTTGTTATCTGTTTAATCCTTTTGATATTTGCAGGAATTTGTCTTGTATCCAGAATCTTTTTTGGAGACATTCCACTCCTTAGAATTTTTACAAATCACTTTAAAGAGATTGGAACGGAATCCATGATCTCGTGATTTTATAGAGGAAGAAGATATGAATATTATAATTCTAATATGCCTGGCGGTTTTATTGATTGCCATGGCCTCCATGTTATTTGGGCGACATCAGTCGGTTCAACGAATCGGTGCCATAGGTATTGTCCTGGTATTGACCATCGCAGGAGCCTCTTTGTATGGCTACTTAAGAGCGGCAGAGTATGCAGAGCAGCAATTTGAAGAAAAATATGTTCTTGCTATGGGGAGCGTATACTCCTACATGGAAGAATTGGAGTCTACGGAGGAAGTCTATTCTTTTAATAGCGATGAATCCTTAAAAGAGGCGTCTGCCGCGATGAACGATGCATTGCCTGCAGTGGAGGATCAGGAGGATAGATACCTTGCGCTGAGTCTGATAAAAAGTGATGATACAGGGAATTATTACGAGAGCTATCAGGATGGACAGGAAAAAAACCTGTGGGATAGCACAAAGCAGGTGGCAAAAGGCTTGATTACAAAGGCTATTACCAACCAGGGCTGTGCGGTTACAAAGCTTTCTGATGGTAATTTCCTTTTGGCAGTTACAGACAATACAAGAGTTTCCCCGTCTTATGCACTATTGGTGAAGATCGCGTCCAAGCCATTGAGTGACAGTCTTGAATCTTTAAAAATGCAATATGCGATTTTGAGCCTATTTTTCCTGGCAGCAGGAATGGCCCTTGCTTCGGTAGTAGTGATGCTTCAGGAAAGAGAGATTAAGAGCTACATTCGTCTGGTATCTCAGGTGGCTGAAGGCAAGAAAAATTGGAATAGCTTTAAGGTTGAGAATAGATCTTTTCTTAGAGAAAGTACAGAGATGCATACGCTTCAGAGTGCCATCCGTCAGATTGCTTCCAATATTGATTGGATGAATTACTCCAAATATAAAATGCTTCAGGCTTATTACCGTTTTGCACCGAAGCAGATTGAAAAGATCTTGCATCGGGATACCATTATGGAGGTAGGACCTTTAGACAGGGTAACTACAGAAGCTACCCTGGCCTTTGTATCCTTTTCGGAAGATGAAACCTTGACAGAGAAAGAATACCTAAGACAGATGGTAGAGAATTACTCTAATTTGGGAGAGGTGCGAAAGGAACAGGATGGTATCATCATTGCCGGCAGCAGCGATCTTAGTACTGTGAAGTTGATGTTTAACAAGGAAACAAAGAAGGCAGTGGACTTTGGTGCCAGATTAGTCATGAAGGAGTCTCAGGATGATGTGGCTGGAGATGCGTTTATCCTTCTTCATAGAACCAGCTTTGTATATGGTGTAGCCGGAGATGAGGAGCAGGCATTTACCTATGTGCACTCCAATGAGATGAAGGTTTTAGATCGCTATATAAATGATCTGAAAAACATGGGCGTTCGCATGGTGGTTACAGATTATGTCCATGAAGTAGTTGGAGATGACGTGGCGACCAGATATATCGGTTATATCGAAAGCGGCGAATATACCTTTAAGTTATACGAGGTGTTAGATGCTTACTCTATTTCAGAGCGTAGAAGAAGAGTGGAACTGATGCCGAAGTTCAAGAAGGCATTGGAACTTTTCTATCAGAGTGATTTTTATTTGGCAAGAAATACATTTTCAGAGATCTTAAAAAGTTGCCCGACAGATGAAGTGGCAAAATGGTATCTGTTTATCTGTGAGAATTGTTTAAATAACCAGGACGTAAATCAACAGTCCTTTGCAATTTTTTCGCAAAAATAAGGAGCGAGTGATATATGAATCAGTTTTGGAATGTCATAGTCCAGGCGATTAGACTTAGGCTGAATCGATTTGTGACAATTGCCAGAAGATTGTCATCCCCCACCTATCTATTCCAGATGGTGGTTATCCGTGCAAGAGAGCATTTTACAAAGCTTTTGGATGTCAAGCCTAAGCACAAAAAAGATTATTATACTGTTTTTCGATGGATGATTAGCCGGAGACTTGCAAATCTGGTTTTGATTGTTGCCGGTGTGGCCTGCATTTTCTATCTTGCAAAGATCAGTCCGTTTAAGAGTGAAGCAGAACAGGCCAGTACAGTGAAGGTTTATAAGTATTCTTCGATTCCTTTGCGTTTCGTGAAAGGACAGGTGAAGATTACCGCAAAAAGTGGTTATGTAGCTTATGAAGGTCACGTCAGCGATGGCTACGTCAATGGAGAAGGCAAGCTTTATAACTCAGAAGGAGTCCTTCTTTATGACGGAGAATTCAAGAAAAATGTATACGATGGAGATGGAATTCTGTATAGAGAAAGCGGTGCAAAACTCTATGACGGAGAATTTTCTGAGGGAGTAAAGGAAGGAAAGGGAGATCTCTACGGAACTTCCGATAATAAAGTCTTTACTGGAGAATTTCACTTAGATAAGATTGTTTATACACAGCTTTTAAACAAGACTGCGGAGGAAATTTCCCAGATTTATACTGGAGATCAATACATTTTCCAAAATGGAGATGCCACAGAGAATGCAGCAGAAGCAGGAACTGCAGAAGATGCTACAGCAGAAGCTGAGTCCGACGCAGTTGGAACAGTTGCGGAAGCTGGCAATGCAGTGGCTCTGTCAGATATCAGCGTGATCTATTATTCCAAAGATACCTCAGAGAGTATTGAGGATACGGTAAAATCCGACACCCTCCTTGTGGGAGAATCGGAATTTGTATATGGTAATAAAACCATTGATACCTTGGAAGGCTTAGAGGAGACTCTTGGAGAGCCGGAATATGAAGGAAATAGTTATCTGACATTTTTGGAGGCAGTGGGAATCAATTGGCTTCAGAATCAGGGAAAGCAGATCAGTATTGATACAGGTATCGATTTAGAGTCTGTATTTGATGAAGTAAGTCTTGTAAATGGATACAACGCAGATAAAACTCTTTATCTGCATACTTATAAGATTGGGGAGTTAACTTATACATTTTACTCAGTTGGAAGAACCGGAAGTTTCTTTATGTACGAAATTGAGTAATCACCGGGGAGGATAATCTATTGAAGAAACGAATCGTTTCCTTGTTGCTGATCGTGGCCTTAAGTGTGACGATTTCCCCTGGATGGATAGGGGGAGGGATAGTAAAAGCGGCAGACAAAGAGCTGACGATAACTACAGTGAAGTCTGCGGCCTTGGCGGTCAGCGATGATTATACCACAATTGAAAATAAACTAGCTTTGGCAAAGGCGAAATATACCCAGTCTGTGAAAAAGCTGAAATTGAAGGAAAAGAATCAGAAATCTTTCAGATGGTCTGCCCTCTTAAATTTCAAGTTACCGGAGAGCCCGAATCTGACGGATGAGTCTTCCTACAACTATGAACCTTTGGAACTACAGTCGGAGATCGATCAGCAGGAACATAAGTTGAACGATACTGTATACAGTGTTTACGAAAAGGTGGAACTTCAATTTGTAGAAGCTTATAGACTTCAGGAGAAGATCGCCTACAACGAGAAGCGGTTGAATACGGCAAATAAGACCTTGAAGAAGAATAAGGCGAAGCTTCTTTTGGGGGAGGCTAGTCAGACAGATATTGATTCTATGGAGTCTAAGATTAGCACATTAGAGAGTACCATTGCTTCCGATGAGCGAAGCCTTGAGGCAGCCTTAGATAAGCTCGGAACCCAGACAGGGTTGGATCTAAGCAACGGATATACCTTGTCCTCTCCTTTCGTGGATGCAACTATGCAACGGGAGGATCTGGATACTCTTATTGAGACGACTCTAGACCGCAGCGATACTTATTATCAGGCCCAGCAGACTACGGCAAATGCCCTGCTGGAGCTTAATACCAATTATAATCTTATGAAGAACCAGTATGGCGCTTCTAAGATGTCTATGATTGATAGTTATATCAATCAGGCAAAGAACGGAGAGACCATTAACTCTTCGGCTTTCAAGCAACGTTACAATGAATTCTTAACAGCGATAGATGCCCCTTGGACAGGAAGTTTTAATATTCTTTTTATTTCGATTCCTAAGGAATGGATCAAGGGAGAGGTCGATGGTGTCCGTTATGTAGAGGATGAACCTTATGCCTTGTATGAATCTGCGTTGGAGTACCAGAGCGCACTGGCAGAGGAGACCGCTACAAAGAATGAGATTACACAAACTGTAAAAGATAGTTTTGAAAATTATATTTCTGCAAAAAATGCCTGTGAGACAGCAAAGCAGAGTATTAAGGATAAAAAGAAAGAACTGACGAAGGATTCTTATCTGAATGCCAGCAATAAAATGACCTACGAAGAATACGCCGATGTTCAGGAAGAATACGAGGAGCTGCAGATTGATTATCTTCAGGCTCAGGCGGATTATGCAGGAATCCTGTATAGCTATGACCGGTTGACCTGTGGAAAGGTTTCGGAATATATGACAGGAGATAGCATTGAGTTATCAACTTCCTCCGGTGGAAACAGTTATGTGGTGGAAGATGACGGAGATGGTATCTACTATTACATCCGTTCCCTGGTTTCCGGAACTATTTTTGAGGTGGGAATTACAAAAACCGAGGATTTAGACACGGATGTAGATTCCTTTGAACTTTGGATTGATGATGTGCAGGTAGGAGAGAAAACCTCCCTGGATGGAACGATCAGACATTTGACCTTCGACACCGAAGAGGCAGGAAAGGTTGTTATAAGACTCTATTCCGGAGATGATTTTGTGGATGATTGTGAGATTGATCCTACGGTCTATTCCGGAAAGCTCTCTATTACCAATTACACTATTAAGAAGCGCAACAGCAAGGAATCTATTGCTTCTTACACTATGAAAAAGAACTCTTCTGGAACGGTAGAGTTAAGTATCAGTCCGAAGGAAGAGGGAGAAATCGCATCCTTCGTTGTAAAGACTAGTGATGGAAAGGCTTTAGTAAGCGACAAGAAGATTGCCATCGATAAGAGTTTTAAATATTTATCAGCGGCAAATAACAGTTTGGAGAATCTGGTGGTTAGCTTCTATGATTCCGACGGAGAACATCTCTATGATGGAACCTTTGATACCAGCGACCAGATGATTTACAAAGTAACTGAAGATGAGGACCAATAGGAAAGGAGGAATTCTATGAAAAAGAAAGTTGTAATAGCACTGCTTGCCTTGGCAATAGGAGGAACAGCAGTTTTTCAGAACATGGATCTTATTGCAGAAGCGGTTATCAGTAGCAGAGACAATGGCGTGAAATCTGTCCATGTTTCTAATAATGATATTGAGAATTCCACCTTGGTGATCGGTTCTTATTTGATTCATATTGACGGACTTACGGATGAAGTTTATGAGTTGGCTCAGGCTTCTGCCAATGAGTTCGATCAAAATGTTATGTATTATAAATCGGAGTTGGCGGACGGTCAGTGGTATGAGATCACCGACGCCTCCTCCATTGCGGATATTACCTCCGGGGGAACGCCTGTGGATGCTTCAGAGATTGAGGCTTTGAATTTTACTCATAAGGTGGATTCGACGGGGACGATTACCGATCTTCGCACCGGAAACACGGTGGGCGCCTATGATATTAATGATCCCTATGACCTGGAGAATCTGGAGGAGTTAGAGCCTCTGAAGCTTAGATATCAGGCCATGGAAGCAAAGGAAGATAAATCTGACGAGGATGATACCAATATCAGCACGATAGCTAACTTCTTTGGTATTAATGTAAAGAATTCCATAACCATTGATTGCGACAGCAAGTTAAGTGCTCTGGAGACTTATAAGCAGGGATTGATCACAAGAGAAAAGCCATCATCCTGGACTTCAGCGGTAGATACCGTATCTGCTTCCGTGGATGCAACCAGAAGATTAGAGGTGCTAAATACTATAGAAAAGCAGCTGACAGCTCTGCTTAACGATACCACTGTTCAGACTGATTCTGAACTAACCCAGGCTATTGCAGAGTCCCAGTCTAATGTGGAGAGCAGTATTACTTCCTATACTGCAAAGGAATTGTCAGAGGGTACCACAGTAATCACAAAGGCTGTTTACGACTACAGCAATGATTTGATTACCTGTGCTAACAGCGGAGACTTAGACGGAGCAGACACAGCTACCGAGAATTTAGTAAACCTTGAAAATATTATGCAGAGCACCATTGCGAATTCCAGCAGTGAGCTTGAAACTTTAAATAACGGATTGGTAGAGGATGCCTTTAGCGAGTGGAAGAGTAAATTATCTTCCGGCGCATCTTCGGATTATCAGAAGGCAGTAAGTAATGGCTCTTCGGAATCCGTAAGAACCAGCTATTTAACCAGTCAACAAAATGACACCAATTCAGCAAGACAGGATTATCAAACCTTGCTTTCTGAGTCTTGGAA
The DNA here is from genome assembly GCA_963658085.1 of bacterium. Classification (GTDB taxonomy): domain Bacteria; phylum Bacillota; class Clostridia; order Lachnospirales; family Lachnospiraceae; genus CAKRJP01. Next base: position 51,423 of record CAVKOU010000002.1, read on the forward strand.
GCGCATGGCCAATGAAAAAGCCCAGGAAGATTGCATGAAGCGCATCGATGGGGTGGCAGATCTGGAGGCTTTAGTTCCGGAGGATGCAGCACAGTCCTATCAGTTGGAGACTGTACAGGAGCATCTAAATTGGCTTCGAACAGAACTTGCAAATCTGGTAGCTGAATCCGGCGATTCCTCGGATCTTGATAGCTTAAATAGTGAGATGGAGGATCTGGAAACCCAGAGGAGAAATGCCTTGGATAAAAATGACCTCAGTACTGCGAAGCGCTTGGAGGCAGAGATTGAAGCCAAGCAGCAGGATCTAGATGACCTGACTAAAGAGTTGACAGATGTGTTAAACTCAGATAGTAGTTCGGAGTCCGACAAAGCAAAAGCGGCAGCAGGGCTTTCTGATGGGAGTGCAGCCAAAATGTTAAATACGTTGGCTTCCGCCATTACCTCCGGAATCCGGGATGGTTCCGATACCTCCGGTACGGAGAATCAGATGGAGGCTTTTAAAGCCCTTAGTAGTTATGATCCTTCTGCAGCAGCGGCAGGACTTTCGGATATTAAAGATGCTTTAGATGGAGCTACTTCTATCGATGATGATTTGAAGGATCAGTTAAGCGAAGCAGTCAGCGAGGTGGAGCAGGAAGTGGGAGATGGAAGCTCTTCGGGAGAAAATCTTACTACTGATGAGCTTAAGAATCTTCTGGCAGATTACTTTGGTTCTCTTCTTGGAAATGGAACCTCGGATGTATCTGACAGGGATATGGCGGCAGCTTTGATCGCGCTATCCATGTACGCCGAGGATGCAGATAATTCCGATGCCAGAGCATTGGCAGTATCCATTGCAGATAAGATGAATTCTGCAGGCAATAGTTATATTTATACACAGTACAATAAAGCGTCGGATGAGTATTTATCTCTAAGAGCAATCTCAAAAGTTTTGGGATATCGATATATTTTTGATAGTGCACATTATACCGTGACCCTACGTCAATCGTATAATTATTACAGATTCACAAAAGACAAATTAGAGTATACCTATACCGAAAAAGCGGTAGGCAGTATGCAAAAGGCAGCTGGTTTGATGGATACTCTTTATATATCAAGTACAGATGCAGAATCTATTTTCAATTGCACGGGCTATTATGTACCAAAGAGCAGTTATGCATCCGTGAAGACTTCTAACATGGAATCCTTGATCCAGGAAGTTTACCAGATGCTTATGGAAGGAGGCGCATAGGAGAATGGCAGATTATACCATTATATCTGACGTCAGTAATTACATATGCAAGATGCTCCGTGAGAAGATGTGTCCGGAGCCGGTGCCTTCACCGAACAACATCGAAATATCATCCCCTACTTCTCAGGATGTAGACTACATCATCGGTTTATATCTTTATGATGTAAAAGAAGAAGGTGTGACGATTCAGGCCCCCAGAAGATCTGCGGGTGGGACGACTTTGACAAAGCCGCCAGTACCATACAGTCTTTACTATATGGTATTTATTAACGGTTCTTCCCAGATGGGACTAAAAGCACCGGATATACAAAAGATCATTGGAAAGGTAGCACAGATTGTCAGTGATAACAACAGTGTTTACCCCCATGAGCTGCAACCATGGTTAGATGCAACAGAACCTCCTATCGTGTTAACTCAGGCGAAGATGGCACTGGAGGAGAAAGTTCGGGTGTGGCAGGCGATCAACAAACCTTACGAGATCAGTCTGTTTTATAAGGCGGCACCTGTCTATGTATCTAGTGAAGTTATGGTTGATCCTCCACGTGTCAATGAAGCTGTATTTGGCATTGACATGATTGGCCGTGAAAGGAGGGAGAAAGGTTAAGTGGAAGCTTCAATTTCATATTCGGTTGATCTTATTATTCGATTGATCGACACCACCACCGGATATCCGGTGACAGAGCGCCAGGTAATCTTCAGTGAAAACGGGATTCCCGTAGCATTTTTAGCGAAAGAAGATGGCGTCTATGTGGGAATGAATATGGGGAAAACAGACAGAGAGCTTCGAGTGCAAGTAAAGGGATATTTGGAATGCGACTTCTCGGTGGTATACGCAGATATGGTAGGACGTTATCCGGAAGTTTTGGTATATTTGATTCCTGAGATTCCAAGTTATGGATTTACCAATATCTTGGAACTAAAAGGAAATTTACCGGGAATTGAATCCATTGACGCCGTTTCCATGACAGATCCTTATGGAAAAGCTCAAGCTTATCAGGCACAGAAGCAGCAGATGAAACTTCTCGATTCCAAAAGACTTACGGAACGAGCTTATGCATTGCTCCATGAAGAACCGGAATCCTTCGAAGAGTTTCACATTTTTCCTGCGAAGAATAAGCAGATCTTAAAATTAAAAGATCCTCTTTTGACGGAATGTAGACCGGAGGAGATTATCACTCGTATAATAAGAGGTAAGACCGAGGAGTCTGGAGATTATACCTTGAGAGTACGTGGTGATGGACGCGGAACCGATTATTTGGTTCGATATGTCGTAAATGGACAGACTGAATTTAAAAGGATTGTCTTTGACGACAATTAAGACAGGAGGTTGTAAAATAACAGATGGGAGTACTTACAGTGGCAGGAGCAACCTGCACTTGCTCATTTGGAACCGCACCTTGTACCTTGCAGGTGACATCGCAGCTTAGCTGTATGGCAGAGGGAAAACCTATTGCCACGATACAGGATATGCAGCCTGGAGCAAATTTACCTACTTTCGGAATGTGCACATCACTGGCCAATCCGGCAGTAGCCGCAGCTACGGCAGCAGCCCTTGGAGTGCTGACACCGCAGCCTTGCACTTTGGTCCCGGCAGGAACCTGGATTTCTTCAAACCCCAAGGTACTGATTGGTGGAATCCCGTGTCTGACAGGTGATGCAACCCTCATGTGTGGATTAGGAGCCGGAACGATTAAGATCGTAAATCCCGGCCAAGCAAAGACAATTGTGTGATATTAGAAAGGAGAACTAATTATGGCTCAGTATTTTTCACCGGGAGTATATGTAGAAGAGTATGATAACTCCCCTAGAGCAATTGAAGGAATTGGAACATCCGTAGCAGGATTTATTGGATTCGCAGAAAAAGGACCTACAGAGGGAGCGCCTACTCTTGTAACAAGTTACAGAGAGTTTGTTCGTCTCTTTGGAAAACCATTAAGCGAGTTTGAGTATGGTGAGTATCGTTATCTTGCTCCGTCGGTAGAGCAGTTTTTCGTAAACGGAGGAGCTAGCTGTTACGTAGTTCGTGTGGCAGTTCCGGGAGCAAAGAAAGCAACTGCAGAAAAGGGAGTTCTTTCTTTTGAAGCTGCAAACGCTGGTAAGTGGGGAAATCGTATTCAGGTAACTCTTACTTCAGTAATGAAGCGTAAAATGCAGATCGTTGGAAAGACTGGTGAGTCCTTTGTTGCAAAATCTATTGATGGATTCCGCGAGGGAGATTTAGTATTCTGCAACGGTGAGTACAACAAGATTAAAGCAATCTTTGATAATACTGTAATCTTCGAGAAGCCTTTTGAAGGAAAAATCGTAGATACAGCCCTAGTTCCAAAGACCGTACTCTTCTTAGTAGAGACAGATATTTCTGTTCGCTGTGGAGAAGAAGCAGAGACGTACAGAGGACTCAGCTTTAATAATGCAAATCCAAACTATATTGGATACCGTATGGCAAACAGCGAGTTAGTAACTATCGAAGTGGCACCTAGCGAAGAACTCGTGAATCCGGTAGCAGCTATCCTTGGAGAGGACAGTGAGAGCGGAATGTTCACATTAGAAGGCGGACAGGATGGAACTGTAAGCCAGGCAAGTGCAGGCACATTTATCGGAGAGGACAATGGTCCGGGAAAGAGAACTGGTCTTGAAGCATTTGTTGAGACACAGAATGTAAATATGTTAGTGGCACCTGGAATTACAATTCCAGAGGTACTTGTATCAATGGTTGGACAGTGCGAGAACTTAAAGAACCGTTTCGCAATCTTAGATATGCCAAAGGATACTACAAAAGTAAAGGATCTTCTTGAGTATAGAGAAATGATCGATAGCAGTTATGCAGCTATGTATCATCCTTGGATTCAAGTATTTGACCGAGCATCTAATAAGCAGGGAATCGTACCTCCTTCAGGAGCAGTTGCTGGTATCTATGCAAGAACAGATGCTACAAGAGGTGTTCACAAAGCACCTGCAAATGAAACAATATTTGCAACTGGCTTAAGTGTCAATTATAATAAAGCAGAGCAGGATTATTTAAATCCGGCCGGAGTAAACTTAATCCGTACAATTCCAGGACAGGGCATCCGCGTATGGGGCGCTCGTACAGCCAGCAGCAATTCTAACTTCAAGTATGTTAACGTTAGAAGACTCTTCATCTATGTTGAGGAGAGCATTAAGGCAAACACCAACTGGGTTGTATTTGAGCCAAACGATGCAGCACTTTGGGATCGTGTAAGAATGACTGTAGCAGGATTCTTAGAGAATATGTGGAGAGCTGGTATGTTGGCTGGATCTTCCTCTGCAGAAGCTTATTTTGTAGAGATCGGACCAGAGACCATGTCTAAAGAAGATATCGCCAATGGACGTTTGGTATGCAATATTGGTATTGCACCTTCTAAGCCGGCAGAGTTTGTTGTATTCCGTGTAACACAGTTTACTGCGGATGCAGCGGCAGCTGAGGAGACCGAAGAATAGGATTTAAGTGATAAGAAAGGAGTAACGACATATGCCAATAACAAATAATACAGCAACAAAAGATGCAAACTCCATGAATGAAGCATATCCATGGACTAAAATGCACTTCCTCGTAAGTCTTACAAATGATGCTAATGCACAGGCTGCATTCAGTGAGGCAAGCGGATTGGAAGCAACCATTGATGTTATTGAGTTTAGACAGGGAAATTCAAAGAGTTTTTCACCAGTTAAGGTTCCGGGACTTGTAAAGCACGGTAACCTGACACTGAAGTTTGGATATACAGAAAGCAACTCATTCCGTAACTGGGCTTCTGCTTGTACATCAGATAGAAGAGGTGAGGCTATGCCACGTCAGAATGTTCTGATCGAGCTTCTGGATGTAACAGGTGGTATTGAAGCTTCAGCTACAGCTACAAACCAGTATCTGTTAGAGGATGCTTGGGTTTGCAAGTATACGGCACCAGATATGAATGCATTGCAAAGTGAAATCGCAATTGAGACTCTTGAAATTGCGTTTGAGAGACTTTCACTTCCGGCTGCACAATAAAACTTTACGCTAGTATGGAGTAGTGATCTGGCGACGGGGAAACTCGTTGCCGGATTTTCTACTATAGATTCAAATTGGTTATGATGTTGAAAATTGAAAGCTACGCTAGGCGCGCATGACGTGGGGGACGGTTTTGTGGCATGGAAACCACAATTATATAGATGCCAGGGGAAGGGAGGTAGTCCTTTTTTCTGCGTGCAGGCAAGATCATAAAAGGACTGCAACCCGGAACCTGGTGCCTTATAATTGTTTAGAGCCAAATGGCAAAGTCTTTTTTTATTTGGCTGTGAACAATTATGAGAGATGATTAGGATAGATACCTAGATGGAGGATAATAAGATGCAAACAGTATATGATTTTACATTACCCAAGGGATTTGTAGATGCGAATGGAGAATTACATAAGAGAGGCAAGATGCGCCTTGCTACTGCAGGGGATGAGATTGGAGCTACCAGAGATCCTCGTGTTCTTAGCAATCCATCTTATTTGACTATTGCGCTCCTTAGTCGTGTGATTGTGGAGATCGAAGGATTGCAGGTTATCAGTGGAACTACCATTGAAAGCCTTTTTACAGCGGATTTGGCATTCTTACAGGATATGTATCAGAAGATCAATGATGTAGAGCCTCCTGTTATGCGGGTACACTGCCCAGATTGTGGCAAGGAGATTGAAGTCCCTGTAAATTTTACTACGGAGGGTTAAATCTCTATCCGGAAGATTCCATGTACCAGGAGATGTCCTTCATCTCCTATTATTTTCATTGGTCAGGAGATGAGGTTATGAACCTGGACCATAGAAGTAGGAGAAAGTGGTGTCAGGAGATTTCAGACATCCATAAGAGAATTAATCCCTCAAAAGAAGGAAGAAAAGAAATACCATTAACGGAGATGAAACCAACTTCGTTTTATAGATAATATTCTTCTATAGCATAGTGGAAGGAGGTAGGAACATGCCAGCAAATAGCGGCGGTTATATTAATGATATCGATCAGGTAGGAGGAGATGTACAGGCTACCTATCGAAGAGTTATGGGACCATCACAGTCGACGAAACCAGCTACGTATCGTGCAGTGCCGGGAGCATCGAAGTCGAAGAAAGCTCCTACTTACAGGTCAGGAGGTACTAGCGAAAGAGAGAGCGGAATTCCATTTATACAAGAAAACGGTACTTCAGTATTACCCAAATTTAATTTTGTTCTTCGCGTGGAGGGAGCTTTCAATGTTCCTTGTAAAGCTATTAAAAATCTCCGCAGGGAGAATGAATTTGAATATATCCAAGAGGGTGGATTGAATGATTACGTCCATATGAAGAGAAAACCGATTTCCAAACCATTTACCTTTCAGGTAGAGCGGTATGCAGGTATCGATATTGTAGATCCTTTGGCTCTTGGAACGGAACTTACGCTACCTTTGCTTCTTTTGGTTTATGACAGACCGGACATGGGTAACCTGGGAGTGGATGCTCACAGATATTATGCATTTACGGGATGTACAGTGACAGCCAAAGATTATGGAGATTTAGATTCCGAGAACAGTGGACTGGTGGTTGAGACTACAACCATCGCTTTCAGAGAGATGGTATGTATCGATAATCCTACCAGCACTCTTTTTAATAATGACAGAATATAATGATGGACGAGTGCCAAGATGAGCGGATACTGAGAGAAAAGAATGCAAGATTATAGACTTTGGCAACGATAAATAAAAGGGAGAAGTAAATTCATGCTGACCATGGGAGAACCAATACAATTAAAGACTACGAAACCCATGGGAACCCTGGGAGATGATTTTTCAGAGAGGATCTATGGAAATTATGGGATGCTTGGAACTGCGTACACCTCGCCATCAGAGATGCTTCACTTTCTCTCGGCTCCACCGGAGATGTATGTGGAAGAGGGTGGCATGGCTCCTCTTGTAAATCATATTTCCGCAACCAATAATCAGAATATCACCATGGAGCTTATCAACAACGTGTTGAACCGTATTCTGGTTTCAGACACCTATGATATGACCTATCAGGATCGGGTGTTTGTGGAAAATATTTTAAAGAAGATCGGTATTACAGATGTAAAAGAGTTTATGCGGCAGGTACAGCTTGTGCAGCAGGATACCAAGAATACCAAAGAGCTTATAACTTTATACCAGTCGGGAGACGAGATCTTTCAGAAAATCCGGGAATACCGGGTGGAGGAAGAACGAAAGAAGAGTCCGGGTGGAACGTCTGATTCTGTGGAAGAGGAGACGAATATCTATTGGCTTCAGCAGGAGGTTTTAAACAGACTGCAGACAGAGAATATTTACCAGGAAGTATCAAAGATTGTGTCCAATACTTACGGAACATCCCCGAGAATCAGCAGACAGGAAATGCAGTTGAGTGAGCAGACTATCAATGCGGATCATATGACGGTAAACCGTATGCGAAATCAGACTTTCTTACAGCAGCAGAACCTGGTATACAATCGGATCAATACCTATGAGGCAGGGGACTCTGAGTTTGCAGAAGAAACCTATGAGCAGACCGTAAGTAACTTAGTTTCAGCGGTTCTGTTAAATGCTATTCAGCAGATCTATCATGCAAGATATCAAGATCTCACAACCCACGCATCCAGCTGGAAGTGGCTTACGGATGCCCTTCACGTGAATGCCGAAAATACCTTCCAGAGGTTTGAAAGCTATCACAATCGGATGAATCTCACAAAGCAAGAGAAAAATGAATATTATGAGACATTACAGAATTTCGAGAATCGTGAGATTGCAGTTTTAAAACAGTTGGTGGAGAATAAAGAAGAGGTACAGATTTCAGCACCTCAGATTACTAATTTAGAAGAAAACAATCTCCGGTACCGGATAGAAGAAAATCTGACGGAGGAGAAAGAATATATAGAAAACACCTTGAATGAGGTGGTTGAGAAGCAGGAAGAAGATCACAAACATGTTTTTAAGATTTCTGAAAAGAAGAAAGAAGAAGAAATCCTGAAGCAATTAGAGCTTGTGAACCAACAGAATATAGAGCGGATCGAGAAGCTTCGCACCTATGAAAAAGAGAAACAACCGGCACAGGTCGGAAAGATCAACCGGGCAAAGGCCATGGAAGATGGACTGCGAGCCCTGGAAAATCCAGAGGAGGTGGTGATGGAATATCTCCAGACCACGACCAACCAGATGGAGACGGAGCGGATTGACAGAGAGCGTCTCACTGAGATCATGGGTGAGGATACCATACGAATTTTTGAGACGCTCAAAGATTATCAGGAACATCCGGAGCAGCATCCGAATATTACTAGTTCTGAGGGACAGGCCATGAGCTACCTGATGCGAGATATTTCTCAGGGACAGGAAGCCAGGGAAGAACTGAACCGAATGGAGCAGGAACAATTAATTCATACCCATGTCCGGGAGGAAAGCTCCAAAGAAGTGCAGAAGATTCTGAAAGAAACGGTTCGTTACCAGAGAGAGAATTCACCTCTGTCAAGAAAGCATACAGAGACTGTAAGGCAGCAGGTGGAACTCTTCCATAAGCAGAATGAGACAGCTATAAGCGAAGAGATTTTGGAAGAATTAGAAAACAGAAATCAGAGGACTACCCAAAGTGAGATTCGTACCAATGTAGAACAGGTGCAGGAAAAGAATCAGGTGACACAGATAGTCACCAACAAGGTAAATGAACTGCGTGTTGAGCAGGATCAACAGATTGAACGGATGGTGAGCCAGAATGTGAAGCAGCAATTGGATCATCTATCCAAGGAGGTTTTTAATAAGTTAGAGAGACGAATGGATTCTGAGAGACGCAGAAGAGGAATATAACGAAGTAAGAAATGGAAGCCATCGAGGAGGTGGTTAAGAATATGAATATAGGACCAACAACCTTAGCAAAGGCAACACTTACCTTTAGCTCAAAATTAAAGGGAGAAGCCTTTGAAATCGATCCACAGACAAATCGAAAAAAATATGCCAATAATGTTCAGTTGTCGAATCTTACGAGCAATATAAATGGTAGAATGACGGGGAGTATTTTTAATGACGGAGATATGATCGCAGGAAAGAGCAGTAACGACTTGAAAAATAAATTGTCTGGGCAATCTGCTGATTTTAATTATGGGAAAAGTCTTTCGCAAACGCTGACTTTTCAATTTAATCCGTCTACTCTCAGAATAGCTGCCTATGGTGGTGGCATGACCCCCATTGCCGATTATGGTGTAGATGATGGGGATGATAAGAATGGATCTGAATCAAGGATCCGATATGGACCGGTTCAGTCGAATATTACGGTGGATTTTAAAGTTATCTTTGACGCAGAGACTAATACCGATGCATTTATGATGGATCGATATAATGTAAATGTATCGAACCTGGCGAAGCAGGGTGCAAATTTATTTACCGGGGACAGCTGGCGGGGAGAGAATAATTATATCCGCCAGATCGTGGAAGGATTTCTATCCACTTTGCGTAATGCGGAGAATCGAAGGGTGACATTTTGCTGGAATCATTTAAAATATTCTGGAGATTTAAATTCTGTGCGATGTAATTACACCATGTTCAATCCCAAAGGGGAACCTATTCGTGCAGAGGTTGGAATGAGCATTCTTGCTTCTGGAAATAGCAAAGGAAATGGATATATTGGCGAGTGGAAGGAACGCTATGAAGAACTGGTCAAGGCGGTAGATGAAAAAGGAACTTCTAGCCTGGCAGGGAATTTTTTTGGTGACAGTAAGGCCTTTAATCCAATTAATTGGTAAAGGAGAATGGGTGAATGGCAGTAGGAGATGCTTCATACAATAGAGTAGGAAACAGCGTATTTAGTGTAGATAAGGCGTATATTTTATTTCATAAAAAGGCAGTTGGAGATATTTCTGACGAATGGGATGGCAGAAGGCGGCCCGGAAGTACGGATGAACAATGGAAAGAAGAAAAAAATAAATTCGAAAATGACTTCAGAGCTATGGCAAAAGGGATAGCGGAGGTTGGTGAAGATTTGGCTGCTGGTACAAAAAAAATTAAAGATTATGCTACTGCTACAAAAAAGGTTAATGATGAAGATACGCCCTATGACTTCGTTCCCATTAAGGTGCAGTATAATCCCAGCACCCTTCAATTTGTCAGTCAGGGTGGTAAATCTTACAATCGTTATTCCGGCACAGGAGGCAATACCTTTCAGGTTATGAATGTGCCTTATGAAGTAAAGTTACATATGGATCTGATTTTTGATGAAACCGTAAATTCTAATGCTTTTGCAACTTACGATTCCTCCAATATCGGTTCATTGTCAGGAATTGGAAAGACCATTAAAACAGGCGAGATTGGGAACAAAAATGCGGCAAGTCAGCTGGCTGAGAATAAAGGAAAAAGATATTCTGTGCAGAATATCTCAGAACTTTTCGTGGCGGCCATTGCCCACCCCTATACTCGAATGGTCTGTGTTGTTTGGAATAAGACGGTTTTCTGGGGGGAAATTACGGGAGTAAATGTGGAGTATACCATGTTTAACAGGGACGGAGATCCCATTCGCTCCAAAGTTCATGTGGAGATCCGTCAGGACGATAAATTTGACACAGATAATACAGCATCAAATTGGGAGAAGACCTTCGACGGCTTGTTTGAGGCAGGAAATAAACTGGCACAGAAAGCAACTTACAGCAGCACCAGTGTTTCAGAAAATATGGTGGGAAAAAGTGGCGGAACGACCTTCCAACAACAGACTAAGAATATCGCCTCTAATTTTTTTCATCTTAGTTAAGTAAATAAAAGGAAAAACATATGGCTACTTTTAATTTTGAAGATTTAAAAACTATATACAGCGGATTAGAAGAAGCTTTTGTTGTGATCAAAATTGGCGGCAAGAGTATCGGAGATAAAAAGTATGGGTTAGCTGTATCCGATATTTATGTGGATCTTACCAGTGGATATGAGGCTTCTATTGCAGAGTTTTCAATCTATAATGTTTATGACAAGTCTACTGCAAGCTTTCATATGGACAGCAATCTGAAGAAATTTGTGACTCTGGGTGCAAAGGTGGAGATTGCCACAGGTTATGGCCGTCAGGCGAAGAGTATATTTGTAGGGTCCGTTATGCGAGTGAATTACCGGCATGGTATGGAGGAGATTCCTTGTATCCGGGTATCTGCCATGGATGTAAAGGGTATCATGATGTCCAGCACTTATTCAAGACAATTGAAAGCTTCTTGTTTTTCTGGGGCTGTTCAGGAAATTTTGGAGAAGAGTGTTTATACAAACATGCAGTCCTCCGGCATTATTGAGGAGATTCGAGTGACGGATACCCCAGATAAAGAAGGTTCCGGGCTAAGTGCCAAAGAGGATAGTTCCTTAAGCGGTGTAGGCTCTATGACTGGCACTGGCAGTAGCTCTAGCAGTTCTGAAGTGACAGACAGAACCATCGAGATGGTGGCAGAAAGTGACTATGAATTTATCGTAAAGGCAGCCAAGCGTTACAATTATGAATTCTTTACCGAGTGTGGAAGTGTTTATTTTAGGAAGGCAAAGTCGGATACCGACATCAGGCTTGTAGTGACCCCTGACATGGGAATGTATAGTTTTGACATTTCCTATGATGTTACGGGAGTGGCCAACCAGGTTACGGTAAGAGCCACTGATGCTTCCAAGGCGAAGCTTATACAGGCGGTGCAGAAGAATCAGAACAGTCTGCCAAATAAGGCGAAGAACCTGATCAAAGGAAGCGAAAAGGTTTACATAGATGCTACGGCAACTTCCAAGGAGGAGGCAGAGTACAGAGCCCAGTCCATTATGGACCAGGTGGCCTACAGATTTGGCTCCTTTGAATGTGAGATGCAAGGATTGCCAGAGTATCTGCCGGGATATTTTATGGAACTTTCCGGATTGGGAGAAGGGATTGACAATACTTTTTATATCAACCGGGTGATTCATGAGATGACAAAAGACGGAAAGTATTTAGTGAAATTAGAAGGAAAAGCAGCTGGATTAAAGGAGTAATCATACATGGGTTTATACGATATTATGGATGAGATCGCCGCCAAGCAGGTGACTAAAACAGAGACCGGTGACAATCGGATGCCCGGAGTTGTAATTGGAATTGTCCAGTCCAACTATGCGCAGGAGATGCCGGGCCGTATCTGTGTGGAGATTCCTGTCAGGGATGCTTCGGCAAATGAATTAAAGTGGGCTAGAGTTGCCATGCCTTATAGCGGAACCAAGTGGGGATTTTATTTCCTGCCGGAGGTGGGAGATCAGGTCCTTGTGGCTTTTGAAAATGGAAATATCGAGAAACCTTATATCATCGGCTGTATTCCGAAGGACAGCAATAAATTTTTGACCGGTTCCGTAAAGGAAAAAAATGACTGCAAGCGCATCGTTACCAAGAATGGAAATACTATAGAGTTTGCAGATGTGCCGGATAAGGATGGAGAGTCGGACAAGATTTTGATTCACACATCCAACAAGACTCATAACCTGACTTTGGATAACGAGAAGGGGCTTATGAGTCTCAGCGATAAAGAAGGAAAGAATCTCATAGAGATCAAGACCACAGATGGAAAGATCAATGTGAAGACAGAGCAGAAGATGACCATCAATGTAGGAGATTCCATAGAGCTAATGTTAAATGGCGAGACCGGAACCATCAGCGTAAAATGCAATAAGTTGAAGGTGGAAGCAGACCAAAGTGCCAAGCTAGAGACCAATGGTAAATTTGGTCTCAGTGGAGGAAATGTTGCGGTGGATGCATCGGCTTCCTTCAAAGTCAGCAGCAGTGGAATCAGCAGTATCGGCGGCTCACCGGTGAAGATCGGCTAGTAGGGAGGAAAGATACATGAGAGAAAATACATTTTTAGGGAGAGGAATGAAGTTCCCGCCTCAGATCAATCCCGCTACCGGGCGGTTTGTCACATCAGAAAATCAACAGAGCGTGAAGGAGAGCATTTATCTGATCCTAATGACGCAGAAGACAGAGCGTCTTATGCGTCCGGATTTTGGAAGCCGTGCCTCCAGCTATGTATTTGGAGAGACGGATCTTACAATGTTAAATCTTATGTCCAGTCAGATCCGTTCCGATATTCTGAGTAATGAACCACGAGTTGCCAGCGTAGATGTAAAACTAGACTACAACAGTAAACCGGGATGTTTATTTGTAAATATCGCATGCCAGATTCGGGGCAGCAATGTGACAGAGAATATGGTATTCCCGTTCTATCTTGGAGAAGCACCGAAGGAAGAGGAAACAGAATATGAAGCAGTGGAAGACGATAACATCCAGTGATTATATAATTGACAATCGAAAAAAGAAAGAGATCCTAGATCGGATTAAGAGTCTGGCAAAATCCTACACTCCGGAGTGGCAGTTTAATGAGGAGGATCCGGATATCGGTTCCGTTATCGCTCTTCTTTTTGCGGATCAGATGCAGGACAATGTAAGACGATATAATACTACCTTAGAGCGGGACTATGTAGAGCTTGTGAATATGCTTGGTATTTCCCCCAAGGCAGCCTATCCGGCTCATAGCATCGTGCAGATGAACATGATCCCGGATACGATTCCCGGACAGAAGATCAAGAAGGGAACCAAGCTTTTAGGTGGGATGGACGAAGAAAAACCGATCATTTTTGAGACGGCTCACGGAATCTATATCACAGAGGCGAAGCTTACTACTATGTTTATGGCTTCCGGCCTTACAGGAAAAGTGATTCCTTTAAAGGGATCCTTTGCACCGGTGGAGTTTATTTCCAAGGATATGGAAGTGGTGGAAGATGTGGAGGAAAATGTGCAGGTGATGGAACTTGCTCCCGAGACAGATAGCTCACAGACCTCTGAGTCTATAGAGCTTCCGGAGATTTCTGAACCTGTGAGTGAGATGGAAAGCGAGACTTTTCAAGAATTTTCCCTGTTTGATTTTTCGGGAGAGGGATATGGAAAGACAGGACTTGTTATGTATCATACCCATCTCTTTGATGAGATTGAAAATGATATCTGGATGGATCTTCCCGGAGCTTTCGGATTAGTAAATGGAATTCTAAAAGGGGATTATAGTCTTTATTACTACGGAGAAAATGGTTTCGAGAAGATCACGGATCTTCGAGGGGAACAGGGAAGATACTTAGTATTTAGAAAATCTAAGGTCTGCAAGAAAGTGCGCCTTGGAAATGAGGAATATTCGGCTCTGCTTTTAAAACCGGAGAAGATCGTTGGGAAAAATGTTACAGTCTCAGATATTCGTTTTTCTTCCGCAGGAAAGCCTTCGTCACCAGATTATGTAATGGATAGTTTTTCTGAATTGGATGTGAAAAAATTCTATCCTTTTGGAAAGCGTTTGACATTGTTTTCAGATCTATATATCGGTCATAGTTATTTTTCAAATCCAGGGGCATCTATTAGTATCGATTTTGATTTGGAATTTGAGAAACATTTGGCATCTCTTCCGGAGGCAAAGGAAGAAGAAGTTTTAAAAATCATTAAGAAAAAACCAAAACGTGATGTGGTTGGTGCCGTAGCAGAAGTTTATGCAGACGAAATCACCATTGAATATTACAACGGCGTTGGTTGGAAGAAACTTCCGGTGCAGCGTCCGGTTGCCAACTTGTTCCAGGACGATACAGCAGGACACTGTAAACTGGAGTTCCAGTGCCCGAAAGACTGGAGATCCACAGATACCGGTGGATATCAGGGCCTTAGCGTCAGAATTCAGCTAATCCGGTCCGATAACTGTTACTTCCAGCCGGGACTTCATCACTGTCCGGTAATCAAAAATTTAAAAGTAGCTTATAGCTATGAAAAGCAGTATGAGCGCCCGGACCGACTTATTAGTTTCCAGGGAAATAAGCGCTGGGATATTACCAACCGGATGGCAGAGGATGAGATCTGTCCAATCTTATTTAGAAGTAATTACAACGATACAGCCCTGTATCTGGGCTTTGATAAAAAGATGCAAGATGGTCCCGTGGGACTGATGTTTAAGCTTGGAGAGATGGAAAGAGAATCCTTAGGAAAACTGATTTTCCAGTATTCTACCAGGGATGGATTTTCAAGACTTAAA
Organism: bacterium; assembly: GCA_963658085.1. Lineage (GTDB taxonomy): Bacteria > Bacillota > Clostridia > Lachnospirales > Lachnospiraceae > CAKRJP01. Next base: position 66,677 of record CAVKOU010000002.1, read on the forward strand.
TTAACGGATCGCACCGATGGTCTAAATCATACGGGCATGATTTTATTTATACCGCCGTCAGATATGGCAAAGAAAACCTTAGAGGGAAAGGAAGCCTATTGGATCAAGATCATCGACGAAGATTCTTATCTTGAAAAACACCCGATCCGCAGACCTTTCGTTGAGGAAATTGCCTTAAATGCAGTGGAAGTAGACAACATCGAGACCATGGACGAGGAAGAGTATTACATCGACGCCTTCCAGCCGGATATGAGTTTCCCATTGACGGCCAGCAATATCTTGCGGGTAGATGTGTGGGTAAATGAAAAGACAGAATACACCGTCAGTGAGATGAAGCGACTTTTGATCGAAGAGCCGGGAGAAACCTATGCAGAATACGACATTCGAGGAGAGATTCGAGACTTTTATGTGAAGTGGAAGGAAGTAGATAACTTTGATGGTTCCGAGAGTGGGGATCGTCACTATGTTATTGATCGTATCAATAATCGTATTCATTTTGGCGATGGTGTCAATGTGCGGATTCCAAAGAATACCGTGGGGGCGGCCTTTAAGACAGTAGTTCGATGTTGTGACGGAAGCAAGGCCAATGTTATGGCAGATGAGGTGGATGAATCCTTAGGTAATCTTCAGTTTGTGGAGGAGATTCATAATCCGATCAGAGCTTATGGCGGTATGGATATGGAAAGCATGGAGGAAGCCCTGAGAAGAGGAACTACCATGTTAAATACCAGACGCAGACTCATTTCCACGGTGGATTATGAGAGGGAAGTTCTAGACTATGCCCACAACGTTTCCCAGGTGAAAGTAGTTGTAGGAAATAAAAAAGACGGAACCTTTGACCCTGAGGCGATAAGCGTCGTAATATTAATGGAAGACTATAAAGACGGACACTTCTCTTTTGTAAATATCAGAAGACGCTTGAAGGAACATTTGCTTAATCAGTGTGAAATTACGGTAGATCCTGCGAAATTAGAGGTGGTGGAGCCACTGTTTGTGGAAGTGTCCGTGGAAGCATGGATTAAGGTGGTAAATCAGGACGATAGTTTTGAGATCCAGCAGAGTATCATAGAGATGCTTAAGGACTACTTAGATCCTGTAAAGAATAACAATTGGGAAATCGGCAGAGATGTGGTGGAAAGCCAGATCGAGCTACGGTTAAATATGGAGAAGGGCAGTGCCCTGATCCGTAAAATGATGATCATCTGTCGGTATCGGGATGAGGACGGCGTTCACGAGACAGAGCTTAGCGCTCTTCGTGGAAATCCTTATACCATCGTTACCAGCGGAGAACACAAGATTCATTTTGAGTAAAAAGGGAGTACTATATGCTGAATGCAAGAAGCATGCCATTAAAATCATATGACGAATTAATGGAAGAAAATCTGAATAAGATTCCGATCTATACTAATGAGTGGACGAATTTCAATCCGGCGGATCCGGGAATCACCACTTTGGAGAATCTTTCTGCTCTTCAGATTCTTCAGCAGTCCCAGATTGATGAGGTGACACCTTCTGTCCGGGCGAAGCTTCTGGAGATGATGGGTTATACCCCAAAAAAGGGGAAAAATGCAGAAATTTATCTGGAACCAAGAGGAATCAAGGAGTCCTTTGATATTCCGGCGGATCAGAGATTTCTGGTGGGAGATATCAGCTTTGAGACCAGCCTTCCCCGCCATATCACAGCCAGTCATATGGTGGGGTTATATAGAGAGACTGAAAGTGGCATCAAAAATATCAGCTATATTTTGGAGGAGGATGTCACTTTACAGGCAGAAGTATTTGGGAAGATTCCGCAGGAGGGATCTGCCCTTTACTTCGTTATGGACCAACCTTTGGGAGAAGGTGAATATGGCACGATTTATGTAGATATTGCTAGTCATTGCGTCCGCAATCCCTTCCACAAAGACAGAGACCTTTCCTTTGCTTCTATTCAGTGGGAATGCTATACAGAAGAGGGATTTGTTCCCTTGGAGGTGAAGGATGAGACCCATGGATTTATTCAGGGTGGATATATCAGATTTAGACAGCCGGCGAAAGTGGCTGCTTGTTACGAAAAAGGCGAAATTTCCGGATACGTTTACCGGGCAACCCTCACGGAAAATCAGTATGATGTGGTGCCGGTGATGACCTACATGTCAGGATTTTTGTTCCCGGTTTATCAGAAGGAGACCATGATCATTGCTCACTCCTTCCAAAGTGCTTCATCTGTGATCGTAAACAGTGCCATGATGGAAAATGGTTATATTAAAGTTTATGGTAAAGAGCAAAAGGGAACTTCCTATATGGAATATCAGGAGAGCATGGGAGGAGAAGAGACTGGCCGTTTCTATCGAAAGAAGAAATTAGGTGTTGGCCATTATGCTTTTGAATTTGATAAAGAGGCCTTTGGATATGCACCGGGACGTGTGAAAAATGCGGTAAAAGTGGTAATATATAGCGAAGAAATGATGCGCCAATATTTCCTGGGAGAGATCGGAGGCTATGACAATCAGGAATTTGCTCTTCCAAAGCAACATGTAGTGACTGCGACCTTTTCGGTTATTGCAGAGCGGGAGCTTCCAAATGGAGAGAAAATTTATGATTTCTTAAAGCCTGGACGTGGGGGAACCAGAGAGATGAGCTACTCTCTCTATGAAAGTGGCGGAAGGATCAAGATTGCAAATCCCGGTTCCTATGTAGGCGCAAAGCTTTATCTTGGATCTTTGGCTGTGACTTTAGGGCCTGATGGAAATGTTCGTCAGGGAAACAGGTTCTATCCGGTGAATTTGGAAAATAAACAGGCCATCCGCTTTGTGAATCCGGCGGTGGGAACCGGTGGATGCTTCAAGGAAACCCTGGAGGAGGTAAGAAAGCGGTTTATTAAAGATATCAATACTCCAGAGACAGCAACAACTCCTGCAGATTACGAGAGTTTGATTAAGAGAACGCCGGGACTGTGCATCAGAAAAGTGAAAGCCTGGATGGATTATGCAAGAAACGAAGTACAGGCAGTGGTGCTCCCTGATAATGAGGAGACCTATCCAAAGCTTTCGGATAAGTATCGTTTAGAAATCGAAAGATGGTTGGAGGAACGGCGCCTTTTATGTACGAGACTTCGGGTGCGTCAGCCGGTTTATACAGCAGTATTTACCAAGGGAACTATTTATGTGAAACCACATTATGAAGGATGCAGGGAACAAATCCAGGAAGTAATTCGGAGAAATTTGGATTATATCAACGGAAATCAGCAGTTTGGGCAGATCCTTCGGTTCGACAGACTCTTCCATGAGATCGAAAGCTTAGACTGCGTATCTTACATTTATGAATTGAGCGTAAATCCACAGAATGCAGCCTATGCTATGGTGGACGGAACGGATATTGTTCCTGCAGAAAATTGTTTGCTCTATCCGGGAAGCATGAAGCTAGACATTTTGCCACTTCCTAACAGAGACAAATAAGAGGGAGGTAGAGGATATGGCCGGAGTGGTTTTTTCTATCAAGAAAGGACAACTTAAAAGTGCATTATATAAGAGAATGGCTTATCAGGAGGATGGATGTGTCACCTGCGAAGAAGAGGGGGGCGTCCATTACTTTATTCTTCCTGCCTTAGATAGCGGCATGGAGAATTGCCCCTGGGGGCGGCTCAAATTCTCCATGGATTTGCCGGAAAATAGCGTATGTTATCTTTACGCTGCAGCCTGCAACCAGGAGGGAGAAAGAGATTATCTCATGGACCCGTCCGTGGAATTGATAGATAAAAAAAGATACTTAAGCAACTTAGGTTGCCTAAGATTTATTAATAAATCCGATGTTCTGCTCTACGAGATTGAGGGCAGATACCTGTGGCTTGCAGTGGAAATCATCGGAAAGGGAGCAACCATCTCGAATATGGAGATACAGGTTCCGGGAGACAACTTCATGGATGTGTTCCCGGAGGTTTACAGAGAAAAGAACAGTTTCTTCCACCGATATCTTTCTGTTTTTTCAAGTATTTATAATGATTTTCAGGAAAACCTGGATCAGAGAGAAAAGATGCTGGATATGGAGAAGGCACCGAAGAATCTGCTGGTGCTGTTCCTAAAATGGATGGGAATTGATGTGGATGGTGGATTCTTGGAGGAGGAAGATCTTCGAGCGCTTCTTAGGGAATCCGGAGAATTGATCAAATATAAAGGAACAAAACGGAGCATAGAGAAACTCTGCGAATTGTTTGTAGGAGAGAAGCCTACCATTTTGGAGAGAGGTCTCATGCAAAAGTATATTCGAAACAGCGAACAGGAGCTCTATGACAGTCTTTATGGAGACAGTCCTTACGATGTGACGCTGGTGATGAATAATATCGTGGAGGAACACAAAAAAGAGCAGTTATTACATTTGCTCAGGCAGTTTAAGCCGATTCGGTGTAGGCTTCATATCCTCTTTTTGAAGAAGCGAGGAGTTTTGGATGAGCATACCTACCTGGATATGAATGCAGTAACCTTTACCCAGGAAACCGGACAGATGGATGTATCTACTTTACTGGATGGCGCTATTGTCCTTGACTAGACAGATTATAAATATTTAAAAAGGGAGATACCAGGATGAATATCATTTCAACAGATTGTGGCACTCACATCCGCCTTATGGTGGAGGGGCGTGTGGATACCAATACCAGTCCTCAGTTCCAGCAGGCGATATTGAATGCCTTTCAAAAGAAGAATGACGTAGTAATAGATTTTTTAAATGTTCCGGCAATTTCCAGTGCGGGTCTTAGAGCCTTGCTCATCGGACAGAAAACAGCAGCTTCTAAAAGGGGAAGTATGAAGCTTACCAATGTAGGAGATGTGGTAAAAAATGTCCTGGATATGTCAGGATTTAGTTCGATTCTTACAGTGGAGTAGAAAAGTAAAGGTATGATTTATTTTGAAAAAGTGACGAAGGCATATAAAGAAGATGAAGAGCCGGTACTAAAAGGCGCAACCCTTCATATTCGTCCAAGGGAAATGTGCTTTCTGACGGGAGTCAGTGGAGCCGGAAAGACTACGGTGTTGAGATTATTGCTTAAGGAGATCCAGCCAGATCAGGGACTGATTCGGGTAAATGGAACAGATATCAGCAAAATTTCTCCAAAAAGGATGCCGGCCTATAGAAGAAGGCTTGGAATCGTGTTCCAGGATTATAAGCTGATTCAAGACCGGACGGTATATGAGAATATTGCTCTGGCAAAGATCGTGGCAGGTGCCCCGGACCGGGAAGTGAGACATCAGGTGGCCATGGCACTTCGCATGGTGGGACTGGAGGACAAACATAGAAGATATCCAGAACAATTATCTGGAGGGGAGCAACAGAGAGTTGGTATTGCCAGAGCCATTGTAAATAATCCCTATGTGATCATTGCAGATGAGCCTACCGGAAACTTGGATCCGACCAACGCAAGAGAAATCATGCTTTTATTAGAACGTATCAATAAGACTCTTGGAGTGACAGTTTTGATTGCAACCCATGACGCAGACGCAATAAAGGATTTGCATCATCGAAACCTGATTATAGAGGACGGTAAAATAGTCGAAGGAGATATGTTATGGAAAGAAAGTGGGTTGTAAAGACCAAGAGAAGTCTCGAAATCGAGGCACAAAAAACTCTTTTAGAACCACTGCTGGATGTGATTACCAGAGACCTTATAGATGGAAATTGCCCTCAGGATAAGATAGAATTGGTCCGAATCTGTGCGGAAGAAATATTTATAAACATTGCAAGTTATGCATATCCGGAGCAAGATGGACTAGTGAATATCGAAGAGGAAGTGGGCGATAATAAGATAGAAATTGTCTTCGAGGACCAGGGTGTTGCTTATAACCCCTTGGAGAAGGATGACCCGGACGTGACAGCGTCCCTTTCCGATCGAGAAATCGGAGGCCTAGGAATCTTTATGGTAAAGCAGATGGCAGATGAACTAAAGTATGACTACAGGAATAGTAGAAACAGCCTGTATATGAAATGTTCCTGGTAGTACTAGCAGAATCAATTAAGAAGGGAAGAACTTAATGAATCAAAACAGAAAGTTTCGGGAAGAACTGAGAAATAAGCCATTTGAGAGTTATGATGAATATATGGATTATATTTTCGCCTGCGTAAACTTTCGATTGTCCGACTACATTGAAGGACTGATGAGCAAGTATGACGCAGGACAGGGTAATTACAAGAATGTAATGTATCCTGATATCGAGATTGCCCATGATCTTTGTAATGATCGTATGATGCAATTTATGAACGATGGCGAGGAAGTGGATGACGAAGCAGATCAGGAAGGTGGGGATGTCCCAGACATTGAGCGAGAACTCAATGATCTTCTCTATGCCTTCAGCATGGATGATGAGGACGAGGATGAAAATGATGAAGAGGAAGAGCAGCGCAAAGCGGCATTAAAGATTCCTGTAGAGGAGATGATGGATTTTATCGATGCCAGAATTGCCGCTACAGATCTGGAGTCTTTGAAACTTCCGTTTTATGAGCTGTGTAAAAAATTGGGCTTTGGCCACTTTACTATCTTTGCTTTGGCGAGTGCCATCCTTTCTTCGACACAGACCAGCTATGCATCGGTTTATCAGATCGTAAATGAAAATGGTAATTTCACCGCCCCGACCATTGAGTCTACGGGACGGTTATATTTCGGTAAGGACTTTTCTATCACAACAGCTTATGGAGAAATGTCGGTATGTTTGGAAAAGCTACAGCCTATCATGGATCTTCGGATTAACAGTAACATGCCATTTTCTACGGTATTGGCACCGGATAAACGTCTGATCGACTTTCTGTTCGGAAATAATCCGCTGCGTTTGGACAGCAATTACAGCCGATTCTTCCAGATGCTTACTGACGGAAAGGAATTAAATCCTATTATGGCTAACACTACACAGTTGGAGGCTATGAACATTTCCTATGCCCAGGGTGTTCGTATTTTCAGTTGGATGGGAGATGAGGGAAGTGGACGAAGATTCTTTATTCGCCAGTTCTGTAAGGAACAGGGCATCAACGCTATTACCATCAACTGTAAGAAGTTATTTGTCTATGATTATAGTTTTGTGGAGAAGGCGCTTTGGGCCGTTAATAGAGAGTGTATTTTTACGGATTCCTGCTGTTGCTTAAGCGAGCTTGATTTCCGTGAGGATGAGAAAGAAAAATATATAGGATATATGGATCTTGCGGTATCTAAGCTTCGTGAGTATGATATCCTGATTTTCTTAATGAGTCGTGAGAAACTTCCGTTAAAGTCGGTGACTGACGATGACTTTACGGAGCTAGAGCTTCCCACACCAACTACTCAGGAGAGAGAGGAGTGTTGGAAATATTTCGCCAAAGATTATTCCCTGGCGGAGGAGGTTGACCTTCTTGAGATGGCAACGAAATTCCTCTTTACCCCAGGTAAGATTAAATCAGCCCTCTATCAGGCAAAGAGTTTCTCTATTATGAATCACGAGATTGTGATCTCCAGAGCGAAACTTTTTGAGGGATGTAATAACCAGATGAGTTCTGAACTGACCCAGAAGGCTACCAAGGTTAAGGCGAATTTCGGCTTTGAAGATATCGTCATGAACCAGAACCAGAGAGAGACTTTGCAGCATGCGATTGATCAGATGAACTTTAAGAAACGAGTTTACGATAACTGGAATTATACGAAGAAATATCCTTATGGACGTGGACTTTCGATACTTTTATTCGGGGCTCCCGGTACCGGTAAATCCATGTGTGCCCAGGTTATTGCTCATGAGTTAAATCTGGAACTTTACCGTGTAGACCTTTCAAAGGTTATCGATAAATACGTCGGTGAAACAGAGAAATCTATTTCTATGATTTTTAGAGAAGCGAAGAAATGTAACGTCGTTCTCTTCTTCGATGAGTGTGATACCTTGTTCGCGAAACGTTCCGATGACGGAGGAAGTAACCAGGCATCCAACAACAATAAAACAGCCTTACTTTTGCAGGAGGTTGAGGCCTACGACGGTGTATCCGTACTGGCCACCAACTACAAACACAACATTGACCCTGCGTTCTTTAGACGTATGAAATATATTGTAGAATTCCAGTTCCCGGATCCGGATACCCGTGAGATGCTGTGGCGTACCACTATTCCAAAGGGAACCCCGTTGGGAGAAGATGTGGATATTAGATTCCTGGCAGAACGTTTTGAGTTCGTAGGTGGTAATATTAAGAACTGTATCTTAAATGCGGCTTTTCTTGCGGCGGCAGATGGAGAGGGAGATAAGGTTTATATGAGACATTATCTACAGGCTATTAAGTACGAGTTCGTAAAGACCGGAAAAGTATTTACCAGGGCAGACTTCGAACCTTACGCTTATATGGTAGGTTTGGGCGAGAAGGAAGACGAGTGGTTATAGGAGTAGAATGCCTATGGAATACATAATGCTGAATAATGCCCAGACAGAGGAACTTTCTGATTTCCTGCCTGAAGATATCAGAAGAAAATTAAAAGATGGAAATGCCTGTGTCATTGGAGGAGCACAGAAAGAAATTTTGGTATGCATAGGTGTTTTTTCTCTTGATGAGTTTTCGGAAAATAACGTGGAGTGTTTATACCTATATACCAATCCTGACAGCAGAAATCAAGGAAATGCCACCGGATTGATCCTCTATGCGGAGGAACTATTTGCGGAAAAAGGATTCAGGCGGATGTGTTTTAATCTCACAGCAGATCCGGAGACTCTGGATGGCTGGAGCAGATTTTTGTCAGAACTTGGATATTTGCCGGTGGATATGGACTGGCAGATTTTTCAATATGATCTTACCGCGATAGAAGAGAATCCTCTGGTGAGAAGATTTACGGGAAGAGAATTCTCTCTTCATACTTTGGATCAAAGACAGATTTCTTATATGCTCCATGAGGACAAACATCTTCCGGGAAAGATTAAGGATATTATCCGAAATGAGGCGGACTGGGATAAAAGTCTTTTTTATCCGGTGCAGGGACATTTGGCAGCAGGGGTGCTGATTCAGGATAACGGAGTGGACGATCTGTCCATTCATGCCCTGTATATCAGCTCGCATTTAAAGAATCGAAGCATCCTGTTAGTGATGTTAGCTAGAGCTGTGGACATCTTAGGTACCACGAAAAATAGAAGAGCGAAAGTATATTTTTATGTAGAGCGAGAGAATCAGGCGGAGGCCTATGAGAAGATTTTCGGAAAGCCAGGGGAGAGCTATCAGGTACAGCGTTTAGAAAAAGCACTATAGCTTTGGGAACCATACGAAAGGAGGGAGTTTCATGGATGAAGAAATGGACTTGATGATACAGCGAAAGAGTTTTGTTATGGAGACCGAAAAGCAGGAGCATCAGACCCAGGAAGCTGGAACTCGCCTTTATGAAGAAAAGGAGCAAAAAAAGAATTTCCGTCAGATGTTAATGGAAGGAACGGGGGTTATGGAAACGCCCGGTCTTTCTCTGACAGCTATTGCCAATAATATACAGGAGAATTTTAAGGAATTGGAGATCCCGAGACAAAAGGGAAGAATATTTATGGGGCGCTTCGTGGCAGAAAGCTAAGAAAGCGAAGCTAGTCAAAGGAGTTACAGAACATGGATAATATTATTTTAATCGGAATGCCGGCAGTAGGAAAAAGCACCGTTGGTGTGGTTGTGGCAAAAAGATTAGGTTATAAATTTATAGATACGGATCTTTTGATTCAGGAGCAGGAAGGAAAGCTTTTGCGAGAGATCATCGCAGAGAAGGGGATTGATGGATTCCTTCAGATAGAGGATCAGGTAAATGCAGGAGTAAATGTAAAGCATGGTGTGATCTCCCCTGGCGGAAGTGTGGTATATTGCGAGAATGCCATGAGACATTATCAGGAAATCGGTACCATTGTATATTTACAGGCTTCCTATGAAACCATCAGCCACAGACTTCGCAACGCAAAGAAAAGAGGCGTGGTATTAAGAGACGGTCAGACATTAAAAGATCTTTATGATGAAAGAGTAGAACTTTTTGAAAAATATGCCCAGGTTACGGTATGTGAAGACGGGCTGGCCATTGAAGAAACGATAGAAAAAGTTCTGACTACCTTGGAAAACCTAAAATAGAATTGTGGAAGAAAACACAACAATTTTAGAAATTGTGGATAACTACGACTAAAAAGTTTTTATATGTGGAAAAACTAATAGAAGTATCTTCGTGAAAATGTTACAAAAATCTTACAGCATTGTAAAAGAAATTTACAAGATATGATTTTGTGGTATAATAATAGGTGCGCAAACCGTAAGGACGCTAAATTTTTCTTGAGAATACAGAGAAAAGTTTAATAAGAGGGTACAGTATAATTAATAGTTACGAGGTAGATTATGGATCAGTACATTATTAAAGGTGGCACTCCGCTGGTTGGAGAGGTTGAGATTGGTGGAGCCAAGAATGCAGCATTAGGATTGCTTGCAGCTGCAATCATGACAGATGAGACAGTTATGATCGATAACCTTCCGGATGTCAATGACATTAATGTTTTATTAGATGCCATTGCAGGGATGGGGGCACAGGTAAGCCGCATTGATCGCCACACAGTTAAGATTTGTGGAAAGACCATTCAGAATTTAGATATTGAGTATGACTATATTAAGAAGATTCGTGCTTCTTATTATTTATTAGGTGCGATGCTTGGTAAATACAAGCACGCAGAGGTGGCACTTCCGGGTGGATGTAACATCGGAAGCCGCCCAATCGATCAGCACCTCAAGGGATTTAGAGCTTTGGGCGCTGATGTAGATATTGAGCATGGCAAGATTATTGCTGATGCAGATAAGTTAGTAGGTAAGCATATTTACTTTGATGTGGTTACAGTAGGTGCTACCATTAATGTTATGATGGCAGCTGTTATGGCTGAGGGACTTACTATTCTTGAGAATGTGGCAAAGGAACCTCATGTCGTAGACGTAGCTAACTTCTTAAACAGCATGGGAGCCAATATCCGTGGTGCAGGAACGGATGTAATCAAGATTCGTGGTGTGGAGAGACTTCACGGCACAGAGTATTCTGTAATTCCGGACCAGATCGAAGCAGGAACCTTTATGTTTGCAGCCGCTGCAACGAAGGGAGATGTGACAGTCCTTAATGTGATTCCAAAGCATTTGGAAGCAACTGTTGCGAAGCTTGTGGAGATTGGATGTGAGGTAGAGGAATTTGATGATGCGGTAAGAGTAGTTTCCAAGGGAAATCTTACCAGTACTCATGTGAAGACGCTTCCATATCCTGGATATCCTACAGATATGCAGCCACAGATCGGTGTAACCTTAGCACTTTGCAAGGGTACCAGCGTTATTACAGAGAGCATTTTCGAGAATCGATTTAAATATTTAGATGAGCTTTCCCGTATGGGAGCTAATGTGAAGATCGAAGGTAATTCTGCTACGATTACAGGAGTAGAGAAGCTCTCAGGAGCAAGAGTCAGTGCACCGGATCTTCGTGCAGGAGCGGCCCTGTGTATCGCAGGACTTGCAACTGATGGAATTACTATCGTAGACGATATTGTATATATCCAGAGAGGATACGAGCGCTTTGAGGAGAAGCTTCGCGGCCTTGGCGGTATGATCGAGAGAGTATCTACCGAGAAGGATATTATGAAGTTTAAATTAAAAGTCAGCTAACAATTATATACAGAAGCTTTCTCTTATTCAGAGCAGTGGAGATACAAAGGATCTAAGAAGCTGCGGCAACCCCCTGATGGGAAGGTGCCAACCTGAGCGAGTGATCGAACAATAAGAGGATTGATTTATGTTACTTATAAAGCAGTCCGTCTTTGCGGGCTGTTTTTTAATTTTTCAATAGAATTTTAATTTTCAATAGGAGGATATAATAATGGAAAAAAGATTATTTACTTCAGAATCTGTTACAGAGGGACATCCGGATAAAATGTGTGACCAGATTTCTGACGCGATTTTGGATGCATTGCTTGAGCAGGATCCTATGAGCCGTGTAGCTTGTGAAACTGCTACTACTACAGGTATGGTATTGGTTATGGGAGAAATCACAACCAATGCTTACGTAGACATTCAGAAGATCGTAAGAGAGACTGTAACTGAGATTGGATATACCAGAGGAAAATATGGCTTTGATGCAGAGACCTGTGGTGTTATCACAGCTATTGATGAGCAGTCTCAGGATATCGCTCTTGGTGTAGACAAGGCATTAGAAGCAAAGGAAAATACCATGTCTGATGCAGATATTGATGCCATCGGAGCAGGAGATCAGGGAATGATGTTTGGTTATGCTTCTGATGAGACACCGGAGCTTATGCCTTATCCAATTTCTTTGGCTCACAAGCTTTCCAGAAAGCTTACAGAAGTAAGAAAGAATGGTACTTTAGATTACTTAAGACCGGATGGAAAGACTCAGGTTACTGTAGAATATGACGAGAATGGAGTGCCTTTCCGTTTGGATGCTGTAGTACTCTCTACTCAGCATGATCCGGAAGTAAGCCAGGAGCAGATTCACGAAGATGTGAAGAAATATATTTTCGATACTACAATTCCGGAAGGAATGGTAGATGAGAATACCAAATTCTTTATTAACCCAACCGGTCGTTTCGTAATCGGAGGACCTCACGGAGACAGCGGACTTACCGGACGTAAGATTATCGTAGATACTTACGGTGGAATGGCTCGTCACGGTGGTGGTGCATTCTCAGGAAAGGACTGCACAAAGGTAGACCGTTCCGCAGCGTATGCCGCACGTTATGTGGCAAAGAACATCGTTGCTGCAGGTCTTGCAAAAAAATGTGAGGTGCAGTTGTCCTACGCTATCGGTGTTGCTCATCCAACATCTATTTTCGTAGATACCTTTGAGACAGGTGTTCTCAGTGATGAGAAGCTAGTAGAAGTAATTCGCGAGAATTTCGATCTTCGTCCGGCTGGAATCATTAAGATGCTGGATCTTAGAAGACCGATCTACAAGCAGACTGCAGCTTACGGACATTTCGGACGTACAGATGTAGACCTCCCATGGGAGAAGCTTGACAAGGTAGAGGATTTAAAGAAATATCTCTAAGTTGATTTATAAAATTTTTAGAAATGTTTATGGGTGCTTCCTGTGAAGCGCCCTTTTTATTTGCTATAATTTTGGTATCTATGGAAGTCATGTACTTGGAATACATGTACTGTATATGGCGAAGTAATCACATGAGGAGGTTTACATGAAATTTAAGACGCGACTGATCACGTCCTTTTTGATTGTTATATTGATACCGGTGATCCTCAGTGTCAGCTTGGTAGTGCTTATAGGAAAATATCAGATCAGTAGTATAGAGAAAACCTATGGAATCACAGGGGCCACTGTGGATAGCCTTTCTAATTCCGTGCAGGTTCTCTCAAGACTTACGGAATCCTCCTTTAAAGAGCTGGAGGAGCAGGTGGAGAAGAATACCAAGAAGATGGAAGATGCCACCTATTTAGGGGAAGTGAATGAGGAGCTTAATAGCCGCAGATCTTACTTGCTGGTTCGAAAGGATAATACCATCGTATATCTTGGGACGGATAGTGCGGATGTTGGAAATTTAGTACCTATGCTCCCGGCTTACGGAGAAAGTATAGCAAACAAGGACAGTGAAGTATATTTAGGCGGCGATGCCCAGGTATTGGTGCGGCAGATTGATTTTACCTATCAGGACGGAAGCGAGGGCAGTGCTTTTATTGTTACCAGTGTTCAAAATATGATTCCGGAAGCTAAGCAGTTCATGATCGACATCGTAGTCTGCATTGTGTTGGTTTTGATCCTTACCGCCGGTCTTTTGATTTTCTGGATCAACCGTGGAGTTATGATCCCTATTAATAAGATGCGTTTGGCGGCAAAGAACATTAAGGAAGGAAACTTAGACTTTGAGTTAAAACCAGATGCAGACGATCAGTTGGGAGGCCTCTGCCAGGATCTGGAGGAGATGCGGATTCGTTTGAAAGATAACGCGGAGGAGAAGCTTCGAAACGATCAGGAGAGCAAGGAGCTAATCAGTAATATTTCCCATGATCTTAAGACTCCGGTAACCACCATCAAGGGCTATGCGGAAGGAATTATGGACGGGGTTGCAGATACTCCGGAGAAAATGGAACGGTACGTCAGAACCATTTATAATAAAGCCAATGAGATGAATACGCTTATCAACGAGTTGACTCTGTATTCCAAAATCGATACCAATCGAATTCCTTATAACTTTAATACGGTATCGGCCCTTGGTTATTTTGACGACTGTGCAGAGGATATTTCCTTAGAGCTTAAAGATAAAAAATTCGATTTTGGATATTATAACTATGTGGATTCTGATGTGAAGATCATTGCGGATCCGGAGCAGATCAGTCGAGTGATTCACAACATTATCAATAATTCTGTGAAATATATGGACAAAGAGCAGGGACGCATTAATCTTCGTGTAAAAGACGTAGGAGATTTTGTTCAGGTCGAGTTAGAAGATAATGGAAAAGGCATTGACGCCAAGGATCTGCCAAATATCTTCGATCGTTTCTATCGAACGGATGCTTCAAGAAATTCCTCAAAGGGAGGAAGCGGCATTGGATTGTCCATCGTGAAAAAAATCGTGGAGGAACATGGAGGAAAAATCTGGGCCACCAGCAAGCCGGAGACCGGAACTACCATGTATTTTGTACTTAGAAAATATCAGGAGGTACCTTCAAATGAATAAAATATTAATAGTAGAAGATGAGAGTGCCATTGCAGATTTGGAGAAGGATTATCTGGATCTAAGCGGCTTTGAAGTAGAGGTGGCAAATGATGGTAAAACAGGGCTTAAGAAGGCCTTAGAAGGAGACTATGACCTCTATATTTTGGATCTGATGCTTCCGGAGGTAGACGGATTTGAAATATGCAAACAGATCAGGGAGAAGAAGGATACCCCGATCCTTATGGTATCTGCAAAGAAAGATGATATAGATAAGATACGAGGTTTGGGACTTGGGGCTGACGACTATATTACCAAGCCTTTTAGTCCCAGTGAGCTAGTGGCCCGTGTAAAGGCTCATTTGGCCAGATATAGCCGGTTAACAGGTAATGCGGCGGAGAAGAATAAGATCGTAGAGATTCGTGGCTTAAAGATCGATAAGACAGCCAGAAGAGTGTGGGTAAATGGAGAAGAGAAAAATTTCACCACAAAGGAATTTGATCTTTTAACATTTTTAGCCAGCCATCCAAATCATGTATATTCCAAGGAAGAGTTGTTTAGGGAAATTTGGGATATGGAGTCTATTGGAGATATTGCTACTGTAACGGTACATATCAAGAAGATTCGCGAGAAGGTGGAAGTAGATACTTCCAATCCGCAGTATATAGAGACTATCTGGGGTGTGGGATATCGCTTTAAAGTGTAGAAAAAAAGAAAACAGGTGCCTTGCAACACTATGCAAGACACCTGTTTTTTCTTGGGGAAACATATCAAAGTTGTATGTAATTTTATGAAAAATATCTCTTTAATAAACCTTCGAAAGCTTTTCCGTGACGAGCTTCGTCTCTTGCCATCTCGTGAACAGTGTCATGAATTGCATCAAGACCAGCTTCTTTTGCGCGTTTTGCAAGATCGAACTTACCTTCTGTTGCGCCATGCTCTGCATCTACACGAAGCTCAAGATTCTTCTTTGTGCTGTCTGTTACGACTTCTCCTAATAACTCAGCGAACTTAGCAGCGTGCTCTGCTTCTTCATAAGCTGCCTTTTCCCAGTAAAGACCAATCTCAGGATAGCCTTCTCTGTGAGCAACTCTTGCCATTGCAAGATACATACCAACCTCTGTGCATTCTCCTTCGAAATTCGCTCTAAGGTCTGTTAAAATGTCCTCGCTAACACCCTGTGCAACACCAACTACGTGCTCTGCAGCCCAAGTCTTATCTCCGCTCACTTCCTTGAACTTATCTGCCGGCACATGACAGACTGGACATTCTGCCGGTGCTGAGTCTCCTTCGTGAACATATCCGCATACTGAACATACAAATTTTGCCATAATCTTATTCTCCTTTAACTGAAATTTAAAATAACAATATTAGTAACTATTACTGATATTAAGATAACAGATAAGATTAGGATTGTCAACAGCAAATCCTAATCTTTAATCAGTTTTATTTTTCTGGCAGTCCTCGCAGATTCCATAGAAAAGGATGCTGTGGGATTCAATGCTGCCTTCAAAATACTGATTCGCTATTTCATTAATCTTATTTACCTGAGAAATATCCGGAAAAAGATCGTAAATTTTTCCACAGGCTTTGCAGATCACGTGGTAGTGAGGATTGGTATTTCCATCGAAATGAGCACTTCCATCCGGGGCATCGATTTTTAATGCTTCTCCGGTGTCTGCCAGTAAGTTCAGATTCCGATAGACGGTTCCCAGGCTAATGTTAGGGAAATCTTGCTTCACATGTAAATACACGCTGTCTGCGGTGGGATGGGAAGTGGTGCCTGCGAGATAGTCTCGGATAGCTTCCCGTTGTTTGCTATATTTTTGTGCTGCCAAGGGGCGTCTCCCTTCTTATTGCATCTATTTATAATGTTGCGGACTCAACTCTAACCATTTATTTGCAAGCGAACTTACAGGGGAGGTTGAACTTGAGGTTTTAATATCAAACCTATAATAGTAATCATTACTATAATGAACAATATATAGTATTCTAGATATTTTGTCAACGAGATTTCAATGTCGAAAATCAAATTAGCCCAAATATACAAATTGTACAAAATTGTAGAAAAAAATCAAAATTTTCCACAAATCTCCAAAAAGAGTTTTCCAAGTTATCCACACCAAAATCCTAAAAAAAGGTGGAAAAACCGTAAGTTTTACCCATTTATCCACATTATCCACATAGAATTATCCCAAAACTGTGGATTATTTTGGGGTAAAAAAAGAACGGATGTTTTGTATAGATATGATAAAAATGAAATTTTGTCGAGAAAAAACGGAAATGATATTGACATTTAAGTATTCAAAATTAGGAAGAAATTGTCGGAAAATGTTTACACAATGAAGAAAACCGTCTATAATGAAAACCACTGAAAAAGAAAAGGAGGCGTCGAACATGGCACAGATTTCAAAAGACATGACATTTGGCGAATTGCTTAATACATATTATGAGAAATGTCCGGATGTTGTAAGAGTTCTCATGGAAGCTGGAATGGGATGTATCGGTTGTCCACATTCTCAGATGGAGACCATCGAGGAAGGTGCACTTGGACATGGTGTTGATCCGGAACCATTGGTTGCTCAGATCAATGAGCTTTTGAAGGATATCGATTAATCATTAGAGATTGTTTAAGATTATTGATAGTCTAAAAAGTATTTTGAGTTTAGAATAAGAAAGGGCTTGTCTCATATCTAAGTTGATGAGACAAGTCCTTTTTTAATAAGAAGATAACTTCTTTTATCTATAATATGCAGAAAGCTTAGTTGAGTCTATAGGTATATAGAAGACTTAATTGGTCAGTTTCTTCATCCATGTATAACTTTTGAATTTTATAAAAGTTGGAAGTCCTTTAAAAATCTGATCGGATTGGATCACCAGAACCACTGCCTCCACCGGCCATTTTAAGGTAAATGCACTTAAGAAAGACAGAGGCATAACAATGAGCCAGGTGCAGATCATATTCATTTTCATCGTGAACTTCGTGTCGCCACCGCCTTGGATAATACCGAAACTTACTGGCATTTGGTAGGACATACCAATCATGACCAGTGACATGATCATCATCAGGTGATCTGCCATTACCATTGCGGTCGGTGTCAAATCATAAATAGAAAGCAAAGGTTTTCTTAATAGGAAAAGAGCGACGGCAAGAACAAGACCGATGGCAACGTCAATAACGGATAAGGTGCGGCCGTCGGACTTGATGCGATCCATATCTCCCTTACCTACAGCATTTCCAATCATAACGGCAGATACAGAGGCCATGGCCAAAACTACCACCTTCAGATATTGATAGAAAGTTGTAGCCACGGAATTGGCGGCAATGGCATCGGCGGATAAATGTCCTAAAATAGCAGTCTGCATAGGAACGGAAATTCCCCAGAGTACCTGAGAGCTCATAATAGGCATAAAGACTTTAGTATAATCTTTTCGTAGAGCTACGTCTTTCTTTAAAAAGTTCTCAGAGAAAAAGTGAACTTTATCTTCTTTTTTCAAAATGTAGATAACTACTATGAGAAGTTCAATGATTCTGGCAATCAAGGTTCCGATGGCAGCTCCCCGGATTCCCATTTCGGGGAAACCGAATTTACCGAAGATCAAAATATAGTTGATACCGGCATTTACGATAAGAGACACAATGGAAATATAAAAAGAAATATTTACAATTTCCACGCTTCGAAGTGCAGCTATGAGAAGTTGGGAAATAATAAATAGTAAAAAAGTCCACTGGATCAGAGAAAGATATTCCCGGCCCTGCTCGATGATGGCTGGCTCATTGGTAAATATCCGTAAAAGTGGAGTGGGAATCAGGATGCACAGAAGGACGATGACCGCTCCGATGATGAGTCCCAGCTTCAGGGCGATTCCGGTCAGGGTGCGGATAGGTTCTACCCGGCGTTGTCCCCAATATTGAGAGGATAATACCACCAGTGCATTTCCGATGGAGAGGGCGAACTGCTGAACCATGAAGAAAATCTGGTTTACCGTTGCGGCACCGGATAAGGCATTTTGGCTATAGCTGCCGAGCATGATGTTGTCGATCATGTTGACGCTGTAGGCTACCAGATTCTGTAAGGCAACCACCACCAGCATCTTAAAAAGGGTTTGGTAAAAGGATTTGTCTTTGGTGAAAAAGCTTCCTTTTGATTGTGAAATTGTGGAATCCATTGTTTTTTACGCTCCTTAATAAAATTCTTTGTGGATATTGTACCACTTTGTGATAAGATTGGTTTGAAAATTTGGGAATAATATTTAAAAAATATAATGACTCAGGACAAGCAACAAAAAATCCCTGTCTCTAAGAAAACTAAGAGACAGGGATTTTAATGTTTAAATTGTTAAGTTGTTAAGTTGCAAAATGCTTTAAATAAGAGCTAATTGCTGGATTGCATTCTTCTCCAGAATCACTTCACAATGTTCTTCCAAGAAGGCTAAGTTAGCACCGGTAGCTTTTTCAATATTGCCATACTCTGACAACATATTGCAAATGCGGTTGAAATCCTTGGCATTATGTTCGGACTGGGTGAGAGCTAAGAGGAATAAATCTTCCTCCTCGTCTTTATACAGGGTGTTGGAACCGCTGTATAAATCTGCCAATACCTGAGAAGCTTCCAATATGGAATCCATGGTGGAGAAGGAGAACAATCGAAGCTTTGGAAGAGACTCTTCAGGTTGCTCGTTCTCTTCTTTCACATCTATGGTATCTTCCTCCGTGGAGATGCCTAACTTTTCATTTATCTTATCTAGAAGATCCATCACGGTCTCAGCCCCTGCTAATTTAGAAGGCAGGGCAGGAGCCGTGCTTTCGCTTTCACCTCCCTGAGAAGGGGAGAATCTGGAAAATCTGGTATCCAGTTCCTCGGGATCTTCAACCTTTGTAATAATAAGCACAATAGAATCGGAAGAAGATGGAATCGCCTCAATCATAAGAGGTGTGTTATCCGCTTCGAATCCAAACTCATTGGCGGCTTGTTGCATCATATCATGGAAAAGTGATTTAGCTTTCTCGGTACCATAGGCCAACTCGCTTAAACGAAGCTGCCGTTCCGCTAGGTCTGCTCTGGTTAATGTGCAGCGAATCTGATTATCGTTGATTTTTTCAATCTTCATTCTTATCACTTCCTTTCGCTTAGTATAGCATAGAGATTCGGACAAGTCCAAATAAAATAAAACTAAAAATTAAAAAGTACTTGCGATAACAGCCAGCTATTGGTATAACAAGAATAGACACTTGATTTAAAGTGGTAAAGTGATAACGTGAAACGTAATAAACCAATAAGGAAAAGGAGAAATTATGAACCAGTTAGAAGTATTAAGAGAGAGTTTGGGACAGTGCGATGAGATCATCCTGGATGCACTTCTTATGAGAAATCGAATCGTAGAGGACATTATGGCATACAAGGAAGGTCACGATCTTCCGGTTCTGCAGCCAGAACAAGAGGCAAAGCAGAAGGGATGGCTTGAAGCGAGAATGGAAGGCAAACGCCATAAGAAAGAAGTAAATGATGTTTTTGCAAGTATTACACAAAACAGTAAGAGAATTCAGTCCAGAAAGCTATTTGACTATAACATCTTCCTGATCGGATTCATGGGCGCCGGTAAATCCACCATCTCCGATTACTTAAAGTATGCACTGGCTATGGATGTGGTGGAGATGGACCAGTGTATCGTGGAGAGACAGGGCATGAGCATCTCTGATATCTTCGAGACCTATGGGGAGGAATACTTCCGTGAGTTGGAGACAAATCTTCTTATTGAAATGCAGTCACAGTCTAATGTGGTAATATCCTGCGGTGGTGGAGTTCCTATGCGCGAACGCAACGTTGCGGAGATGAAGAAAAATGGGCGAGTTGTACTTCTTACCGCAAAACCGGAGACAATTCTTGACCGTGTGAAGGATAATCATGACCGTCCGCTACTTGAAAACAATAAGACGGTTCCGTTTATTGCGGACCTTATGGAGAAACGTCGTGCAAAATACGAGGCAGCAGCAGATATTGTGATTCAGACAGACGGAAAGAGCGAGCTGGAAATCTGTGAGGAATTGATCCATAGTTTGCGAGAGGCGGATACAAAATAAGTCTAGATTTCAGGTGTGAGAAAACCAGGTTTTTATACTGCGCAATAGATAAAGTTGGAAAAAATAAAAAAGAACAGATATCTCCAAAACGTATCGTAACGAAGTGGGGGATCTGTTCTTTTTTATATTTAATTCGTTTTATAAAAAATTTCTTTCGAGGATTCTTCAATTACAAATTTCTTAAAGGCTTCTACAACCGGCGGATGGTATACGTTCTTTAGCATAGCCATATAGAAATTTCTCTGCCAGCTTGGAGAGACAAGAGGAAGAATCTTAAGGTCGAGAGAATGAAGAATCGGTATATCCGGTGCAATACAGATGCCAAAATTATTGGCAACAAACCCAGCGGCAACCTGATCCTCGTCAATTTCGAAAGCCACATCCGGATACTGACCGATGCTCTCAAATAAATGGTCAACAATCTGTCTAAGACCACTTCGTTTCTTAAAAATGATCTGTTTATAAGGAAGGGTTTCTTCCAAATGGATTTCGGATTTACATGCCAGAGGGTGGTTCAGCGGGACGATAACTACCAGATTTTGTTTGGCAACAGGCGTAAATTCAATCAGGGGTTCGTCATCAAATTTGGAACAGAATCCAATGTCGTATTTCTTTTCCTTTAGTCCTGTCAGGATATCAGCGGTGAGAGCCTTGTCGCAGAACAGGTTAAAATCAATCTGCTTTCCTTCGTTTGCGGTAAGAAAGTTACGGATGACCTTGGGGACGAAATCAACGCCCAGAGTACGGAGAAAGGCAACATCGATTTGGCCTTCGCCTCTTCCGGCAAGTTGGAGACCGTTGACAGAGGAGTCTAACCGGTCCAGAGTTTCTTCTACATCAACCAGAAATGTCTTGCCATATTTGGTAAGGGAAACATTCCGACCGCTTTTTTCGAATAATTTCACTCCAAGCTCTTCCTCCAGAGAAGAAATCGCATGACTGAGGCTTGGCTGTGTGATCGCCAGAACATCGGCTGCCTTTGTATAATGCTCCAGATGTGCCAGAGTTACAAAATAGCGTAGATGATACAGGTTCATATTTGAAGCTCCTTTCCTATGGAAGTGCCCTTTGGATACCTCAAAGAGGGCAATACATGTCGAACACTTCAAATAGTATAACATGATGTATTGATAAAATCTATTGATTAGGGTGGTACAATTAATTTGTTTTGGATTTAACAAAGTTATATAATTTTCGTAGAAAAAAGATACAAATTAGTTAAAAAAACTAAAAATTCAATTATCTTTTAGGAGGAGTTACCATGTCAAAAGAATTTCCAATTACAATCAGTTCATGGACACTTGGAGATCAGTGCAAATTTGAGGATCGTGTAAAGGCAGCGAAAGAAGCTGGCTATGAAGGAATCGGTCTTAGAGCAGAAACCTACGTAGATGCCCTGAATGAGGGACTTTTTGATGCAGATATCCTTGCAATCTTGGATAAATATGACATGAAGGTCACAGAGGTTGAGTACATTGTACAGTGGGCAGAGGAGCATCGTTCTTATGAGCAGAAGTACAAAGAGCAGATGTGTTTCCATATGTGTGAATTGTTTAACGTAAAACAAATCAATTGTGGACTTATGGAAAATTATTCTGTAGAATATACAGCACAGAAGCTTCGTGAACTCTGTCACAGAGCAGGTAAATACATCATCGGTGTTGAGCCAATGCCATACAGTGGAATTCCGGATATGAAAAAAGGTTGGGCTGTTGTAGAGGCTGCTGATTGCGAGAATGCAAAACTGATTCTTGATACATGGCACTGGGTAAGAGCAAATCAGCCGATCGAGCTTTCCGTACTTGAGGGGATTCCGGCAGATAAGATCGTATCTATCCAGATCAATGATGTATGGGAAAGACCATATGCCACAACAATCTTAAGAGATGAATCCATGCATGATCGTCTTGCTCCGGGAACAGGTATTGGATCAACTGCACCATTCGTAAAAATGATCAAAGAAAAAGGAATCAAACCAAACGCAATCGGTGTAGAGGTTATCAGTGATGCAAACCTTGAGAAGGGTATCGAGTATGCTGCAAAACATACATACGAGAACACGAAGAAGATTCTGGAAGAAGTTTGGCCAGAAGTACTTTAATTAAGTAAGAGCTACTATAATTAAGTAAGAGAGAAAAAAGAGAGAAGAAGAGAAAAGGAGAATGTATATGAAATTCACTGCAATGTTTCAGCCAATTTCTATTGGACCAATGAGAGTAAAGAACCGTTTTGTTGTTCCGCCAATGGGAAATAACTTTGCGAACACAGACGGAACTATGAGCGAGCAGTCTGCTGCATATTATAAGGAAAGAGCTAAGGGTGGTTTTGGTTTGATCACCATCGAGGCTACTGTAGTTCACAAAGGTGCCAAAGGAGGCCCGCGTAAACCATGTCTTTATGATGACACTACTATCGAAAGTTTCCGCAAGGTTATCGATGGATGTCATGCAGAGGGTGCTAAGGTTTCTATCCAGCTTCAGAATGCTGGTCCAGAGGGAAATGCAAAAAATGCAGGAGCTCCAATCACAGCAGCAACAAGTATCCCGTCTGTATGCGGACGTGATATTCCAAAGGAACTTACAACTGAGGAAGTTTACGAGCTGGTAAAAGGTTACGGTGAATCAGCAAGAAGAGCTATGGAAGCAGGAGCAGATGCTGTTGAAATCCATATGGCACATGGATATTTGGTAAGTACATTCCTTTCTCCAAGAACAAACAAGAGAGTCGATGAATTCGGCGGATGCTTTGAGAACCGTATGCGTTTCTCTCGCCTGATCATCGAGGAAGTTAAGAAAGCAACTCAGGGAAAAATTGCAATCCTTGCAAGAATCAACTGTGCAGATGAGGTTCCGGGTGGACTTGATATCCATGATAGTGCCGCTATTGCAGCATACCTGGAGGGATGTGGACTTGATGGACTTCATGTATCTCGTGCTGTTCATATTAAAGATGAGTACATGTGGGCACCAACTGTTGTTCATGGTGGATTCTCAGCATCAGAGGTTGAGGAAATCAAACGTGCAGTAAGCATTCCGGTGATTACAGTAGGACGTTATACAGAGCCACAGTTTGCAGAGCTTATGGTAAAAGAAGGAAGAGCAGACTTAGTTGCATTTGGACGTCAGAGCCTTGCAGATCCAGCAATGCCAAAGAAAGCTTTGGAAGAGCGTTTGGAAGATATGACACCATGTATTGCCTGTCTGCAGGGATGTGTTGCTAACATGTATGCAGGAAATCCGATCTGCTGTCTGACAAATCCATTCCTTGGACATGAGGCAGAGCCGATCGCTAAGACTGAGAATCCGAAGAAGGTTATGGTCATCGGTGGTGGTGTTGCAGGACTTTGTGCTGCATTTATCGCGCAGGAGAAGGGCCATGAAGTAACTCTTTACGAGGCAGGAGATGTGCTGGGTGGAAATATGAGACTGGCTGCATACCCACCTGGAAAAGGAGATATCACAAACATGATCCGCAGCTACATTCATCGTTGCCAGAAGGATGGTGTTAAGATCGTGATGAATTGTGAAGTGACTCCGGAGCTTATTAAAGAAGAGAAGCCGGACAGCGTTATCATCGCAACTGGTTCTAAGACATTGATTCTTCCAATTGAGGGAATCGACAATCCTGCTATTATCCACGGATCTGATCTTCTTGATGGTAAGAGAGGAGCAGGTAAAAAGGTTCTCGTTGTTGGAGGCGGAATGGTAGGTTGTGAAACTGCAGCATTCTTAGGCGAGCAGGAGCATGACGTAACTGTTATTGAGTTCCGTGATACCGTAGGTGCAGATGTGATCCACGAGCACAGAGTATATCTGATGAAGGATTTCGAGGAATACGGAATCCAGGAGATCACAGGAGCAAAGGTATGCAAGTTCTACGAAGATGGCGTAGAGTACGAGACCGCTGATGGCGAACGTCACGAGACAAGAGGATATGATTCTGTAATTCTTTCCATGGGATTCCGTAACTATAATCCATTGGAAGAGCAGATTAAGGATCTTGTGCCGGAGACACATGTAATCGGAGATGCAATCCGTGCAAGACGTGCACTGGATGCTACAAAAGAAGCATATGAAGTAGCTTCTAAATTGTAAAAGATAAATAATATAAGGAAACATTTTGGAGAGGCACCGGATAAATATCTGGTATCTCTCCGAAAAAAATGGGAGGTAAAAAGAGATGGAACAGAGAATTAAAGGAACAACCGGTTTACTTGCACTGATCGGAAGCCCGGTAGGACATTCAGGATCCCCTGCTATGTATAACTTTAGTTTTAAGCATCACAATTTGGACTATGCTTACATGGCATTTGATATCAAAGAGGATCAGGTTCCGGCAGCACTTGACGCAATGCGCCTGTTTAAAATGAGAGGTTGCAACGTGACTATGCCTTGCAAGAACAAAGCCGCTCAGTGTGTAGATGAGCTTTCACCAGCTGCAAAGATTATCGGTGCTGTTAATACTATCGTAAATGAAGATGGTAAGCTTGTAGGACATATCACAGATGGTATCGGATTTGTCCGCAACTTAAAAGAAAATGGTGTTGAAGTTAGTGGCAAAAAGATCGTAGTTTTAGGAGCAGGTGGAGCAGCTACAGCGCTTACTGTACAGTGTGCTCTTGACGGAGCAACCTCCATTGCAATCTTCAACCAGAACGATGCGTTCCTTGACAGAGCAAAGGGAACAGCTGAGAAGCTTGCAAAGGAAGTGCCTGATTGTAAGGTAACTGTATACTGCCTGGATGAGCAGGATAAATTGAGAGAAGAAATCGCAAATGCAGACATCCTTGCAAACGGAACACTTGCAGGTATGAAGCCTCATGATGATCTTACTTTGGTTGACAAGTCTATGTTCCATAAGGATCTTGTGGTTGCTGATTGTGTATACAACCCGGCAGAGACAAAGATGGTAAAAGAAGCAAAAGAAGCTGGCGTAAAGCTTGCTGTAGGTGGAAAAGGAATGCTTCTGTGGCAGGGTGCCGCATCTTATAAACTTTATACAGGACTTGAGATGCCTACAGATGAGTATCAGAAATTCCAGGCTGAAAACGAAGGGAAATAAGATAAATGAGTCAAACAGGTAAGAAAAATTTAGTAATTACTTCTATTGCACTGTATTTTACATATTTCATTCATGGAATCGGTGCTTCTATTATGGGTCAATACAAGCCAGAGCTTGCAGCACATTGGGGAGCAAAGGCTTTAAGTGACGGAACCATGGACGTCAGCATGGTAGTAACTGTAATCGCTGCATTGGGACTTGGACGATTGATCTCACTTCCGTTTTCGGGTCCTCTGTCTGATAAGTTCGGACGAAGATTAAGCGGAATCATCGGAGTAATCTGTTATGCAGCATATTTTATGGGAATCGCATTTGCGCCATCTATGGGTGTGGCTTATATCTTCGCTATTGTAGGTGGTATCGCAAACTCCTTCTTGGATACTTGTGTAAGCCCTACATGTATGGAGATTTACGTAAACAATCCGTCTGTAGCGAATTTGTTTACTAAGTTCTCTATGTGTATCAGCCAGTTTCTGCTTCCATTTATGATCGGATTTGTAACAGCATCAAACATGTCCTACAGAACCATATTCATTGTGGCAGGTGTTGCAATCTTTATCGATGGAATCTTGATTTTATTCCTGCCATTCCCTGAGAGAGAAACTGCAGCAGGTGCAACAGCAAAGAAAGAAAAAGCAAAATTAAAGATTACTCCTGCAGCTATCGCAGCGATCTTGATTGGATTTACAAGTTCATCTACATTTATGTTGTGGTTAAACTGTAACCAGGAGCTTGGAAAGCTTTACAATTTAAGTGATCCTTCCAAAATCCAGTCCTTCTATGCAATTGGAACCTTTGCAGCAATTCTGTGTTCCTCAGCATTTATCAAAAGAGGACTTAAGGAGATTAACATCCTGATTATCTATCCTTTGATCTCCTTTGTTATGTTGGGACTGTGCTACTTTATTCAAAATCCGGCAATTTGCCTGGTTGGTGGATTCGTTATCGGTTTTGCAGGTGCAGGTGGTGTGCTCCAGTTAGCTGTTTCCACAACAGCA
The DNA here is from genome assembly GCA_963658085.1 of bacterium. GTDB lineage: Bacteria > Bacillota > Clostridia > Lachnospirales > Lachnospiraceae > CAKRJP01. Next base: position 93,439 of record CAVKOU010000002.1, read on the forward strand.
GAATTCTTCCCGGAGAACAAGGGAACTGCAACATCTATGGTTATGATCGCATCTAGTGTTGCGAACTATACAATCCTGACACTGGCAGGTCATATTACAAAGACTGCCGGAACAAGTGCTCCAAGAATGATTCTGCTTCTTAATATGGCAGTAACATTCGTTGGAATCCTTCTTGCTCTGTTTGTTAAGATGAATCGCGGGAAAGAAGCATAAATAATTAAAAGTAAAGTCCAATTCGGAAACTATTTCCGGATTGGAATTTACTTTCTTTACTAAAGTTTGTTAATTAACGAACTTTAGTAAAGAAATATTTGCAAAAACTTTTACAATGTAAAAAAGACAAAGGAGAATCGTTATGGCACGCGCAGCAAGACAGACGAGAGAAAACGAACTGCCCTACATTCCGTTTGGCCCATTTCAGGTTCGTATACCATTTATCCATTACCAACTGGAATCTGTGGAGTTTATTCAGGGTCTGATCCTGGGAGTAACAGCACTGGCAGCACTTCCCTATCTTACAGACTATTTGGGATTGCCTTACGAGCTGGCATGGAGTTGTATCATTATTGAGACAATGCTTTACATGCTTCATAGTCTCTTGGGAGATCCGGTAGTACCTGGTTGGATTACACCGACCCTTCCTCTTACCATTGTTTTTCTGGAAGGATTTTCCATGGGAGTGGAACGTATACAGGCAATGATTGCATTGCAGATGCTGGTAGGAATTGTTTTTATATTCATGGGAATTACCAAGCTGGCAGATAAATTTGTACATGCAGTTCCGGATTCTGTAAAAGGAGGAATCCTTCTTGCGGCTCCTATCACGGTTATGGCCGGACAGATCGGAGAAGGCGGAAATGTGCGGAAATATCCTCTGGCTATTGTGGCAGGAGTAGGACTTTTGATCTTGATTAGCTTTTCTGACAAGTACCAGGAAAAGAGAAAGACCAATAAGTTTTTAGATTTGGTAGCAAGATATGGAAATCTTTTCCCTTATGTACTTGCCATGGTGGTAGGTGTGCTGGTGGGAGAACTTGATAAACCGGGTCTTGAAATTGGTACATTTATTAAGATTCCACAGTTTAAGGATATCATTGAGCAAGTCAGCATTTTCGGTGTAGGCATTCCGCCGCTATCTATGTATATCAAGGCATTGCCTCTCGCCCTTGTGTGCTATGTTATTGCATTTGGTGATTTTGTTACAACAGAAACCTTAGTTTCGGAAGCTAGACAGGCGAGAGATGACGAATATATTGATTTTAATTCCAGCAGATCAAATATTATCAGTGGTCTTAGAAACTTAATTCTGTCTATCATTGCACCGTTTCCACCTCTTTCCGGTCCGTTATGGGTTGGAATGACAGTGTCTGTTTCTATCCGTTACAAAGAGGGTAAGAAGGCTATGAAATCGCTTCTTGGAGGTATGGCATCCTTCCGTGTCGCAACATTTTTAAGTGTTCTGATTATTCCGGTTGTAAGCTTTTTCAGACCGATTTTCGGTGTGGCTTCTTCTATTACCCTTTTGTTCCAGGCTTTTGTCTGCGCACGTATAGGTATGGATTACTGTAAGAGCGATCGGGATAAGATGATCGGTGGAATCATGGCAGCAGTACTGGCAACCCAGGGAACTGCATGGGCTTCTGCATGGGCGCTGGCTGTTGGTTTCGGGCTGAACATCTTCCTTTCAAACTGGGATCCAAGACAAAAAGACCAGAATGTAATCGAAGAAAAAGCAGAATAATTTTATACAAAAAATTAAATTTCAAAAAAGGAACTGCACATGAGTTGGTGTGGTTCCTTTTTTGTAATCTTTAACAAAATAAAACGAAAGTCAAAAAAGTGCTTGCGGTTTTTTTCACGCACTCGTATAATAGCTGTTACCAGAAGATGGTTTCACCTGATAACAAAGTTTTCATTTTTTTCTTATCAAAGGGTGAATCTATTAAAAACAATCAGAGCGTCCGTCTCGGACAAAAGATCACAAGAAATTTTATAGAAAAGTTAATCATGAATGTTGCTGCAATGCCAGAACAATCTTCTGTCGTACGCATTTGTAATGCCCATAGCATCGGTCAATGTATCACGGCATCTCGCGAATGGATTATGGGGATTCGTGCGATTTTGGTTATCAGCGGTTTTTTGCAGGAACCGGTAGATGAGGAAAGGAGGAGCTATGGGAAATAGGGAGGAGCAACGCCTATTTCGAGAGCTTACAGGTTATGAGAAGAATAGTGTTGGATTAAAGATGAATGGAGCATATGCAAGTCCTATGCAGATTGTGCAAGCGCACATGATGAGGGAGGGGAGTGGCTATATGCGAGACTATGTCCTGAATGATGCAGGAGATATTCAGGAAGTAGATTTTAATCAGATCGTACCTATGGGCTCTTGAAGTTTTTTGCAAGGGTAAATTCATTGGAACTAACAAAAACAAAGGGTAATAGAAGCGGTGAAGTAAAAAGGAAGTGCGCATACCCCGCGTAGAATCTAGAAGAAAAAGTTAATGACGTGCCTTTTTCGGTTTGATATAATGGCTCTATATAGGAGGTAAAGAATGGAAGAAAATAAGGACCGAAAATTGGAGGAGATGCGTCGGAGACAATTGGCCAGACGAAGGTACCTTCAACGCAAGAGAAAAAGACGAAGAATTATCACCATAGTTCTTTTTATAATATTAATAGCAGTAATTGCCGTGGCAGCATTTCTTTGGAAAAAATATAGTCCCACAAAAGAGACTTATGATTTGAATGATTATTATGGAATAGAAGAAGATGGACAGATGGCGGTTATTGTGGATAATCATATTGCCGGCGGTACCGGAATGATCGCAGATGGCAAGGCTTATATCAAGTATGATACGGTGAGAGATTCTATTAATAGTCGTTTTTATTGGGATTCGGAAGGACAGCAAGTGTTATATACTTTGCCGACAGCAACGATTGCCATACCTGTAGAGAGCAAGGAATATTCCGTTGCGAAGGACAAGCAGAGTGAGGATTATATACTTGTAAAGTTAGACAATGATACACCATATATTGCATTAGATTTTATTCAACAGTACACGAATATCGATTATGAGGTGTACGAGAACCCAAGTCGTGTCATGATCGTCAGTGATTGGGGCAAGACTTCCGTTGCTACAGTTAAGAGAAATACACAGGTTCGTTACCAGGCGGGTGTAAAGAGTCCTATTTTGACAGAGATCGAAAAGGGGGATGAGGTCACTTGGCTGGAAGATGAAGGAAAGTGGAGGAAAGTCCGTACCAAAGATGGATTTATGGGCTATGTCAGAAGCAGATCTCTGTCTAAGGTGAAGGAGACTACCATTAGCCGAGATTTTGATGAGCCTGAATATACCAATATTTCAAAAGATTATACCATCAATATGGTTTGGCATAATGTAACAAATACAGATGCCAATGACAATCTGGAGACATTGCTAGAGAAGACTAGTGGTCTTACCACCATTGCGCCAACCTGGTACCATGTGTTGAATACCAATGGAGATGTTTATTCTATTGCATCGGACAGCTATGTGACGGAAGCTCACAAACAAGGACTGGAGGTATGGGCGACTCTCAGAGATTTTGATGGCGATAATGGAATTAATTCCTATGACGAAACATATGAGTTGCTTCAGAATACAAAAGCCAGAACCAATATAATCAATACAGTTATAAACGAAGCGGTAGAGATGGGAATTGATGGTATCAACTTGGATTTTGAACATATTTCCACAGATTGTGGAGAGCATTTTATTCAGTTTGTTCGAGAATTGTCTGTAAGATGCAGGCAGAACGAGATTGTGTTGTCTGTGGACAACTATGTGCCAAAGAGTTTTAATTTGCAATACAACCGTACCGAGCAGGGAGTTGTGGCAGATTATGTAGTTATTATGGGGTACGATGAGCATTATGCAGGATCGGAGGAAGCAGGATCTGTGGCTTCTTATGATTATGTAAATGATGGCATTACCGAGACTTTGCAGGAGGTTCCTGCGGAAAAGATAATCAGCGCAGTTCCATTTTTTACTCGTCTTTGGAGTGAGAAGAGCGGTACCGTAGAAAGCAAAGCCCTGGGAATGGAGGATGCAGCGGATGCAGTAAGCGCAGCCGGAGCGACAGCCACCTGGGATGATACCACTAAACAGAATTATGCTACCTGGAAGGGATCAGATGGAACCAAATATGAGATTTGGTTGGAAGATGAAGATTCATTGAAAGAGAAACTTCAGATTATGAAAGATAATAATCTGGCCGGAACAGCGGCGTGGGCTCTGGGTCAGGAAGATGAAAAGGTTTGGTCGGTAATTAAAGAATACACAACAAGTTCAAAAGAGTAAGCCATGGGACATCCCCTGGGATCTGTGAAAGAATGCGCAGATTCCAGAGGGATGTTTTTTGTGATAAAAATTTATTTTCAAAAACAAATGGGCAATCCGATTGGAATAAGGTATATTATTTATAGAACAAATCGATATTTGATGAAGGAGGTTAAGTACAAAAGTAGCAGGAAATAATCGTAGAATGGAGGAAGGTATGAAAAAGAAATTACTGGTGATGTTGTTGTCAGTAACAATGGTGACAGGATTATATGGCTGTAGCACAGGAAATGACAAAGGAACTGATGATGCGGCAGAATCAACGGTTGCAAGTGAAACAGATTATACTACTGGAAGCCCATGGATTAACTCCAATATAGAGAGTAATGTGGAGAGTGCAGGGGAGGCAGACTATAAGGATAACTTTGACTTGGCAGTCAACGGGGAATGGGTAAAGGAGAATGAAATCAAATCCGGAGACTACAGAAATGCCTATGTAACTGGATTTACTGATACACGGAATGAACGACTGCTGGAAATCATGCAGTCAGATTCGGAGAACGAAGATCACAATGAGAAGCTAGTGAATACTCTTTATCAGAGTTTTATGGATTGGGATAGCAGAGATGCAGCAGGTACAGAGCCGTTAATGCCATATTTACAGGAAATCGAAGAGTTGCAGGACTATGAGGATCTGGAAACTTACATTACGAAGACAGACTATACATTTGCAGATGCCTTTACAATGTATTTTTTATCTAATCCAAATGATAGTTCTTCGTATATTCTGGGAATCATGCCGCCGTCATTTTTTCTGGATGATACTGCCAACTATGAAGATTTAGAAAATATGAGTGATCAAACCAAGCTGACATATGACTGCAACGAGAAAATCGTGGAGACTGTGCTTACCCAGTGTGACTATACCAAGGAGGAAGCGGAGCAGATCTTCGAGAGAGCTATTCAGTTTGAAAAGAAGATAGCAGAATTTTGTTACAACAATGATGAGAACAATCTTGTAGAGACACAAGATCAAATCTATCAGCAGATTCGGAACTCTGAGGAATTAAAAAAGTACAAGTGGTACTCGCTGGTGAGTGAATCATTAAAAGCCTGGGGGATCGAGGAAATACCTGCTTTATGGTTGTGTGAGAAGGAGGATTATTTCGAGCATCTGGATGAGCTGCTTTCTGAGGAAAATCTAGATGATATAAAAGATTATTTGCTAGCACATACCGCAAGCAGCGCAATCAATCGGTTGGATAAGGAGACTTTTTATAAGTCTGTGGATATTAAGAATACGCTGAATGGTTCGGAAGGCTATAAGGAAGAGACGGAATATGCGATCGATGTAGTTTCTTCAAAATTGGGATGGCCTCTTTCCAAACTTTATTGCGATCGTTATGTAACATCGCAGGATAAGCAAAATGTCTATGATCTTATAGAAGGAATTGTAGAAAAATATAAAGAAATGCTCCAAGAGGAAAACTTTCTTTCTGAGTCTACAAAGGAAAAAGCAATCGAAAAACTAGATAAACTTCGAATCAACTGTATGTATCCGGATGATTGGAGTGAGTATTCGTATGATGACCTGGAAATTTCAGACAGTTATTTTGAAGCGGTTACAGAGATAGAACAATATGAAATAAAAAAGAAAATATCGGAATTTAGTGAACCGGTGAATCAAGATAAGTGGGACGATGTGCCTATTACTCAGAATGCTTTCTACAGCGATCAGAAGAATTCTATCAATATCTTGCCTGGATTTGTGGGAGATGTTTTATATAATAGCGACATGTCAAAGGAAGAAGTATATGGCATGCTGGGAGCAGTTGTAGGACATGAAATTTCTCATGCATTTGACGCATCCGGGGCTGCATTTGATGCGAATGGAAATCGTGTAAATTGGTGGACGAGCGAGGATAAGGAAAAGTTTGAAGAAAAGACAGATAAACTGGTTGCTTACTATGATAGCATTTCTGTTTGGGATGAATTTTCCTGCAATGGTGAGCTGGTTAAGGGAGAGGCCTGTGCTGATATGGGAGCTGTGGCAGTGCTTCTTCGTATGGCTTCAGAGGATTCGGATTTTGATTATCAGGCATTTTTTGAGGCATACGCTAGAGTATGGGCTTGTAATATTACCCCAGAAGTGGCCAACTATTTCGGTATGTATGATACGCATCCTTTAAATTATCTTCGAGTGAATACGGTTGTAGCTCAGTTTCAGGAGTTCTATGACGCTTTTGATGTGAAAGAAGGAGATGGTATGTATATTGCTCCGGAGGACAGAGTGAAGGTCTGGTAGCAATAGAAAACGACATCCCCCTGGGATCTGCGAAAGAATGCGCAGATTCCAGAGGGATGTTTTCTTGTTTCTAAAAATGTAGTGTGTTAGAATTAGACGGAGTAAAGATGTACTGATTTGAAGAAGCGATTTTGATAAAACTTGCGGATAGAGAGGGAACAGGATATGGGAAGTCAGAGAAAAGATTATATTAGCTGGGATGAGTATTTTATGGGAGTGGCAAAGCTTTCAGGAATGCGTTCTAAGGATCCGAATACACAGGTGGGATGCTGTATCGTTAGTCAGGATAATAAGATTTTATCCATGGGATATAATGGATTTCCGATTGGATGCTCAGATGAGGAATTTCCTTGGATCAGAGAAGGAGAAGATCCTTTAGAGACCAAGTATGTTTATATTGTACACAGTGAATTAAATGCGATTTTAAATTACAGGGGAGGCAGTTTAGAAGGCTCTAAGTTGTATGTTTCTTTGTTCCCTTGCAATGAGTGTGCAAAAGCTATTATTCAAAGCGGGATTAAGGAAGTAATCTACGATAGCAACAAATACGAAAATTCTGCGTCGGTGATGGCTTCTATGCGGATGCTTAAGACCGCCGGTGTGAAGGTGCATAGATATGAGAGATCTGGCAGAGAGGTATCGATTGAGTTGTAGGGAGATTGAAGATGGAAACCATTTTTGGATACGTAGACCGGGAAGCCTTGCGTGGAATTGACTCTAAAGAAGAGGCTTGTGGGGAAGATATTGTAAATTTAAATAAAGTGAAGGAAGCAAAGCAAGTGATAGAAGAAGCGGGGCGGATTCTAAAAGAAGGCGGTCTGGTGGCTTTCCCAACGGAAACCGTTTACGGCTTGGGAGCAGATGGATTAAATCAGGAGGCTTCTAAGAAAATTTATGAAGCTAAGGGACGTCCCTCAGATAATCCGTTGATCATTCATATCACCAATATGAAAGATTTGGAAAAAATCGTGGAGGAGATTCCGGAGGCTGCAAGAATTGTTGCAGATAAATATTGGCCGGGACCTCTTACCATGATCTTTAAGAAGGCAGATTGTGTACCTTATGGAACTACCGGTGGCCTTAGCACAGTGGCAGTCAGAATGCCCAGTGATGAGGTGGCAAGAGCAGTAATCGATGCAGGTGGTGGTTATATTGCAGCTCCTAGCGCCAACACCTCTGGAAGGCCAAGCCCTACCACAGCGGCCCATGTAAAGGAAGATCTTGAGGGAAAGATTGACATGATCGTAGATGGGGGCTCTGTAGATATTGGAGTGGAATCCTCGATTCTTGATGTAACGGTAGAGCCTCCGATGATCTTAAGGCCGGGAGCTATTACGAAAGAAATGCTAGAAGATCTTATTGGTCAGGTGGATGTAGATCAAACTTTGATCAAACCGGACAGCAAGGTGACACCGAAAGCTCCGGGGATGAAATATAGACATTATGCTCCCAAGGCGGATCTTACGATTTTTGAGGGAGACATGGAGGCTGTGATCGATAAGATTAATGCTTTGGCTGCAGAGCAGATAAGTATTGGTAAGAGGGTGGGAATTATAGCTACCAAGGAGACGGAAGGAAAATATGTTTCTGACGCAGATATCAAGGTGGCAGGAACCAGGGAGGATGAGGCCACTATTGCGAATCGTCTCTATGGAATTTTGAGAGAATTCGATGAGGATCAGGTGGATTTTATTTACAGCGAGTCCTTTGATAGAGAGGGACTTGGTAGTGCAATTATGAATCGTCTTTTAAAGGCGGCAGGGCATCATGTAGAGAAAATTTAGAGAAACTATAGTAGAAAATCAAGTAAAAAAGCTATAGTAAAACGAGTGAAAAATCAAGAGTGTTTTGACAGTGAAAAACCGCGGATTTCCGCGGTTTTTCTTTTGTTTTGTCGTGGCGTTTTTTTATAAATTTGTAAGGCTTTCACAAAGATTTGCAACTTCTAAAAACTCTATTGCCAAATGAAAATGTCAAAGCTATAATCATCCTACAAGTTGCAGACAGCAACTTATCTGATTGTTTTTATTCTAAAGATTCAAAGAACTCTTATAATTTTTCTTTTGGTTTGATCAGCCGAGATTCATTGTAAGCAAGTAAGTAACAGCATATGGAAGGAGGTTCTTATGTGAGCAACCGTAGTTTGGTGATCTGTGACAAGGAGGAGGCCTATGCAACAGCTTTTGCGAATTATTTAACTAAAATACGAACATTTCCCTTTCAAGTGAAGGTTTGTAGTGACCTTAGACAGGTGCAGGAAATGCTGGAAAAGCAACCGATTTATTTACTGTTGATTCATGAGAGTTACCAGGGGAGAGAACTGGATGACTTGGATGTGAAAAGACAAATATTACTGGTGGAGCGAGAACGAGAGTCTGAGAAAGAAGGGGTGATATATCTCTATAAGTATCAGGCGGGAGATATTCTTGTGGCAACAGTATTGGAAGCATGCCGGGGGGAGAGTGGCTTTTTTATCTCCCCGGAAAGAGGTATGGTACAGGGAAATGCTAAGGAGGTTATTGGAATTTTTTCTCCGGTGCATCGATGTGGAAAAACAAGATATGCCCTAAAACTTGGGAAAGAGTTTGCTGTTTCCGGGAAGGTGCTTTATCTGGGGATGGAATGTTATGGAGGATTAAAAGGATACTTCATAGAAGGAACCCCAAGCGTGGCAGATGCCTTATATTATGCCCGACAAGAAAATCAAAATCTGGGAACATTTCTTTCGGGGATGGTGGAGTCTATGGAGGGACTGGATTATTTGCCTCCGGCTAAGATGTCGGAGGATATGAGGAGTATCACAAGCAAGGATTGGATTCAATTGATTCAGCAAATCATAGTCAGTGGAAACTATGAAACAGTGATACTTGATATAGATGATGGCATTCCCGGAGTATATGACATTTTAAGGAATTGTACCCAGGTGCATCTTCTATATATTCAGGAGAAGGTGGCTTTAGGAAAAGTAAGTCAATTTGAGCGTGAGCTGCAAGTGATGGGATATGATGATGTGAAAAGTAAATTGATCAAAAAGGAGCAATCCTTATGATTTCCATTGAAGAATTGCATGGCAGAGTATTAAATCGTCTGGATATGACAAGGGATATCTCGGACGAAGAATTGACGGAACTGATTTATGAGATTTTGCGGGAGGTTTCGGAGAAAGAGTATTTATCTCTGGATCGTATGTCTGACCTTGGAAGAGAGCTTTTTAATGTATTTAGAAAGCTGGATCTGTTGCAGGAGTTTCTAGAGGATAATGAGGTGACAGAGATTATGATCAACGGAACGCAGGCGATTTTCTACGAGAAAAAAGGGAGGCTATATCGCTCGGAGAAAAGATTTTTATCCAAAGACAAACTAGAAGATGTGATCCAACAGATTGTGGCGGAATCTAATCGATTGGTAAATGAGGCCTCTCCTATTGTGGATGCAAGGCTGCAAGATGGTTCCCGTGTAAATGTGGTGTTGGCACCGGTGGCTATTGACGGCCCGATTGTCACCATTCGTAAATTTGCAAAAGAAGGGATCACCTTAGAGAAACTGGTTTCATGGAATTCCATTGACAGAAAGACTGCAGATTATCTGATTTCTCTGGTGGTGGCAGGCTACAACATTTTTATCAGTGGAGGAACCGGATCTGGAAAAACAACTTTTCTAAATGCATTGTCGGAGTATATCCCGAAGACAGAACGAATTATCACTATAGAAGATAATGCGGAATTGCAGATTCGAGGAGTGGAGAACTTGGTGCGTTTGGAAGCACGAAACGCCAACGTGGAGGGAATGGGAGCTATTTCCATACGAGATCTTATAAAAACTGCCCTTCGCATGCGACCAGATCGGATCATTGTTGGAGAGGTTCGATCTGATGAGGCCATCGATATGTTGCAGGCACTTAATACGGGGCATGATGGCAGTTTGAGTACGGGACATGCCAACAGTCCTAAGGATATGTTTTCCCGTTTGGAAACCATGGTGCTTATGGGGATGGACCTTCCCTTACCAGCCATTCAAAGACAGATTGCCTCGGGGTTAGACATTATTGTTCATTTAGGAAGACTTCGGGATAAAAGTAGAAAGCTTTTGGAGGTGGTGGAAGTTTTAGGATATGAGGAAGGAGAAATCCAAACGCAGACCCTGATCCGCCATGAGGAGGTGGAAGAGACGAGGGGAGGAATAAAGAGTGCCTGGAAACAAGTTCATGAACTTACCAATTGTGAGAAACTTGAGGCTGCCGGAATTAAAACTAGGAAAGGGGAGGAAGGATAAAGCCCCTTTGAACAAAAAGAAAACTGTTAAGAGGAACCTGGGTATCCTGCATCCGGCCTGGAGAGAGTTTAGCAAATGGGAGTGGGCAAGGATAACTGTTAAAGCTCTTGGGGTGTGGATTATTACCACCTGGCTGTTTTATCAAAGTGGAATTGCTCTTGTTTGGACCCTCCCAGTATTTGTTTGGAGGTTGTACCTGGGTGCTGTGGAGTTGGAACGAGAGAAATTGATAGATTTACAAATTCAGTTTAAAGATGCTATTCAATCCATTTCCGCTTCTTTAAACATTGGTTATTCTCTGGAAAATGCAGTGGTGGAAGCAAAGAAGGAACTGGCTCTTATTTATCCGGAGGATGCAAGGATCTCCAGGGAGATGCAGATCATGGTGCGGCAACTGAGACTACAGATGGCGGTGGAGCAGGTGTTTATGGAATTGGCGCAGAGGCTGGATCTTTCAGATGCCAGAAGCTTTGTGGAAGTTTTTGTAGTGGCCAAGAAAACCGGGGGTAATATGGTGAAGATTATTCAGAACACGGTAAAGCAGATAGGTGATGAGATTGATGTACGCAGGGAAATTGACACTCTTTTGGCTGCTAAGAAATATGAGTTTCGAGTCATGGCAGTTATTCCTTACGGCATCATAGCATATATGCAGCTAAGCTTTCCGGAATTTATGTCCAGTTTGTACGGTAATGCTATTGGAGTTGGGGTGATGAGTATATGTTTGGTAGGTTATATGGGAGCTTATTATCTTGGGCTTCAAATCATAAAGATCGATGTGTGAAAATGCTGCCCATATTCCTGTTGTTTTTGCTGGGAGTTGGACTTATCATCTATGATTTTCAAGTTTCTATAAAAGCCTTCGATGGAATTATTCAGAGAAATGAGTATGGAGAGGGAAGTAGAAAAGAAAATCTTGAAGTACAGGTCGAGGGAGAAAATGAAAAAGTTCCTCTAGAGATCGAGGTGAAGGAAAGACAGTATAAGGCTTCGGAGGTGCAGAAATTTTTCGATGAAATTCTCGGGAAATTAGATAAGAAAATTCTGGGGGCTAACGAAAGCTTCGAACATATAGATCAGAATTTAAATTTGATCACAACTCTAGATGGAGAGCCGGTAGAGATTTCCTGGGAGTTAGACCGCTATGATCTCATGAATGTGAAGGGAGAGATCATGAAGGAAGAGATAGACCCAGAAGGTGAAATTATTAATTTACAGGCAGTGCTTACCTATACGGAGAATGAGGCATACCAGGTAAGTTACCAGCAGGCCGTGTGTATATTTCCTCCAAATTTAGAAGAGCAAAATGAATTGGCTAGAGTAATTCTTGCAAAAATTCAAGAAAAACAAGAGGAAAATGTATCTGAAGAAACTTTCTTGCTGCCAAAAACTATAAGCGGAAAAAAGATTCGTTATTATATACCTTTTGAAACCAGAGGTGTTGTGCTTGTGATTATGGTAATCTTGATTCTGTTTTTGCTGTGGCTTCTTCAAAAACAGCGAAAAAAAGAGTTGGAAGATCAAAGAAAAGAGCAGCTACTTTTGGATTATCCGGAGCTTGTAAACAAGCTGACTTTATTTTTAGGGGCGGGCATGACAGTGAAGCGGGCATGGAGAAAAATTTTGCAGGATTATGAGGTGACGCTTAAAGATCATGGGTCTCGATATGTATATGAAGAAATGAAACTTACCTATCGAGAAATTGAAAGCGGAGTTCCTGAGACAGAAAGTTATGAAAATTTTGGAAGGAGATGCAACCTTCCCTGCTATTTGAAGCTGGGGGCGTTGCTGTCTCAAAATTTGCGAAAAGGAGTGAAGGGCCTTGGCGAAATGTTGTATATAGAATCCCTGCAGGCTTTTGAAGAGAGGAAAGCAAGAGCAAAACGTAAGGGAGAAGAGGCCGGAACAAAATTGCTGTTGCCTATGTTTATGATGCTTGCCATCGTGTTAGTTATTGTGATTATGCCAGCTTTTTTGACCCTTCAAATTTACTAAATGGCAGTGAGTAAACAAAGATGTCAGCGAATTGAAATTTGTAGGAAGTGATTATAGAAATTGCGAATACGAGGAGGAATGAATATGTGGAGATTGTTGTATATGAAGAACATGCTGAGAAACAAAGATGGCGTAGGAGTTGTGGAAGTGATTTTGATTCTGGTGGTATTGATCGGCTTGGTTATTATCTTCAAATCTCAGCTCACAGATCTTGTGCAGACGATTTTCGAGAAGATCACCAGCGAAAGTTCTGGAATTTAGAGAACCAAAAACGAATGACTGGAATCACCAGAACTCTTTCGGGAGAGGTGGTGGCATATCTAAGTTTGATATTTATTCTAATGCTTGCTTTTTGTGCCTCTGTGTTAGAAAGTGCATCTATTCAGGTGACAAAAAATTATCGTCGGGCAGACATGAACCGGGCGATAGAATGTGTGTTTGCAGAATATCAAAAAGAGTTACTGGAACACTATGATGTATTTGCTTTGGATGGGACCTATGAGACTGGTAATTATGAGGAAAAAAATGTTTTTGATCGATTAGATTTTTATGGAATTGCGGATACGGATCAGGATATTTTGCGCATTGGGCTTTTGACAGATGGAGGCTGCGAGAACTTCTATGATCAGGTGGCAAAATACATGGAGAATAAATATGGTTTGGATTATGTAAGAGACTTGTTAGGAACTACCAGTATATGGAATCAGCAGGAAGAACGCTCCAAAGAATACCAGCAACAAGAGATGGATCAGGAAAATTATTTGGAGGATCTTTTGGAAGAACAGGACGAGGGACTGTCAGAGGTAGATAATCCAATTTCCCATGTGGGTGGATTAAAGCATATGGATTTGCTTACCCTGGCGGTTCCTTCGGAGCAAGGGGTGTCAGAAAAGGCGGTTTCTCAGTCAGAACTTCTCACAGGGAGAACGGTACGGGAAGGATATGGAGATTTTTCTGATGTGGCCGGTGGGAGTGGCACTATGTCTGGTCTTTTATACGGGGAGTATTTGTTGGAGCATTTTCCTTCTTATACGGATGGAGGAGGCGAGGGAGCATCGGAAAATTATGGAGAGAGTCGGACATTATTAGATAATGGAAATGTGCCTCTTGATTATCAGTTGGAATATATTTTGGCAGGAAATCCGACAGATAGAGAAAATTTAAAAACTGTAGTAAACAAACTGATGCTCATTCGTTTTGTCCCGAACTTTGCTTATATTATGACGGACACACAGATGAGAGCAGAGGCCGAGGTGGCTGCAACGGCCCTGTGCACTTTGTTGGTAGTACCGGAAATTATAGCGGCTGTAACGCAGGTAATTCTTTTTGCATGGGCTTACGGAGAAACCATTATGGATCTTAGGAGCTTGCTGTCAGGAAACCATGTGGCCACTGTAAAGTCCAAAGAGACCTGGCAGCTATCGCTGGAAGCCTTGATGCGCCTTGGAACAGAAGAAGATGGGGGAACGGTGACAGATGTAGAATCTGGGATGAATTATGAGGATTACCTTCGAATGCTTCTGTTTTTGGAACATAAAGAAACAAAAACTCTTCGAACTCTTGCAATCATTGAGCAAAATATGCGCTGTGTCTATGGACAAGATTATTTTCAGGCAGATGCATGTATTAACAGGATAGAGCTTGAAAGTACCAGTAGGCTTCGAAGAGGGATCCGTTATACCTATAAAACATATTATGGCTACAATTAGAGTGTCTGCTTTAGCTACAATTAGATTTCTTACTTTAGAAACGGTGGAGCGTATAAACACATGTAAATATACAGAAACAGATGAAGATGCCCTTTCGGACATCTTATACAAAACCAAACACAAAATCTTAAGAAAGGAGTTGGATTCGATCGGCATGGAAATGAACTCTATTAGAAAAAAATCCCCCTCACATAAAACATTTCTATATGGTTCTGAAAGGGTATCTTCATCTGTTTCTGTAAAGGGTAGTATAACTTTGGAGGCGGCGCTTGCAGTGCCTATCTTCTTTCTTGCTTTGGTAACTGTTTTATATCTATTTGAAATAGCGGCTATCCAAACTACCGTGAGAACTGGCCTTCAGTATGCAGAAAAAAAGGCTGCGAAGGAAACCTATCTAACAAAAATTATTCTCCCGGCCTCCGTCGAAGAGGATGTGATAAATGCTATAGGAAGTGATAGATTGGCTAGGAGTATCATTATAGATGGCAGCAATGGGATTAGCTGTGAGGGCTCCTGGATGTCGCCGCGCACAGGAATCGGAACATTAAAGGCGGAATATCGTGTCAGGCTGCCGATTTCCTTTTTTGGAACGTTAACCAGAAAATATGAAGTTACCATGAAAGTTAAATCTTGGGTAGGCTATGAAAAAGAGGCGTTTGGAAGTGATTCCCAGGACATTGTATACATAACAGAGACGGGCCTTGTATATCATAGAGATTACCACTGCACTTATTTGGATTTATCTATTCATGCAGTTTCGGCTGCGAATCTTGAGGATGCCAGAAATGAAAGCGGTGGAAAATATAAGCCTTGTAGTATATGTCACCCATCTAATTCCGGGCAGGTATATATTGCCAATTATGGGGATCGCTATCATGGAAATATGTTTTGTAGTGGAATTAAACGAACGATTTATAGTGTGCCTTTGGCAGAGGTCATGGGAAAAGGAGCTTGTACAAAATGTGGACGATAGCGATTATTTTGGAATTGGGAATGTTATCTATTTTCGATATTCGGAGAAAGTGTCTGCCGGTTATGGGGTTGATTTTGCTTTTTGTTACAGTTTTGATTCGGCAGTTCTTTTCGCACGTTACTTTTAGAGAATATATGGCCTGTATCCTTGTGGGAGGTGTATTCATTTTAATAAGCAAATTGTCCAAAGAAGCGTTAGGATATGGAGATAGCTTGGTGATACTTGCTTTGGGAATTCAACTAGGTTTTTGGGGATTTATGGAGAGTCTTGCCTATTCCATGTTTCTATTAGGGGTAGTTTCCTTAATCTTCTTAGTTTTAAAGGGGAAAGGGAATGATAGAAGGCTTAGCATACCCTTTGTTCCGATTCTCACAGTAGGTTATTTGTTGGCAGTATATACGTAGAGGTGGAAGTGCCATGAAGAAAAGCTTGAAGTGTAATTTAAAGGGAAGTTTTACTGTGGAAGCATCTTTTATAGTGCCTATGATTTTGTTCCTGATCATGGCATGTATTTTCGCGATCTTTTATTATCATGATAAAAATATTTTAATTGGAGTAGCTTATGAAACTTCTGTGGTAGGAAGCACTCTGTCCAGGGAGGTAAATGGAGTGGATGCTGAGAAAATAGAGAGTCTTGCTTATGAACGGATTCAGGGGAAGTGTATTTTTTTAAATCATTCTCGGGTAGAGGCAGAAGTTTCGGAAGAAGAACTTCAAGTGAGTGTCAGTGCTTTTGCAAGAAAAATGCGAATGTCTGGCAGCGAAAAAGCACCAATAACAGATCCGGAGAAATATATTCGTGACTTGCGAAAGATAGGGAACGTTGCGCAATGATATATCTCTGAGAATGAACGGCGTGCGACAGTGATATAGAGTCCTAATGACCAGTAGGGTAGTGCAGAGATATATGTATTTGAAAATATAAAGTTAGGTTGGGTGAAATGGTATGGAACGAAAAATAACGATAGAAGAACAAGGAGCCTACGAAGGTGATTATCAAATGGCGATGTTAAAAGCTAATTCTATGAAGTATCTGCTTCCCATTGGAAGTAGATGGATCGATGAATCTAGCTTTTTTGATTATGATGTTACTGGTAAAGTATCGATGCAGGCTATTTATGAAAAAAATCTTTTGACAGGAGAGGAACTAGTCACTTTTTTGGAACAATTGCTTTTGGTTAGAAAAGAAATTGAAAAATATTTATTGCATGAAGATTGTTTGCTTTTAAAGCCGGAATATATATTTTTTGAAAAGAATCAATATTATTTTTGTTACTATCCTTTATCTAAGGAATCTTTTTGGGAATCTTTCCGGAAATTAACGGAGTATTTTGTGAAGAAAATGGATTATCAGGATTCTCAGGGAGTACAGATGATGTTTGCGCTTCACCAGGGAGTTATGCAGGAAAATTACAGTTTGGAAAGGCTTGTGAAGGAATGCCAAAAACTTTTGGCTTCGGAACCAAAAGATTCCGAAACGAAGGATTCCTCTGCATCAGAGGAAGAGCAGGATGTATATCCCTGGATCACAGAGGTTGTTTCGCCTAATGTGATTCGGGAAAACAATGATATGTGGACGCCTGTGAAACGCTTTTTAAATAAACACAAAAAGAGCAAGTGGGGAGATTGGGATGATCTTCATGTTGAGGATTTGGTGTTGTAATGAACAATCTAACTACATAACTTCCATAGTTCCTGAACATTGCTAGCTTTGTTTCGTTGTAATATAATGAACAAGAATTATCATTCTTTTGACGTAATAGTGCTAGAATAAGAATGATAGAAATTTATGGTATGTTCGGGAGGATGGTTTGATGAAATACCTATCGAAGTATATGGCGATGTACAAAAAAGAGAGTATTCTGGCTCCTTTGTTTAAAATGTTGGAAGCATTGTTTGATCTTTTTGTACCAATCGTAGTGGCGCGTATTATTAACGTGGGAATTGTGCAAAAAGACACAAAATATATTTTATCCTGTTGTGGCTTGTTGATCTTGATGGCGATCATTGGATTGAGCTGCAGTTTTACAGCGCAGTATTTTGCGGCAAAATCAGCAACCGGATGTGCTACAGAGCTTCGTCATGAGTTATTTGCTCATATTCAGGGGCTGGGCTTTTCGGAAGTGGACACCATAGGAACCAGCACCTTGATTACCAGAATGACCAGTGATATTAATCAGGTTCAGAATGGTATCAATTTGTTCTTGCGTTTGTTCTTACGAAGCCCGTTTATCGTGTTTGGTGCTATGATCATGGCTTTTACGATCAATGTAAAGATCGCATTGATATTTGTAATCACGATTCCGGTTCTGGCGATTATTGTATTTGGTATTATGCGTCTGACATCGCCTATGTACAAACAGGTTCAAAATCGTTTGGATAAGGTGACAGGAATTACCAGAGAAAACTTATCAGGAGTGCGTGTGGTACGAGCTTTTGGAAAAGAGGAAGAAGAGGTTTCGAGATTTAAGGAGGCCAACACAGATTTGGTGAATTTACAGATCGGTGTGGGACATGTATCGGCCCTTATGAATCCATTGACCTATGTTGTGGTAAATCTGGGAATTATTGCGATTATTAATTCAGGTGCTGTGGCAGTAAACAGTGGGATTCTTTTAAGTGGAGATATTGTTGCATTAGTAAATTACATGAGCCAGATTTTGGTAGAACTAGTGAAACTTGCAAACCTTGTAGTTTCTATTAGTAAGGCAATGGCTAGTCTGAGTCGTGTAGAAAATGTATTAGATACAGAAAATTCTATGAAATTTGTAGAAGACTCTAAAGAAATTTCTAAGGAGACTTCCAAGAAGTCTTCCGAGAAGGCTGGAGATAAAAGGGATGAAAACAAAGAAATTATAAAGTTTCAAAATGTCTCTCTTAGATATGAAGGAGCAGGAGAGGAAGCATTGAGCGATATCTCCTTTTGTGTAAAAAAAGGAGAGACTGTGGGGGTTATTGGAGGGACCGGAAGTGGTAAGTCTTCTTTGGTAAATTTGATTCCTAGATTTTACGATGCTACTAAAGGACAAGTGTTTTTTTATGGAAAACCAATACAAAATTGGAGTAGAGAAGATCTACGAAAGCAGATTTCTGTAGTAATGCAGAGGGCGCAATTGTTTGCGGGCACCATTCGCTCCAACATGTTATGGGGAAAGAAAGATGCTACAGATGAAGAAATCTGGAAAGCATTACAGATTGCCCAGGCAGAAGAATTTGTAAATTCAAAGCCTGGAAAATTAGAGGAGGAAATTGAACAGGGCGGTCGGAATCTTTCGGGAGGACAACGACAGAGACTTACCATAGCAAGAGCCCTTGTTGCAGAACCGAAGATTTTAATTTTAGATGATAGTGCCAGTGCCTTGGATTATGCCACGGATGCAGCATTAAGAAAATCCTTAAAGGAATTGCCGGAGGATACAACCGTTGTTATCGTATCCCAGCGTACTTCAAGTTTGCAACATGCAGATCAGATTCTAGTCTTGGACGACGGAGAACTTGTGGGAACAGGAACTCATCAGGAGTTGTTAAATAGCTGTGAAGTATATCGTGAAATTTACGAGAGTCAATTCCAGAAAGGAGATGAGTGCCATGGCTAATCAAACACTTGAAAAAAAGAGGTCTT
Organism: bacterium; assembly: GCA_963658085.1. Lineage (GTDB taxonomy): Bacteria > Bacillota > Clostridia > Lachnospirales > Lachnospiraceae > CAKRJP01. Next base: position 112,636 of record CAVKOU010000002.1, read on the forward strand.
CAAAAAAGAATAAAGATACATTAGTGCGAGTATTGGGATATATAAAACCCTATAGATTCTTTGTTTTGCTAAGCATTCTATGTGCAGCCATTAGCGTGGGAGCTCAGCTTTTGGTTCCCATTTATTGTGGAAATGCCATTGACTATATGATTGGAAAAGGAGCAGTGGATATAGATAGTATCCGTGGAATCATAGGTTCCATATTTGTTGCCACAGTTGTTACGGCAATTGTACAGTGGATTCTTGCTTCCTGTAACAATCGAATCACTTTTTGTGTATCAAGGGATCTTAGAAATGATGCTCTTGAGAAGATTCAAAAGCTACCTCTTAGCTATTTAGATGGGCACGCATCGGGGGATTTGGTGAGCCGTGTGGTTGCAGATGTGGATACTTTTGCCGATGGATTACTCATGGGATTTACTCAGCTTTTTACCGGAGTTCTAACTATCTTAGGTACTTTAGGATTTATGTTGTCTGTTAATATCATCATCACTTTGGTGGTGGTATGTTTGACTCCATTGAGTTTGTTTGTAGCAAAGTTTATCGCTAGCCATACCTATGAATTTTTTCAGAAACAGACAAAGGTTCGTGGAGAGGAAACTGCACTGGTAAATGAATTGATTGAGGGACAGAAAATCGTCAGAGCCTTTGGTCATGAGGAACAAAGTCTGCATGACTTTGATGAAGTGAATCTCAGACTTAGAGAGATTAGCTTAAAGGCGGTATTCTTCTCCAGCCTTACAAATCCAAGTACAAGATTGATCAATAATATTGTATATGCAGGTGTAGGATTGGCAGGCGCTATGTATGCAGTAGCCGGGGGAATCACGGTAGGCCAGTTAAGTATTTTCTTGAGTTATGCAAGTCAGTATGCCAAGCCTTTTAATGAAATTTCCGGAGTGGTAACAGAACTTCAAAATGCTTTGGCTTGTGCGGCAAGAATTTATGAACTTTTAGATGAGCCGGATCAGGTGGAGGAAGCGGCAGATGCCGTTGAATTAGAAAGCGATGGCCATGTGAAGCTTAGCCATGTGAAGTTTAGCTACGTGAAAGATAGACCATTAATTGAAGATTTTAATTTGGAAGTTCAACCGGGACAGAGGATTGCTATCGTAGGTCCTACCGGTTGTGGAAAAACCACGCTGATTAATCTTCTGATGAGATTTTACGATGTAGACAGTGGAGAAATTCGGGTAAAAGATACGGACATCCGTAGGATGACAAGAAAATCTCTGCGAGGAAATTACGGAATGGTGCTTCAGGATACTTGGTTGAAGGCGGGGACCATCGGGGAAAATATTGCCTATGGAAAGCCGGAGGCTACGAAGGAAGAAATTGTTGCGGCGGCTAAGGCGGCCAAGGCCGATGGATTCATCCGAAGACTTCCAAAGGGATATGATACCGTTATAGCGGAAGACGGAGGAAATATAAGTCAGGGACAAAAACAGTTGTTGTGTATTGCCAGAGTAATGCTTTGTTTGCCGCCTATGCTTATTTTGGATGAGGCAACCAGTAGTATAGATACTCGTACGGAAATAAAAATACAAGCCGCTTTTGCCCATATGATGCAGGGAAGAACCAGCTTTATTGTTGCCCACAGATTGTCTACAATTAGAGAGGCGGATGTGATCCTGGTTATGAAGGATGGTCATATCATAGAACAGGGGAATCATGAGAAGCTTATGGAAGCAGATGGCTTCTATGCAAATCTATATAACAGCCAGTTTGCAATTTAGGAATCATGCGCCTTTACAACTATAGAAAAGTAAGAAAGCTATGAGTTGAAATTCTTCTTTGTCGGACTTCTTTGAAATGTATTGTTGAAATTGCATAAAAAACATAGGTGTAGATTGTAAAAATATACAATAAGACGGATGTTAAAAAAATAACGTTAAAGTATTGACAATCTATTTTTGATGAATTATACTTCCAAATGTAATCACAAATGATTCAAAAATGATTCTAAACTATGGGAGGCATAATCATGGCAAAGAAGAAAGAAAATGAAACAGTAGCACCAGAGGCAGTAGCTGAAACAGTCGTACCAGAGGTAGTAGACAGTGTTGAATCCTTACATGCGAAGTTGAAAGCAATGAGAGAGGCGCAGGCAAAATTCGCTACCTATACACAGGAGCAGGTAGATAAGATTTTCTACGAAGCAGCAATGGCAGCGAATAAGATGCGTATTCCACTTGCTAAGCAGGCTGTAGAAGAGACTGGAAGAGGTATTGTAGAAGATAAGGTTATCAAGAACCATTACGCAGCAGAGTATATCTACAATGCTTACAAGAACACAAAGACCTGCGGGGTTATTGAAGAGGATACCGCATACGGAATTAAGAAAGTTGCAGAGCCTATCGGTGTTGTTGCAGCCGTTATTCCTACAACAAACCCGACTTCAACAGCAATCTTTAAGACATTAATTTGTTTGAAGACAAGAAATGCAATCATCATCAGCCCACATCCGGCAGCAAAAGCTTGTACAATCGCTGCAGCAAAGGTTGTTTTGGACGCGGCAGTTAAGGCCGGAGCTCCAGAAGGAATTATCGGATGGATCGATACTCCTTCACTTGAGTTGACAACAACTGTTATGGCAGAGGCTGATATCATCCTGGCAACAGGTGGTCCTGGAATGGTTAAATCAGCATACTCTTCAGGAAAGCCGGCATTAGGTGTTGGTGCAGGTAACACTCCTGTAATCATTGATGATACTGCAGATATTAAAGTAGCAGTTAACTCTATTATTCACTCTAAGACATTTGATAACGGAATGATCTGTGCATCAGAGCAGTCTGTTACAGTACTTGATAGTATTTATGATGAAGTTAAGAAGGAATTTGCTTATCGTGGATGCTACTTCTTAAAACAGGGCGAAGAGCTTGATAAAGTAAGAAAGACTATCATTGTAAATGGAGCATTAAACAATAAGATTCCTGGAAAATCAGCATATGAGATTGCTAAGTTGGCAGGAGTTGACGTTCCGGAAAGCACCAAGATCTTAATTGGCGAGGTTGAATCTGTTGATATTTCTGAGGAATTTGCTCATGAGAAATTATCTCCGGTTCTTGGAATGTACAGAGCAAAGACATTTGATGAGGCTCTTGAGAAAGCAAAACAGTTAGTAGCGGACGGTGGATACGGACATACTTCTTCTCTTTATGTTCATCCTGCTGAGACAGAGAAGATCGCAAAACATGCAGAAGCTATGAAGACTTGCCGTATTCTTATTAATACACCTTCTTCACACGGTGGAATCGGAGATCTTTACAACTTTAAGGTTTCTCCATCTCTTACACTTGGATGTGGATCCTGGGGCGGAAACTCAGTATCTGAGAACGTAGGTGTTAAACACCTTCTGAACACCAAGATCGTTGCTGAGAGGAGAGAGAATATGTTGTGGCTTAGAACACCTGAGAAGGTATACTTTAAGAAGGGATGTATGCCAGTAGCTCTTGACGAACTGGGAACAGTTATGAACAAGAAGAAAGCATTTATTGTTACTGACTCCTTCTTATATCAGAATGGATATGTAAAACCGATTGAAGAGAAGTTAGACCAGATGGGTATCAAGCATACCTGCTTCTACGAAGTTGCACCAGATCCGACTCTTCAGTGTGCAAGACGTGGTGTTGAGCAGATTCGTCAGTTTGAGCCAGATACAATCATCGCACTTGGTGGTGGATCAGCAATGGATGCCGGTAAGATTATGTGGATCATGTATGAGCATCCGGAAGCAAACTTCGAAGACATGGCTATGGACTTCATGGATATTCGTAAGAGAGTATTTACCTTCCCTAAGATGGGAGAGAAAGCTTACTTTGTAGCAATTCCTACATCTTCAGGAACAGGTTCTGAGGTTACACCTTTCGCAATCATTACAGATGCAGACACAGGCGTTAAATGGCCAATCGCTGACTACGCTTTAATGCCTAACATGGCTATCGTAGATGTAGATAATATGATGACTCAGCCTAAGGGATTGACAAGCGCATCAGGTATCGACGTAATGACTCATGCAATTGAGGCATACGTTTCAATGCTGGCAACAGATTATACAGACGGATTTGCTATGAAGGCGGCAAAATTAGTATTTGATTATCTTCCATCTGCATATGAGAACGGTGCAAAAGATCCAATCGCTCGTGAGAAGATGGCGAACGCTTCATGCCTTGCAGGTCTTGCATTTGCAAATGCATTCCTTGGAGTGAACCACTCTATGGCTCACAAATTAGGAGCTTTCCATCACTTGCCACATGGTGTTGCTAACGCAGTTATCCTTACAGAAGTTATGAGATACAATGCTGCAGAAGTTCCAACCAGAATGGGAACATTCTCACAGTATGATTATCCGAAGACATTATCCAGATATGCAGAACTTGGACGTTACGTAGGATGCACAGGTAAGACTGATGAAGAAGTATTTGAGAACTTCATTGCAAGATTAGAGGAACTCAAAGAGAAGATCGGTATCAAGAAGACCATCAAGGATTATGGTATCGATGAGAAGTACTTCTTAGATACATTGGATGACATGGTAGAGCAGGCATTCAATGATCAGTGTACAGCTGCAAACCCAAGATATCCACTTATGAAGGAAATCAAAGAAATCTACTTAAAGTGCTACTATGGCAAATAAATTGTAGAAGCAAAACTAAGTGTTATACATATCCAATGAATATCATTGGATATGTGTAATAGAAATATAGGATATGCCTCCTATATGGATATATAAATCCCTCCGAATACATAGATTCGGAGGGATTTTTGTGTTAAAATAAAGTCACGGATTGGAAGGAGAATAAGCCTTGAGAGTAGAAGCGCATAGAGCACCCGTTACCTTTGTTCTTGTAGCAATCAATGTGGTCGTATTTTTTGCACTTTCTTTATTTGGAAGAACAGAAGATGGAGCATATATGATACAGCACGGTGCAGTATATTTGCCTTTGATGGAATCAACCGGAGAATTTTATCAACTTTTTACCAGTATGTTCTTACATTTTGGATTCCAACATTTGATGAATAATATGTTGATGTTGTTGGTTATGGGAATCGTGCTGGAACCGGAGCTTGGGTCTGTAAAATACTTGATTTTATACATTGTCAGTGGACTTGGTGGGAATTTACTTTCTGCAGGTTTTGAAATCATGACCGATGACTTTTCGGTATCAGCCGGAGCCTCGGGGGCAATCTTCGGAGTAGTGGGAGGTCTTATTTATCTGGCTATTCTAGGGAGAGGACGAATTGGAAAGCTTACAGAGAGAGGACTGATTTTTTTAGTTCTCATGAACATTTATTACGGTGTAACAAGTACCGGAGTTGACAACATGGCTCATATTGGAGGACTGATTGTTGGATTCATAATGGCGGTATTTTTGTATAGAAGGAAGGAGAGAAGGTAAAATGAAGGACGATAATTGTATTTTTTGTAAATTAGCAAATGGGGAAATTCCAACATCTACGTTGTATGAGGACGATGACTTTCGTGTCATCTTAGATGCCAGCCCAGCCACGAAGGGGCATGCGCTTATTTTGCCAAAGGAGCACTATGCGGATCTGTATGAGCTGGATGATGCTGTTGTGCCAAGGGTTTTTGCGTTGGCTAAGAAGATGATTACAAAGCTTACACCAATTCTTGGGTGTGACGGTTATAATATTGTGCAGAACAATAAAGAGGCAGCTGGTCAGACAGTATTTCATTTCCATATGCATTTGATTCCAAGATATAAGAAGGACAAGGCAGGATTTGGCTGGAATATGGGTTCTTTAAAGGATGCCGATAGGGATGAGATTCTGGCAAAGATACAAGAACAAGAATAAGAATAGAAATAAAAATAATAACACAAACTGTATAAAAGGATGCTGAGGTCGAAATTGTTTGATCTTAGTGTCATATAAGAAAAAGGATATCGCATTGGGGAAACGACGGAATATGGATCCGGAGGATATGGAGATGCTTTATGAAAAGCACAGGAACCGGATCTATCAGAAAGCAAAGAATAATTCCGTCAACGAATACATTGTAGAGGAAATGATACAGGAAGCATTTCTTAGGCTTTATTGTGAGAGCACAGATATTCCCGCGGAGGCTGTTGATAAATGGCTGTCAGTAACGGTGGAGCACCTGATCATTGACTATGTTCGTCATTATTATCGAGAGGAACTAGTAAATGATTCGGGATGGGAGGCTAGAATTGAGAAGTTGGGAAGGGATTTTGAGAAAAATTTTGGGGAGAATCCGGAAGAGACACTGTTTAGGGAATTAAAGGACAGAGAGTATCATATGTTTTTGAAAGAATTTTGGGAAGATCTTTATTCTCATAACCAACAGTGGCATCAGGCTTTGTGGCTTACTTGTGTGCAGAAAAAATCTCGGCAGGAAGTTGCAGAAGTCATGGATGTTAGTAAGGATTCTGTCAGGGGATTGCTATATAGAGTAAGACAATGGATTAGTTGTAATTACGGACAAAAGTATCTTCAGTTGCGAAATGATGAATGGTGTGACGAAACGTCACGTCAAAGCAAGGAAAGCGGTGAATATTCACTTGATAAAGACCGGCCGGTTATATAAAGACTGCTGAAACCCTAGTTTCAGAATGGCGATTTATCAAAAAAGGCCCGTGTCTGGATTGGATTTTTCGATAGAACGATCGAAGAAAAAATCCGGATACGGGCCTTTTGAGGTGTTGTGTTTATTTTTTTGCTAAGCTTTCAATGAGGTCAATGATAATGTCTATAGAATTCTGTTGGGCAGAAAGCTTCATGGCCTCGATGTACGTTTCTCGGTTTTGGTACAGATCTTGAATGGTTTTTAACAGAAGTTCTGGGGATAATTCTTCCTCTTCTAAGACCTTGCTGTATCCCTGGTGTTCGAAGGATCTTGCATTTAAAATTTGATCGCCCCTACTTGCATTGGCTGATAAAGGAATCAGGAGGTTCGGTTTGTGAAGGGCTAACAATTCGCAGATGGCATTGGCACCGGCTCTAGAGATCACAAGATCCGTCAGAGCAAAGAGGTCTTTTAACTCATCTTGGATATATTCATATTGTACATAACCATCCAATGCACTTAGAGTGGCATCTACTTTTCCACGACCACAAAGATGGATTACCTGAAAATCCTTCAAAAGCTCAGGAAGGATGCTGCGAACTGCTTCGTTTACCGCTACAGAACCCAGACTTCCACCCATTACCATGATTACAGGCTTGTCTGATGTAAATCCAACCATTTCTTTCGCTTTAAAAGCATTTCCAGACAGAAGTTCCTGCCTGATAGGGGAACCCGTAAGGACAGCTTTTCCTGCTGGCAGATGCTCTAAAGTCTCAGGGAAATTGCAGCATACCTTAGAAGCGGAAGGGATGGAAAGCTTGTTGGCAAGTCCCGGGGTCATATCTGATTCATGGATAATCGTGGGTACATGTCTGCTTTTTCCTGCCAGTACCACGGGAACGGATACGAATCCGCCCTTAGAAAAAATAACATCTGGCTTGAGAATCTTCACCAGGCGTTTGGCTTCACGAAAACCTTTGATCACTCGGAATGGGTCTGTGAAATTCTGCCAGCTAAAATACCGGCGAAGCTTTCCGGAAGAAATTCCATGATAGGGAATACCCATCTGCTCAATGAGTTCCTTCTCCATTCCGTTGTAAGATCCAATATAATGGATGTCATATTGCAATTCTTTTAGTCGTGGCAATAACGCGATATTTGGCGTTACATGTCCGGCCGTGCCACCACCAGTTAAGATAATACGTTTCATAAAAACCTCCAGCAGTACCAAAGGGTACTAAAAATGATATATATAGTTCTATTATACGTTTCTTGAAAAAATGGTCAAGTCTTGAGAAAGACTTTATGAAAGCCTTAAGAATTCAAAAAAACCGTGACTTTTTCCTGCGAAATTCGTCTTTATATATGTAAGGGGAAAAGTCAGAAAAAGAATGGAGGCGATGAAAATGGTAGGCGTGTCTTTTGTTGTTAAGAGCTTTTTAAAAGATGATGCAAACAATTCAAAAAAATTAGAAAGTATGGGCTTATGAGAAGATAGTCAAAGAAATCTTATAAGACATCTCATAATTGAAAGGACACGTTAGTATGAACAAAGGGGATATGCACTTCGGTGCATATCCCCTTTGTAGTGTGCTAAAATGTTAATTTTCCTGTTCCTTCAATGCAATCTCCAATGCCTGCGCCAACTGATCTGGGCAGGAGGTTGGTCTGAAGCCACACTTGATTCCTTTCAGACGTTCGATAGCATCTGTGGCTTTCATTCCGCGAACCAAACTTGCAACTCCCTGGGTGTTGCCGTTGCATCCGCCCTCAAACTCTACACTTTTAACTACATCTCCGTCTAATTCTAAATGAATCATTCGAGAACAGACTCCTGAAGTTTTATAATCCATAGTAAATTCCTCCTTATAAATGAATTTTACAACCCGATGTTGTCTCCTATCTATGTATCATACCAAAGGGTATGAATTCTTGCAAGATTGTGTTATTATAAAGGATACGATATTGAAGAGATTGAGTTGCCGGTTACACTATCAGTATGATCTATGAGCAAAAGTAAAGCCTTGCAGAGGAAATTTTGCGAATGGGATTTTGAATAGTTAAAAAATCGAAAAAAGTTTGAGCAGGAGGAGATACAGATGATAGGAATTATAGGAGCAATGGAAGCGGAAGTTGCAGCTTTGAAAAATGATATGGAAATCACAGCCACCTTGGAGCAGGCTTCTATGACATTTTGTAAGGGCAATCTTTGTGGTCAGGAAGTCGTAGTTGTAAAAAGCGGAATCGGAAAGGTAAATGCAGGAATTTGTGCACAGATATTAATTGATAAATTTGGAGTAGATACCTTGATTAACACAGGAATTGCCGGTTCTTTGGATGCAGATATCGATATCGGAGATTTAGTGATCTCTTCCGATGCGGTTCATCATGACATGAATGCGGTGAATTTTGGTTATCCTTTGGGCCAGATTCCTCAGATGGAAGCATTTTCCTTTCAGGCAGATGAGGAACTTATAAAGAAAGCTCGTATAGCAAATGCGAAAGCAAATCCGGATATCAAGACTTTTGTGGGAAGAGTTGCCAGCGGTGATCAGTTTATTGCTGATAAAGCTGTTAAAGAGAAAATCATAGAGAATTTTCATCCTCTTTGTGTGGAGATGGAGGGAGCAAGCATTGCCCAGACCGCTTATCTGAATCACGTGCCATATGTCATTATTCGTGCTATTTCAGATAAGGCTGATGATAGTGCTTCTGTGGATTATCCAACATTTGAAATCCAAGCCATCGTTCACAGCGTTCGTCTGATGAAAGAGTTACTTGCGTTGATGTAAGTTGGAGTGGGGCCTTTCGGAGGGATTTTCGGAGGGATTCTTGGGCATGATTGCCTGATGTCCGCGGGGAAATCTTTTCCCGGAAATAAGTTTATGTTAGGAAAAATATGTCGAATTTATATGAGAAATTAACTGCATATAGTGAGTCTGATGCTTATGGTTTTCATATGCCGGGGCACAAGAGAAATGGTCGGCTTCAAAAAAAGCTGGGTCAGAATCTGCCATTTTCGATTGATATTACGGAAATCACAGACTTTGATGACCTGCATCATGCCAAGGGGATTCTCTTAGAAGGGGAGAAGCTTGCAGCGAGTTTGTATGGCTCGGAGGAAACTCATTTTCTGGTAAATGGAAGTACTGTAGGAATCTTAAGTGCCATTCTTGGTAGTACGAAAAAGGGAGATAAGGTGTTGGTGGCCAGGAATTGTCACAAATCGGTCTATCATGCCTTGGAGCTTAATGAGCTTTTCCCTATTTATGTGTACCCTCAATATGAGACTGATGGAGGTTTAGGCGGTGAGATTTCCCCAAAGGATGTGGAGTGTGCATTAGAAAATCATCCGAATCTTCAGGCAGTGATTCTGGTTTCTCCTACTTATGATGGGATTGTTTCAGATCTTGCTTCCATAGCGAGGTTGGTTCATGCAAGAAAGATTCCATTGATTATAGACGAAGCACACGGCGCTCATTTTGGATTTCATCCGTATTTTCCGAAGCGGGCCCTGGATCAAGGAGCAGATGTGGTGATTAACAGCCTTCACAAGACCTTGCCATCCCTGACGCAGACAGCTCTGATTCATATGAAGGGGCCTTATGCAGATAAAAAACGAATTCGGAAATATTTGCATATGTTGCAATCCAGTAGCCCATCCTATGTATTGATGGCCAGCATGGATGCCTGTGTGCGATTTCTCATAAATGAAGGGGAGAAAGTTTTTTCTGAGTATGCGGATCTTCTTAAGAACACTAGAGAGGCCTTGGAAAAACTGAAGCATTTGCGGTTGATAGAGGCAGAGCATTTTGATCCTTCGAAGCTTGTGATCTCTGTGGATCAGGCAGATATCTCAAGTCATGAGCTGAGTAGAAGGCTTTGGGAAGACTATCATTTGGAGATGGAGATGACGGCAGGGCACTATGTGCTTGCTATGACGTCTGTGGGAGACGATGCCCAGGGTATGAAACGACTGGTGGATGCATTGTTTGCGATTGATGATAATATAAAATCTGCTGATTCAAACGAAACTGACATGCATGCAATGGGACAGAACACAACTGAATCTGAACGGAACACAACCGGGGTGCAAGTAACCGATACAAGGATTGTTCAGAAAAATACAACCGCTCAGTATAAAGAAAAAATAAAATTACTTCCGCGGGCCGAAAGTTGCTTTGCACCGTATCAGGCAGTAGAGCTTTTCGGAACACCAAGATCCTGGCAGCAGGCGGTGGGATTAATTTCCCTGGAGTATGCCTATTTATATCCGCCGGGATGTCCGCTTTTGGTTCCGGGAGAAAGAGTGTCACAAGAGACAGCAGATATGTTACAATGGTATCAAAGGGAAGGCTTTGAGATCGAAGGCTTAGAAAAAGAAGGCTTTGTGACTGTCTGGGAAGAGGTAGAGGAGTAAGATCATGGGAAAAATCTATTACATGATGGGAAAAAGCTCTTCCGGGAAAGATACCCTTTTTAAGATGTTAAAGAAAAATTTTCCGGGGTTAAAAGAGATAATTTTATATACTACCAGGCCTCTCAGAGAGGGAGAAGTCGAAGGAAGAGAATATCATTTTGTGACAGATCAGGTTCTGGAGAAGTTTAAGAAAGATGGGAAGATGATCGAACTTCGAGCCTACGATACCATTCATGGAATTTGGAAATATGCTACAGTGGATGATGGGCAGGTGGATTTGCAGGATGCAGATTATTTGTCCATAGGAACGCTGGAATCGTATAAGAAATTACAGGAGTATTATGGAGCAGACAAAATCGTGCCCCTCTATATAGAAGTGGAAGATGGGGAGCGGCTGTTTCGAGCTCTTTCTAGAGAGCGGATGCAGGAGCAGCCAAAATATGCGGAAATGTGCAGACGATTTCTGGCTGATACCGAAGATTTTTCAGAAGATAAATTGTTGAAGCTTGGAATTCAAAAAAGATTTATCAATGATAATATAGTACGATGCTTAGACGAGCTGAAAAGGGAGATATGTAATGGGAACTTTTAAGGATGTAATCGGACACAATGACATAATCAGATACATACAGAATGCGGTAGAGGGAAATCAGGTTTCCCATGCTTATATTTTGAATGGACCGAAAGGATCAGGGAAGAAACTTTTAGCACAGCTTTTTGCCCAGACTTTGGAATGTGAAGAACATGGTGCGGATGCCTGCAACAAATGTCATTCCTGTATTCAGGCTGAGAGTGGAAATCATCCGGATATTATTTGGGTGACTCATGAGAAGCCTTCGGTAATCAGTGTTGATGAGATCCGTGCCCAGGTAAATGCGACAGTGGATATTAAGCCATACCAGGGCCCTTATAAGATTTATATTATTAATGACGCAAATCTTATGAATGCTCAGGCGCAGAACGCACTGCTCAAGACTATTGAGGAACCACCGGAGTATGTGGTGATCATGTTGCTTACAGATAATGCAGAAACATTTTTACCGACCATTACTTCCAGATGTGTTATGCTGAAGCTTCGCTATATCAAAGATAAGTTGATCAGCAAATATCTTATGGAGAAGTTGGAGATTCCGGATTACAAGGCAGACGTTTGTACTGCATTTGCTCAGGGAAATCTTGGACGTGCGATTATGCTTGCAGAGTCCGAGCATTTCAATGAAATCAGAGAGGCGGCTATCAAGCTTCTTACCAATATTCATGAGATGGAAATCAGTGAGATTTCCAAGGAAGTAAAGGCGATTACAGAGTATAAGCTGGAAATTAGTGATTATTTAGATGTCATTATGATCTGGTACCGGGATATTCTCATGTACAAGGCAACCAGAGAGGTAGACCGTGTAGTATTTAAGGATCAGATTTCTTCTATTAAGGAGGAAGCAAGAAAAACTTCCTATGAGGGAATTGAATCGATCTTAAAGGCCTTGGAGACAGCAAAGTCAAGATTGGCAGCCAATGTTAATTTTGAACTTACTATGGAACTGCTGTTCATAACTATTAAGGAAAATTAGAAAAGGGCTTTGACCTGTTTTTTGGAGGATTTTTTATATATGACAAAAGTGATAGGTGTGAGATTTCGTACCGCAGGGAAGGTGTATTTTTTCTCTCCGGGGAAATACGAAATCAAGACCGGAGATAAAGTAATTGTGGAGACGGCCAGAGGCGTAGAGTTCGGCTCTGTAGTGGCGGGAATCCGAGAGGTGGAGGATGAGAAGATTGCTCAGACTCTAAAGTCTGTCATGCGGATCGCCACAGAGGAGGATATACGAAAAGAAGAGAAAAACCGGGAGAAAGAAAAAGAGGCTTTTGAAATCTGTAAGGACAAGATTCGTAAGCATGGCCTGGATATGAAGCTAATCGATGCGGAATATACCTTCGATAATAATAAAGTATTGTTTTATTTTACGGCGGATGGACGTATCGACTTCCGTGAATTGGTAAAGGATCTGGCCAGCGTTTTTCGCACAAGAATTGAGCTTAGACAGATTGGAGTGCGAGATGAGACTAAGATTCGTGGTGGTATTGGCATTTGTGGAAGACCATTGTGTTGCCATACATACCTTACAGAGTTTGCCCCGGTGTCGATCAAGATGGCAAAGGAACAGAATCTGTCCTTGAATCCGTCAAAGATTTCCGGCGTTTGCGGAAGACTAATGTGTTGCCTGAATAACGAGGAAGAAACTTACGAGGAGTTGAATAAGACCTTACCGTCCAATGGTGATCATGTTACCACTCCGGAAGGATTGAAGGGAGATGTCCAGGCGGTGAATGTGCTTCGCCAGATGGTGCGAGTTGTGGTAACTTTGGATAACGAAGAGAAGGAAGTCAGAGAGTATCCGGCTTCTGAATTGAGGTTTAAACCGAGACGAAGAAAGGGTGCAAAGGTTTCCAAGGAAGAGCTGGAAGAGCTTGGATCTTTGGAGGAGAAAAAAGGAAGCAAGTCGAAATTAAATGACGACTAAAATTTGGCTTTCGCTATGTTTGATTTCTTTCTCATAGGGATGAGGATTAATTTATGGAAGTAGAAGTAAAACCTACGGAGCGATTGGATGATCTGCAAATGAAAGGCTATCAGATTATTCAAAGTCCATCTAGATTTTGTTTTGGCATGGATGCGGTACTGCTGTCGGGTTTTGCTCAGGTGAAACAGGGAGAGCAGGTGCTGGATCTTGGGACCGGTACTGGAGTGCTCCCTATTTTATTGGAGGCAAAATATCCGGGAGACCATTATACAGGGTTGGAAATCCAAGCAGAAAGTGCAGATATGGCCAGAAGAAGTGTGAGATTCAATCATCTGGAGGAGAAGATTGATATTGTGGAGGGGGACATTAAGGAGGCTTCCCGAATTTTTAAAACAGCGTCCTTTGATGTGATTACCAGCAATCCTCCTTACATGATTGCGGAGCACGGTCTTAAGAATGATAACGAGGCTATGTATATTGCAAGGCATGAAGCCTTGTGCACTCTGGATGATCTTCTGAGGGAAAGCGCCAGATTGCTTGGATCTAAGGGGCGGTTCTATATGGTGCACCGGCCCTTTAGGCTTCCGGAGATTTTAAGAAAAATGTCGGAATATAAGTTGGAGCCTAAACGGATGCGGCTGGTACACCCATTTATTGACAAAGAACCGAATATGGTTCTTATTGAAGGTTTGAAGGATGGACGGCCTCGGATGAAGGTGGAGGCGCCACTGATTATTTACAAAAAGCCGGGAGAATATACGGAAGATGTTTTGAAAATTTACGGTGATGACCAAAAATAAAAAGGAACTGGGTCTTTGAAAAGATCAGTTCCTTTTTTAATATAGTGATTACAAAAAATCCAGCGCAGCTTACGGCGAGGTTGGCAACCACTTGTTATTTTATTTGTTTTCCGGCGTTTTTCTAAGGTATAGATACCAGTAGACGCAACCAACGAAGAGGCCGCCTAAAATATTTCCGATGGTGACAGGAATCATGTTATCCACCAGAAAGCCTTTTAAAGTAAGGGCATCTAAGTTAACACCGGCTGCTTTTGCTGCTTCCATGTAAATCGGGTTTGTCTTTGCCAGTAAGCCTGCGCTGATATAATACATATTGGCTACGCAGTGTTCGAAGCCGCAGATGACAAAGATCAGAATCGGGAAAAATAAACCGATGATCTTGTTGGCAACATCTTTTGCAGCAAAGGAAATCCAAACTGCGATACATACCAGGAAGTTACACATGATTCCGCGGATGAAAGCATCGCTGAAACTTAGGGAGCATTTGGTAGCGGCGGTGGAAATAATAGAAACTGCAAGACCGTTGTCAAACATTCCTACCTGATGGGAAAATACAATGGCGCAAGCGACTAAAATACTTCCGATAAAGTTGCCGATATATACAAATACCCAGTTTTTAAGGATGCCGCCTAAGGAAACTTCCTTTTCTAAGAATGGAATCACAAGTAAGGCATTTCCTGTAAAGAGCTCACTTCCTGCAAGTAGTACCATGGTAAGGCCTCCGGGGAAGATACATGCTCCTAAGAATTTTCCAAAGGAAGCCTCGGATAGAGATACGGCTACTGCTGTGGATGAAACACCACCTAAAGCCACGAAGGCGCCGGCCATAATGCCTAGCACGATGAGTTTGACGATGGGAATATTGACTTTCCCTTTGCCGACGGCGATATAATTCTTTGCAACCTCGGCGGGAGTAAATAAATTCATGGATAATTCCTCCTGTTTTCTTTTTAACAAAGTTCATTATACAGAATTTTTTGAAAATGTATGCCTAAAATTTATCAAAACTATAGATGTATGGAAAATAATACAACTACCCAAAGAGGCACATTTCTATAGAACGTGTTATAATAAGAGGAAATATATTGCAAAAGGAGAATCGTTATGCCAGTAAATGTAAGAGGAAGACATTTTTTGAAATTATTAGATTATACCCCGGAAGAGATTCGTTATCTTTTGGATCTTTCTAAAGAATTCAAGAATATGAAGAGAAACGGAACTCCTCATAAATATCTTGAGGGAAAGAATATCGTGCTTTTGTTTGAAAAAACCTCTACCCGTACCCGTTGCTCTTTTGAAGTAGCAGGACATGATCTGGGACTTGGAGTGACTTACCTGGATCCCGGAAGCTCCCAGATGGGAAAGAAGGAAAGCATTGCAGATACAGCAAGAGTTCTTGGTAGAATGTATGACGGTATTGAGTACCGCGGATTTAGTCAGGAGTTAGTACAGACTCTGGCAGATTATGCGGGAGTACCGGTATGGAATGGATTGACAGATGAGTTCCATCCAACACAGATGCTGGCAGATCTTCTTACTATGGAAGAGAAGTTCGGATATTTGAAGGGGCTGCATTTTACATATATGGGAGATGCCCGCAACAACATGGGAAATTCTCTTATGGTTGCCTGCGCAAAAATGGGAATCCATTTTACGGCCTGTGCTCCGAAGGAATTGTTCCCGGCAGATGAGCTGGTGGCAACCTGCAAGGAGATTGCGGCAGAACACGGAAGTACCATCACCTTAACAGAGGATGTGGAGGCAGGAACTAAGGGAGCTAACGTAATCTATACCGATATTTGGGTATCCATGGGAGAGCCGGATGAAGTGTGGGAGACTCGTATCAAACTTTTGACTCCTTATCAGGTAAATAAGAAAGTAATGGAAAATGCAGATAAGGATGCTATTTTCATGCATTGTCTGCCGTCTTTCCATGATACAAAAACTACCATCGGAGCACAAATTGCTGAAAAATTTGGCATCGATGAGATGGAAGTAACGGATGAAGTGTTTGAGTCTGCGCAGTCAGTTGTATTTGACGAGGCGGAAAATCGTATGCACACGATTAAGGCAGTGATTTACGGAACTTTGTGCTAGGAAGATAGCCAGATGAAAAAATAAGAAAGCAAGATAGAAAAAGCAAGTAAGATAGAAAAAGCAAGCAAGATAGAAAGAAAGCCAGAAAAAAGCCAGATGGTTAGAATGTTTGGCTAGAAGGAGACAAACATGCCTGGAACTTTATTTTTATGTGCGACTCCCATTGGGAATCTGGAGGATATGACCTTTCGTGCTGTTCGAGTATTGAAAGAAGTGGATCTCATAGCGGCGGAAGATACGAGAAATAGTATCAAGCTCTTGAATCATTTTGAGATCAAGACCCCCATGACCAGCTATCATGAGTACAATAAAATCGAAAAAGGACATAAGCTTGTAGATAAGCTATTGGAGGGGATGGACATTGCCTTGATCACCGATGCGGGAACCCCGGGGATTTCCGATCCGGGAGAGGAATTGGTGAGAATGTGCCATGAAGCAGGAGTTGTCGTGACGGCGATTCCCGGAGCGGCGGCCTGTATCACAGCCCTGACGATTTCGGGATTAGGCACCAGAAGATTTGCCTTTGAGGCCTTTCTCCCTGCGGACAAGAAGGAGCGGGCGGCAGTTCTTGAGGAAATGAAAAATGAGACAAGGACCATTGTGATGTATGAGGCTCCGCATCGTTTGGTACGAAGCCTGGAGTTGCTTTTGGAAACCTTGGGAAACCGAAATGTTGCTATTTGTAGGGAACTTACAAAAAAACACGAGACGATTTACAAGACAACCTTTTCAGAAGCATTGGAATACTACAAGGAGGAGGCTCCAAAAGGGGAGTGTGTCCTTGTGATCGAGGGGCGAAGCCGCAAGGAGATGGAAGAAGAGGCCATAGCCAAGTGGGAGAATTTAACCATTGAGGAACATATGGAACACTATTTGTCCCAGGATATGGATAAAAAATCCGCCATGAAACAGGTGGCGAAGGACCGAGGTGTTAGCAAGAGAGATATTTACCAGGCTCTTTTGTAAATATTTTGTAGAAACAAAAAGATTAGAAGGAAGCTTAGCAAGGTGAGAAGATATGAAAATTTTTAATATTTTGGGAAAAAATTCAGAAGAATATCACTCTGTGGGAAGCCGGATCGCAGAGGAGTTGGAGCGCAGAGGCTACAGCGTCGGAGTTGTATCAGAGGAAGACTACAGAGAGTTTGTATCAAAAACGGGTAGTAATTCTTCTGAAATTGAGAGGATGCTAGACTTCTATAAGAAAGATTATCTGGTAATTAAAGGAAGGTGCAAGGTAAACTGCCCGCATGTATTGACGGCGGCAGATACCGAGGAAATTCGAGAGGGAAGAACGGACCTTACCATGGTGATCAGTGGTTCTTTTGCGGAAGAATTTATGATGCCTGCGGAATTTGAGGGTCTTCCGATTATCAATGCGTTTACATTGATCGGAGAATTGGTAGACTACCTGGAAAAAAATGTCCCGGAGCGTATGCCGAATTATCCGAAGGAACACTGTATGGCCTGCGGAACGGACTGTAGAGGATTGACAAAGCGGATCATCCGCGGAGAGGCAACCATTGATGATTGTGTTCTTCGAGGAGGCGATGTTCAGGTGATCGTAGGTGGAAAAGAGCTTACGATGGTTCCATTTGTGAAACGAATGGTGCGTAGTGTTACCACATCTGTAGTAAAAGAATTAGATGGCTACAGCGAAAATGAGGAAATTGTGATCCGTGTCCGTCCGAGATAACTTCCAAGACTTGGAATTGCTTGGTGTTGATAGAAAGTCCTGAGAAAAAACGAAGGAATGAAATGAACGATAAAGATAGGGAAAAAGAAGCAATAAAAGAAACAATAAAAGAAACAATGAAAGATAGAGAATATATCGTAGTAACGGATGCCTATGAAAATAATTTGAAACACGTGTCGCTAAAAATCCCGAAATATAAGTTGACCGTATTTACCGGTGTATCAGGTTCAGGAAAGTCTTCCATGGTACTAGATACAGTGGCAGCACAATCTAGACGTGAATTGAATGATACTTTTCCGGGATTTGTGCAAAATTATTTGCCGAAATATGGCAGACCGCATGTAGGTGGCATCGAGAATCTTCCGGTAGCTATTGTGGTAGATCAGAAGAAACCTACCGCGAATCAGCGATCTACGGTGGGTACATATACGGATACTTATACCTTATTGCGACTTTTATTTTCCAGAGTCGGAGAACCCTTTGTAGGGTATTCCGACTCCTTTTCTTTTAACCATCCGCAGGGAAAATGTGAACGGTGCGATGGTTTGGGAGAAATCATGGAATTAGATGTCCATAAGTTAGTGGATTTTGATAAGTGTTTAAATGATCCGGGAGTGATTCATTACATCGCTTTCGAACCGGGGAAATGGCGGTGGATCCGCTATGCGAAAAGTGGATTGTTTGATCTGAATAAGAAAATAAAGGATTATTCAAAAGAGGAGTTGGAGTTATTTTTGTATTCTCCACAGATTCGATTAAAGAATCCTCCGGAAGGGTGGCC
Source organism: bacterium (assembly GCA_963658085.1). Taxonomy (GTDB): domain Bacteria; phylum Bacillota; class Clostridia; order Lachnospirales; family Lachnospiraceae; genus CAKRJP01. The sequence goes on from CAVKOU010000002.1 coordinate 131,496, forward strand.
TAAAACAGCAAAATATGAGGGATTGGTCCCTAGAATGTACCGGAGCGTTTTGCGTTCGGAAGAGGGGAAATTGCATAAGGATCTCTTGGAACCTATGACTCACCAGGGCGTTTGCCCGGATTGTGAAGGAACTAGGTTGAATGAGAGGGTTCGTGCCTGCAAAATTAATGGACTGAATATCGCTCAGGTAGTTGCCCTGCCACTTCCTGATTTGATGAAATGGCTCTGGACCATAGAATCTCCCTTGGCGGAGGATATAAAGAGAACCTTATCTGCCAGGATTCAGGCTCTTATAGACATTGGATTGGATTATCTGACTTTGGACCGAGGACTTCATACCTTATCGGGTGGTGAGGCCCAACGATGCAAGATTGCGAAATACTTAAATTCATCCTTGTCGGATCTTCTGTATATTCTGGATGAGCCTAGCGTGGGGCTTCATAGTCATGATATCCATCGGATGCTGGCGGCAGTAAAGAAGCTTCGGGATGCAGGCAATACCGTGGTTATGGTGGAGCATCATGCGGAAATGATCTGTGCGGCCGACCATATCGTGGATATGGGTCCGGCTCCCGGAGCTTACGGCGGTCAGGTGCTTTTTGAGGGAAGCTACGAAGAGCTGCTAAAAAGTGATACCCAAACAGGGGAATATTTGCGAAATCGCAATTGTTCGAAAATAAAGACAGAGGTACGAAAACCTACCGGTTGGTATGAACTTAAGAATTTAACCCATCACAATCTAAAGGGGATTGATGTGAAACTTCCAAAGGGCGTTTTGGCCGTAATTGCGGGTGTGGCAGGATCGGGAAAAAGTTCCCTGATGGAAAGTTTTTGTGTGCGATATCCGGAGGCGGTCTATATCAGTCAGAAAAATATCGGAATCAGCTTGCGTTCCACACCGGCTACCTATCTGGGGATTGCAGATGAAATTCGAAAAATCTATGCCAAGAGGTGTAAAGTTCCTGCCAGTTTGTTTTCCTTCAATGGAAAAGGAAAGTGTCCGGTTTGCGGGGGCAAGGGCGTGATCGTGTCGGAGATGGCATTTATGGATTCTATAGAAACTTGCTGTGAGGCTTGTGGAGGCCTTCGATATTCCAAAGAAGCCTTGGCCTATGAGGTGGACGGGATGAATATTGCGAAGGTTATGGATTTAAGTATCGAGAAGGCGATGGAATGGTTTCGTGGCACTGAGATTGAAGAAATGCTTCGCCCGTTGGTGCTGGTTGGTCTCTCTTATGTGCATTTGAATCAGGCGCTATCTACCTTGTCCGGAGGAGAACTTCAGCGTATGAAGCTTGCCTCTTACTTAAATAGTCAGGGAGAAGTTTTTGTCTTAGATGAACCTACCGATGGTCTTCATATGAAGGATATTCATAATATTTTAGAACTCTTCCGGAAAATGACGGAGCAGGGAAATACACTTTATCTCGTAGAACATAATCTGGAAATTTTAAAAGAGTCGGATTATGTCATTGAACTTGGACCTGGTGGTGGAAATGAAGGAGGAAGCCTTTTGTATGCAGGGGAGCCTGCAGGGTTATTGAACTGCGAGGCTTCGGTAACAAAGAATTATTTATAAAATTCAGAGATTATCCGAGAGTAGATACTAAAAAGCTTTATAGTAAATAAAAAAGTGCCGCAGTATGGTTTCGAAACCATACTGCGGCTTTTTAGAGGATCCCAATAGTAGGAAAAATTCAAACAAATAAAATATATATCAGAATTATAATCTATCGTTTCTCTTTACATATTCCGGATGTTCTGGATCTGCAATTAATTCCTTTGCGCGGATAACGCTGGCATGCTTATCCACTACGATGTTTTCCAGGTGTACATCGTTTCCGATTATAACATCTGGAAGAACGATACTGTTTTTGATAACGGCACCCTTCTTAATCTGGCATCCACGACCGATAATAGAATTCTCTACAGTTCCTTCAATGAGGCATCCGTTAGCGATCAATGAGGAGCTTACCTTTGCGGTATCGAAATACTGAGTCGGGCAAGAATCATTGGTTCTGGTATGGATTGGCCAACTGCTAGAAAGAAGGCTTGTAGCTGTCTTGTAATCAAGAAGCTCCTGGTTTGCTGTATAGTAGCTCTTGAAGTCTGTGATAGCTCCAAAGTAACCCCGGTGAGCAACGCCGCGAACATCTAAGTCGGCGCAGGAGAGATTTACGATATCTGCCAAAGAATATACAGAAGAAATCTTCTGAGCCTGTCTGATCAGTTCAATAAACAGCGCTGTCTTCATAACATAAGTGTTCATAAAGATGTTACGGTTCTTTGCATTACCTTTGTTAGATTCAATAGAATCAACACCTTTCTGCTTATTCAGATTCAAGATGTTGCAGGAAAGATAGGCATCCTTCGCATTATCTACGGAGTGATATAACAGGGTGATGTCTGCTCCTGACTCGATATGTGTATCTAATAATTTCTTGTAGTCCTGTGTGAAGACCATGCACTCAGAGGAGATGATCACATATTCTTCTTTTTTGTTTTCAATATGCTCTAAGTTTTGCATAAAAGCGGCAATATCCGTATTGTAAAAATCGTGATCTCCGCGGTTGTCAGAGAACAGGATGTGAAGCTTACCACGCTTAGAGTTTAAGTTGTAGTGACGTCCGGTTCCCAGGTGCTCTACCAATGAACGGGGATGACTCTTTACATATACTTGAATCTGATCGATTCCACTGTTTGTCATATTGGAGATCGGGAAGTCGATACAACGATATCTTCCCATGAATGAAAATGCTCCAATTGGACGATAGGATTGAAGTCCCTCTACCCATACATTAGATCTTGCAAACGTAATTATACCAAAAGCTTTAGCCATCTTACTCAACCCCCTTTACTCGTTTCGCAACGAGCTCGATGTGCTCGCTGTCTGCGCTGCCTACTTTAGCGCCCTTCTCGATCTTGACGTTATTGGCAACCAGTGAACGGATAACGGTGGCATCCTCTGCAACCTCTACACCCGGCATCAGCACGCTATCAATAACCTTTGCACCTTTGCCGATCTTGGCATTCGTGAATAATACGGAATGTTCAACCTGTCCCTCTACAACGCAGCCCTGTGTGATGAAAGCGCTGTTGACTGTTGCGTCGGGTCCGATGTAATGAGGTGGTTCTGTAACATCCTCTGTATAAATCTTCCAGGAAGAATCATTGAGATCTAATTCGTTGTTCTTTCCTAAAAGATCCATGTTGGCCTCCCAGAGGGAGTCGATGGTTCCTACATCCTTCCAATATCCCTGGAATTTGTATGCAAACAGAGACTTTCCGTCTCCTAACATAGAAGGGATAATATCTTTACCAAAATCATGGTTGGAAGCATCGTTCTTCATATCTGCGGTCAGATATTTACGAAGAACCTTCCAACTGAAAATGTAAATACCCATAGAAGCTAAGTTGCTTTTTGGATTTTCTGGTTTCTCTTCAAATTCAACAATCTGGCCGGTAGCAGTATCTGTATTCATAATACCAAAACGGCTAGCTTCCTTCATAGGAACTTCAATAACAGCAATCGTAGCATCTGCGCCGTTCTTCTTATGATCTTCCAGCATCTCGGAATAATCCATTTTGTAAATGTGATCTCCGGAAAGAATCAATAAATAGTCTGGGTCATAAGAGTCGATGAAGTCGATGTTCTGGGAAATGGCATCTGCAGTTCCACGATAAACATCTAAATCCGCATCTGCTTTCTCTCTAGGTGGTAATACAAATACACCACTGTCTTTGGCATCCAGTCCCCAACGACCACCAGCAGCCACATAGCTGTTTAACAGTACGGATTCATACTGGGTGAGAACTCCTACGATGTTGATTCCGCTGTTCGCACAGTTGCTGAGGGGAAAGTCTATGATGCGATATTTTCCCCCATATGAAACAGCGGGTTTGGCAACCTTACTGGTCAAGTCGTGTAAACGGCTTCCGCGACCGCCGGCCAATATCATTGCAAGCATATTGTTATGTTTCATATATGGATCCTCTCTTTCAAATTACTCATATACATTATATAACACTGGAGTGAATATAACCATAGTTTTGTGCAAAAAAGTTAAAAAAATTGTGGGTAATAAAAAAAAGAAGTGCAAAATAGACAAAAAATAAGATAAAAAGATTGTTAAGAATATGAAAAAGATTAAAAAATATCAAGAATGGCGATGGGAAAACAGATTTAGAAAGATAAAACTTGCAAGGGAAAAGATCTGTTGTTATTATTTTATAGTATGAAAGGCGGTTAGACAACTGATTTTTTATGTATAAAAAGATGTTTTGTGCATCATTTCGTCGAAAGAATAGGAGAGAGAAATCATGAAAAAATATGATTATTTGGTAGTGGGATCGGGTTTGTACGGAGCGGTATTTGCCCATGAAGCTAAAGCGGCAGGGAAAAGCGTTCTTGTGATTGACAAGAGGCCACAGGTGGCTGGAAATGTATATACTGAGAAGGTGGAAGGAGTGCTGGTTCACAAATATGGTGCTCACATTTTCCATACCAATAATAAAAAAGTATGGGATTACATTACGCAGTTTGCTGAATTCAATCGTTTTACCAATTCTCCGGTGGCTAATTATCACGGAGAACTTTATTCCCTTCCTTTCAATATGTATACATTTAACAAGATGTGGGGAGTTGTAACGCCACAGGAGGCGGCGGCCAAGATCGAGGAGCAGAAAAAGGAAGCTGGAATTACAGAGCCAAAGAATTTAGAAGAGCAGGCCATTTCATTAGTGGGTAAAGATATTTACGAGAAACTGATTAAAGGTTACACAGAGAAGCAGTGGGGAAGACCTTGCGATCAACTGCCTTCTTTCATTATAAAGAGACTTCCGGTAAGACTTACCTTTGATAACAATTACTTTAATGCTTTGTATCAGGGAATACCTATGGGAGGATACACCAAGATGGTGGAGAACCTCCTGGAGGGAATTGAAGTGCAGTTAGAAACTGATTATCTGGCAGATAAAGATCGTTTTGATGCGATGGCAGACAAGGTGGTTTATACAGGTGCTGTAGATGCATATTTTGATTATAAGTTAGGATACTTGGAGTATCGTTCTGTTCGCTTTGAAAACGAAGTGCTTGATCAGCCGAATTTCCAGGGAAATGCAGCGGTAAATTATACCGATAGAGAAACACCTTGGACTAGAATTATTGAACACAAATGGTTTGAGTTTGGTAAAGATGAAAATGGTGAGGATCTTCCGAAGACGGTTATCAGTAGAGAGTACAGTTCAGAATGGAAGCCGGGAGATGAGCCTTATTATCCGGTAAATGATGAGAAGAACGGTAGGCTTTATCAAGAATACAAGGCTTTGGCAGACAAGGAAGAGAATGTGATCTTTGGCGGACGTCTGGGAGAGTATAAATATTACGATATGGATGCGGTAATAGCTTCGGCTCTTGAGCTTTGTGAGAAAGAACTGTAGATTGGTGGATTGCAATGAACATCGTAGACTTGTGGATTGCGTCGAACAACTGTAGATTGGCAGATTGCGTAGACTGTCGTAGTTTACAATTGAGGGTTGCTTCGTAGTTGGCTGTATAAAAAAAGACTTGCTTTTGAATCTGGGATATGATACACTGTCCTAGCGAATGGAAGTAGGTCTTTTTTTTATGCCTAAAAACAGGCAGTTTCGCAAACTGCCAACGCAACAATTAATAAGACATGTAAAGCGAGGTGGAAGTTGTGCGTACAAGAATTACATTAGAATGTACAGAATGCAAGCAGCGTAACTACAACATGACTAAGGATAAGAAATCTCATCCTGAGCGCATGGAGACTAAGAAGTACTGTAAGTTCTGCAAGTCACACACATTGCACAAAGAGACAAAATAGTCATTGCAAAAGGAGTGGATGTCATGAGTGATAAGACTCAGAAGAAGAGCAGCTGGTTCAAAGGAATGGAAGCAGAGTTCAAGAAGATTATCTGGCCGGACCGTGTAACCGTTGCGAAGCAGACTGTTGCAGTTGTATCCGCATCCGTTGTGTTGGGAGCGGTAATTGCAATCGTGGATTTTGTCGCCCAATATGGAGTAGATCTGTTAGTGAAATAGCTAATAGATTTCAAGCAGGAAAGGTGAGTTTATGTCAGAGGCAAAATGGTATGTAGTTCATACCTATTCAGGGTATGAGAACAAGGTGAAAGCCAACATTGATAAAACCATTGAGAACCGACATCTGGAAGACCAGATCTTGGAAGTTCGTGTGCCATTGGAGGATGTTGTTGAAGTAAAGAACGGCGTTCAGAAGGTGTCACAGAAAAAGTTGTTTCCGGGATACGTACTTCTCCATATGATTATGAACGACGATACTTGGTACGTGGTTCGTAATACAAGAGGAGTTACAGGTTTTGTAGGACCGGGATCGAAGCCGGTACCACTTACAGATGCAGAGATGCTTCGTCTTGGAGTTACAAAAGAGAATATCGAAGTAGACTTCAAGGAAGGCGACAGCATTCGAGTAGTTGCCGGAGCATGGGCTGACACAGTTGGCGTGATCCAGGCAATGAACATGCAGAAGCAGACTCTTACAATTAATGTTGAGCTGTTCGGTCGCGAGACACCGGTAGAAATAAGTTTCGCAGAAGTTAAGCAGTTATAAGAATTTTATAACAAGGATGACAACAATAATCACGTGGGAGGAACCCGTAGGGGCTCCGCCATCACCACAAGGAGGTAATTGAAATGGCAAAAAAAGTAACAGGTTATATTAAATTACAGATTCCTGCCGGCAAAGCAACACCGGCTCCACCGGTTGGTCCTGCTCTTGGACAGCACGGTGTTAACATCGTTGAATTCACAAAGCAGTTCAACGCTAAGACAGCAGATCAGGGAGATCTTATTATTCCTGTAGTTATCACTGTATACAACGACAGAAGTTTCAGCTTTATCACTAAGACACCACCGGCTGCAGTTCTCATCAAGAAGGCTTGTAACATCAAATCTGGTTCAGGTGTTCCGAACAAGAACAAAGTAGCTACCATCACAAAGGATCAGGTACGTCAGATCGCAGAGACAAAGATGCCGGATCTTAACGCAGCTACCATCGAAGCAGCTATGAGCATGATCGAAGGTACTTGCCGTTCTATGGGTGTTACAGTTACAGAATAATTGAAGTTGAACAAAGTGGGAGGGGTATCCCGACAATACCACAAGGAGGTTTATTTAGATGAAAAGAGGAAAGAAATACGTTGAGGCTGCTAAGGCAATCGAAAGAGGTACTCTTTATGATGTAAACGAGGCAGTTTCATTGGTTAAGAAAACCGCAGTAGCTAAGTTCGATGAAACTATCGAAGCTCATATCAGAACCGGATGTGACGGACGTCACGCAGATCAGCAGATTCGTGGAGCAGTTGTATTGCCACACGGAACTGGTAAGAAGGTTCGTATCCTTGTATTTGCTAAGGATGCTAAGGCTGAGGAAGCTAAGGCAGCTGGTGCTGATTATGTTGGAGGAATGGAGCTTATCGAGAAGATTCAGAAAGAGAACTGGTTTGACTTTGACGTTGTAGTTGCTACACCTGACATGATGGGTGTTGTTGGACGTATCGGTCGTGTACTTGGACCTAAGGGACTTATGCCAAACCCTAAGGCTGGTACAGTAACTATGGATGTTACAAAGGCAGTTGAGGAAATCAAAGCCGGTAAGATCGAGTACAGACTTGACAAGACCAACATTATTCACGTACCAGTAGGTAAGTCTTCATTTACTGAAGAACAGCTTGCAGACAACTTCCAGACGCTTATTGACGCAATCAACAAAGCAAGACCGGCAGCAGTAAAGGGTCAGTTCTTAAAGAGCGTAACTCTTACTTCTACTATGGGACCTGGTGTAAAGGTTAACCCAATGAAGCTTGTTTAGTATATTGCTAAATATGAAATAAGATTTTATTTACCCTCGCAGAGGTTCCTCTGTGGGGGTATTTTTATGTATTTTTTGTGGGATTGAGATTGGCAAATACGACTTTTGAATTGAACAAAATTTCGCTTTAAAATTTGTTCGGATTTTTATACGGATTTTTTGAAAAAGTTGTTGACAAATCCGGAAAGGATATGATATTCTACCCAAGGACTGCCGAAGACAGTAGGTGCTAAGAAGCGTAAGAACAAACATTGTTTGGACGCCTACCGAGGAAAGATCGATACAAAATGAATGTATATGATGCCTCTGTGTCTGCGGATATAGAGGCTTTATTTTATATCTATCGGCGGTGCAAACTTACAAATCTAACAAGGAGGTGCACCATTCGTGGCAAAAGTTGAATTAAAACAACCAGTTGTACAGGCTATTGCAGAAGACGTTAAAGACGCAGCAAGCGTTGTCTTAGTTGACTACCGTGGACTGACTGTTGCGCAGGATACAGAACTTCGTAAGCAGTTAAGAGAAGCAGGCGTTATCTACAAAGTTTGTAAGAACACTATGATGAAGAGAGCTTTCGAAGGAACTGACTTTGCAGCTTTAGATGAGCACTTAGAAGGACCTAGCGCTATCGCAATTTCTAAGGATGACGCTACAGCTCCTGCAAGAATCCTTTGCAAGTTCGCTAAGGACGCTCAGGCTTTAGAGCTGAAGGCAGGTGTGGTTGAAGGAACTGTATATGATGCTGCTGCTCTTACAGAGTTATCAAAGATCCCTTCAAGAGAAGAACTTCTTTCCAAGTTACTTGGAAGCTTACAGTCACCAATTACCAATCTTGCTCGTGTGCTTAATCAGATCGCAGAGCAGGGTGGAGCAGTAGAGACTGAGGAAGCTCCGGCAGCTGAAGAAGCTCCTGTAGCAGAAGAGGCTCCGGCAGACGCTGAGTAATCAACAGAATTTATTTAAAACAATATTATTAAATGGAGGAAAATAAGATGGCAAAATTAACAACAGCTGAGTTTATTGAAGCAATCAAAGAGTTATCTGTATTAGAGTTAAATGATTTAGTAAAAGCTTGCGAAGAGGAATTTGGTGTTTCTGCAGCAGCAGGCGTAGTAGTAGCAGCAGCAGGCGGAGACGCAGCAGCAGCTGAAGAGAAGGACGAGTTTGATGTAGAATTAGTAGCAGCAGGTGCTTCTAAGGTTAAGGTTATCAAGGTTGTTCGTGAGGTAACTGGACTTGGACTTAAGGAAGCTAAGGCATTAGTTGACGAGGCTCCAAAGGTAGTTAAGGAAGGTGCTTCTAAGGCAGAGGCTGAGGAAATCAAGGCTAAGCTTGAGGCTGAGGGAGCTGAAGTTACATTAAAGTAATCTTCTCCTAGATTGATATAGCATTTTTGCTAAAGTTTTTAGTTATGATTTAGAAAGGGTGTCGAATCCGGTTGGATTTGGCACCCTTTCAAGTTAGAAAAAGATTCAGAGTACATCTCCGAATCTTTTTTCGTTATAAGTTATTTTGTCAGAACTTCGATACCTTTCTCTGTTACAAGTACCATGTATTCTATCTGTGCAGACAAGCCATCATCTATGGTATAAACGGTCCATCCGTTGTCTTCATCTACAAAGAAATCAGGGCTGCCCTGGTTGATCATAGGTTCGATGGTAAACATCATTCCCGGCACCAGAACCATTTCACTTCCTTTTGGAGTGACATAGCTGACAAAAGGATCCTCGTGGAATTCTAAACCGATTCCGTGGCCGCCGATTTCTTCTACTACGGAATAGCCGTTCTTTTGCGCGTGGGAGTTGATGGCATAGGCGATATCCCCTAAGTGTCCCCAAGGTTTTGCTGCGGCAAGCCCAAGCTCTACGCATTCTCTTGTAACTTGAACGATGCGCTCTGCCTCTGGGTCTGTTTCTCCCATAATAAACATTCTGGATGCATCGGAAAAATACCCATCTAGTATAGTAGAAACGTCTACATTTATAATGTCTCCTTCTTCCAAAATTTCGTTTTCATCTGGAATTCCATGGCAAATCACATTGTTGATAGAAGTGCAAACACTTTTTGGGAAACCTTCGTAACCTAAAGGAGCTGGAATGCCTCCGTGGGATACTGTGAAGTCGTAAACTAATTTATCAATTTCAGCAGTGCTCATGCCGATGTGAATATGCTCTGCGACGTGATCTAATACGGCGGTATTTAATTCAGCGCTTTTCTTGATCTTTTCAATTTGCTCTGGAGTCTTAAGAAGTGAACGATCTGGGACGATCTGCCCTTTTGAAGCTAAAGACCATAATTTGATGTCTAATTTATCCATATGCTTACCTGCTTTCCATTATATTTCTGTTACAAAAAGGAATATGCATTGGAACCTTTTATCCTTCTATAATTAGGAAATGTTTCAAAATCCCTCATTACAGAAGTATAGCACTGCCAAACTGTCTTCGCAAAGTATTTTATAATATTGGAGGATATATATTTAACAAAACTCTTGATGTCTATTTATTGTGCGAGGGAGAAAAATAAGGTATAATTTTCGTGTATGTTTTGTGTTGATACACATAATTTTCGAAGTTGTTTTCGTATGAAAGGAGAACAGTTATGTTAAGAATCGGTATGCTCACCAGTGGTGGGGATTGTCAGGCCCTTAATGCAGCCATGAGAGGTGTTGTGAAATGTGTTTGCTCTCAGAGAGACGATGTTGAAATATATGGATTCCAGGATGGATATAAAGGACTTATGTATTCAGATTTTAAGATTATGACACCGAGAGATTTCTCGGGAATTCTCACAAGAGGTGGGACGATTCTGGGTACTTCCAGACAGCCTTTTAAACTTATGAGGGTGCCGGATGCCAATGGCCTCGATAAGGTGGAAGCTATGAAGCAGACCTATCACAAGTTGAATCTTAACTGCCTGGTTGTTCTTGGTGGAAATGGAACGCACAAAACTGCCAATCTTTTGAGAGAAGAGGGACTCAATGTTATAACCCTTCCAAAGACCATCGATAACGATTTGTGGGGAACAGAGATGACTTTTGGATTCCAGAGTGCTGTAGATATTGCTACGGATACCATTGACCGTATTCATTCTACCGCAACTTCTCATAGTCGTGTGTTCATCGTAGAAGTTATGGGACATAAAGTAGGATGGGTAACGCTTCATGCAGGAATTGCCGGAGGAGCAGATGTGATCCTTCTTCCTGAAATTCCATACGATACAGATGCCATCGTAGAATATATTAACAGACGGAAGGCTGCAGGTAAGAGTTTTACCATTATTGCGGCAGCGGAAGGTGCGATTTCAAAAGAGGATGCGAAACTTCCGAAAAAGGAATTAGCTAAGAAGGTTTCAAAATATCCATCGGTTGCTTATCAGCTTGCAGAAAGAATTCAAAGCCGCATGGATCAGGAGGTTCGAATTACCGTGCCTGGACATACGCAAAGAGGTGGAGAGCCTTGTGCTTATGACCGCGTTATAGCTACAAGATTAGGAGCAGAGGCAGGAAGCGCCATCCTTCGCGGAGAGTTTGGATTTATGGTAGGACTTAAGCATGATAAGATTATCCACGTGCCTCTTGAGGAAGTAGCTGGAAAGCTTAAATGCGTAGATCCGGAGTCTGCAATCATTGAGGAAGCAAGAAATATTGGCATCAGTTTTGGTGAGATGAAGGATCTGGGACTTCCGGAGAAGAAGGAAGTAACGCAAGAGGCTGTAAGTCCTGAGAAGGAGAAGAAGGCCAAGAAAGAAAAGAAATAATATTATTTTATATTATTTGGTATTGTAAAGATAAGGGAGTGTAATACATGTCGTATACGGCATTATACCGTAAATTTCGTCCTACCACTTTTGAGGACGTTAAGGGGCAGGATGCCATCGTAAAAACTTTAAAAAATCAGATCAGCGGAGAACGCACCAGTCACGCTTATCTCTTCTGTGGAACCAGAGGAACGGGCAAGACTACAGTGGCAAAGATTCTGGCCAAGGCAGTGAACTGCGAGCATCCGGTGAATGGAAGTCCTTGTGGAGAATGCAGGATGTGTAAATCCATCGCCGAAGGTAGTTCGATGAATGTTATCGAGATTGATGCGGCTTCTAATAATGGTGTGGACAATATCCGAGAGATCAGGGAGGAAGTATCTTACCGGCCGGCGGAAGGAAAGTATAAGGTCTATATTATTGATGAGGTACATATGCTGTCAGCGGGAGCCTATAATGCCTTGTTAAAGACCTTAGAGGAGCCACCGGAGTACGTCATATTTATATTAGCTACCACGGAGGCTCACAAGATCCCAATTACGATTCTGAGCCGTTGCCAGAGATATGATTTTAAACATATTTCTTTGGGGACTATTGAGGCTCGTTTGAAGGAGTTGATTGATAAGGAAGGATGGGACGTAGAGGACCGGGCGGTGCGTTATATTGCCAGGAAAGCTGACGGTTCCATGAGAGACTCTCTGAGTCTTCTGGATCAGTGCGTGGCTTTTTATCTTGGAGAGCGGCTGACCTATGACCATGTCTTGGAAGTTTTGGGAGCGGTAGATACGGAGGTTTTCAGTAGATTGCTGAGACAAATCCTGGAGATGGATGTGCGTGCTGTAATATCTACCGTGGATGAGTTGGTAATACAGGGCCGAGAACTTTCTCAGTTGGCCACAGATTTTACCTGGTATCTGCGAAATCTTTTGTTGGTGAAAAGCTCTGATGATATGGAAGATATTCTGGATGTTTCTACGGAAAATCTGGGAAGATTAAAAGAAGAAGCCCAGATGATCGATGATGAGACTTTGATGCGTTTCATCCGAATTTTCTCGGAATTATCCAATCAATTAAAGTTTGCGGTTCAAAAGAGGGTGCTTTTGGAGGTGACCTTGATCAAGCTCTGTAGGCCGGCTATGGATCAAAATACAGATGCATTGGCAGATCGGGTAAAGGCTTTGGAGAAGCAGGCAGAAGAAGGGGCTTTTCAGCCGAAAGTAATTTCTGCGCCAACTGTAGAAACGAAAACTGCAGTTCCTGTTGAGAAGCCAAAGCTTCCTTCGGCTTTGCCGGAAGAAGTACGGAAGGCGGCAACAGAGTTTAAAAGATGGAGAAATGATGAATGTATATCAGCGGGTGTGAGAGGTTATTTAAGACAAGCTCATGTCAGTGCAGATGATAATGGCCGTATGTTGATCGTATTTGAAGATCCGGTGTCTGCAAAAATGGCATCCATTGAGGAAAATATGCAAGAGATCAAAGACGCGGCCGCCCAGTATACAGGGAAAAACGTGGAAATTGAAATTAGGACCACGGATCCGGGGCGAAAATTTGAGGATCAATATATTGATCTTGGTTCTCAGATTAATTTTGAGATCACTCAAGAAGATTAGCATGAGAATAGTAGAATAATAGTGCGATAGAGTGATAGAGGATTATAGACAATAGGAGGAATTATAGAATGGCAAAAAGAGGAGGATTTTCTGGTGGAATGCCGGGAAACATGGCGAATTTGATGAAGCAGGCTCAGAAAATGCAGCGTCAGATGGAGGAGCAGGCAAAGGAAATGGAGACGAAGGAGTTTTCTGCAACAGCCGGAGGTGGTGCTGTGGAAGCTACAGTTTCGGGAACTAAGAAACTTTTGAAGTTATCCATCGATGAAGATGCCGTAGATCCGGAAGATGTTGAAATGTTAGAGGATATGATCATTGCAGCTGTTAATGAGGCTTTGGAGAAGGTGGATGAGGAATCTTCTTCTGCAATGGCCAAATTTACAGGTGGCGCCGGAATGCCGGGGTTATTCTAATGGATTATTACAGTAGTCAAATTACAAAGCTCATCGATGAGCTTTCCTGCTTGCCGGGGATTGGTTCAAAGTCCGCGGCGCGACTTGCGTTCCACATTATCCACATGCCAAAGGAAGATGTGGCTCGTTTAGCCAATACCATGATCGAGGCAAGAGATAATGTTCGATATTGCAAAGAATGTTATACATTGACAGATCAGGAGCTTTGCCCTATCTGTGCCAGTTCCGGTAGAAATCACAAAACTATTATGGTAGTGGAGAATACCAGAGATCTGGCAGCCTATGAAAAAACGGGAAAATATGACGGGGTTTATCATGTGCTTCACGGCGCTATTTCGCCAATGCTTGGAGTAGGGCCGGAGGATATTAAATTAAAGGAACTGATCACTCGTCTCCAGGGAGATGTGGAGGAGGTTATCATCGCCACCAATTCCAGTCTGGAGGGAGAGACTACTGCTATGTATATCAGTAAGTTAATTAAGCCTACGGGAATCAAGGTGAGTCGAATTGCCAGTGGAGTTCCGGTAGGAGGAGATTTGGAATACATTGATGAGGTGACACTTCTTAGAGCCTTAGAGGGAAGAACAGAACTGTAGAAGTGTGAAGGTGTGTATATTGACCCTGCTTAGCAGGTAAGGTATAATTTTTTTATAAACCAATAAGGAGGCTTTTTACATGAACAAGGTAGAGTTGATGAAGACAGCGAATGAGATTCGCAAAGGCGTGATCACAGCTGTTCACAGTGCGAAATCCGGTCATCCGGGTGGATCATTATCCGCAACAGATATTTATACATATCTGTATTTTGAGGAAATGAATGTTGATCCGAAGGATCCAAAGAAAGCGGATCGTGATCGTTTTGTATTATCTAAGGGACATACAGCGCCGGGATATTATTCCACATTGGCACACAGAGGATTTTTCCCGGTAGAGGATCTTACGACCCTTCGTAAAGTAGGTTCTTATCTTCAGGGACATCCGGATATGAAGCATATTCCGGGAGTAGATATGTCTAGCGGATCTTTGGGACAGGGAATCTCTGCAGCAGTTGGAATGGCAATCTCTGCAAAGTTATCTGGGGATGATTACAGAGTATATACCCTTTTGGGAGACGGAGAGATTCAGGAAGGACAGGTATGGGAGGCATCTATGTTGGCCGCTCATAGAAAACTGGACAACCTGGTAGTGATCGTTGATAACAACAATTTACAGATTGATGGTGAGATCAGTGAAGTTAACTCTCCGTATCCAATCGATAAGAAATTTGAAGCTTTCAATTTCCATGTAATTAATATTGATGGACATGATTTTGATCAGATTGCAGCCGCTTTCAAGGAGGCAAGAGAGACCAAAGGCCAGCCTACAGCCATTATTGCTAAGACTGTGAAGGGTAAGGGAGTATCCTTCATGGAGAATCAGGCTTCATGGCATGGAGCTGCTCCTAACGATGAGCAGTATGAAATCGCAATGGCAGATTTGGAGAAAGTAGGTGAAGCATTATGTCAGATGTAAAGAAGATTGCAACAAGAGAAAGCTACGGTAACGCTTTAGTTGCCTTAGGAGAGAAACACCCGGACTTAGTTGTTTTAGATGCGGATCTTGCTGGAGCAACAAAGACAGGCACATTTAAAAAAGTATTTCCTGAGCGTCATATCGACTGCGGTATCGCTGAGTGTAACATGGTAGGTGTGGCAGCAGGACTTGCTACAACTGGAAAAGTTCCATTTGCAAGTACATTTGCGATGTTTGCCTCAGGACGTGCATATGAGCAGATTCGTAACTCTGTAGGATATCCGAAGTTGAATGTAAAAATCGGAGCAACTCATGCAGGTATCTCAGTAGGTGAAGATGGAGCGACTCATCAGTGTAACGAGGATCTTGCTCTCATGAGAACTATCCCGGGCATGGTTGTATTGAATCCTTCGGATGATATCGAAGCAAAGGCTGCAGTTGAGGCGGCATATGAGCACCAGGGACCGGTTTATCTTCGTTTTGGAAGATTGGCTGTGCCGGTAATTAACGATAATCCGGATTATAAATTTGAGATTGGTAAGGCGATTACTCTTCGCGAGGGAACAGATGTTACAATTATTGCGACAGGACTTACCGTTGCGGAGTCTCTTGCGGCAGCAGAGAAGCTGGCAGCAGACGGAATCAGCGCAGAAGTAATCAACATGCATACCATCAAACCTTTGGATGAGGCAGCAGTTGTTGCAGCAGCAGAGAAAACAGGAAAGATCGTAACTGTTGAGGAACACTCTATTATTGGAGGACTTGGAAGTGCAGTATGCGATGTAGTAGCTGAGAAAGCACCTGCAAAGGTTAAGAAGATTGGTATTATGGATGTCTTTGGTGAGTCAGGACCTGCGGTAGAGCTTATTAAGAAGTATGGTCTGGATGCAGATAGCATTTACGCAGCTGTAAAGGAATTTGTATAAGAAATTCACGAATTAGAGATGAAAAAATATATAAAAGAAACTTTTGACTATATACGTGATGATTTTCACGCTTATGGGAAAGGTCTTGTGTGGGCGATTGTGTTACTAATCGCCCACATTGTGATTTTAAGCAAATATTTAGTGAGTTTATGTCCGCTGGTCTGGCTTACGGGATACCCCTGCCCTGCATGTGGACTTACCCGGGCGGGAATTTGCGTGTTTAGAGGTGAGTTTGGGGCGGCAGTTGAATTGCATCCTTTTATTTACGTGATTATCGTGTTTGTGCTGGCTGTGACTGTTTACAGATATCTTTATCATGGGAAATCGGTGCGGTGGATGAATGTTCTGATGGTGATTTTAATCGTGACTATGGTGATGTATTACATTTATCGGTTGATTAATTATTTTCCGAATCGTCAGCCTATGGTGTATGATCCGGAAAACTTTGCAAATTTAGTAAGGATTCTGATTTATAGATATTCATAGATGAAAACGCAGATTTTGATGTTATCTACACGGGATTGCTTTAAAGTGTAGATAAATAGATTGTATGGGAGAAAAAGGTATGATATCTTAGAATTAACAAGTTGTTATATCTAGAGTATCAGAGGAGGAAGACTATGGATAATCAATATGATCCAAATCAGGGATATCAAGATCCTAATGCCAATCAGTATAATTATGGCAATGGTGGACAGCAGGAAAACAATCCGTATGGATACAACAATCAGCCGAATTATAACTATAATGGATATCCAAATAAACCTATGAGCATGGATGATCCAACCCCTATGACTATCGGTCAGTGGTTGCTTACAATCATTGTATTGGCAATTCCGTGTGTAGGGCTTATTATGTATTTTGTATGGGCATTTGGAACGGGAAATCTAAACCGCAAGAATTACTGTCGTGCATGTCTGATTCTTGCAGCTGTTGCAGTTGTATTGTGGATTTTGATGTCAATTCTTTTTGGAACTATGTTTAGTGCGGCGCTTAACGGAGTTTCACGTGCTATGTATTAAAGTGAATGTAAATGAGTTGTAAATAATAGGTATATGCGCATAGAATCCTGAATTTCAGGATTCTATTTTTATATACACATTTTTTAAAATATGTTATACTGACCCCAAATTAGTCAAAACAAAAAGTTGAGGATCAAATGAAGAAGCATAAGAATACCAATCTTCACGTGGTACGGGAGGATGAGGATCCCTCCGACCAGCTAGTGGAGAATTTAATCAAAGAATTAAATGAGGAAGATGGGGTGGAAGATCCGCTCCTAAATGGGAAGGAAAGACGCAAGAAGCGGCGGAAACGCATGGCCATACGAACCGGAATTTTAGTGGTGGTAGTGATCGGAATATACTTATTGATCACTTTGCAAACTTATACGAAGGTTCGAATCTCTGATACCTATGCCATAGAAGAAGCCTCTTCCAGTAGTTATGTGGAATTTGAATCTGGATTTTTAAAATATAGTCGAGACGGTGTTTCTTACCTGAATCAAAAGGGAGAAGAACAGTGGAATCAATCTTATCAGATTAAGAAACCAACGGTTATGGTAGGGAACGCGGCGGCTCTGGTATATGATCAGGGAGGAAATGCCATAGAAGTTATCACCAAAGATGGCGTGAAAGGAGAGGTGGAGACCAATTTGCCTATAGAACATGCGGCGGTATCCAGCCAGGGAATCGTAGGAGCAATCCTTAAGAATTCGGAATCGGCTATGGTGATGTGTTATGATGCCAAGGGGAATATTCTCGTAGAACACAAAAGTTCTATTTCCGGAACCGGATATCCTATAAATCTAGCGATGTCCGATGATGGAAATACCATGGAGGTTCTTTATCTCTATACCCAGGATGGAAAAATCACATCAAAGATTATCTATTATAATTTTGGAACAGCTGGGGAGGATAAAACGGACCATATTGTTTCGGAAAAAGAGTATGACGATGTGATTATGAGCAGTGCTTTCTTTATGGATGAGAATGTTTCTGTGACAGTGGGTGATAATTTGCTGGTCATATATAATGGAACAGACAGTCCGAAAGAATGTACGACCATAAAAGTAGAAGGCGAAATTAAGAATATCTTTCATAGTGAGAAACAGATCGGTTTAATTGAAAAAAATAAAAATTCATCTGGATACGAGTTGCGACTTTACAATACTTCCGGTAAAGAAGTATTAACCAAAGAGATTGCGGACACCTACGATAAGGTGAAAATCAGTAATGGCCAGGTGATTTTGTATGATGGAAAGAAATGTAGCATCTATAAGGTGAATGGAATTCATAGATTTGAGGGAACCATGGATGATGATATTCTGGAGATTCTCCCGGTATCAGGGGTGAATCGATATGTGGTTATGACAGCGGACGGATTGGATTTCGTGCGTTTGGTGAAATAAGGAAAAATAGAGAGGAGGACCTGGTGCCGTTAGAGTGATTGAGAGACGGTGCAAAGTGCGACAGGAACCTTTGAAGAAATGAGGTGAGGATATGAACTGGTTACTCGGAATTGTAGGAGCGGTATTTTTAATAGGATTCATTATAGGAATATATAGAGGAGCAATTCGAATTGCAGTCTCTGTGGCAACAACCATTGTAACGCTAGTGGTGGTATGCTTTGCATCGCCATATGTGGCGGAACTTATAGAAACCTATACTCCGGTTAATGAAGTGATTGAAGAAAAAGTATCGTCTGCTATTACGACGGCTGCTTTGACTCAACTTAACGGAACAGAGCAGACGCAGGATACCACTACTTCTGTAGGCCTTACCAGGGAGCGTGTGGAAAGGGTTTTGAAAGCTGCGGGAGTAGATGAAGAAGATCTTGCGGAACATGGGATTACTATAGATGATATTGTAAATGGAAAAGTTACTAGTCAGGATCTTGCGCAATACGGAATTTCTAGCAGTGTGTTAGCGGGAGTGAGTGGAGCTTCGTCGGATGATAGTACATCGGATTCTCTGAGTGATATCAATATTCCTTCTGATATTCAAGGACAGGCTATAGAAGGAGCAGATATGCCGGAGGTTTTTAAAAATCTTCTTCAGAAAAATAATAACAGTGACACCTATGCGGAACTGGGGGTTAAAACCTTTGCAGAATATGTAGGAAAATATTTGTCGAACCTTATTATTTATTTGGTTTCTTATGTACTGACATTTTTGGTGGTGACTTTGATCTTGCGAGCGATTATCTTTTCTTTGGATATAGTCGCAGACCTTCCGGTATTGGGATTTGTGAATCGATTGGCGGGAGGCGTTGTTGGAGTTCTTTGCGCGGCTATTGTAGTTTGGATTGTGTTCATTATTATTACGCTTCTATATACAACGGAGGCAGGAAGAGCGCTTTACGATACCATTCAGGGAGAACCTTATTTGAAAGCTCTGTATGACTTTAATCCGATTTTGAATCTTGCAATATTTCTTAAATAGTTGAATGTCAGCCCTGGCTTG
>CAVKOU010000003.1:0-45310 GCA_963658085.1 bacterium
TTGCAATAGTTGCCAATCCTGGTTTCGCCAAAGGTAGTACGATTTTAAAGAACGTCTGCAAAAAAGTAGCTCCATCAATATAAGCAGATTCTTCTAATTGAATAGGTATTGTTTTATAATAACTGGTCATTACAAAGAAGGACATTGGAATTCCCATGGCCGCATATACCACAATTAATCCTACCTTTGTATCATAAAGACCCAAAGACTTAAACATTGCAAACAAGGGCTGGGAAATTGCCTGAGCTGGCAACATCAAGGATGCCGATATCATAAGAATCAAAGCCATTTTCAATTTAAAATTGTATCTTGCTGCAATATAAGCACACATAGCAACCAAACAGACCGTCACAAATACACTAATTCCAACAATAATAATGCTATTCAAAAAGTATTTTTGAATTGGAGCATACTTAAATGCGTCTATATAGTTATCTAAGTTAAAATGTTCTGGGAGTCCCAAAGCGGAAGCATTAATTTCTGCATAGGTTTTAAAAGAGCTTAAAAAAGCCCAAACAATCGGTCCAATAGAAATCAGCACAATCAAAAGCATAAATAAATATTTCAAAAAACCTAAGATACCTTTGGAAAATGAAGACTGTCTTTTTTTTACATAATATTTTTTTTGAACATTATCCATGTTATCCCTCCTCCAGTTCTTTTTTCTGATTAAATAATCTCTGAATCAAAACTACCAAAAGTAAGCCTAGAGCTATCTGCACAACTCCAACTGCATTGGCTTTTCCATAATTATTTTCCAGCGTAATAATTTTGTACAAATACGTCGGAAGATTTAAAGTTGTATTTCCGGGTCCTCCCTTTGTAGTCATGTAGATAATATCAAATTGTGATACCATTGCCACAGAAGCTAAAATAACGCAGGTACCAAAAGCATTTTTCATCAAAGGAATTGTAATATAACGATCTGCCTCTCTTGGTGTTGCCCCATCGATCATAGCCGCCTCGTATATATCCGGACTGATTGCTTGCATTTCAGCCATAAAAATCAACATATTAAATCCGGAATAAAACAACCAGGTTGCTGTCACCGTCCAAAAAGCATATTTAGAATTTCCAAACAAATTCACTACTTGTGTAGTATTAATACCCAACTTTTCATAGAATAACTTCACTACACCAAAAGATGGATTTAAAAGTAAGGAAAACATCACCGCAGTAGCCGCTGTTGGAATAATATTAGGAATCACATAGGCTACTCGGACAACTTTCCAGCCCTTTGGCTTTCTCCTTAGAATCAATGCCATAATAAATCCAAAAGTGACATGAATTGTAGATTGAATGAGAACCCACTTTAATGTATTAATAATAGATACTCGAAAATCTTTATCTGCAAATATCACTTTGAAATTATCCAAACCTACAAGAGATGGGGATTGCGTCAAGGTATAATCACAGAGTGATGTTGTAATAACCATGACAAATGGTATTGCATATACCAAACAAAACAAGACAACACATGGCATTGTAAAAGCAAATATCCACCCTTTTTTTCCTTTTGTACTCATACTTTCTCCTTCCTTAATGTTTCCATTTTTTCTCTATTAATTCAAAAAGTGCTGTGCCAGGTCAGCACAGCACTTTTCATAATCTCGTTTTTTAATTCTTTGCAGCAGAATCCGTAAGCTCCTGACAGAATTGTTCTGGGGAAATATTACCGTAAGCTAATTCCGGCAATTGTGTAGAGAATGTATCAATAACATTCTGATACCAATATGCTTGATTCTGTCCATAGGTATACTCTGCTTTACCTTGAAGTTCTAATACTTCAGCCATCAAAGGATCTGATTTCTTTAAGCTGTCCGGAACCTCAATGGTTCTAGTTACCGGCTGTAGTCCTGCCATTTCAAGAGCTTTTAACTGATTCTCTTCGGTAGTTTCAAACTTTAAAAATGCAACTGCCGCCTCTACTTTTTCAGGATCATCTGTTCCAACCATATCTCCAGGAGTAGCTACACTCTCAAGTCCATATCCCGGAAGAAGCATCACTCCAACTTTGTCATAGAATCCTTCTGGAGCTTTCTCTGTGCTACTAAAATCAGGAATCATCCACGGGCCATTTGGAAGCATTGCAACCTCGCCATTAAAGAAGTGAGTTGCCATGGTATCATATTTGCCACCTGCTGCATCAGAAGTTGTATAATTTTCTAACATCTTCTGAAGATCAGCGGTTGCGTCTTCTACAACATCCACATTATAATCTGTTGGATACTGTGTATTCATGAACTCATTTCCTTCCTCGCCGCTGGTTCCGATCAAACCACTGTACCAAAGATTTGAAAGCCATCCCAAGTCTGCTGTATCCATACTTACAGGAGTAATTCCTTTTTCTTTCAAAGTGTCACAAGCGTCAAAGAACTCATCCCAAGTTTCATATGCTACATCTGGAGCCTCGAGCCCTGCTTCCTCAAAGAGTTCTTTGTTATAGTAGATATAAGAAATCTCCTTAGATACTGGGATTCCATATACTTTCCCTTCATAGGAATTAAATTCCAAATCTGAATCATCAAACATTGCCTTCCATTCCGGATCATCATCCAAATAAGATGTTAAATCTGTAACCTTTCCTGCCTCAGCTGCTAAAGCCGTGATATTGTTACCACCATTAAGAACAATATCCGGTAAATCTCCACTGGAAATCAAAAGTTTAATCTTCTGATTAAAAGCATCGGTAGTAGGAATTTCCTCAAAATTAAATTCCACATTTTTTCCTTCCTCCGTCTTTTGGAATGCATCGAATAAATATTCATAGTAGTCTGCCGCATAATCCGTACCTACATGATAATTGATTACATTCAAAACTACTTTTCCATCTGCTGATGCTGTTGACGAATCAGAAGCAGAGTCATTTTTACTTCCGCAACCTGTTAAAACGCCTGCCAACATGGTTGTGCATAAAAGCACACTAATAATTTTTCTTTTCATAAGCTTTATTTCCTCCGTTCATTTTTCTTAATTATATAATTTGTTTTTTGTTGATAATATATAATATTTTTATCTTTTCTTTGAGTTTTTTTACTTTTCTGTTGTTTTTTACTGTATAATGTCAATTGAATCAGTGATTTTTTCCCGGAGGATAGATATCAAATGCTAAAACATGTACAATCTCAACGAAAGCCACGAAGATTATCTACACAAACATCTTTCCTAATTATAATCACTATCACGACATTCATGGTTCTAAGTGCTATTTTCTTTAGTATTCTAATGCATAAAGAATTAACCAAGAATTATAAACTATTGTTATACCAGGAAAGTTACTCCACAATTACAGCTCTATCAGATGATATCAATTCTATCGATTCCATTTATCGTCTTTTAATATCTAACGACAGCATCTATCAGTATATGAAAAATCCTTCCCCGGATCTCTCATATCAATATACAATTGAAAAACAAATGACTTCCGTTTTAATTCTTAACAATATTTGGGAAAAGAATTACCTGCAATCCGTCTTTGTATATACCAACGACGGAACTACATTTCATGTTTCAAAAGATAATTCTGACAAAGAGCGCCAAACAAATAAAAATGTTTATGACAGCTTGTCTTCATCTTCTCCTACTCTGTCGCTCTTTACCTCTCCCAAGGATAATAGTCTTTATTTTGTACGTTCAATTTATGATTATTCTACCGGCAATATATTGGGAACCATGATTGTCACTTTGGACAAAGAACAATGGATAAAAAAATTGACCGCAAATTTTTCCGAAAATTGGCAAATTTTTCTATACAACGACAGTTTTTCACTTAGCTCAAATTTAAATTTAAATATAACAGATTTGGAAAAGTTACAAACTCTTGCAGCAGATACGAAAACTCTGCAGTTAGAGACGATATCATTTGGGGGAAACAATTATCTAGCATTATCCAACCATATCGAAGTGTTGGGGCTTACCGCCATGGTTATGTCTCCACAGAGTCAATTATTAAAACAAGTTTATGCAGTATTAATTCCATGTATCCTACTTATTATTTTAATTATCATCATTTCCGTCATCTGTTCTTTTACTATCAGTCATTTGATTACAAAACCAATTTCGGTAATGAAAAGTAAAGTAGATTCCATTACAGCCAATAACTATTCGGAAAATATTGCAGGATTAGAAAAATATGATGAATTTTATGAATTACAAGCCGCGATCAATAATATGCTAAATCAAATTCACCAATATCACGATAACATATTAGAACAAAATATTTTGTTAAAGGACTCTGAGATTCAGGCTCTTCAATCTCAATTAAATCCTCATTTTATTTTCAACGTACTTAGCACTCTTTCTTGGAAAGCAGAAATGTCAGGAGATTCAGAAATTGCACAGACCGTAGTGGCTTTGGGAGAAATTTTAAGGTTTTCAACTGTCTACAGAACATCAAATACACTCCCACTGAAGGAGGAGCTGAAATTTATTCATTTTTATAATTATTTGCAGCAACAACGATTTGAAGACAAAATCACAGTCATTGAGGAAATCGATACGGAATTAGAACCTATTCTTATTCCATGCTTTTCTATTCAAACTTTAGTAGAAAATGCTTACGTACATGGATTGGAACCCAAAGCAACTCCCGGAAATCTTTTTATCTCTGTAAAAAAACGTGAGAACTCCTTAGAAATTGTTGTAGCAGATGATGGAATAGGTTTTAAAGAAATCCCGGACTTCTCATCTAAAGAAATATCTAATAATTCTACAGATGGAGAACAAAACAAACGTCCACATATCGGACTAAAGAATCTCAATCGAAGATTATCTTTGATTTATGGAAAAGAAAGCACACTACACATCACCAGTGTTCCAAACAAAGAAACAAAAATATCTTTTGTGATACCTATATCAAAGGAGACTTTATTATGAGTTATAAAATACTAATTGTTGATGACGAAGCCCCCATCCGTAAGGCACTGTCCCAAACAATCAACTGGTCTACATTAGATTGCGAGCTTTATGACACTGCCTCTAATGGCAAAGATGCTATAAAGAAAATTGAAAAAGAAAAAATAGATCTTGTAATCACAGACGTTAAAATGCCTCTTATTGATGGAATCGAGTTATCCAGATATATTTGCGAACAGCATCCAGCAACTCAGGTAATCATCCTTTCCG
This sequence comes from bacterium, assembly GCA_963658085.1. GTDB lineage: Bacteria > Bacillota > Clostridia > Lachnospirales > Lachnospiraceae > CAKRJP01. The sequence goes on from CAVKOU010000003.1 coordinate 5,125, forward strand.
GTTATGCAGAATTCACCTACGCACAGTCTGCCATTCAATATCATGTATCGAAATATTTATTAAAGCCCATATCAAAAGATCAGTTAATCGATGCAGTAAAAGATGTTTTGAAAGATAAATTGCCATTAAATACAACAGATAATCTAGAAAGCCAAGAAACAAATGTGCCAGATTCCTCTATTCAATACAGTTTTTTTGTAAAACAGGCATTAACCTATATAGGTGAACATTTAACCGAAGATTTATCTTTAGAAACCATAGCAAAAAACTCCCATAGTAATGCTTCCTATCTAAGTCGCATGTTTAAAAAGGAAGTTGGAAAATCTCTAATTACTTACATTACGGATCAAAGAATTGAAAAAGCAAAAAATCTCCTACATACCGATATGCGCACATCCGAAATTTCCATTGCCGTAGGAATTCAGGATCCTGCATACTTTTCTGTGTTATTTAAAAAATATACTGGTATGAGTCCGAAGCAATTCCGCGGAAATACAGTTCTTTAATACTAGATACTGATTGAACATTTTAAAAAAAGGAACAAAAGTCGAGCTTTTGTTCCTTTTTGAAATATCTATTCTCTATTAAACATTTGTCACAATAGCAGTTACAAGTTTCTTAAATTCCACAGCCACTCTGTCTGCTGTCTCCTGCACTTCCTTGTGATCTAACTTCACATTGTTCATTCCAGCTGCAAGATTTGTAATGCAGGAAATTCCACAAATTTCCATTCCCATGTGACGGGCTGCTACAGCCTCGCAGGCAGTGCTCATTCCCACTGCATCTCCGCCCCAGCTTCTGCACATGCGAATCTCTGCAGGACTCTCGTATGCCGGTCCTGTAAACTGTACATACACGCCTTCCTGAATGGAGATTCCAAGATTCTTTGCCTGTGTTCTGATGATCTCCTGCATACGCTTACTGTATACTTCACTCATATCTGGGAATCGTACTCCCAACTCGTCAATATTTGCACCGATCAATGGGCTTGGCACTGCGGAAGTAATGTGATCTGTGATCATCATAAAATCACCTGGATGGAAGTCAAAGTTTACGCCTCCGGCAGCATTGGTAAGCACCAGCTTCTTTGCTCCCATCATGCCCATTAGACGGGTTGGAAGAACAACATCTGTCATTGGATATCCTTCGTAATAATGCACTCTTCCCTGCATAATCACTACCGGCACATTCTCTACATAACCGAATACAAATCTTCCCTTGTGTCCTGCTACTGTTGAAGTTGGAAATCCTTCAATATCTGCATAGTCTACGGTTGCTTCTATCTGGATCTCGTCTGCATAGTCTCCTAATCCGGAACCTAAGATCAGTGCCACCTCCGGCACAAAATCTGTCTTTGCTCTTACACTTGCTAAGCATGTCTGTAATTTTTCATATACTGCGCTCATTTTTCTTCTCCTTTACGCTCGATCTATCTTGCTATCTACGATTTGCCGCAATCCTTCATACTGCTTTCGATTAATATTGATCTGGTTTCCGTATTTTGTAATCAATCCTTCATCTGAAAATTTCTTCACGGCACGGCTGACGCTCTTTAAGCATAATCCGGTTTCATCCGCCATTCCCATGCGGCTCTCCCTGATATTCAGGCTGTCATTTTGGCTGAATTTTTCAAACCATTCCACAAATAAAAATGCCAGTCGATCTGCCCCCTGAAGGAATAGATACAGACGGTTTCTCCTGCCCTCTTCAAGAAGAGAAAAGCAGGTTAATTTGGTCTCCAAACGAAAAGCCTCCAAATCCGAAAACAGCCATTTTTCATATTGACTTCTAGGCAGCTTGATCAGGATGCACTCACTCTCTGTACGCCAGGTGGTCTGGTAGGTTTTTAGATCCATAAGGACCTCCATCCCTCCCAGGGCAACATTGGACTCTAATTTCATAAAATCAAAAGCTACCCCTGAGATTCGATAATCCGTGGCCTTGGCCTTTCCTTTTCCTACAAAGATAATGGTATCTGCCGGGGCATTCTCTCTAATAAATGTCGTGCCCGCAGGAACCCGCTCCACCACCAGGGCATCTAATAGCCAAAGTGGAGCTGTGCGAAAATACTCCTCCAACTGAAGCTGTCTTTCTTTATCCACCAGCTTCATAAAGGGGAGCATTTCATGCAAATATCTATGTTCTTCCATAAGTACCCCTTATTTTCTCTCTTATTTTATTCATTTGATCGGATAAAAATTGTATCACCGGTCCTGCACTGAGGGCTGTTATAATGGTGATTACTCCTAGTTTTCCTCCTAACAGCGTTCCGATTATGATACAGCTGATATCAAAACCGATCTTGACATAGCGATATTCTTTTTTCAATCGGTCTCTTAGTACCATGACAACTCCGGTAAAAGGATCCAAACCTATGTCAGCCGTTATATACATTGCTACACCGGTATATAATAACAGGCATCCTATTACTGCTCCCAGAATCTGAATAGGAAATGTCTGAACAGGAAACAACAAATGATATAACTTCCCGCCAAGATTCACGACGAATCCGTAAGGAATGATATATACAAAAGTTCCGATATTAATATAGTGTCTTCCGGTAAAAAATACAAGAATCATCAGGAGGACGTTCACGATATTGGACGCTGTTCCCAACTGTTCAGAAGTAAGACCTAAAATACTTCGAATTCCGTCATACATAATGCCCACCGGGTCATTTCCCAGGGCAGCAGCCGCATTGAATGCTACTCCTACTCCCACCAGGACAATCCCCACAAAAGCTAATATTATTTCAGAAATATTTATTTTTTTATTATTCTTCACCTTCTGATCACCTACTTTAATTCATCCAAAATAGAATGACCGATGGTTCCTTCCGGCATCTTTACTCCAAAGTTTTCTGCAATAGAGGCTCCGATCACTGCAAAAGTATCTTCTTCCCGGATCTTTCCACCTTCCTTCATCTGAGTGGAGTAAGCAATGAAAGGAACATACTCTCTGGTATGATCGGTTCCCGTATAGGTTGGATCATTTCCATGGTCTGCTGTAAGGATCAAAAGATCATCTTCTCTTAATTTTTTAAGAAGGACTCCCAGATTCTTGTCAAAGGCTTCGATTTCTTTTCCGTATCCGATGGGATCTCTTCTATGTCCCCACTGGGCATCAAAGTCTACTAAATTGGTAAAGCAAAGTCCGTGAAAATCCCGCTCTGCGATCTCGATGGTTTGCTCCATTCCATGGACAGAGCTTTTGGACTTATTGGATTCTGTAATTCCCTCTCCACAGAAAATGTCATTGATCTTTCCTACGCTGATGACATCACATCCTGCATCCTTTAAGGCATTTAAGGTAGTTGCCTCTGTTGGTTTTAAGGCATAATCATGGCGATTGCTGGTACGCTTAAATTCCCCTTTCTTCTTTCCCACGTAAGGTCTTGCAATAACACGTCCTACCCGCCATTCGTCCTTCATGGTAATCTCTCTTGCAATCTCACAACAGCGATAGAGATTGTCGAGGTCAAATGTTTCTTCATTTCCACAGATCTGTAAAACAGAATCTGCGGAAGTATAAACAATCATGGCTCCTGTGGAAATTTCTTCTTCTCCCAGTTCCTCAATAATCTCGGTACCGCTGGCACTTTTATTTCCGATTACTCGCTTGCCGCAGCGCTCCTCTAATTCCTTAATAAGCTCCGGCGGAAATCCATGTTCTGTAAAGGTGATAAAGGGCTTCTCTGTTTTGATTCCCATCATCTCCCAGTGTCCGGTCATAGTGTCCTTGCCATTGCTGGCTTCCCTTAATTTGGTATAGCGCCCCAGTGGCTGTTTTACACCTTCCATATTCCCTCCGGTGTGAAGGTTTAGCATTCCAAGTTTTTGCAAATTTGGAATATCCAGGGTGCCTACGGTATCAAGGATATGTCCAAAGGTATCTGCCCCTGCATCACCAAATTTATCCGCATCCGGGGAAGCTCCAACACCCAAAGAATCCAAGACAACGACAAAAATTCTGTTGTAGTTTTTCATATTCGTCTACCTCTTCTTTCTTTATTTTGCTGTTAACTTCCGGTACAGCCTTTCCTTCACAGCATCATCTGCAAAGGCCGCATCTACTGCATTCTTCATCAGAAGCAGGACCTCCTCATCCCGGACTCCGTATTGTTTTTGAATAAATTCTAATTCCTTTACAAGGGTCGTGTTGCTAACCGTTCGATTATCTGTATTTACTGTCACACGGACTCCTGCATCTAAGAATTCACGGATCGGATACTCTCCCATACTTGCAACTGCCTTTGTCTGCAGATTGCTGATAGGGCACATTTCCACTCCGATTTTTTTATCTGCCATGGATTTTACTAAATCCTTATGACCTTTCATGGCGATTCCGTGACCTACTCTGGTAGCTCCTGCCGCCACAGAATCTATAATATTTTGGGGATTCCCACACTCTCCTGCATGGAGGGTAAAAGGCATGTCCATGGATTTTACTTCTGTAAACAAATCCATAAATTCACTCATAGGGAACGCTGCCTCAGCTCCTGCAAGGTCGGCCCCACAGACTCCCTGTCCTAAATATTCTCTTGCTACCTTAAGCATTCTTCGATTTTCTTCCATGCTATGATGACGCATGGCACAGGTAATCAGTCCATACTCTACTCCAAAATCCTCTTTTCCTTTTTCCAGACCTTTTAAAGTAGCTTCGATCACCTGCGAGCAGGACATGGTTTCTGTCTCGGATAAAAGCGGTGCAAATCGAATCTCCCCGTAGCAGACATTTTCTTTACTCATGCTATGAAGCACATCATAGGCGGCCTGCTCTAAGCCTTCCGGATCCATAATGCACTGCCCCGGAAGATCAAACTTTTCTAAATATTCAACAAGGCTTTTACAGTCATCTGACACACTTAAGTCCTCATCCCTTACCGGTCTGCCTAACCGCTTCTCCACAAACTCCCGACTTAAGGAACCGTCCAAATGGCAATGTAATTCAATTTTCGGTAAATTTATTAATTCTTCTCGTGTCATGATTCCCTCTCTGATCCATTATTTTCATAAAAATTATACAAGATTTATGAAAGGTTTCCCGGGCCAAAGCCCAAAGGCAAAAGCTCCTCTAACGTAAAGATATCATAATGTTCCTTGTCTACCGCCAAGATGATCTGAAAGGTTTTGGGATTACAAAATTCCATCATCACCTGTCTGCACACACCGCAGGGAGCCGCATATTCCGTAAGGATCCCATCCTTTCCCCCTACGATGCAGATAGCATCAAATTCCTTTACCCCTTCACTGACAGCCTTAAAAAATGCGGTTCTCTCTGCACAGTTTGTGGCAGTATATCCTGCGTTCTCAATATTACATCCCGTGTAAATAGTTCCATTTTTTGCAAGAAGGGCTGCTCCTACTTTAAAGTTTGAATAGGGGGTATAGGAAAAGTTCAGCATGTCAACAGCCTTTTCAATCAACGCTTCTATCATCTGTTTTTCCATATCGCCTGCACCTCCGTTTTTTTAATGCATTTCCCATGTAGCTTGTATCTTGATATATCTGTCTGTATCTATATATCTCTATATTATCTGCATGAAATGTCTGCATTCTATTGTATCCTGTATTTTAGTAACCTGTAGCTTCCTGTCCCTTAACAATCTTTACGATTCTGCTGGTTCCGAGACGATCTGCTCCAAGCTCCATAAATTTTTCAGCATCTTCTAGAGAAGAGATTCCACCGGCCGCTTTAATTTTTACGTTCTCTCCTACGTGATCTGCAAACAACTTGATATCCTCAAAGGTAGCACCGCCGCCACCAAAGCCTGTAGAAGTCTTAATATAATCAGCACCCGCACTTGTCACAATCTCACACATCTTAATTTTTTCATCCTCGGTAAGGAAGCAAGTCTCGATGATGACCTTTAAAACCTTCTTCCCACAAGCAGCCTTTAAAGTCTTAATTTCCTCTTCCACCAAGTCATATCTTTTATCCTTTAACCATCCAACGTTAATGACCATATCGATCTCTTCTGCTCCGTTTGCTAAAGCTTCCTTGGTCTCAAATTCCTTGGTTCCTGTGGTAGTGTTTCCATTTGGGAACCCTACTACGGTACATACCGGAATCTTTCCTTCCATATAGTCATAAGCTTCCTTTACATAGCAGGAAGGAATGCATACAGAAGCAGTCTCGTATTTCATTGCATCATCGCAGATCTGCTTGATTTCAGCCCATGTAGAAGGCTGAAGTAATAAAGTATGATCTACATGTTTTAATAATTCTTTAATTTCCATTTTTCTTCTCCCAATTTCTATATATACCTAATTTCTATAATCCATAGTTATTATTCTTAATTTTTATTCTTAATTAATATCCAAAAACCGGAAATATTTTAGGCATCCTCTTTGATCAACCGGCGAATAGCTTCGATAGCAATCTGAATGGCTCCGTCTGTATCATGTACTACCGGATTCTCAAGACCTAATTTTTCCCGTTCCTGATTGGCCACTACTAAGAAGCAGGATCCTGCTCTTGCCCGAAGCTTTCCTGCCGCAATAAAGAGAGCTGCAGATTCCATCTCGGAAGCTAAGCATCCCATCATCTTCCAAGCTTCCCATTTATTGATAAGCTCATAGCCTGCCGGCATTTTCTCCGGCTCGTGCTGTCCATAGAAAGCATCCTTGCACTGAACCACGCCTGTATGGAAGGCAAAGCCTTTTTCCTTTGCGCCTGCCACCAGAGCGTTCGTTACAGCAAGATCTGCCACTGCCGGATACTCGATCGGTGCATACTCTCTGCTGGTCCCTTCCATGCGGATGGCTCCCGTAGCGATTACCACATCCCCACTCTTTACTTCTGTCTGCATACCTCCGCAGGTGCCTACCCGAAGGAAAGTATCGGCACCACAGCGATATAATTCTTCCATAGCGATGGAGGCCGATGGTCCACCGATCCCCGTCGATGTAACACTGACTTTCACTCCATCCAAAGTTCCCGTATAGGTAACAAACTCTCTGTTGTCTGCCACCAACACCGGATCTTCAAAGTATTTTGCGATCTTTGCACAGCGTTTTGGATCTCCTGGCAATATCACATATTTTCCAACCTCCCCGGGAGCTACCTGAATATGGTACTGACGGTTTGGATCTTCCGAATAATTTTTCATACAATCAACACCCTCTCTTATTTAGAAAAACAACCAGTTCCTAGCGCTGTCCCTTATCATAAGGAATACCCTCTGCCTTCGGTGCTCTGGAATTTCCGGATACGAAGATCAATACGATAAGAGAAATAATATATGGAAGCATGTTATACAGAGTACTTGGAAGCTTTAAAGCCTCTAAGAACGGGAATCCTGTATATACGTTTGACAGGGCTCTAAAGAGTCCGAAAAGCACTGCCGCACCACCGATATTTAAAGGCTTCCACTGTCCGAAAATCATAACAGCCAACGCCAGGAATCCAAATCCCGCAACACCATTTTCAAACTTCCACTCACTAACACCTGCAGTGATATATACAAGTCCACCAAGTCCGCCTAAGGCACCGGAGATTAGTACGCCTGCATAACGCATCTGATAAACGCTGATACCCATAGCATCTGCAGCCTGAGGATGCTCTCCACATGCCATAAGACGAAGACCGAATTTTGTCTTATAAAGAACGATATAGGAGGCAATCAAAATTAAGAAAGCAATCAACATAAACCAACTAAATTCAAACTTTCCAAGATTAAGTAGGAAAGCCTTCTTTGCTGCCTTGTAATTAACGGTAGAAGATACATTATCTGCACTCTCTGCAGTATTAATCGCTCTTACAATAACTACGGCCACTGCAGGTCCAAGAAGGTTCAGTGCAGTACCAACCAAAGTTTGATCCGCATTAAAGTGGATGGCTGCCACTCCTAATAACATAGAAAATACCATTCCCACTAATACACTTCCTAAAATTACTAAGAGAATAGTCAACGGAGCAGACAAGGAATCAGAAATATATTTCATTACCAAAGCGCCACCCAGGGCTCCCATAACCATGATTCCCTCAAGGCCAATGTTAATCACACCACTGTGCTCGGAGAAACATCCACCTAGAGCAACCAAGAGTAATACGGATGCAAAGATTAAGGTATATTGAAGTAATAGTACCATTATTTTGTTCCTCCTTTCTTCTCTTCTTTCTTGTCTAAGTAACGATTCAGCCACAGTCTAAAGAAGAATACGAAACCGCACAGGTAAATGATTACTGCGGAGATCAGATCTGAAATCTGTGTACAATACATGGTCTTATCTACATAGCTACCACCACTGGTAATATGCTGGATGAAATAAGAGGCAAAGATGGTTCCGATCGGATGCAGTCCTCCAAGGAAGGCTGCAGCAATTCCGTTAAATCCCATGCTCGGAACACTGGTCTGCTGTACCTGCCAGGTTTCGATTCCGCTTAAGTAGAATACAGCTGCGCCTAATCCTGCAAAAGCACCGGCAATCATCATAGTTAAGATGATATTTCTCTTCTCTTTCATACCGCAATATTTTGCAGCATTCTTATTCATACCGGTAGCCTTAAGCTCATAGCCAAAGGTAGTCTTCTCTAAGATCACCCATACCAAAATTGCCATAAGAAAGGCAATCACTAAACCGATGGTTACAAATTCATTATTAGAAAATAATGTATTGAGTCCGCAATTTGGAAGTAATGCGCTTTTATTTCCGCTGGAAAGATCTACGGTATATGGTGTAGATTCTGCCTTTACCTGACTAAGAAGCATATTCACTGCATAAAGAGAAATCCAGTTTAACATGATACAGGAGATAACTACATTTACATTAAAGTAAGCCTGAAGAGCTCCTGCGATTCCTCCAATGATAGCTGCAACAATTACTGCAGCAAGTAAGCATACATACCAAGGCATTCCAAATTTCAATGCGAAATACAAGGAAGCTCCAGCTCCCACTACATACTGTCCTGCCGCTCCGATGTTAAAAAGTCCTACCTTGTAAGCGAAAAGTACAGACAAAGCACACAAAAGTAATGCCGATGTCTTAACCATGGTAGTTCCTGCATATTTCAAAACCGCCACTGAGCTTGGATAATAGAAGTAATTTTTAAGGATTGCCAAAATTGCTTCGGTAGCTCCCGCCGGATTTATGATCAAAAGAACCACATATCCTACAAAAAGACCTAAGATAATGCAGAGGATAGAGGCGATAATGGTCTGTACTCCGCTATTTCTTAGAATACTTTCTTTTTTCTTAGACTGATTCATCTTATGCCATCTCCTTTCTCTTAGATCCTGCCATATAAAGTCCTAATTCTTCTACAGAGACCTTCTTAGGATCGAACTCTCCGACAATCTCTCCTTCGTACATCACAAGGATTCTGTCAGATACGTTCATAACCTCATCAAGCTCAAGGCTTACAAGAAGAACACCCTTTCCAGCATCTCTGGTTTCTACTAATTTCTTATGTACAGATTCAATAGCTCCAACGTCCAAACCTCTGGTTGGCTGAACTGCAATCAAAAGCTCCGGATCCTTATCGATCTCACGACCGATGATTGCCTTCTGCTGATTACCACCGGACATGGATCTTGCGATAGTAATAGCTCCCTGACCGGAACGAATATCATATTCCTCGATCAGCTTGTTGGCATAGTCTCTGATCTCTCTTCTCTTTAAGAAGCCAAACTTGTTGGTAAATTGAGGCTCGAAATATCTCTGTAAAATACAATTATCCTCCAGAGAATAATCCAATACCAATCCATGTTTGTGACGGTCCTCCGGAATATGACTCATACCGGAAATCATTCGCTCTCTGATCGGTGCATGAGTAATATCCTTTCCGGCCAGAGTAACAGTTCCCTCTTTCACATGTTCTAATCCTGTAAGACCATAGACAAACTCTGTCTGACCATTTCCATCGATTCCTGCGATACATACGATCTCTCCGCGACGAACCTGAAGGGATACATTATTTACCGCGTTATTCTTATGTCTTTTAGAAGCCACAGACATATTTTTTACATCCAAAACCACATCCTGAGGCTTTGCCTCCTCCTTTGCTACTACAAAGTTAACATCACGACCTACCATCATGGCAGAAAGCTTCTCCGGTGTGGTATCCTTAATGTCTACGGTTCCGATATATTTACCTTTACGAAGGACGCTGCATCGATCCGCCACCTGCATGATCTCTGCTAACTTATGTGTGATGAAAAGAATGCTCTTTCCCTCTGCCGCCAGATTCTTCATGATATGCATAAGCTCCTGAATCTCCTGAGGAGTCAGTACCGCGGTAGGCTCATCAAAAATCAAAATCTCATTGTCACGGTAAAGCATCTTCAAAATCTCGGTTCTCTGCTGCATTCCTACCGTAATATCCTCAATAATGGCATCAGGATCTACAGATAAACCGTATTTTTCAGAAAGCTCTACTACTTTTTTTCTGGCCTCATCCTTCTGAAGGATTCCTCCCTTGGTAGTCTCTCTTCCAAGAATGATATTATCTAAAACGCTAAAGCATTCTACCAATTTAAAATGCTGATGTACCATTCCGATTCCAAGATCATTAGCATCATTTGGATTGTTGATCTCTACTTTCTTTCCGTCCTTGTGGATTTCTCCTTCCTCCGGTTGGTACATACCGAAGAGAACACTCATAAGGGTAGATTTTCCTGCTCCGTTTTCTCCAAGCAGGGCATGAATCTCTCCCTTTTTCAGCTGAAGTGTAATATTGTCATTGGCGATGATTCCCGGAAATCGCTTGGTGATCCCAAGCATTTCTACTGCATACTCACTCATTTACGCCATCCTCCTTCTATTCTTTCTGCACATTTAGGGTATAAAAGGGAAGTGAACAAAACCACTCCCCTTTCAATTAAACCAATTGGCTAATACCCCTCATAGCCAAAACTTTATTATTTAATACTTCCCTGATCATTTACTGTGATAGCAGTCTTTGGCATCTCAGTTGTGTCATTGCTAACTTCGATCTCGCCATCATACATCTTCTTAACTAACGCTTTGTAGTCATCCTGTGTAAAGCTATCAGACCACTGTGTTGTATCCATTGGAAGCTGTACGTAGTTTGCTTCCGGATCATCACCAGAAACGAATCCTAAGTTATCAATCTTTCCTACGTAATCATTCCACTCACCAGCATCAATTGCATCAAGAACGGTATTTACAGTAGCTGCAAGACCCTTCATAGCAGATGTTACTGTGATATCCTCGCCGATAATTCCTGACTGGTCAGAGTCTACACCGATAACCATTCCGCCTTCTTTTTCAGCTGCTTCTACAGCAGAAGTGTAGATACCACCACCGCATGCAAATACAACTTCAACACCTTTTTCTTTGTACCATGTATCCATAGCTGCTGTAATATCAGCATCACCGTAGAACTGTCCGCCTACAACATACTCAACAGTAACATCCTTTGTGATACCAAGTTCCTCAGCTGCTGCATCAGCTCCCTGAACATATCCATAACCGAAACGAGTTACAGCCGGTACAGACATTCCACCAAGGAATCCAAGATGCTTATATCCAAGTTTTACAGCTGCATATCCTGCCATGTATCCGGAAAGTTCTTCCTGATAAGTACAGCAGTATACGTTATCTGTATTGTAGTAATCGCTTACTTCGTAATCATCCGGGTTGTAAGTATATCCTTCTCCAACACCCTTCTCGCAGATATCTCCGGCACTTACGTCCAAAGCTACAAACTTAACATCCGGATAAATTTCAGACTGATCTACGATAGCTGCCGCAAACATATATCCCGGAAGTACGACAACGTTAGCGCCATCTGCTACAGCCTGATCTACAGAAGCATTTCTAGCCTCATCAGAATCGCTTTCCGGCTTGTAGTAGTTGAACTCTACACCCTTGTCCTCAGCCCATGCTTTACATGTCTCATAAGTTGTCTGGTTAAAGCTCTGGTCTGTAATATCACCGGAGTCTGTTACCATTGCAATCTGCATGGTCTCTCCATCGCTTGATGAAGAAGCTGTACTGTCGCTGCTTGAGCTGCTTGAGCTGCTTCCACCACATCCTGCAAGAGATGCTACCATAGCGCCTGCTAATAATGCTGCTACTACTTTTTTCTTCATAATCCGTATTTCCTCCTTTTTTTCGTTTCGGACTCGATAGGGCAATTATGACATAAGTCTTATTTAAAAAAAGGACTGAAGTCCTTTTTTTATTCTGTTGCAATCATTTCGTATAAAACCAACAGTATTTTATCCGCATTTTTAGTAATTATGTCAGAAGCATCACGAGTCAAAACAAGACTTTTGTCCCATTTATGTTAGCACATTCGAAAGAATCTGTCATGTTCCAACAGCTTTTTGTCTTATTCATTCTTCTTATGAACTTTATAAGCATTGTTTCTAAATAAAAACATGTGCTATTAAAAAAGCAGTTTCACAGAATCTTCCTAATCCTGCAAACTGCTTTCATTGTTTATGTCAACTACCTCATACAAATATAAACCATATAAATTACATAGAACGCCAACATACTGATTCCTTCTTTTTTATTCAGCTCCCGTTTGGTCCATGCAAGAATCCATACCAGGATACTAAAGACAATCAGTACCAGGATATCGATCATATTTTCTGTGATAAAAGCCACCGGACTTGCAGTTGCCGCGATTCCCAGTACCATGAGGATATTAAAAATATTGGAACCGATGACATTTCCAAGAGCCATATCCACCTCTCCTCTTTTTGCCGCTACCACAGAGGTTGCAAGCTCCGGAAGACTGGTTCCCATAGCTACAATCGTAAGACCGATCAAAGTCTGGCTGAGGCCAAAAGCAGAAGCGATGGCACAAGCTCCGTCTACTACCCAGTCTCCTCCAAGAGCGATAGCAATACCTCCAAGGATAATATATAGAATACTTTTTCCCATAGACATTACCTGAATCTCTTCTGCCTCAGAAAGCACCGCAGCATCCTCCGGATTAAAGTCTGTATTCGTTTGTCTGGATGCCATGGCAGAACGAATCATATAGAGAATAAAAATTGCAAAAAGGACAATGAGAATGATTCCGTCTCCCCTCCCCAAAGTATTTCCGATATATCCAAGCACCAGAAGCAATGCCGCACAGGCAACGGAAATCGGAAAATCAAACTTCAAGGTAGATTTCTGGACCGCCACAGAAGTAAACAGTGTGCAGGCACCCACCACTACCATAAGATTAAAAATATTGGATCCCACCGCATTACTGATGGCCAGGGAATTGTTGCCGGTGGCCGATGCAGTAATACTAACTGCCGTCTCCGGAAGACTGGTTCCCATGGCTACAATGGTCATTCCGATGATCAAGGAAGGCACATGATATCTTTTTGCAATACTACTGCAGCCTTCTACAAAGGCATCCGCACCCTTTACCAAAAAAGCAAATCCAATGACCAATAATACGATCGCAAAGGGTAAACTTTGAAAAATTCCACTCATTTTTTCTATCCTCTCTTTTTCTAATTTAAGCTCCTATTTATACGCCCAAGTGTTCCAAAAGAATCTTCAAGCCAATACAGACTAAGATCACGCCACCTACTAATTCCGCCTTATTCTTATATCTGCTGCCGAAAAGATTTCCTACTACAACGCCAATGATGGAAATCACGAAGGTGGTACAGCCGATAATGGAAATCGCCTCCACAATCGGTGTCTGTAAAAACGCAAAGGTAATACCAACTGCCAGGGCATCAATGCTGGTCGCCACCGCAAGCATCAACATATTTTTGTGATCTAGTGGCGGATCCATCACCTCTGCCACTTCCTCTTCCTTCCATTCTTTGATAGCCTCATAGATCATCTTACCTCCAATATAGCCAAGAAGGATAAATGCAATCCAGTGATCGATACTGGTGATATATTGCTGGAACTGACTTCCAAGAAGCCATCCAAGGAAAGGCATCAGTGCCTGAAAACCTCCAAAATACAATCCGATAATAAGTGTCTGCTTTTTGTTGATGCGCCTCATACTGAGGCCCTTACAGACTGCAACCGCAAAGGCATCCATGGAAAGTCCCACGCCCAACAAAAATAATTCAAATACAGTAGCCATAATTTTCTCCCTTTCTCCACAAGAGATTCAAACACATAAAAAGACCCACGTATGCCTAGCACTTTTATAAAATCACTAAACATACATGAGTCTCATTCTTTAAGATTTGCCAGGTGAATCTCCAAAGTCTTCTAATGTCTTAACTCAAGAAAACTTTTCGTATCCTCCGGTATGTTGACAAACCACATATACATGCGAACTACTCCCTCACGGAAATATGAATTTTAAGTTCCTGTACACTATACTTTAGCCCCCAATGGTTAGTCAACGGTAATATGTTGCTAATTTTCTTATTTTACTTTCTCCGCAAAAATCTCATCCAAGACCTGGGCGATAGCCTCCATGGAAACCGGCTTGATAACATGACCATTCATACCACAGGCAAAGGCTTTCTGTTTATCCTCCTCAAAAGCATTTGCCGTCATGGCTACAATAGGAATGTTGGCCTTCTGATTATCGTCAAAAGTTCGAATCTCTCTGGTTGCTGTATATCCATCCATCTTTGGCATCTGAATATCCATAAACACTAAGTCATAATAATCTGTCGGAGCATTTTTCACGGTTTCCACCGCAATATCACCGTCATTTACGCTTTCGATAGTCATGCCGGTTTCTTCCAAAATTGCTGTGGCAATCTCACAGTTCAAATCATTATCTTCCACCAAGAGAGCTCTTTTCCCGGTATAATCATATGCCTTTTTCTTTGCATCCTTTTCCTGCTTCTCTGAATGCTCTTTCGATATTCGTCTGGCTACCTTGTTGCGAGGCTCTCCTACTACAGCATCCTCGTCAGAAAATCGAAGAGGCAATACAACAGTAAACGCCGAGCCATTTCCCGCCTCACTTTCTACCTGGATATCTCCTCCCATCATATTTACAATATTCTTGGTAATGGCCATTCCAAGTCCTGTTCCCTGGATTCCGGAAACCGTCGTGCTGTTTTCTCTGGTAAAAGTCTCAAAAATATGCTCCATGAATTCCTTGGACATTCCAATACCGCTGTCTTTCACCACGATTTCATAGAAAGCAAAATTCTTCTTATCGCAAGGTTTTTCTGTAATACGAATAAAAATATCTCCCCCAGGTTCTGTAAACTTAATGGCATTTCCTATGATATTCAAAAGAACCTGATTCAAGCGGAGCTTATCCACGATCACATCCTCATGCTTCACATCCTGAGGGTTAATATAAAGATTTAAATTCTTAGCAGATACCATACCCTGGATCATAGCTCTAAGATCCTTAAAAAGATCCGGTAGATGGATCCATTTTTCATCCAGCTTTACTGCGCCACTTTCAATACGGCTCATATCTAAAACATCATTAATAAGACTTAACAAATGAGCCCCTGAAGTACTAATCTTTGCCAGGTAATCTTCCACCAACTTAGGATCATCGATATGATTTTGCGCCAGAGCCGTAAATCCCATAATGGCATTCATAGGGGTTCGAATATCATGGGACATATTACTTAAGAAGATGGATTTTGCCTTACTTGCCTGCCTAGCCATGTCAAGAGCCTGAGCTAAGCGCTCTTTTTGTTCAAACTCCTTAATCTTTTCATCGGTACAGTCATGGGCTACATAAAGGACTTCCTTCACTCTTCCATGTCCGTCTCTTCGCTTTACGATAAAACGAGCCTTCATCCACTGTCCCTTGGGATTTTTATATTCCATCCCTATACTCTTTACATCCCGAAGACGATCCGCCAAAGTATCAAGATCTAAAAAAGCTTCAATACCCTCTCTCATATCTTCATCAATAAAGACCTTAAGAATCTTATCCTTTACATCATCAAAATTGCCCTGTTTACCGGCTATATCTTCCATGCGATCTACGGTAGTCAAGACCTCGTATTCATGGGTATCTAAGTCTGCTCTGAAAATCGTAGAATAAATCGTTGAAAGAGAAGATATTACCTCCACCTGCTCTTTTAGTTCTTCATCCTTCAGCTTCTGTTTGCGGACATCCTCATCCACATCATAGTGATATCCACGAAATATCATGCCCCCTTCGATTGGTTTTCCAACACCACCACAGCGCACATATCTCTTACCTAACGTGGGATGATTCCAAAGATAAGTATTCTCATCCCGCTCCCCCTTTTTCATTACTTCCAAAGAGGCATATACACTGTCTAAGGCACCGGGCTCTATACCGGAAAACCAGACATCGTAGATTTCCTCCGGGGATAGATTCGGATCTGTAATCCCTAAAAGCTTTAACATCAACTCGTCGGCTTCCATCCTTGGAGCTTCACCCTCAAGCAGGCAAATCTTCCACGTCCCCATCTCAGAAGTGGCGATAATATCCCGCATTTCCTCCAATTTTTGATAACTTTTTAAAAGCAGCTCATCATGGCCCTCTTCTTTGTTACAAAGACGAGTCTCTTCCGGTATAGAATTATTGTTTTCATCCAATCTATTCGTCAGCATAAATTCCCCTTTTTCATACTGGTTTCGAATTTTTGTCCGTTCAAAAATACATACAAATTATACCATTTTCCTTTTGGGAGCTCAATCTATTCCCGTACCAATTTACAAATCACTTCGCAGTGATCACACCAGCAAAACATATCTACCGGCTGGATCTTTTTCGTCTGATATCCTTTTTTCTTAAAATATTTTAAATCTCTGGCCAGAGTCTCTGGATTACAGGAAATATATACCACCTGTTTGGGAGCCAGTTTCGCCACCGAGTCTATAAAGGCATGATCACTTCCGGCTCTTGGAGGATCCATAAAGACTACATCCACCGGTTGTTTTTTTTCTGCCATCTGCACCATGATTTTTCCGGCATCTCCCTGGATATACTCTGCATTCTTATAGTGATTTTCTTTCGCATTGATCCTTGCATCCTTCACTGCATCAGGATTTAATTCGATTCCGATAACTTTCCCTGCCTTCTTTGCGGCCGCAAGCCCGATGGTTCCGATTCCACAGTAGGCATCCAGGACGGTCTCTTTTCCCGTAAGTTTTGCAAAGGAAATGGCAGTATTATATAGTACTTCTGTTTGCTTTGGATTTACCTGATAAAAGGATTTAGGGGAAATACGGAAGGTGCAACCGCACAGTTGATCCTTTATAAATCCAGGTCCGTAAAGCACCTGCTGCCTGTCTCCTAACACCATGCTGGTATGCTTGTTGTTGATATTCATCACCACGGTGGTAATCTCCGGATGAACTTTTCTTAGTGCTTTCACGAAATTGTTTTTTGATGGCATAATTGGTGAGCTTAATACCAATACCACTAAAATCTCTCCACTTGTAAATCCTCTTCGAACCAGCACATGGCGCAAGAGTCCGTAGCCCGTATCTTCATTATAGATTTTGATCTTAAAGGATTTCAGCAAATCCCTTATGGTCCTTATGATTTCCTGGGATTTTTCATCCTCGATGAGGCACTCCTCCACAGGCACCACCCGGTGAGTTCCCGCCTCATAGGTTCCACAGATTACATTTCCCTTTCGGTCTCTGTGAAATACTGCATGGACCTTATTTCTGTAATGATAGGGATCTTCCATGCCAAGGATAGGCTCTACTTTTCCAAAATCCTTTAAGAGTTTTTGGACATTTTTCTGTTTGATCTGTAATTGCTCTTTATAGGTTTTGGATAAATATTGACAGCCCCCGCATTTTTTATTTACCGGACAAATTTTGCCCTTTTGTATTGTTTTCTTTTGCTTCTCCATATTTATCATTTCTTTCTATCTATCCGCCCGTTATGCCTTTACTGCCCAACGCATTTTTGTGGATCTGGCTCTTGGATTTCTTCTGCACTCCTCTGCCGATGGACGAATTACATCCTTAGATACTTCACTGTATATTCCCTGCTTCATTCCTTGTTTAAAGGCTTTCTTTACCAGACGGTCTTCTCCGGAGTGGAATGTTAAGATTGCAATCCTTCCTCCCGGATTCATAACCTCCGGAAGTTTTTCTAAAAATTCATAAAGCACTTCAAATTCACTATTCACATCGATGCGCAGGGCCTGGAAACACCTCTGACAGGATTTTTTCACTGCTTCCTTCTGCTCCTTTTCCGGCAGAAAGCTTAAAGCTCTCTGAATGGCTTCCTTAAAATCCGTGGTAGTCTCTATGGATGTTCCGTTTTTCTTTAAGGCAAATACTTCTGCTGCAATCTCCTCTGCATAAGGTTCATCAGAATTTTCAATAAACATGCCGACTAGCTCTTCCTCTGTCACAGTTTTTAATCTTTCAGCCGCACTCTCTCCTTTTTCAGGATTCATGCGAAGGTCTAAAGGCCCATGAATCTTATAAGAAAATCCTCGCTCCGGATTGTCGATCTGCATAGAAGAGACTCCTAAATCCGCCAGAAGAAAATCAAATTTTCCTGCTTCTTTTGCTACCTCATCGATATTTCTAAAATTGGTAAGCTTTACAGTAAGAAGCTCCTCCCCATAGCCTTTCTTTTTCAGGCGCTCCTTGGTCTTTGCAGACTCTATAGGATCCACATCCAGTCCATACACATGGCCATCTCCCTTTAGGCATTCTAACATCGCCGAGGTATGACCGCCGTATCCCAAAGTAGCATCAAGTCCCTGCTGTCCCGGTTTGATCTGCAGGAAATCCAGAATCTCCTGCACCATAATGGAAATATGCATTCCTGCCGGTGTGCTTCCCTTTTCGATTACGTGATCGATAGTATCCTTATATTTTTCCGGATTATGTTCCTTATATTTTTCTTCAAATTTCTTAGGATATTTTCCTGAATACCGAACCCGACGTTTGTGAGGGGTTCCTTCCGAATTTTTATGATCCTGCATATATTCTTACTCCTCCAGTTCCAACCGCTTAGTAAATAAAATATCATGGTTAATCTGGGTATAGAAATCCTTCTTCATTTCATCATAGGACTGATCTCCCATGCCCATAATCCACATCATTTTTGTGATGGTAGCCTCCAAGGTCATGTCATAGGCCTCCAACAACTGAAAGTCCATCTTCACCCGTTTTCCCACTTCGTATACCGTCATATTGCTGCCTTCGTTTGCTACCTGGGTGGTCATGACAATGATCTTCCCCTTATCCATCCAGCGATTCATTTCTGTATAAAATTCATCCATGAGAGTCTTTGGAACGCCTCCCACTCCAAAGCTTTCGATAACCAGGCAATCATAGTGCTCAAAAAGATAAGGCAAAATATCCGGCTTCATACCGGGGATCAACTTTAACACATAGACACTGCTTTTCATGTTATAGAAGAAATGCACCTTCCCCTCATAGGGAGCTTCATGAATATAGCGTACCAGCATTCCGTCCTGGATCACAGCTTTATAAGGGAAATTAATACTGGAAAATGCATTATAGCTTTTTGCCCGCTCCTTCTTTGCTCTGGTACCTACGATCACTTTTCCGTCAAATACAATATTCACGTCCTGGGATTCTTCATCCGCCGCATAAATAAAGCTGTCCAACAGATTGGTTTTAGCATCCGTCACATCCATCTCGATGGGCTTTTGAGCCCCTGTTACCACGATGGGTTTTCTGGAGTTTTGCACCATATAGGACAGGGCCGCTGCGGTATAGGCCAGAGTGTCTGTACCGTGGGCTACCACAAATCCATCGTATTCTTCATACTTTTCTTCTATGGTACGTGCCATAAGCTTCCAGTGCTCCTGGGTCACATTGGTACTGTCAAGGTTACATACCTGAATGGCATCTACCTTGCAAATATTTTTCACTGCCGGTATATAGTTTAAAATGTCCTCCGGGGATAATCCCGGAGCCAATCCGTATGCTGTCTGTTTAGAGGCAATGGTGCCTCCGGTTCCGATCAATAATATTTTCTTCATCTTTCTTTCATCTCTACTTCTTATCTACTTCTCTACTTCTTATCAATTTCTTATCTGTTTTGGGTTCTGGTATCTAGTATAATATATTTTCCAAGAGAATACATCTGTTTTCTTGACAGGCAATTCTTCTATTTTTTATACTTATTTCAAAGGATCATTTAGCTATAAAGGAGGCACTTATGATTATAAAAAACGGAACCATTATCAATCCGGAAACCAAGGAAATGTATCCTGCGGATCTTATTTTAGAGGATGGGAAAATTTACTCCATCGACAGAGATTGCAAATTATCAAAGGCAACGGATGACTCTACAAGCGAGGAGGTCATCGATGCCACGGGTCTTATGATCGCACCGGGTCTGATTGACACCCATGTTCATTTTAGAGATCCGGGATTCACCTACAAGGAAGACATCCACACCGGAGCTCTGGCTTCTGCAAAGGGTGGCTTTACTTCTGTAATCTGCATGGCTAATACTTCTCCTACTATCGATTCGGTGGAAGTATTGGATGAAGTATTAAAAAAAGCGAAAAAAGAAGACATTCACATTTATCAGGCGGCCTCCGTCTCTTACGGTTTAAAAGGAGAAACGCTCACCAACATGGACGAGTTAAAGGCTCACGGTGCCTGCGGTTTTACCGATGACGGAATTCCTCTTTTAGATGCAAAATTTTGCTATGAGGCCATGGAAGCTGCTGCCAGACTTGAAGTTCCTTTAAGCCTCCACGAAGAGGACCCGGCTTTTATCACTAACAACGGAATCAATCAGGGGGAAGTATCTGAGAAACTTGGTATAGAAGGCTCTCCTTCTATTGCCGAGGAAGTCTTAGTAGCCAGAGATTCCATGATGGCACTTCATACCGGTGTCGATTTAGTAATTCAGCATATCAGCTCCGGCAATTCTGTTGCCCTGGTAAGAAATGCGAAAAACTTAGGTGCTCACATTCACGCTGAAGCCACACCACATCATTTCACTTTGAATCACGAGGCCTTACTTGAACATGGCACTTTAGCAAAGATGAATCCTCCCCTTCGGGAAGAGAAAGACCGCCTGCAGATCATTGAAGGATTAAAGGATGGAACCATTGATCTTATCGCTACCGATCACGCTCCTCACAGCGCCGAGGAAAAAGCAAAGGAACTGACAAAAGCCCCCAGCGGTATTATCGGCATCGAAACTTCCCTGGCGCTTGGAATCACTTCTTTGGTAGAACCGGGGCATTTGACTCTTCCGGAGCTCATAGAAAAAATGACCATCAATCCTGCCAAGCTTTATAAATTGCCGGCAGGCCGTATGGAGGAAAATGCCCCTGCGGATCTGATAATCTTTGATCCGAAAGAAACCTGGACTCCGACAGAATATGCATCAAAATCCAGCAATACACCATTTACCGGATGCACCCTTACAGGGAAGGTGCATTATACCATCTGTAGTGGAAATATAGTATATAAAGCAGCTTTATAAAGAGCAACTTTATAAAAACAAAAGAGAGGGGAGTTTCCCCTCTCTTAATTACGTCTATGCCACCTGTGGATAATCAATAACAGCAATCTCTTGCATCGTCTTTTTTGCCATATTCACAATCGATTCAAGATGTTCAGCAACTTCATCTGTATAATATTTTTCTCCACACTGATCACATTCAAGGCATGGAACATTCTTAATTACAATAATGCAATTTTTATAATTTACAACATGTGTTGTCGAACTACTTACGGTTGTACTACTTTTGCAATATATACACATATCCATCACCTCTTTCTCCGAGTTTTTAAATCATCTTCAAATTTCTTCGTATCTGGATAATACACTGTTATTATGTATACATTTATATTATCACAACCTGCAACTATATGCAAAATCTGTCCATTCAAATTGTATCCAAAAATCAAACAACTTGGATTAGGAAAATCATCCAGATACTCCTCTATAATTTCACCTGTTTTTATGCCATTTTTTACATCTACTCGACTGATATCTCTTTCCTGCATCCGCTGTAAACAATGTTGTGTCCAGAGAATTTTTGATTCAGCACATAATTTTTTATAT
Source organism: bacterium (assembly GCA_963658085.1). Taxonomy (GTDB): domain Bacteria; phylum Bacillota; class Clostridia; order Lachnospirales; family Lachnospiraceae; genus CAKRJP01. The sequence continues at coordinate 27,010 of CAVKOU010000003.1, forward strand.
ATTTCTAAATCCATTTTTACTCCTTATCATTGTTTCAATTTTAGAATAATTTAAAAGCGTCCTCCACATCCTCCGTGGCTACTTCCCGAGGAACTGGTATGGGTGCTGCTTCCACCGCCTCCAGAGCTTCCTTCGCTTTTTACAATTACATGACTGGTAACATGCTGTCCCACGAAACGATCCTGTTTTACAGTAAGTTTTAGGCCTTCACCGGTTTTGTATCTGGAAGCTTCCTCCTGTTTCTTTACGGATTTTAGAAGAGCTTTCTTCCCCTGCCCCCAACTGATGGCTATAAAACAACCAAATAAGATAGAAAGCGCAAGTCTTCTCCAGTCAAACAAATCCCAAGGATGATGTCCGTTATCGTAGGACTCTCCATTTTCTGCTGCCTTCAGGTATTGATCACAGAAGGTGGCATACTGATCAAAGGCTTTCTTGTATTCCTCATCGCTAAGATCCGATACGATCCTGTTGCTCATATAAGATAAGCCATAATCAGTAAATACAGTAATTCCATAACCTGAGGTAGATATATGCCACGCTCGATCATCCATGGCCACTAAAAATAAAATACCATCCTTATTCTCTCCATATCCATAACCATTGTAATCAAAATAGTCGTCTGCATAGGCCTCCGCTGTCTTGCCATCTAAAGAACCTACGGTAACTACTACCACATCAAATTGCCATTTTTCGCTGACTTTATCCAGCTCCTTCGTAACCTCTGTAAATTCATCTTCATCTAAAAGCCCTGCATTGTCCACCAACCTGGCAGGATGATCTGCTGCATAAACACAGACGCCCCCTCCAAAGCTCGATAGCCAAATGCTGATGAATAGTAGGAGGACTGCTATGGAACTTTTGTATATAAAATTTCTCAACCTCATAACTTCCTCCTTTTACAACATAATCTCAATAATGGTAAGGAATATATAGATTAATATGGTGAGAACCACTGCTCTGATTCCTACATATCTTCGATAAGCTTTATTGTCTACCGGAAGATCTCCGATCATCTTCCCACTTTGACCGTTCATTGCAAAAACAAATTTCTCTTCCTTCCAAGTGGTATTTAAGATCCATACCGGATATAGAGCATATTTATGAGACGCACGGGTAATGGATACCTGATCCCCCTTAGGATCTACGGAAGAATATCCCTTCACGGATCTTCTAAAAGCGTCTCTCATACTTTGCTTAACACGGTTTTTTGCTCTGTCCTGGCACTCCTTAACTTCTACATCATAGCGATCTGCCACATAACCTGCCAAATAAGCGGATTTAAAAGGGACTGCCGCAGAAAAATCGTAGGGTTCCAGAGACTCCATCAGATCATCTGCCATTTTTCTGGAAGCATCCTCCGGAATATGAGCAAATGACATTTCTCCTGCTCGCTCCACCTCAAAGAGGCTGTGCTCTATATACTTTGTATCTCCCGAAGTCCAACTTCTGATCTTCTCTGCACTGTAATTTGCACTTCCCTTACTTGTTATATCAAAGATCCAAAAAGGTACGTAAATACCAACAATTTCATCAATGTGATTCTCCTGCTTAAATACCTGTGGAACAAATAGTTTTGAGTGAATATGTTTTTCATAAGCCGCCTTCGCTGCCTTCTTATCTAGCTTAAAAGGTATGATATAATCCGGCTTTAAAGCACCTTGAAACTGTCCCTTAAATACCACCCGATTTCCACAGTAAGGACAGGTGGTAGCTCCGGTATTCTTATCTGCAGTAATTTCACCACCACAAGATTCACAGGAATAGATCACCATATCATCTAATTCTTCCTGACTCCATCCCCCCTGAAAATCTCTCTCTTTGTCATTCTTTACATTCTTTTCTTTTGGCTTTTCTTTTGGCTCTTCCTCCTGCTCAGAACCTTTAGAAGCAGCCTTCTTTTTTGCTTTCTTTGCTTCCTCCTGCTCTCTTAGGATTTTTTCATATTCTTCGATGGAAAATACAGAATCACAATACGGACACTTCATTTTTTGGGATGTGCTGTCAAATTCCATAGCTCCGCCGCAGGCCGGGCATTTGTATTCTCTTATATCGGCCAATTTTTTCACCTCACTCTCTTTCTAAAAAGGATTTATAGGTTCTTATTTTCTTGTAAGACACCACTCGTCATTTGTTTCAAGGGTTAGTTTGGTCTTTTACTTCCGCAATTGCCGCAGAACCTTCCATCATTTGTGGCCCCACAGCTACAAGTCCACGTTACCGGCACCTGCGGCTTAGGTCTTTTGCTTCCACAGTTTCCGCAGAAGTTCCCTGTATTTACTTTCCCGCAACTGCAAGTCCATACCTCGCCCTGAGGTGGTGTCATCTGAGCCTGAGCAGTTTCCTGCTGCATTTGCTGCATCTGTTGTCCCTGGTTATAAAGTCCCTGAAGACTCACACCGCCTCCGGCCATATTCATTCCCATAAATCCCATCATGGCACCATTTGGATTTCCTGCTGCGGTCTTCATAGCCTCCGCCTGCGCCATTCCAAGAGTAGCTGCCATCATGCTGGGATTGGTATATACAGACGCATTCTGTGCCTGTTTAATGGCCTCTGCATCCTCATCCTTCATAGTTACCGGATTGATGGCCACTGATACAACAGAAATTCCACGAAGCTCGGACCACTTTTTTGTAAGGATCTCGTTCATGGCATCCCCAATCTCCATATTGTAGGACGGAATCTGGCTTGGTCGAACCTCCATCTCAGAAATTTTTGCAAGCGCAGGCTGCAATGCATTTATAAACTCAGTCTTAAGCTGGGAATCGATCTGCTCTTTCTCAAAAGACTCGGCCGCATTTCCACAAACATTGGTATAGAATAAAATCGGGTTGGTGATGCGATAAGAGTAAATTCCGTTGCAACGAATCTCAATATCCTTATCCAGATTGATCTTCTTATCCACCACACGGAACCATACCGGATTTGCGGTTCCGAATTTATTATCTGTAATCTCTTTGGTGTTAAAATAATAGATTCTCTGATCCTTTGCAGTATCTCCACCGTAAGTAAATCTCTTTCCAAAGGTGGCAAAGGCATTTTTGATCCCCTCTCCCAAATTTCCGCAGAAAATGCTAGGCTCTGAAGAGGTATCGTAGGTATATTCTCCAGGCTCCGCACAGATCTCCACAACCTTTCCCTGATCTACAATGATCATACACTGGCCATCTGCCACTGCCACACCGGAGCCATTGGTAATCACGTTATCATGCCCTTTCGTATTAGAGGAACGACTGCTTGTCTGCTTTCTCCCTCTTACCATCAAAGTATCGTTATCTAAAGCATCACAGGTAAAAAATTCCTTCCACTGATCTGCCAAAGTTCCTCCTGCTGCTCCCGTTGTTGCTTTAATAAGTCCCATATGCTGCTCCTCTCTTTTTGTTTTATTCAGCCCAGACACTTCCAATCGTCTGTTATTAGCTTGTTTGTTGACTTCATTGTACAAGAAATACAAAATGCTTGCCATATATTTTCTCATCAATGAATCAAATAGAGGCAATCAAACATAAAAAGACATAAAAAGATGCGTCAGATTCAATCATCCGACGCATCTTGATTAACTTTTATATCGCTGCCTAGACCGCTGCACTATTCATATTTTGTGCTTCCTCCTCTAATCGGACGAAAGCAATATCATCAATGGCTTCCTCTGCAATTTCTGAGCAACAATCCGCCATACGATCTAAATTACTTAAAATACTGGTATAGTAATCCGTAAGCTTCGTAGAACACTGTCCTTTCTTCACACGACCAAGGTGAGATTTTTTGCAGCGTCTCTGCTTCTTTTTCAACTTATCCTTGGCTTCAAATACACCTCTGGCTTCGTTTGCATCTCCAAGACGCACCGCATCCACAGCCTTATCAAAAAGCTTTTGTACAATGCCTACGCAGTCGCTAATATCTTCTTTTGCTTCCGGAGAAAACGTTTTTACCTCCGGGTCTACCGCTTCATCCAATGTCTGTATGTCCTTACAACGATCTGCCACACGCTGGATACTATTGGTTACAAAGAGAAGTCCTGCGGTATGCTCCGCCTGTTTTTCTGTAAGAGCTCCGCCTCCAAGCATTCTCGTAAGATAGTCTGCGATAGTATTTCCAAGGTCCGCTACAGTGCGGATATTGTCGCGAACCTTTGTACTTTCCTCCGGAGTTCTTGATTGATCTTTACCGTCTAAAACAATATAACTTTTCACTTCTCCAAGCATGTTGCTTCCAAGCTCAGCCAGTCTTTCGATTTCCTGGGATGCAAGACACAGGGCCGCAATTGGCTGATCGATAACGTGTACATCCAAAAAAATCGGAGCACAGGCCTCTTCCGGTGCCTTGTCATCTCCCCTGATAATATTGGTAACAATCTTCACCATGATAGAAACCATAGGAAGCCATACTAAGGTACAGACCACATTAAAAGTCGTATGGGCATTGGCAATCTGTCTGGAGATTACTTCCACCTCCGGTCCCTTTGGAGAAATAAATTGAACAAATTTCGCAAACCAAGGAATGATACAGACAAACACAACACTACCACTGATATTAAAAATACTATGAGCAATGGCTGTTCGTTTTGCATTCTTAGACTGTCCGATAGAAGCAAGCAATGCTGTAATGGTGGTTCCGATATTATCTCCTAACAGGATTGGAATCGCTCCTGTAAGACCAATGACACTGGTAACACCATCCGGGCCTGCCTGAGAAGCAAAGTTTTGTAATACCGCAATGGTTGCGGAAGAGCTCTGAACCACCAAAGTCATAGCACAACCTAACAGTACTCCAAGGATCGGCAGCTCTGAAACTTTACCCATAAGATCCGTAAAGATCGGACTGTTGGCTAAAGGCTTCATAACAGAACCCATGATCTCGATACCTTCAAAAAGAAGGCCAAAGGAAAATACTACGGTTCCGATGCTTTTAATCCGCTCCTTCTTTCCAACAAAGTTCATCATGAAACCGATGAAAATAATAGGATAAATATAATCTGAAATTTTAAATGCCATTAACTGAGCCGTCATTGTTGTACCAATGTTGGCACCGAAAATGACGGAGATTGCCTGAGGCAGGCTCATGAGTCCGGCACTGGTAAATCCAATCACCATAACAGTGGTGGCAGAACTACTCTGAAGTACTGCAGTTACAAGAGCACCTGCTACGGCGCCCATCAGAGGATTTCTTGTAAGGAAGCTTAAGACGCTTTTCATCTTCTCCCCTGCAGCCTTTTGCAGAGCGTCACTCATACTATTCATTCCATAAAGGAACAGTGCCAAACCTCCAACTAAACCGAATATAGTTTGTATATTCTCGTTCATCTTCTTTTCTTCTCTCTTTCTTCATACCATGTTTACAAATCCTTAATCCTTACTCATTGTATCCGAAGAACTCCTTAAGTATCTATCATGGTTTGTTAAACCAATGTTAAATCTATGTAAAATCAGTTCCTTTTCTTTACCTGTTTTTTACATTATGGATATGGGACGCACCGCAGGGAGTGAGAGATGTCTGTCACAAACAAGCTACGTTCCCTACTCGTTGCACGCGCTGATTCGCTCGGGTTCCTGCACAACTCGCCCCAAAAAACGGGGCTCAGACAAGTGCCCACCCTCGCTGCTAGCGTGCAACTCCTGACGGGAGCCTCGCAACCGTTTGTGACAGACATCTCTCACTCCCTGCTTCGCTGTGTACTCCAGAAATATACAAAAATAAAGTGAAATTTTGAAGATGAAATAAAAACTAGAATCTGTTACAATGAAAAAAACAAGTAATAGAAGTGAGGTGACAACATGATATTAAATAGACATAAAATATCAATGGATCAAGCTATCACAAAACTTGTAGAAAAATTTTCTGAATATATCAATGAAATCTATCTCTATGGCAGTTGCGCTAGAGGAGAACAAAAGTTTTCTTCCGATGTTGACTTGTTTGTGCGGGTAGAGGAAGATACTCCTTCTCGAGTGCTTCGCAAAATGAGGGTTGAGGCAATGCCGGATGAACTCAATCTTCCAGAGGTTGATTTGAAATTTGCATCCGGAAAGGAATTTAGTCAAAGTTATCGTTTTAACGAAAATATTAAAAAGGAGGGAAAATTGATATGGAAAAAGGATTAACCTACTTTGATCTTGCAGAAAATGACTATCAATTCCTTCTAAAAGATTGGCAGGATGGTCGTATCAACACAAAAGGCTTCCAATTAACGAAGTATGAAAAAAATAAGACAGGACTGACAAAACAGCCCTGTCTTATTTTTATTCTCTCGGATCATTTGCAGTGAGATCCTTCACAATCTCTCCTGCTATGATAAGCCCTACCACCGATGGCACAAATGCTACACTTCCCGGTATATCTCTCCGTTCTGTGCACTTATGCTTTGCTCCCGGCGGGCAGATGCAATGGGTTCTGCAGCTGATGGACATATCCTCCAAGGGCCTTGTCGGCTTCTCTTCGGAATAGACCACCTTCAGCTTCTTCACCCCTCGTTTTTTTAGTTCGCGGCGCATCACCTTTGCCAAGGGACACATCCTTGTCTTATAAATATCCGCCACACGAAATGCGCTGGCATCCAGCTTATTTCCTGCACCCATACTGCTGATGATAGGCACGCCTACTTCCTTTGCCTTCATGACCAATTCGATCTTAGCGGTTACCGTATCTACTGCATCTACAATATAATCATATTCTTCAAAAGGAAATTCATGGGCATTTTCCGGAAGGAAAAAGCACTTGTGAACCGTTACATCCACATCGGGATTAATCTCCAACATCCGCTCTTTCATTACATCTGCCTTGTATTTTCCAACGGTCTTCCTGGTAGCAATAATCTGTCTATTTAAATTTGTCAAACAAACCTTATCATCATCAATCAGATCGAAGGCCCCCACTCCGCTTCTTACCAAGGCTTCGCAGACATAGCCTCCTACGCCTCCTACACCGAAAACTGCCACCCTGGATTCGGCAAGGGTCTTCATGGCCGGCTGTCCTAAAAGTAATTGGGTTCTTGAAAATTGGTTCAACATGTTCTTAAATCTCCTGTTGTTTCTTAGTCATATGAAAAGAAATCGATTAATCCTACTGCGGCTGTACGTCGGAAACTGTTACCTTGTGATCATACCAAACGCCTTTAGTTCCGATAAGCGCCAGATCAAATTCTTCATCTAATGCCGGTACCGGTACATCAAATCCGTTAACAGTTTCTTCGCTTCCATCCTCAGCTGTTACCGTATCCTTGGTTGGTTCAATCAGATCTGCTCCGTCTTTTTGCGCATCCTCAGCTGTTCCTAAGAATAAATTTACAATATTCTCTGAAGTAAGACTGATGTGAAGGGTCATCTTTCCGTCTTTTACGGTTAAGGTTCCCTGATCATTTAAAGTATCATAGATACGAAACATCTTACTGTCTGATTTGAAGGTTGCTGTATAAGTTCCATCGGAAAGTTCTGAAGAAGCAGATGCATCAGAATCTGTTCCTGCCGCCATTGCCTCACCTTCCATAGCTGCTTTTGTATGGGCTACGTAAATCTCCTGGATCTTGTCAATCTCACCTAAGCCTGCAATCTGTGTATCAATGCTGTCAAATGCGCCCGATGCCTCAAACTGACTCTTCCATGAGTCCTCGTCATCTCCGGCCATGTCATTATTTGCATGGTCTCCGGCAACTACCATAAGCGGACGAAGTATAACCTTCTTATATCCTGCTTCCTTTACAGCCTCGATGACATTCTCACAAGCGGTTTCTTCCGGCTCACCTTCTACTGTTCCGATAAATACATTCTCATAACCGAGATTATCCATCTGGGTCTGCATCTGAGTGTAGCTGATCTTTGCTGTATGAGAAGTTCCATGTCCCATAAATACAAAGGCAACTCCATCCTCTTTTGCTGCATCTAAGCTGTCATATCCTGCTTCTTCTACAGCGGCTGCTGTAATATCTTCTGCTACTGCCTGCTTGTCTTCATTTACAGTAGTGGCATCTTCTCCTACCTCACCGAGAAGTGGCTCTGCGATTTTTACGGAATCAAATTTATCTACATAAGTCTCCAAAGTCTCCACAAGCTCATCGTACTCTGCACCGTGCATCAAATGAGTCGGCTGAACTACCAGGTTCTTAACTCCGTTATCAACGGCTCTCTCCAAAGCCTGCTCTACGTTATCGATTTTCTCGTCATCTCTAGCCTGTACATGATTAATGATAATCTGGGCGGTAAATGCTCTTCTTACAGACCAATCCGGATTTGCCTCTGCCAAAGCCTTCTCGATTCCTCCGATGTCAGCTACACGGCTGTCATTGTAGGAAGTACCAAAACTTACGACTAAGAGCTCATTTTCACCAATGTCATCCTGATTTAACGGATCATCCTTGGATGCATCCCCGGTATCCAGTCCGAAATAATCCGGATCTGCATGCGTTCCTGATACTAATTCCTTCTGTGCATCTGTCAATGCATCCCAAGCCTCCTTTGCCTCTTTGCACTGATCATCGGTCTCGTCGGTACGAGATTGTACGTAAATGGCATCGATTAAATCTGCCACCTTGTCTGCTGCTGCCTGATCATCACTGCTCTGGGTAGATGATGTATTGTTTGAGCTTGAGCTGCCTGAGCATCCTGCTAAAAGACTGGCACTCATGGCTGCTGCCAAACAAAGAACTACGAGTTTCTTCTTCATGTTAATGTCCTCCTTTTCGTACTGCCAATTCCTCGTGGCATAAATCTTACATGAGGCCGAATCATCTTTACGATTTCAAAGCACTCATGATGTTTGTGTACTGTGAAAGGCAGGTCTCCCGGCTGATTGCTTAAACGCATCTTTCTCATCCTTCCCGGTGGCCCAGTGGATTTATGTTATAAAACATTTAGAAAAATGCTTGCAAAACACGGTGACGAGATCGTGCAGGAATCACACCTGCTTCCCTATTCTCCTGTAAGTTCATGCTTACAGGCACCTCACACATGTTGGGTCAATGATTTAAGATAGGTTGACCGCAACCAGGTAATTCTAACACGTAGAGTTCTTTACCGTCAATATATAACACAGGTACAATACCCTTGTTCGTAACACTTTAACCGAAAGGCTAAAATGTTCCTCTTGGATTATAAAACCATGATCAAGGTTCCTGCGCCGATCAATACACATCCGATCAACGACTTTGTTGTAAATTCCTCGTGCAGAAAGATAAATGCAAGAAGCAATGTGATCACCACACTTAATTTATCAATAGGAACTACCTTTGAGGCATCTCCAATCTGCAGTGCTCTGTAATAACACAGCCAGGAAGCGCCTGTAGCCAGCCCGGATAAGATTAAAAAGATCCAACTTTTTCTGCTGATTTCCGATATGCCTCCCTGTGTATTGGTCAAAAAGACCATCCCCCAAGCCATGACTACAACTACCATTGTTCGAATGGCTGTTGCAAGGTTGGAGTTCACTCCATCTATACCGATTTTAGCCAGTATAGAAGTCAGTGCCGCAAATATAGCTGATAACAATGCAAATACGAACCACATACCATTTTACCTCCTCATACATTCATCATGCGTTTCTCACAATCACTCCATGTTTTTACGTCTCTGTTCTATATATTATACTCTCTAATCTTAAAAAATATTAATTTTCTTTAAGCTTATTTTTATTGTACAAATCCCACAAGACAGGTTACTATTATAGGGTACTTAATGGCTATTATTTTTCTAGGGAGGTCTTAATACAATGGAATCAATTATTGAATATAATAAGAAATTTGTTGAAAACAAGGAATATGAAGCTTACCTCACCAGTAAGTATCCGGATAAGAAGCTTGCGATCTTAACCTGTATGGATACCAGACTCACGGAGCTTCTTCCTGCAGCCCTTGGTATTAAAAATGGTGACGCCAAGATCATCAAGAATGCCGGTGGCGTCATCACCCATCCCTATGGTAGTGTTGTCAGAAGTCTTCTTGTAGGTATTCTGGAGCTTGGAGTTGAGGAAGTAATGGTAATCGGTCATACGGACTGCGGCGTCCAGGGCATGGACGGCAGTGAACTTCTTGAGCAGCTGGTAGAACGTGGCGTGGATCCTAATCATATTGATATCATCCGCCACAGCGGTGTGGATCTGGAGGAATGGCTGGGTGGTTTTGAATGTGTGGAACAGTCTGTTCGGGATACAGTCTTTGCACTAGAAAACCATCCTCTTATGCCGAAGGACATCCGCATTCGTGGCTTTATTATGGATTCCGTAACCGGTGAGCTTCAGGCTGTTTAAACCTACATAAAATAAACAGGGGAGAACTTAAGAGTAACGCCAGATGGATTGTCCGCAATCCAAGGCTACGTATACTCAAAGTTCTCCCCTATTTATATTTATATTGTTTACAACTTTATATTGCTTACACCTATTTTTCACCGATTACCCTAAGTAAAATGGCGGCTAATACTAGCACCACTACTGTGATTTTTCCATATAGAGTGGCAACGAATGCCAAGATGCTTCCTAATACCGGCATATGAAATGTGACTTTTCCTATAAAACGATCGTAGCTTACCGGACTTAGATCTTCCCTCTCGTTGGCATCTCCCTTTGTGATAAACTGTCCGGATACCACCTGATTTTTTACCACCCGGTGGGTGATGATGGCTCCCGTATCATTCTCTCCATAAAATGCAATGACCTGATTAGGCTCAATCTGATCCGCCTGAGCACTTTGCACATAAACCAGACTTCCTGTTGGAATGGCCGGCTCCATGCTTCCGCTGATTACGTTATAGACCTGACAGCCAAAGAATCTCGGAATGGTCAGAGGTATGCAAAGCAAGATTACCAGAATCAGCAGCAAGGTTCCTGCCACATTACAGAAAGTTTTCCCTTTATTCTTTTTTACTTTCTCCGACATAACCGTCTCATCCTTCATTTTCATCCTGTTTTCATTTCCTCTTTTGTCTCATATCAAATCTATAGGCAGTACATCGTTTGCAAAAGAACTAGTTATTTTTTACGCTAGAAAATACGGCCTCGGCTACCTCTTCCAGGCTCTCCTTCTTGCCTCCCTCTTCCCATTTCAGGAATACGTTGAGCAGGGCCCCTCCGTAGAAATAAAGCTCGTAAGCCGGAATATGATATCTTGGCATGATGCGCTTTTCCATATAATCATTCATGGCTTCGATAACAATATAATAAAGCTTCGCATCTACTAATTTCATGATAAATACAGAATATTGATCAAAATATCCCAGAGCATGGATGATACTGTCTCGGTCTCTAAAGCTCTCTTCCTTCTTCCGGTTGCAGTCTCTGATGTAACCTGCCACGATTTCATGAAAATAATCGATAAGGGCATCTTCCTTGGTCTCATAATAGTGATAAAAGGTCATTCTAGAAACACCGGCACGCTTGACGATATCGGAGATCTTGATTTTTTCGTAGTCTTTCTTGTCCATGAGATGGAAAATAGATTCACCGATGCACATGCGGGTGAAGCGGGTGCGTTTATTGTGTTTTTTCGAAAATAGATTTACCATATGCAATCCCTCCCTAACTATTTCTTTTATTTACGGGCGGTTGACGCTTGCAAAACCCTCGGATACTTCGCGAAGATTGTTCGCAATGACTAGAAGCAACGAAGACGCGCTCTCGCTCCGTCACGCACGCAGCGGTACTAAGGGGCTTGAAAGACAGCCCCTAAGGACCGGCGTGCTTTAAGGGTCTTCTTTTGCTTCTAGTCATTGACTTTACAATCTAGGATACTATGTTGTGGGTTTTGCAAACCTCTACGGTATCTAACAGCAACATACGTATTGGCTATAGATATTGCTCTAGTTCTGCTGCGTGGTTTGTGTAGCGTCTTGCATCTTCCGGGGTAATGTAGCCTTGTTTTAGAAGTCTTGATAGGTCCATATTCAGGGTATGCATTCCTATAGCGCTTGAGGATTGCATCATGGACGGGATCTGATGGGTCTTGCCTTCTCGTACTAAGTTTAGGACGGCATCGGTTCCCATCAAAAGTTCCGTTGCAGCGATTCGACTTATTCCTCCCCCACAGGGAATGAGGCACTGGGTGAGGATTCCTTTTAGGACTCCTGCCAACTGGATTCGTACCTGGTTTTGGCTTTCTGCCGGGCAGGCATCGATGATTCGCTCTACGGTCTGGGCTGCAGTGGTTGTATGGAGGGTACTTAAGACTAAGTGTCCCGTCTCTGCCGCAAGAAGCGCTGCCTGAATGGTCTCGTAATCTCGCATCTCTCCTACTAAAATTACATCCGGATCCTCTCTAAGGGAGCTTCGAAGGGCCGATGCAAAATCTTTCACATCCGCTCCCACTTCCCTTTGATGGATCAGAGATTTTTTATTCTCATATACGTACTCAATAGGATCTTCTATGGTAATGATATGACGGTCAAATTTTTGATTCAGACTCTCGATTACCGCCGCCAAGGTAGTAGACTTACCGCTTCCCGTAGGTCCTGTGATCAAAATAAGTCCTCTAGGCTCCTCCGCCATCTGATAAAGCTCTGTAGGAATCTTTAACTGTTCCAGAGTAGGAATCTCATCATTCAAAAGACGGATGGTAGCCGCCATGCACTTTCTCTCCCTAAAAACATTCACACGCTGCCTGCATCCATCCGAAGACTGCCAGGAAAAGTCCACATCAAACCCAAGAGAAAAACGTTCCTTCCCATCTTCACTCATAATAGAAAAAAGCATATCCCTGATAGAACCTATATCAAAAGCTCCATCATCAATCAATGTATCCTCTCTCCTTAAAGTTCCATGAATGCGAAACCATACCGGGCCACCTTCCGTCAGATGCACATCGGAAGCCTTCCGTTCCCTTGCAGAACGAATCAAACGATCTATCATCTCCAAACTATCCATAGTTAAATCATCCCTTCATTATTGGTAAGCAATTCGAGCCAACTCCTCAGGCGTGGTAATGCCCTGCTCCACCAAAATCAGTCCGCTCTCTTTTAGGGTTCTCATCTTCTGATGTTCTCTCGCATACCGTGTAATTTCCTCGATGGAACAATTCTCCACGATCATGCGCCTTAGTTCTGCATTTACCTGCAAAATCTCATGTACCGCTATTCTGCCTTTGTATCCTGTATGGTTACACTGGGCGCATCCCATGCCTCGTTTCACGGTTCTGATATCTCCAAGAAGCAGCCGCTCTCTTTCTGTAGTCTCTACCTCCCTTGCGCAGTGTGGGCATACTTTTCTTACCAGTCGCTGTGCTACAAGTCCTACTAAAGAGTTAGCCACCAGATAGGTCTCCACTCCCATATCCTCCAATCGCACGATACTGGATACCGCATCGTTGGTATGAAGGGTACTAAGTACCATGTGTCCGGTAATGGCCGCACGAACAGAAGTACCGGCAGTCTCTCCGTCTCTGGTCTCTCCTACCATGATGATATCCGGATCCTGACGCATCAGGGCTCGAAGTCCTACCTCGAAGGTTAAGCCGGCAGTAGGATTTACCTGAGTCTGGTTAATTCCCGGAAGGTTTTTCTCCACCGGATCTTCAATCGTTGAGATATTTACCTGTCTCCTGGATAAATAATCTAATACCATATAAAGTGTGGTGGATTTTCCGCTTCCTGTCGGTCCCGTGATATAGATGATTCCATTTGGACAATCCAGCATCGGTGCAAACTGGGCATAACTGTAATCGTCCATTCCGAAATGATCCGCATGCTCTAAGTGTCCTGCGGAGCCCATGATTCGAAGTACCGCCTTTTCCCCGTATACCGTTGGAAGTACAGATACACGGATGTTGATTCGTCCTCCCTCTAAAGCTACACGGAAATGTCCATCCTGAGGGATTCTCTTCTCTGCGATATCCAGGTTTGACAGGATCTTAATACGGGCAATGAGAGGATTATGGATATTCTTCTGGATGGTTACATACTCTGTAACTACCCCGTCCACACGCATTCGCACCTTAGTCTCCCGCTCAAAGGGCTCAATATGGATATCACTGGCATCTACTTTAATGGCGCGTTCGATCAAACTGTTTAACAGCTGAATAATCGGCGTCTCATCCGGGTTGTCCAGATGCTCTACATCAAGCTCTTCGATATCGGTGGTTTGAAAACTAACGTTTGCCTTACCTGCCGCCTGCTTGGCATTTACTTCTGCATAGTAGTAGGAAATTGCCTTCTTTAAAGGAGCCTCCTCACTGAGGAGGATCTGAAGTTGACATCCCGTCTGCTGGCGAACTTCCTCCAGCGCAAAATAGTTTAAAGGATCATTGGTGACAATTAGCATATTGTGGTCTTTTTCTGCCACAGGAAGAATGAGATTTTTCTCCGCTACCTCACGACTTACCATTCCTACGACCTTTAGATCCACCACAAGCTTAGCCACATCCACGATCTCTAAATGAAGACGATCTGCCAAAGCTTCCAATACCTGATTTTCTGTGACAAATCCCAGCTCTATAAGAATCTGACCGATTCGTTTTCCTCTATTTTCTTTTTGATAGGCAAGAGCTTCATCCATCTGTTCTCTGGTAACATAGCCCTTATCCTCTAAGATTCCTCCGATTCTCAGATTCTTTCTCACTGTACATCTGCCTCCTGGGTCTTTTCTAGTTCTCCGCAAGTATAAACTGCCAAGACACACTGATAATTATTTTCTGAAACGGTCTGCAGATTCTCATCTACATAGGTGTTCTCACTGACATTAAAGGAAAGAAGCTGCACTCCCGGATAATCCTTTGACAGATTATTCAGGAAGTTACGAAATTCTGTCTCCGTTCCCTGTAAGGTCATAGACACCTGAGTGGTGTTGATATATTGGTAAATCTCCTCTGTAGTATCTGTATCTTCCGAATCCGCGGCATCACTGTCTGATGTATCCGATGTATCGGAAGAATCGGAACTTGTATCGGAAGTATCAGAAGACGTATCCGCACTGGTACCTAAACTTGCATCTGAGGATTCTGCAAGAACTAAATTCTGATAGGTTCCCGGTGCCTTAGCCTCAGTGCCCTCGATTTTCAAATATACAGGCATCAAACTGTTATTTAAGGCGATTCCTGTAAGGAGCTCATCCACCTGCTGATTTTCCATAAGATCATAATATCCAGTAGAAAGAGCTTTTAATTTTTCCTGTTGCTCTGCAATCGTAGTATCCAACGTCTTAGCCGACTCGATAGTCATCTGCATCTCTTGTTTTTTCTGATCTACCTGATCCTTTTCATCCGCTAAGTTCTGGTTGGTATGCAAGGCCGGAATAATGAGAAATTGAACACAGAAAAATATGATCAGTACACAGGCCAAGAATTTTAATAGCTTAATATCTCCTGGTTTTAATTCCATTTCAAATTTCATTACTTCTCACCTCCCGCATTTTCTGCCTCTAAGACGCAGGACAGATCCAGAGCATAGTTTCCATCATCGTATTGATAACCCGTATAATCTACGGAAGAAAACAAACCGGTCTGGGTCAATCTATTAATGTAGGAAGGAATGTCGATGACATCCCCGCTGGATGCCTGGAAGGAAAGGACTCCCGTCTGGGCATCCATACTCTTAATCATTACCGTCATGTTACTTCCACCTGCCTGAAGAATCCTAGCCACGGTCTCATTATCAAGATCCGGATATGTCGACAGGTTCTCCTTCATCTGCTGCACCTGAGACATAGCTTCTGTCAGGTTATCACTTTCCTTCTGTTTGGCATAGGCTTCCTGATAAGACTGAGAAATCTCCGGATCATCAATCCAGGCTTGAACCTCGTTGATTTCATGAATCCTTACACGGTTCCATGCAAAGATTCCCGCAAATACTACCAAGCAGGCACCCAGGCAGATTCCCGGATAGATCAGATGCTTTAAAAACTGCGCCTGCTTCTGCTCTCCATTTGCATGTAACAGCTGCCACTGGGAAAGAAGATTGATCTGCTTGCTCCTAGTCTCCATCATGGCTCCAATACAAGGAAGCCACGCATCCGCTCCTACCGGAATATCACAAAGGTCATCCAGGTTTAAAGGTGCCGCATTTAGATTCATAGACCGGATACCCGGGATACATACCTCGAAATCATCCCTGCTACAGCCGGCATAAAACACATCGGTAATAGGAGCCTCAGGGCTTTGAGTTGCATAGAACTGCTTAATTCCGGAAATGTTTCGCCCGATCTCCGTATCAAAATCCAAGGTTCCACGCTCACTAAAAATCCTGCTTCTGGTGGAGTAAAGATATACACCATTCTGGTATAAAATGCTAGTAACACCGGAGTCCTCGAAGAAGAGATAAATGGCTGTTTTATGCTCCGCCTCCTTTAGTTTGGAAAGGACTCTTAGATAGCTTTCCATGAGAACTGTGACTTCTGCAACAGGGAGCCCTAAGTCATTAAACATTCCAAGGATATCCCGTAAGTTCTCCTCCTCCACGCTGGCATGGCACAGAGTGATACCACTGCTTTTGTTGGATTCTGTGATACCATAATCCGAAATCTTCTCAGACTCTTCTCTCTCAGAAACATTTTCCGCCAGCAGTCTAAGCTGTCTCCCCTTAGCAAAAGGAATGCGATGGATTCTGGATGAAGAATAAGTGGATGGAAGTACCAGTTTGATGGAACCTCCCTGGTAGTTTTCGCCTTTCCATATAGTTAGGGCTTCTTTCCATCGATCAAAGATTTCGCCGCGGAAACTAAGTTCCATTCGTTTCGTTGTAGTTATTCGGGGCTTCTTAGCGGATTTTCCGGTTGCCGCTAGGATGCAATCTTCTTGTAAGACGATGACTGTATCTGCCATGGGTTCCTCCTGTTTATTATCTATATCTATGGTTTACTAAACTTGAATTTCTTTCATAAATACTATCGCATTTTAAGGCTGTGTGTCAAATCTGACAGATGACTTCGCACGTTTCATAGCTGTATTGTCAGATGCCTAAGCATTTTCGATCGCCGAGTAGGATTCGTAGATTGGAAGCATTACGCCGATCATAATAAAGCCTACGATTACAGCCATAAAGATGATCAAAATCGGTTCCAACAATGTAACCATTCGCTTGGTAGCCTGTTCGGCATCGTCTTCCATAGTAGCTGCTATGGAGTCTAGCATAACATCCAAGCGTCCACTTTCCTCTCCTACCAGGATGGTGCTTGATAGCTTGCGCAATAAACCATCCACATCCTGTAAGCTTTCAGATAATGGCACTCCGCCTCGCACCTTTACCGCTACCTGATCGAATTGACTTTCCACATAGCCATTTCCTATAGTCTTTGCTGCTACGCCTACGGCGGATACCAGAGGCATTCCACTGGCGTAAAGACTACTTAGCGTTCTGGCAAATCGTGCGGTATAAATGACCTTATATAACTTTCCAAATCCCCATATATGGACCTTCATCCAGTCCACTCCTCTTCGCACTACAGGAATTGCAACTATAATACGAATCACTGCTACAATCACTAAGACCGCCAGGATAGCCAGATACCATTTTTGTACCAGAAAATCTGAGACACTCATCAAAATAGTGGTCGGTAATGGTAAAGATTCCATCTGGTCAAAGAGACTCTGGAATTGTGGCAAAATAAAAGTGACGATCAAAATGACAATGCATACACTGAGTACAAGTAAGATGCAAGGATATACCATTGCTGATTTTACCTGCTGGTTTAATTTGTGTTCTTTTTCATATTGTAGAGAAAGACGCTGGGTTACAAGATCCAGGTTACCACTGCCCTCTCCGGAACGTATCATGCCGATCATTAACTCAGGAAAGCATTCTTTACTCTCCATGGCATCGGATAAAGGAATACCGCGGCGTAAGTCCTGCAATACGGATTGATAAATCTCCCGCTCTCTGGAAGATATCCCCTCTTGATTGGATATAATATCCATAGCACGAACCAAGCTGACACCAGAAGCCAACAGAGTTGATAGTTCTCGGTTAAATGCAGCAAGTTCCTTAGATTTTAATCTTCGATAACCTCTCTCTTTGCCAAGATCCTTAGCCTCCATCAAAAAAAGGTTCTGTTCTGTCAGCTGCCTAACAAGGTCAGCCCTGGATGGCGCTTCCAACTTTCCCTTATGAACTTTTCCTTTCATGTCTTTCGCAATATATTTGTAGTAGGTCATTGATACCTTCCTCTCTGTCGCGTTTCGCCATTGCCGTGCCTACAGAAACTGTAGATACCAGCGAACTAGTTGATCTCCATATAATGCTGCCACTGCAAGCCCGAATGCCAGAAATGGTCCGAATGCAAATACATCCTTCTTATCCAATTTCTTTCTTCCTAACATATAGGCGCCATAGGCACCGCCCGTAAGCAAACCTAAAAACATGGCACATACAATAGGCCCCGTTCCCAGAAACAATCC
>CAVKOU010000003.1:45794-63227 GCA_963658085.1 bacterium
GGCAAGCGATAGATAACAACGCCTAAAAAACTAAAAATACAAGCTCCAAAAAGAAAACGGAGCACATAAATAATACATTCTAAAAAAAGAAGCATAAACTTTTCTTCTCACAATCTGTCAGTCATCTGTTTTTCATAATAAACCTTATATGACTTCGGCTCATTCGTATACCAAACGGTAAAATTCTCTTCACGGTAGACAAACTCTTCTACCGTATAACCATCCTCCGAGGACTTTAATACCCAAAAATCACCAGGTGCTGCGCTCAGAGAAATAATTTCATCATAAACACCTTTTGTGACCCCTCCCTCAGAGGAAGAGTCACAAAAGGCAATGTCCTTACCATAGCACTCCTGTCCCGTAACTACCAAGGCCAACCGCACCGACTTTGCATGACCTAAGGCAACCTGAGCATCTGCACGATGCATCAGGGTAGTAGCTCCGGGAATAAGAAGAACTACAGCAAGAAGCAGTATTGCAAGAAAGAACATCACTGATCTTGCCCCAGCATAAATACCTTTTTTTTCGATATTCAAATCGTTGTAGCGCATCAATAACTGTCCTTTCTCAAAATCTTAAAAAATACTACTCAGTTTTTTTTACCACATTATAGTGACCATCTGTAAATTTATCATCCTTACCCAAAGTTGCTTTATATGTGCAAGTATAGCCGCTAGCTGTATGTTTAACTGTTTCAACCTTAGATCCAGCAGCCTCAAATTCAATAGAATCGCCCTTACTCAAAGTAACTTCAGACAAATCCTCTACATCTTTTTTTGTCACATCTTTATTATATTCAATTTTACCGTCAATATCTTTCTTTCCATAAGCTTCATCAGCTAATGTCTGTGCTGCCATCACAATCTGACGTGTCTCAGCAATAATATTCTTTTTCTTTGCCTTATCGATATATCCTGTTAATGCCGGAATCAATAATGCAGCTAAGATTGCTAAGATTACTAATACTACAATCAGCTCTACTAATGTGAATCCTTTTTTCTCTTTCAACTTTTTAATCATTTCCCTCGTTTCCTTTCTTTCGATTTTTTCGGGGGGGGTATAATACCCACCTTTTTGTTGTATGTATGAACGCTTCGGTGCTAGCGTATATACCTATATGTTTTTGTTTACTCTCCATCGGTTGCCGTGACGGTGGTTTTTAGAGGCATGGGATTTCTTAGCTCCAGAGTTGTTGTATCTGAGGCTATTGGATCACTCTGCTTTGTACCGTCGGCATTTGTTGGATAAAGATTCAGGGTGGCCCGGATATTTGTTACTTTACCGTCAGCATTTGGTATAGCGGTATATTCAATCTCCAGGTAGTTTTTCATATAGAATCCTTCTCCAAAGGCTTTGGCTACAGCCCTTGCTACAGCTGTGCCGTCTCTTTGAATAACATAGGTTCCGGTGCTTTCGTTTAGATTATAGTACCGGGTTAGGAGCCTTCCGGAGTCTACAGCTTCGAAGGTTCCACTTTGGTTCTCTCCTATATAAATTGTGGTTTCTTCTATTCCTTCTTGGGATAAAACTTCCACGTAGCCATCGGAGGTTTGAAACTCTAGTGTGGTACCGGTTTTAGCACCTTCTGCATCAGCTTTAAATTGCCCTGCGGGATATATTTTAATATATCCGGATGCTTCTTCTGTCATGCCTCGTAGCTCTGTCATGACAGTGTCTAAGATTGACTGGGCATATTGGGTCTTTTGTACTTTTACAAAGATCCTTGTGGCGGAGCTTAGTGCCGCTGCCGCCATGGCCATTAAGATGCTTATCAGCACTAAGGAAACTAAAAGTTCCACCAGAGTGGTTCCTTTTTTTCTATTATTTTTCAGTAAGTGAAGGTTTCTTTGGAGACTAAATCTTTGCTTTGTGATTTTCATGAGCCTCCCCCTCCGTCATCCTTATATTGGAATAGCGAGAAGCTTGTGGTTTGATCCTTACCTTCACCATCAGTATAGTTTACTTTCTTCTTTGCCAAATTCACAGATACTGAGAAAACCTGGGATCCCTTTACCGTCATATCCGAGTTGGTAGCGATAAATTTCATTTCACAAGATCCATCTGTTGTTTCCACAGCACTTTGTAATGCGCTTATAATCGCCTGATTCTCTTTTCTTATCTCTTTATTCTTCTGCAGTGAGTTACTGCAATAGCTTATGGCTCCATTTAGGATTGCCAGAAGAATCAGGAACAGAAAGATGCTTGCCATAACTTCCACCAGGGTCTCTCCTGCGTTTCTTTTGATCCTGCCTTTTAAGATTGGAGTTTTTCTTCTCTTATTCATCAGAAGTACCTCCTCCCTCCAGGCGATTCTCCGTAAATTTACTCATGGTTGCGGATGTGGTGATGTATTCATAGGTTATAGTATCTCCCGCTGTCATCACGCATTCCTCACCGGCAGTATTGCCATACTTCCAAGTCCGGCTTATCGAATCCCACACAACAGCCTGATCTTTATACTTAAAACTTACAGGATATTGTTCCTCTCTGGCAAATTCCAGATTGTAGGTATAAGATACATTATCATAATAGGCCGTAATATCAAGAATCATATTGTATTGACGTACCGTGGTATTTTCTATGGAAGTTATCTTATCTGAATAATTCATACCACTTCCCTCAACGACTATGCTTCCGCCCTTCATGATTTCCCCTATATCCTCGCTGGAATTTGTCTCTTTTCTCAGGGCAATGGATATGTTTCCGTAAGAGGCATCCGGCATAGGGGATTGAAACAAATCTGCCAAATTTGCGTCACTTAACACAAAATTGTAGGTAGTGCTGGTACTATAGTCCGAATTATACTCAAGATACTGGGAGTTATCAAGGAAGTTGTTCGCAAATGCATAAAATGTTCCATTTTCAGCTACTTTTCCATCATCTTGGTATTTTTTCTGATATTTTGTCAGTTCTTTGGTTAATACTTTCCCGTAGCTTTTGGCTAACTGATAGCACCGCTCCTCTTTAAGTCTCTGGTTAGACTGGGCTGTCACCATACCGGCGGCGTAGACCATGGCGGCTGCAAATGCCACAAAGAAGGCAGATACGCAGAGTACCAATACCATGGATACTCCGCTTTTTTTATTCTGTTTGATAAACTGCCATCCTTTCATGACCTACTCCTCAATATTTTTTTCTGCCTTTTACAAGAAGGCCCATTTGCTTCTATTTTTTCCACTCAATGGTGCATTCCTCAGACCTTACATAAGCCTTACTCTTTTGTTCCGGCTCTTCCTCATCTGTAAAGTTTTCAACCACATTGGTATAAGCCTTTACTTCTGTAGAAATACTAAAGTCGTCATTTGTAACTTTCACATCATCTGCACTTTCTCCCGCCGTCATGTCTGATACATCCGGTAACTTCAGACTATAGTGATAGGTTCCATCCTCTGTTTTTTGTACCACCAGTTCTGTACTTAAGGTAACTGTATATACCGGTGTACTTCCATCTGCTGCCGAATACGTTCCTGACGCTGTGACGCCGTAGTCTGAGATTTTGAAGGTATGAAGAATATCTGTCTGTGCGGTTCCTTCCGGAATCTCCTGCTCTTCTTCTGTGACTTCCACCCACTTCCAAATCTTCGTGGTTATAGTGCCCTTTGTCTCTTCTACTTCTCTCCATACTTCTACATGGACGCCGTCTGTCTCTTCTTTAAATCGAAGTTTTGTTCCTATGTTGTTCTTGCCACTGAAAGATGTTGAATCTGTAACCTGTCCGCTTAAGTTTACTTCATAGGCATTTCCGCTAAAGACGCTGTCCCAACTTAGTACTGTCCTTTTTGCTGTCCAGGTTTGATCCTCTCCCGGTACATATGGAGTGGACTGTACATTTACAGTACAGCTAAAGTCTTCTGTATCAGAAGTAACGGTTGGAGCTTTTAACTTCACATATGGAAGACGATATACATCTGATTTTACCCACTTGGAACTTACGCTTCCTGCACCGGAAGAAATTCGTCCGTAGAAGACAATCCATTTTCCGGCATATTCTGTTGAAAGACCACTTAGACTGTGACTGTAGCTTGTGGAGCTATTTACATCCATCTGGGCTACAGATTCCTCTAATGGATATTTCACGCCGGAAGTTCCCGGATCTGAAGCTGTGGCCTTATCTGCCGCCTCCTTGCTATCGTAAACATAGGCCTTTAACAGGTAAGCACTTCCTCCCGGTGGGATGCTGTCTTTATCATTCGTCTTTAAGTTTACTTTGAGACCGTTTTTTGTAAAAGTATCAGCTTCTAAATACTTATCTTTGTCATACTCCCAACCGATACTCCAGGTTACATCCGGAGTCTTTAGTCGATTCGGAATGGTCAGCTCGTAGGTAATACCGCCTACACTATCCAGATAAGCACTGTCTTCCTTTGCCTTTGCCACCAGATAGATCACTACACGTTTTCCTGCGTAATCTTCTAGATCTACCTGCTGTTTGTAGCTTTCATCTTCTTTCTGATCTGTGGTAATAAGATCACCTAAAGCCTTGGCATGTTCCAGTTTGCCATCATCCCCGTATACCTGAATGTAAGCCTGATAACCTTCTACTCCGACTTCTGAGGAAAGAGGATTCCATGTTAAGTTGTAGAGAAGCTCATTTTGACTTACTAATGTTACAGTAGGCTGAGAAGGCTTCGCCAGCCTCTGCTTAATCTTATAAGTTCCTGTAGTAGATAGACCAATTTGCTTCTTTGCTGCGTCTCCCACTCTGGTGACGGTTAATTTCACTTGGGTGTAATTCCAGTCAGAACCATCGATGGTAAAACTCTTGCCACTCTTATAGGCACCGGAGGTAGGGATACGTACTTCCCTGCCATTTTCATCCACACCGATCATAGATACTTCATAGGATGCATCGTCGGTTCCTGATACATCTGTATCCCAGGAGAATTTGTAATAGATCTCTCCATCCTCTCCGGTGCTCTCCACTGTTTTATAGGAATCAGAATCTGCTCCATCTAAAACAGGAGCGTCTATCCAGGTGATTCCCGTATCCAGACGATTTATATAATTATTATAATAACCATTATAATTTTCCAATACCGTACTATGAAGATATTCGTAAGTTGGATTGCCATCTTCATCCACGGAAATTAGTTCTGTTACATTGGCATTTTCCTCTGTATCCAGTTCATAGTAAGTATAAACCGGACCTTCTCCGGAGGATGCGAACCACAGACGAACTTTTAAGTTTGATGCCTCTTTGATAGATTCCGGCAGATTCGAGAAGGTTGCAGAGGCCTTTCCTTTGGATACCAGCAGGATATCCTCTTTTGCAAATACGACTTCTGTCTCTCCCTTCCAATCACCCACGAGTTCAGCCCGGTAAATAGGCGGAACTTCCGTAGCCGTGTTTTCTGCATCCAGTTCTATCTTAACTGCCAAATTACTCAGAGTGGTTCCTGTTACGGTAACCGTTTGTTTCAAAGGACTCCATTGTTTCAAAGCCCTAGCTGCATTGTAATTATTACAGAGTCTTACTGATGTAGCCACCTCCTTAGAATCCTCCCATTGCTTGGAGCCTCCTAAAATGGTTGCCTTGGCAATCATCTGGAAAGACCTCGAAGCAGCATCCGGATTGTTACCATAAGTATAAGACCATGTCGGTGTCGGATTATTTTTATCGATGGTTACGGTTCCCGCACCCACTATATTTACTGTCACCTGCCAATCCTCGTAAAGGTCATTTCCATTTCCATCTTTGGCATTATAATCCTTCAGATTATTTAATACCACCTGATAGGTATGATTCTCATACTCTCCTGGTTTTGAAACAATTACTAACTTCACATCCGGATCCGGCAATACACCATAGATGGTAAGATCTGTTACCTTATATGCCTCGGAATCCTTCACATCCGCAAACATGCTGACAGCCTGAACAGATACGGTAACATTTCCTGTCAAATTATCCGGAAGATCAAAACTTCCATCTTCTTCGTACAGATCAAAACTTTCGCTCTGCGTACCATTACTTACGATAATACGATACTTAAACGGATCGCATTTTGTACTACTGTACTCCGAGCAACCGTTATCTGCCTGATCCATGGTATCCGGTGTAATAGATATCGTTAATTTTCCATCTTTTATTTCAGCATTAGCGCCAGTCGGTGCCAATAATTGCTGCTCACCTGAGTCATTGGTATAGATTCCTTCGATCCTTCTGTAACTTTCTCTGGCTCTATAAGCCAGGGTATTTTTGTCCGGATCAGTTTCTGTAACTGCAAGGTTTGTGATCTGACCTGAATCTGCATAGTCTTCATCCACCTCATAGAGAACTTGACCTATGATCTTATCACCATCATTCCCGTTTCGAATATAATTATTGGTATCTATATAGCACCAATAACCACTCATCCACCAAACTGCGGAATCCATTCTGACTACTACATACTTCCCATCTGCCCTTTTTAGCAGGTCTAAACTTCCACAGATTCCATTAAATTTGTCTAATGATCCCTTCATAAGAGTAATATTGTCGGCTCCTCTGGTGATAATTCCATCTGAATTCTGGATTCCTAATCGAAAACTTTTATTTCCATAAAATCCATTACCTTCCTCCACATCATAGAAAAACAAGTTTTTGTAATTTCCCGGAGGTGTACTAGCATCTTTATCTGATCCACGGTTAATACCCTCAGAAAAAATTCCATATCCGCGGAAATTTGGAGAATAACAATCATTTACCGTTGTATTTTCCCAGCCTCCATACCTGGCTCCTACGATACCACCGGTAAAACTTGATCCCGACAAATCACTTGCATAATTTCTACATCGTTCTATTTGAATCTTTACTTTATTGGTGGATGTCTGAATATTAGAGTCATTTGGATTATCGCAGGACATAAATCCAAAGATTCCTGATGCCATGGAGCTGGAATAAATTTTTACTCCCGGAGCATTCATACAGTCTAATATTCGAATGGTAAATTCCTGGGATGACGAGCTTTGATAGGTTGTTACATTACCAAGGATCCCCGCACTATCATTGGCTCCGTTTCCACCGGAACCGTTCCGCTTATAAATACTTCCATAATTATCACATCCGATAACATTATATTCTTGATTATCTGACGGATGATAAAGTTGCGCTACAATTCCACCCGAAGCACCTACCCATTCCGTAGAATAGGTAGTCTGCAGCATTCCACAATTTCTGCTGTTAGAAATAGTTCCTCCATTTCCCGTCCACTGTCCGATGATTCCTCCGGAATAATGAGTGTTAAAGCAATAGACTGTTCCGAAGTTTACAGCCAGATCAATGGTCCAGTCTTTTGTGGTGGAATTATTCTGGGTACCTATGATTCCACCGGCAAATCGGTTGGTTGCTTCACTTTTAATATAACGTCCAACGAAAGCACCATTTACCACCTTTGTGGTATCTTTCTCCGACTCATTCATTCCTATGATTCCGCCGGTACCAACTCCGATGCTCTCTGACTTATTAGATAAAAACCAATTCCCTGAAACACATTCATTTACTGCTCCCGTGGTTCCATTGTAAGCAGTGATTCCTCCAATATTTCCATTGACATCCATGTACATCTTAAGACGATTATTTGATATCCACTCACTATCACTTTCGCCGTTGTAATGAAGTCGTTCTAACGCTTTCCAGGATTCATAATATATATAGTTGTTATCTGTCTTTAATCCCTGATTCTCTGCATTGGCAACCAATTCATCAATGGTATCTGCACCATCGATCACTGCTGCTGTAATGCTACTTCCGGATCCTTCGATAGCTCCTTTATTAAATCCTGCCACGCCTCCCAGCATTCCGTACTGGGCTACCAGTGTACTATTTGAATTATTTTCCAGAGTACATGAGGAAACAGTGGCATTTTCTTCATTCTTTCCAACGATACCTCCTGCATGGGTTGACAGGTTTTCTTTCATTGAAAGACTGCTATTAGCGGTAGCGGAGTAAACGCCTTGAATATCTAAGTAGATTTTTCCGATGCTACAGCTTGTAAGAGCAGCCCCATCTTCATTAATTCCGGCGATTCCTCCGTAGCAGTTTCCTGCCATACCGGATGCTTCTTTAATGGTTCCTGTGAAACCGGAAGTCTCTACTTCCCCGTAGTTATCTCCTACTACGCCTCCCAGGTATTTGTATCCCGTAAAACCAATCTTGTTATTCTTAGAATCCAATCCTCCTGTCATGGTTTTATTGCTATCACTTGATGACACTGCCACCTGAGTGATCTTGCCCCCGGCTTCATTGATTCCTACAGCACCACCTACCGTCAGGCTTCCCTGTATTGTAACAATGTCCGGAATCTCGGTAATCATAAAGCTTTCCGAATTTTCCACGGTTCCTTTGTTTCGTCCTACAACTCCACCGTAGATGGTAGCATTCTCTCCAAGAGTTACATTTTTTCCCGGCGCACTATCTTTAATCGTTCCAACTCTTGCATTTACCGCTACTACTGCACCGGCTTCATTCACTCCCATACTGTAGATTTTTACAGTTGTATCCTGACCTCCCACCAGACAACCCTTAATGGTTCCTGCATTTTCTGCTGCAATTCCTCCGGCGTAGCCATTGGAACTTGTGACATTTCCATAGTTATTACAAGAAGCTATGATATTTTCATTATAAGCAGTTATACCACCGGCATAACCCTCATCTGCTGTCACAGAAGAAGATGCATTGATTCCACAGTAAATCTCTCCGCTTGTCTTTCCTACAAGTCCTCCCGCATATCCTTTTGTTGCACGAACACTTTTCGCCTCACATCTAATATAGGTAGTTTGATTTTGGTCACCAAAGGTTCCCTCATTTACTCCTGCAATACCTCCTACCTGATTGGAGCCCTCCACGGTGGTTTTGTTCCCAACAACAACGATCTCTGTACCGGTAGTTGGTAAAAAGCTTCCCGACTTTTCATTGACTCCTATGATGCCGCCAACTCCTGTGGCACTGCTTCCGCTAATGGTCTTTGCAGCCTCATTCGAGTCTTTGGAGGCTTCTATTGTTCCATTATTACGTCCCACGATACCACCGATAGCTTCTTCACCGGAGCCTGTTACATTGATCGCACTTTGGTTGCTTTTTAGCACGCCGCCGCTCATATTCCATCCTACAATACCACCCAAGTTGGTCTTACCGGAAAGAGTTTTATTCTTCAGGGTGCTACATTCTTTTATGGTACCGGTTGTATAAGCATCTTCGTTATATAACTTTTCCTCCCCTGTACCAAGGTTTATTCCTGCAATTCCTCCTACATAATCCAAAGACGAGTTTCCGAAGTTCTGATTCAGATTACAATTGGTAATAAGCCCCACATTCAAACCAACCATACCACCAACACCATCAAATCCGGACATAGTACCGGTATTTTCACAAGTATCGATGACCTGATTTTCAAGATTCACGCTGATGATTCCTCCGGCAAAATGCATGAATACCTGGTCAGCTCTCTCTTCCACATCTGCATCCGTCAAGGAAATCTCAGAGCTTCTCTCATAGTCTCCAAGCAAGACGCCCTTTTCATAACTACCGGAAGCTAAGGACAAATCTCCGCTGTTTTCGCAGTCTTTCATCAAAAGGCCACTGTTCTTCTCACAGTAACCTACGATGCCGCCTACATAGATTTCCCCTCGAACCGGAATATTATTGGTAGTGATAAGCGTAAGTTTATTAGTATTCGTTGATGCCGCCACTTCACCTGGTACTCCATTTTCGTTAAGTGCAGGCAACAATGAACCTGAATCAGTCTCAAGAGTTTCCAATAAGGTTGAGGCAGATAACTGGCTAGTCTCATAGGTTCTTTCATATCCAATGACACCGCCACAGAAAGCAGTTCCTGAAATCTGTCCCAGGGTATTATCTGTGCAAATGCCATCCATGGTAAAATCTTTCGAAAGAGCCACCACATTGGCACCGATACATCCACCGACATAATAATTTCCCTGAATATAGGAAGCCTTAATAGTCAAGTCATTATCCAAAATATGTTCAGACGCATTGAGACCAAAGATACCACCGGCACAGTTTCCATAGGCGTAAATTTTGCCACCGATCAAGGTATAATTTACATCTAAGCTTCCATCCGTATCATTGAATCCTGCAATTCCTCCTACATAATCCTGTCCCACCACAATACTTGAGACAGATTTTACAGTCACTGTCTGACTTTCTGTCGAGAAGGTTATCGCACCATTGTTGTATCCGGCAATTCCTCCGGCATAACTTCCGGTAGCACTCCATGTGTCTACGATCATCTTATAAACAGAATCGTCATAATCCGACAAATAACTTGCGCAATCTTCTATGGTAGAGCCATTCCCGTTGTATCCAACGATACCACCTACATAGCTTTTATAGGCTGCAGCTACACCATTATTGATACAGTTTTTCAATGTAGCGCCCTGCTGGTTTATACCCGTGATACCACCTACATAATTATTTCCAATAACGTAGCTGCCATTAACAGTGGCACTATTTCCCAAATCTGTCTGAATTGCTTCTGTGAGACTACCGCCAAGGCCACCTGCGATTCCTCCTACATAATCATTTCCTAAAATATATCCGTTCCTCTGTGTGGAGCAATCTGCCAAAAGAGTATCCTGGGCGAATCCTGCAATTCCTCCTACATAGTCTCCCAAGAGATAGTCATCCTTTTCGTCCACGTGATCTGAGAAGGAGAAATTATCGTTACGTCCTGAAGCACTGCTTACATTGTATATTAGAGAATGGTCTGCATAGCCGACAATTCCACCGAAGTAATTTCCCTCGGCTGTATCCTTATCTGTATCTTTGGAGGTACAGTGAATCTGGCTCTCACTTTCGCAATCTACTATATTGGATAGTTTTTGCAATGTAGATGCATCTGCGTCTTGATACTGTGCTGCATCAAGATCACTATCTACTCGTCCCGCGATTCCACCGGCATATCGATTAGCTGAGATTTCTACAGTACTAGTACAGTTAGAAATTTTTGCTGTGTATTTCGAATCATTCTTTCGATCAAGCTTCGCATATCCTACGATTCCACCTACACCGCAACGATAATCAGAAGTCCTTTTTGACTCGTCCGGAAGTGTTACCTCCATTTTTCCTTCCGCTTGGAGATTATCTACGACTGCACTTGTCGGCGAATTCAATTTGTTTCCGCTCCATTTAGCAAAAACTCCTACCAAAGAACCTACGCATACGTACTCCTCATCTGTATTACCAGACAAATCCGCACTCAAAACTGTGGTATCTTTCTTACTGTTAGAAACTGTAAGAGATATATCCCCAAGATTCCCCGCGCATCTTCCTGCAAGGATTCCAACTCCGCGCAGAGAGTTAAGCTTGGTTTCGGATGCGCTTTCATCTGCCCCTATGGTAAGGGACGGGTCTTTTAAGGTTATGTTTTTAACATTTCCCTCAACCTCACCAAAAAGCCCAAGATACTGTGTTGCGCTACTCTTTAGACTTGTCGCTGTGTCGTCATCTACCACTGATTCCTCATTGAGACAGAGATCACTGATAGCATTACTATCTGCGCCGGTTAAAGTATATTTTTCTGAAAGAATCGGAATCGTAGGGAAGCTCACAGTCTTCTCAGATGTATTTTCTCTCCAAGCTAATTTCTGTAAGGTCGTTCCACTCTTCGTCTTCTCAGACTGGAAATCATAGACACCGGTTCCCGCAGAAGCCCAGTCCATGTTTTTATTAGTCAGAGTGAAGGTTGTCTTAGTCTTCTTACTCTCGGCAGTCGTCTTCTCATAAAAACGAATATTGGAGAGATGACGGAAGGCTGTTATTGTAACATCCTTATCCTTCGTATCATCTCCGAACAGGGAATTAGCTGTGTTGGATTTCACCTCATCACTGTTTCGATATTCCACAGCAGACTGCTGCTTCTCACTTCCTGAATATGGTGTTGCCTTTACCTTTGCATAGATGTTCTGCGGAGTAGAAAGAGAACTCGCCACAGATGATAGTCTGGTAATGCTGGTGCTGGAACTTTTTAACAGATCATTGTCTGTCGTCGCGCTATCCAGGGTAGCCTGCACTTTGGCCGACATCATGGCATCCAACACTAAAGAGAATTTGTTATCACTGTAGGTTACCGGAAACTGCCAGGTACCTTTATCCGCTCCCTTACTATCCTTTACGACGAGACTTGCCATGGCCTTTGTAGAATCTGTAGAACTCCATCCGCCAGTTCTCATATCCATCGGAGATACTCTTACAGAAAACAACACCTTGTCATTTGTTTTATTATAGAAAGCAATCTCATAGTCCACTCCCAAATCAGAGCCTACGTTACCGGACCAATTGAGATATAATTTTTCACTGTTCACTAAATTAATTGTGGTGATACGAAGTCGTTTTGCTTCCAAGTTGACATTATTCACCGTATCCTCTGTGGAATAATATCCAAGAAGGCGATCCTTTCTGCTGTCATAGTCGCGCTTCTGCATGGTAAGATATCCACTATCATCATCAGACTTATAATTTAAGCCCTCACATTTAGAACCGTAGAACGCAGAATAAACCTCCCCCGATTCTATATCAATTTCAATCGAGATAGAGGCATTAAAGAATCCTTTATCATAGGTATAGTCGTCCAGAATCTCCCGCACCAGATTGTTATCCGGAGTCTGAGATTCGGCACTCTTATCTAACTTAACGGCATAAATTCGTCCATTAAGATCACTATCTGCATCGTCTTCAAAGGTAGCCTTTTCGGCCAAATTTCCATCCTTTGCAGCCTTCAATATGTCTTTTTTTAACTTCTCCCACTGACCGGAAGAACGGTAATAGGTGAGCTTTGATTCCGCAGCCAAATAAGCAGTTTTCGCATTCTCCTGATTCTTTCGAAACTCTGCCTTCTTCCAATAGTTGATAAAGAAAGGAACTGCAATGGCTGCGATAATACCTAAAATCACCAATACCACCGTAAGCTCAACCAGGGTAAATCCCTTTTTTCTCCCATTTCTCATTTGCATAATAATCACTTCGTATTCATACTTTTTAAGTCTAAAACATCCCTAAAAGACATTTACACTACATTAGCGTACCCTAATATTTCAGCATTTACAACAAAATCTTTAATTTTCGCATCAAAACAAGGTGAATTTAGTCGACCTACAGGATCGATATTTAGACTATTATCAAATCCGATACACCCTAGCAAGGATAATTTTCAATCTTTCCCCTTATTTTTAGTGGTATCTTTTAGGAATAATATAACTCCATAAACCAAAAAACAGCAGATCAGTTACAGATCTACTGCTTTTTTCGCTTTTATTCGCTTTTATTCATTTGTATAAATTCCTATTGTACTTTTTACATTCTACGAAATCTTTCATATCTATGATTCGTAATGTTCTCGCCATCAAAATCTTCATACCGCTCCAAAAACCCCTTCATTTCTTCTCGGAGTTTATTCGCAGTTTCCTCCATGGTTGCCAGGCTATAGTCTTCCGGTTCTGCAAATACCTTTTCGCAGATTTTAGCCTCCCACAAATCTTTTGCCGTTAGCTTCATACATTTAGCCGCTCCTTTTGCTTTGCTGCTGTCCTTCCAGAGAATGCTGGCAAAGCCTTCCGGAGACAAAATAGAGTAAATAGAATTTTCCATCATCCACACTTCGTTAGCTACCGCCAGGGCCAGAGCACCGCCGCTGCCCCCTTCCCCAACCATTAAGGTTAGAATCGGCACTTTAAGACTTGACATTTCATAGATATTCTTTGCTATAGCTTCCCCTTGTCCTCTCTCCTCTGCTTCGATTCCGCAATAAGCTCCCGGGGTATCTACGATACAAATAATGGGACGATGAAATTTTTCTGCCTGCTTCATTAAGCGTAGAGATTTTCGGTAGCCTTCCGGGGAACACATGCCGAAATTATGCTTTATATTTTCTTTTACTCCCTGACCTTTTTCCTGGACAATCACCGTAACAGGTGTATCTCCAAGAAGGGCTACACCTCCAATTAGCGCAGGATCATCTCCAAAATAACGATCTCCATGTAATTCATAAAATGAATAAAACAATTTTTCTATATAAGCTTTCCCTGTGGGCCGGTCTTTTTTTCTGGCAGCCATTACCCTCTGCCAGGGATTTTTATTTTGGAGATTGTCACAGCTTCGAACCGAAGATTTTTCTTTCTCCAAAACGTCAACATCACCCTTTAAGCTTTTATGCTTCTCTTCATGTAGCTCCAAAAGATTTCCTAAGGTCTCTTTTAAATCCTGGCGCTTTACCACAGCATCTACAAATCCATGCTCCAGCAAAAATTCCGACCGCTGAAATCCTTTCGGAAGTTTTTGTCCGATGGTCTGTTCTATGACTCTTGGGCCGGCAAATCCTATAAGGGCCTTCGGTTCTGCCAGGATGATATCTGCCTCCATGGCAAAGCTTGCGATAACACCTCCTGTTGTCGGATCCGTGAGAACACTAATATACAAAAGCCCCGCATCACTGTGACGTTTTATAGCCGCCGATGTTTTTGCCATCTGCATAAGGGAATAAATCCCCTCCTGCATTCTGGCTCCTCCGGAGCAGGTAAATATTACCAGAGGAAGTTTTTTTTCTGTGGCTCGTTCCACAGCTCTTGTGATTTTCTCCCCTGTCATCTGCCCCAGACTTCCCATCATGAAATTGCCATCCATAACAGCCAGCACACATTTTCGTCCATTAATCCTGCAAAGTCCTGTCACTACAGCCTCTCTCAAGCCGGACTTAATCTTTGCCGCTGCCGCCTTCTCCTCATATCCCTCAAAGGAAAGAGGATTTTCAGGAACAAGCTCTTCCTCCCACTCCACAAAGGAGCCCTCATCTGCTACACGCCTGATTCTCTCCCAGGCACTGACCCGAAAATATCCTTTGCATTTTGGACAAATATAATAGTTTTCCTTTACATCCTCCGCAAAGATTGCGGCCTTACATTTATTACACTTGCAAAGAAGACCCTCCGGAACTTCCGGAGAGTCTTTTTTTCTGCGGAATAAATGTCCATTTGTTTTTGTCTTTTTAAACATATGATCAAGATTCATATTTTGCTCCTACTGTATGAAATCCGTGGTGATATCACCGGCCAGATACTTCGGGTGATTTAAAATTTCATATTGATAATTGACGTTGGTATCCACACCTTCAATAATGATTTCTCCCAAGGCACTTTGCATTTTCCGGATGGCCTCTTTTCTATTCTTTGCCCAAACACTGATTTTAGCCACCATAGAATCATAATAAGGCGGAATAGTATAGCCGCTGTAAATGGCCGAATCGATACGCACTCCCTTTCCTCCCGGCAAATGAAGCCCCGTGATGGTTCCCGGACAAGGTCTAAAATTTTCCTCCGGTTTTTCTGCATTGATCCGCACTTCTATGGAATGTCCGTGAAGATAAATATCCTCCTGGCGATAGCTCAATGGAAGTCCACCGGCAATACGAATCTGTTCTTTAATAAGATCCACACCTGTCACCCACTCTGTCACGGGATGCTCTACCTGGATTCTGGTATTCATTTCCATAAAATAAAAGGCACCGTTTTCTTCTAAGAGAAATTCGATGGTCCCGGCATTTTCGTAACCTGCTGCCTTTGCAGCATTTATTGCCGCCTCCCCCATTTCCTTTCGCTTCTTTTCGTCTAAAGCGACAGATGGAGATTCCTCAATCAATTTCTGATGATTTCTCTGAATAGAACAATCCCTCTCTCCCAGCTGGATTACATTTCCAAAGGAGTCCGCTAATATCTGAAACTCAATGTGTCTTGGTCCTGCAATAAAATGTTCCACATACATGGCATCATCTCCAAAGGCCTGTTTACTTTCTCTCTGAGCAACAGGGAATAATTCTTTAAACGCCTCCGGATTTTTCGCCATGCGCATGCCTTTTCCGCCACCGCCGGAAACTGCCTTGATCATCACAGGATAGATAGCCTTCTTTGCTTCTAATAGTCCCTCTTCTAATGTATAAACTGCATGATCGCTTCCGGGGATTACAGGAACCCCAGCCTCCAGCATGGTATTTCTTGCCGCCTGCTTATCTCCCAGATTTGCGATAACTTCTGACTTTGGTCCGATGAAGATAATCTTGCATTTTTCACAGAGTTTCGCAAATTTACTATTTTCGGACAAAAATCCAAATCCCGGATGAATGGCATCTGCACCGGAAATTATAGTAGCACTGATGATCTTTTCCATGGAAAGATAACTTTCTGCCAAAGCCGCAGGTCCAATACAGACAGCTTCATCCGCAAGCTTTGTATGAAGCGCCTCTTTGTCAGCCTCTGAATATACCGCCACAGTCTGGATTCCTATCTCCCTGCAAGCCCTAATGATACGAACCGCAATCTCCCCTCGGTTTGCAACCAATACCTTCCTTATCATCCAAAATCTCTCCTTATCAAAAATCAAACCTTATCCGATCATAAAGGTAAGCTCTGCCTTAAGCACGATCTTTTCATCGACTTTAGCAATAGCCTCCCCAATACCCAAAGGCCCTTTTTTCTTTATGATTCTTGTTTCTAACAAAAGTTTATCCCCGGGAACTACCTTTCCCTTAAACCGACATTTATCGATTCCGCCAAAATAGGCCGTTTTCCCCTTGTGTTCCGGTAGGGATAAGATTGCCACCGCTCCTGCCTGGGCCAAAGCTTCCACGATCAGAACCCCCGGCATTACCGGTTCTTTCGGAAAATGTCCCGCAAAAAAATCTTCCCGGTAGGTAACACATTTATAGCCAATGGCATATTCTCCCGGCACATAATCCTCGATGCCATCCAACAAAAGAAAGGGATGTCTGTGAGGAATAATCTCTTTAATCTGGTTGATATTCAAATGATTCATGTTCATTTACCTCTGTTTGATCCAAATTCAAATGCTTTCTAAATTCTATATGTTTTCTATTTGCCTTCTGTTTTTTCTATCTATTTTCTTTCTATCTATTTTCTTTCTATTTGTTTTCTTCTGTTTGGATGATAAATAAATTCTGTCCATATTCCACGGCCTCTCCGTTTCCTACACAGATTTCTTTTATCACTCCATCATATTCTGCTTCGATCTCATTCATAAGCTTCATAGCTTCCACGATGGCCAGGGTCTGTCCCTTTTTCACAATATCCCCCACTTTTACAAAAGGTTCCTCTCCCTCAGCCGGAGCAACATAAAACACTCCTACCAATGGGGATTTTACTTCTGTTCCTGAAGCTTTTTCCTCTATCTCTTCCTTTGAAGCTTCCACTTTTTCTTGATAAAAATCACGTTCTGTACGGAAGTTTTTCTCATACGGAACATTATTTTCTAATGAGGCATTCACTTCTTGGAAATATCCATTCTCTGCCTGAATTTTCTGTGGTTTGACAGCCTTACTCATTTTTATAGAGAAGTCTCCCTCTTTATAGCTAAAGCTTTCCAATCCCGATTCAGATACTTGCTCTACTAATTTCATTAATTGTTTAAATTCCATATCCAAATCCTTCCTATAT
>CAVKOU010000003.1:63258-98212 GCA_963658085.1 bacterium
AATCCTTACTATACAAATCCTTATTATATAAATCTGTCTATGTCACGCCGGAGCACTTCGACTTTTATGATTCCTGATACCGCTTGATAAGCATGGTAGCATTGTGCCCTCCAAATCCCAAAGAATTAGATAATGCATAATTGATTTCTTTTTCTACAGGAGTGTTGATTGCATAATTCAAATCACACTCCTCATCTGTTTCTTTGGTTCCTATGGTTTGATGGATATAGTTTTCCTCCAAGGATTTGGCAAGAACTGCAAACTCCACCCCACCTGCAGCGCCTAAGAGATGTCCCAGCATAGATTTTGTGGAATTGATCACTACGTCCTTTGCTGACTCACCAAAGACTGCCTTTATGGCTCTGGTCTCAAACAGATCGTTATGATGAGTTCCGGTACCGTGGGCATTAATATAGTCCACCTGTTTTGGCGAAATTTTCGCCTCCCTCATAGCAAGCTCCATGGCTTTTGCCGCCCCACTTCCATCCTCACATGGCGAAGTAATGTGAAAGGCATCTGCCGTAGCTCCATATCCTACCACCTCGGCATAAATATGAGCTCCTCTTTTTTTTGCATGCTCCAGTTCCTCTAGAACTACTACGCCGGCTCCCTCGCCTAATACGAATCCACCCCGGTTCTTATCAAAAGGAATCGATGCCCTCATCGGATCTGTCTCTTTTGTCAGAGCTGTAAGAGCCTGGAAGCCTGCCACTACCGTAGGAGTAATACAGCTTTCCGTTCCCCCGGCAAACATAATATCTGCATCATCGTATTGAATCGCCCGGAAGGCATCTCCGATACAGTGGGTGCCAGAAGCACAGGCTGTAGCTACATTGGTGCATTTTCCCTGAAGACCTAGATGGATGGAAATATTTCCTGCTGCCATATTGGAAATCATGCGAGGTACCATAAGAGGATCCGCCCGCTTGATCTTATGATTTAAAATTTTCTCATGTTCGGTCTCTACGGTATGGATGCTTCCGATTCCCGATCCTACGATGACACCGGCCCGAAAAGGATCTTCCTTTTCCATATTTAGCCCTGAATCCTTCATAGCCTCCATGGCTGCCGCCACCCCGTACTGGGAGAAAAGTTCCATACGTCTTGCACTTTTTTTATCCATCCACACAGAAGGATCAAAGTCTTTTACCTCCGCTGCCAATTTTACCTGAAATTCTTCCGTATCAAAACGGGTGATCGGTCCAATCCCCACCTTTCCCTCTTTGATATTTTTCCAGGTTTCTTCTAGGCTATTTCCAAGA
The DNA here is from genome assembly GCA_963658085.1 of bacterium. Taxonomy (GTDB): domain Bacteria; phylum Bacillota; class Clostridia; order Lachnospirales; family Lachnospiraceae; genus CAKRJP01. Next base: position 64,521 of record CAVKOU010000003.1, read on the forward strand.
GGAGTTATCGCCCCAAGGCCTGTTACTACCACTCGTCTTTTCATGATCTGTCTCCTATCTTCCCACACCCATTTTTATAACTTGCCATTCTTCTGACAAAACCAATTCTTTTAACTTGCCATTCTTCTGACAAAACCAATTCTTCCCGCAAATCGATTTGTATCGTTATGGTTTTTTCTTAAATATTTCCTTACATCACCATGCCACCATCTACGTGAATGACCTGCCCGGTAATGTACTTTCCATCCTCAGAAGCCAGAAAAGCTACTAACTTTGCAATATCCTCCGGCTCTCCCATTCTTCCCATGGGAATCTGCTTTAGCACCTGCTCCTTTGCCTGCTCTTTTAAAGCCTCTGTCATATCGGTCTGGATAAACCCAGGGGCGATGGCATTGACAGTAATATTTCTGGATGCCAACTCTTTCGCAACGGTTTTTGTCATGCCAATGATCCCCGCCTTGGAGGCAGCATAATTAGTCTGTCCGGGATTTCCTGCAACTCCCACCACCGAAGCCATGTTGATGATACGTCCTCCTCTTTGCTTTAGCATATGTCTGGAAATTAATTTCATGGTATGAAAAGTTCCCTTTAAATTGGTATCTACCACCGCATCAAATTCTTCCTCCGACATTTTCATCAAAAGATTATCTCTCACGATTCCTGCATTGTTCACTAAGATATCGATTCTTCCATATTCTTTTAGGATATCCCCAATCATAGTCTCACAGGACGAAGCTTCTGCCACATTACACTGGTAAGAGGACGCCCATCCTCCCTCTGATGTAATTTCCTCCACTACTTTGTCCGCAGCCGACTTAGAACCATTGTAATTTACAATTACCGTGGCACCTTTTTTCGCCAATTCCTTTGCAATGGCCTTACCAATTCCTCTGGAAGCCCCGGTTACCAGAGCGATTTTATGTTCTAACATGTTCCACCTGTTACTTTCTTATTTTCAGTTCTTCTAATACATGTTCCACATCCTCCACACAGGATACATTTAGCACCCGGCCGGAAGGATTGATTTTTTTCATAAATCCAGCTAGTGTCTTTCCCGGACCGATCTCCACAAAGGTATCCACTCCCTGAGAGATCATAAATTCCATGCTCTGCTGCCACTTCACAGAGGATGAAACACCCTTACTTAGAAGCTCTCCGATCTGCTCTTTATTCCTTACAAGATCCGCAGTCACATTGGCCACATAAGGAATTTTTAAATCCCTAAAAGAAATTTTATCTATTTCTTTCTTTAAAGCTTCCCCTGCAGGCTCCATAAAAGCCGAATGAAAAGGACCACTTACCTTTAGCATCAGAGTACGTCTTGCCCCTGCTTCTTTTAAGAGGGCCGACGCGTCCATGACCTCTGCCTTTGCTCCTGTGATCACGATCTGTCCCGGACAATTGTAGTTAGCAATGCTGACTCTTTTATAAGCATCTACCACCGAAAGGATTTTGTCTGTCTCAAGACCAAGGATCGCACACATAGCACCTTCTCCTGCAGGAGCCGCCTGCTGCATAAAGCGTCCTCTTTTTCGTACCAACTGAATGGCGGTGATAGGATCCATAGCACCGGCAGTGGCAATAGCGGCATATTCTCCCAAACTAAGCCCCGCTGTAAGATCTACTTTTACCCCTGCCTCTTTTAACACCGCCGTCATAGCAAGGCAGGTGGCAACCAGAGCCGGCTGAGTGTATTCTGTAAGATGAATTTTTTCATTTTCTTTAAAGCAAATATCTTTCAAATCGATATCCAGTGCTTCATGAGCCTCATCAAAAATGGCTCTTGCAGCAGAATAAGTTTCATAGAAATCTGCTCCCATTCCTACCTTTTGAGCTCCCTGTCCCGGGTAAATAATTGCAATCTTACTCATATTACTTCCCTCTTTTTCTTCCTGCTTTCTTGTTACATAACCAGCAATTTACCGGCTTCCTGCATCAAATCTTCAAGAACTTCCTTACAAGTTTTTTCTTCATTGATCATGCCGGCGATCTGTCCGGACATAACGCTTCCCTCTTTTACGTCCCCTTCCAGTACGGCTTTTCTTAATGCTCCCAAGGTCAGATATTCCAATTCTTCCAAAGAAGCTCCTGATTTTTCAAGTTCCAGATATTTCTTTGTCATATCATTTCTTAAGGACCGTACCGGATGTCCGGTACTTCTTCCGGTGACTCTTGTGTCTATATCCTTAGCCTTTATGATCCTCGCCTTATAATTTTCATGAACCTGACATTCCTTGGTTACCACAAAGCGGGTCCCTAACTGAAAGCCTTCTGCCCCCAACATTCTTGCTGCCGCGATTCCTCGTCCATCTGCAATTCCTCCTGCCGCAATAACAGGAATGGATACGTTGTCCACTACCTGGGGAACTAAAGTCATCGTAGTACTCTCTCCCACATGGCCTCCGGACTCACATCCTTCCGCCACTACAGCATCGGCTCCACATCTTTCCATGCGCTTTGCTAATGCCACCGATGCCACTACCGGAATGACTTTGATATTTTTCTCTTTCCAAAGGTTCATATACTTCTCCGGATTACCAGCTCCTGTGGTTACTACAGCCACGCCTTCTTCTGCAATAACCTGTGCCACCTGATCTACATAGGGGCTCATCAGCATCACATTTACACCAAAAGGTTTGTCCGTAAGCTTTTTTGTCTCCCTGATCTGTTCTCTCACCCACTCTGCCGGTGCATTAGCAGCTCCGATAATTCCAAGACCTCCTGCCTCAGACACTGCCGCCGCCAGATGGTACTCTGCCACCCAGGCCATGCCTCCCTGGAAAACGGGATATTTTATTCCTAATAAATCTGTGATCTTTGTCTTCATATTTTTCAATCTTTAAATCCAATCTTCAATCTTAATAAATACTTTTTGTTTATATCTTTTATTTATATTTATTATTTTTGTTTATGTCTTTTATTTATAACTTTTATTTATGACTTTTATTTGTGACTTTCAATATACTTTATGACCTCTGAAATATTTGTAAGCTCCTCTAAATCCTCGGAAGGAATCTCTATGTCATAGGTCTCCTCCAAAGCCATCACCATTTCAAATAAGTCTAAGGAATCTGCCTCAAGATCCTCTTTAAAGGAAGTTTCCATAAGAATGGCGCTCTCATCTACTCCAAGATTTTCTGCTACGATTTTTCTGATTTCTTCAAACATTTTTATTCTCCTTTTCTTTGTGATTGTCCCAGGTTACTATCGTGGCTCCCCAGGTGAGGCCCCCACCAAAACCTACTAAGACCAGTTTCATTCCCGCATGTAATTTCCCTTCCCTGTGAAGTTCATCTAAAAGAATAGGAATACTGGCGGAGGATGTATTTCCATACTCACTCATGTTCATAGGAAATTTTTCTATGGACTCCTGTAATCTTTTTGCCACCGCTTCCACGATTCTTTCATTGGCCTGATGCAAAAGATATAGGTCAATCTCTTCTTTTCTTAAATGATTTTCTTTCAGTACTTCTTCGATGACCTCCGGTACCTTTCGCACCGCAAATTTAAATACCTGCTGTCCATTCATTTCCATATAGCACTGTGTGTCTTTATGGATGTTCTCATTCTCATTCGTAAAGGGGTTATGATCGAATGGACTTTGCAAGGTCAGGGCCTCTCCCAAGGTTCCATCCGAATGGGATATAGGAATAAACCCTTCCCCCTCCTGCCTCTTTACTACCACAGCTCCTGCACCGTCTCCGAAGAGTACGCAAGTACTCCTATCTGCCCAGTCGGTGAGATTTGACAGGCTCTCGCTTCCGATTATCAAAACTGTCTTGCACCATCCTGCTGACATATAGGCCATAGCCGTATTGTAGGCCAGAACAAATCCACTGCAGGCCGCAGAAAGATCAAAGCAAAATGCATTAATCGCTCCGATTTCTTTTTGAACTCCACAGGCGGTTCCCGGCATTACCATGTCCCCGGAAATCGTGGACACAAGAATTAGATTTAATTCCTCCGGTGATATTCCGGCATTTGCAAGAGCTCTCTTGGCAGCCTCCGCTGCCATAAAGGTAGTGGTTTCATGGGTGGCAATGTGCCGTCTTTTAATCCCCGTTCGCTCTGTAATCCAAGCGTCCGAGGTATCCACCATTTCCTCTAATCTTTGATTTTTCAGGATATATTTCGGAACATAAGCTCCGGTTCCTGCGATGACTCCCGTCATACCTTCCACCTCATTTTTCTTGTTTGTTTGCTTTCAACAGCAATGATTTTAACAGGGATCTTCCACGGGATACAATTTACAAAAAACGCAAAAATGTAAGATTCAAATTCCCACAGACGCAAAAAGACCTGCAAAAGAGATCAAACAAATCTCTTTTGCAGGTCAAAAAATATATTTCTTATTTTTCTAATACAGACAGAATATCCTGAACAATCTGTTCTTTTGTTAAGTGATTTTCTTTCAAAACCTCTGTCACATCATAGCGATCCAAGAATTCTTTCTTTAATCCGAAGTTCAATACCTTCTGATTTGACGTTCCATAAAATCCGGCAATTTTCTCGCCAAATCCACCATCTAAGATACCATCCTCCAAAGTAATAATCAGTTCGTGATCTTCTTTCAACTGGGTAAGAAGTTCCTCATCAAGTCCTGTAATATAGTAAGGATTTACAAGTGTGCTTGAAATCTTTTTCTCCTCCAAAAGCTTTGCCACTTCTTCTCCCAATCCATAGAAGCCTCCCAGTCCCAGAATGGCTACCTTGGAACCTTTCTTTGTGACTTCGTATTTATTTAATTTAGAGAAATCTTTTGTCACTGCTTCCCCTGTAGAAATCACCGGACCACCCGGAAGTCTGATAGCTACCGGATGCTCGTTCTGATTCATGCTCCACTCTAACATAGCCAGATAATCTTCCTTTGTTACCGGTGCAAGATAAACCAAATTTGGAATATTTGCCATCATGGCAATGTCATAGAGTCCTAAATGGGTCACATCGTTCATACCATAAACCGTACCCCAGAAGGTTACGATGGTAGCAGGATTCTCGTTAATGCAAAGATCCTGAGATATCTGATCATAGGTGCGCTGCACAAAGGTACTGTAGACGCCATAGACAGGTTTTCCGCCATTTGCAGCAATTCCGGAAGCTAAAGCCACCGCAGTTTCCTCTGCGATTCCCACGTCCACAAACTGGGCACCTGCCTCTTCTCTCTTATCCTTGGTAAATCCAAGTACAGTCGGAGTTCCGGAAGTAATGGCAACTACTGCCGGATCTTCCTTCATTTTCTTCAAAAGATATTCCGCCGTAATATCGCTATAGTCCTCTTCCTCCGAAACATAGAGAGGCTCTCCTGTCTCCACATCAAAAGGCATACTCCAATGCCATGCTTCCTTGTTAGCCTCAGCCGGCGCATATCCCTTTCCCTTTAAGGTATTAATATGTACAACCACGGGTTTTTTCGAATCCTTAACAGATTCAAAGGCTTCAATCAATGCCTTAACATCATTTCCATGATCTACATAAATATAATCCAAGCCCATAGCCTTAAAAAGATTACACTCTGCTTCTCCGTTGCTTTCTCTAAGAAGCTTCAGATTACCATAAAGACCTCCGTGATTTTCTGCAATGGACATGTCATTGTCATTCACAACAATAATGAGATTTCCTTTAAGTTCTGCAGCATAGTCAAGACCCTCTAAGGCTTCACCACCACTGAGGGAACCATCACCAATCACCGCGATAACATTTCCTTCAAGTCCCTGTAAATCTCTAGCCTTCGCCAAACCGCAAGCAAGACTTACAGAGGTAGAAGTATGTCCTACGGTAAAGTGATCATGCTCACTCTCCTTCGGATTGCTATATCCGGAAACATCGTCGTAATGTTCCTCATATAGATAAGCATCCTTACGTCCCGTTAACATCTTGTGAGGATAAATCTGATGAGATACATCAAAAACAATCTTATCCTTCGGGGACTCAAAAACATAATGCATGGCAATCGTAGCTTCTACAATACCAAAATTAGGACCAAAATGACCACCGTGAATACTGGCTCTTTTAAGAAGAGCAGTACGCATTTCCTGGGCAAGAGATTCCATTTCAGAAATATTTAACTTCTTGACGTCCTCAGGTCCGTTGATATTTTCTATGTACATGTGTAAATAACCTCCTGTGTTTGATGGGATAATTCATTGTTTTACTGTTGCCTCATCAATATAACACATGAAGTTGACTTTAGGTCAAGAGGTTATTTACAAATTTCGAACCTCTTTATTCGACTACGGAATATTGAAGCAATTCATAATGTAAGAGACTTCCCTCCCGGATTTCTTCTGGCAACAAGGCTCTCGCCACCATCTTCGCCTCTTGCTCCGGTAGATCTGTCCGCTTCAGCATGGCATAATCTCCGTCTATTCTCTCTACAATATAATCACAAACTAACATCTTCATTCTCCCTTTTTTTCATGTTTTTTAACCCACTATATATGCACCAAATGGCATCAATGATAATTTTGCAATTTTAAAAAATTGCTTTCCAAAAGGAATTCCGATAACAGTCACACAGCATAGCAAACCGATCAGAACATTTAGAATTGCCATCGGGATTCCTGATATAAGCAACCAGATAATATTTGCGATCAAACTGATTGCTCCACCGCCATATGCCACTTCTTTTCCAAAGGGAAAAAATGCCAGATTTGCAAACTTAAAGCATTGCAATCCGATTGGTATTCCTATTATGGTTATACACCACAGACAACCAGCCAGAATCCATGATAGTCCACTCCAAAACCCTCCACATAAAAACCAAAGTATGTTTCCTATTATACGCATAAAATCCTTCCTCTCTGATCTGTTCCATGCATTTTTCTGAATGTTCTAACAGATAATCCTTAGATAAACAAAAAGAACCTTGGAATCCTTACTTTTTAACGATTCCAAGGTTCTTAATGCGGATGGTGGGACTTGAACCCACACGAGGTCACCCCCGCAAGATTTTGAGTCTTGTGCGTCTGCCATTCCGCCACATCCGCATGCGTCTTTCACAAGAACGATATTAAATATATCATAGCATTCCACAAAAAGCAAGCCCTTTTTTGAATATTTTTCACCCAGTATTTCCGAATACCAAATACCAGCGATGCACGGTACATTTTTACAGAAATGTATTTTCTATAATGCCTAAAAGCAATGTAAAAGAAGTTACAAAAATACTCAAGACCATTCTTGCGCAGGAAGATAAAGAGGCTGCATTTGAAAAATCGCTCAAGCCATAAGGCTTAAGCGATTTTACGGTCAGGGAATTTTTATTGTCCTTTCCGATTATCCCATCAGCTCAGTGACATTGCAACTGATCCGGCATAGGTATACCTGTAGTTTTCTATCACTTTCCTTGAGTCCTGATACTCGGCAAGGGATTCCGTACCATCAGCTACAATATTCTGGTATTTCTGTATGAAATTCCGAACTCCCTGAATTCGATCCCATAGGGCTTCCAGTTCCTCTTGGCTCAACAGATCCTTTAAGGCAAGCTCTACCGTTTCCCGATCCAATGTCGTAATACTTGCGCATAATTTCGAGTCCATATAAGGAAGGTTGCATTGTCCAAGACGCTCAAGGGGCTTTAGCTGCATAACACCATCCTGAAATTGCTCAAAGTCATGAAATTTATTAACTCCAAATGCCATGTCTGAGTCAATTCCGGTAACATGTGTCAGAAACCGTTTTCCATCACGCTCCTCATAGGTAAAAAACAGATTGGACAGATTCCGGTCAATTTGTCCGCAAATAGTGTCAAAGACCTGAAGATTAATCAAATCCTTCAGAACACTTTCCGTTAATAAAACCGGCAATTCTGCTTTTTTTATGTCGTTTAGAGCAGCACCACTGGCTTTGACGCTTACGATACCAAGCTCCGAAACCGTTTCATCGTCCTGCACATTTGTCAGACTCACCATTATAGAGCCTGTTACCAGCTTCTGGATTCCAAGAAGACTGGCTAACCTTGAAGTTGCAACATTTCGTTTGGCAAGATTATCTCCCTGCTTAATGCCGGCCTGCTGAGCAACACCATTACGGGTGACAAGCCTACTCAGCTCCGAACAAAACTGGGGCAGTACTTCCTGTAACTGCCGCTTTTCACTGGAGCTGAACGGGGTACCCTTCTGTTCAGCAAGTTCTGTATACGGAGAAATCTCGCCGTGACATTTATAAAGTGATACTAAGTTCATCCTGTCGTCTTCATCAATCAGGGAAGCTATTTTTCCAAACAGTCTCCGATATTGTTTCCATTCCGGCTTTTTCAGATACAGTCCCCGGATTTCCTCCTGAAGGGGTAACAGCGGCTCCTCTTTTTTGTAATATAAGCTGGTATTTTCGTAGTCGATGACGGTTACATCGCTGCTTGCTCCACCGGTTTTTTCGATATTATGAATGCTGAGGTCGATACAAGTGACTCTCATAGATCCTAAAATATCTGACCAAGTGGTTTCTTCCTTATCTGGTGAAAAAGGATGGTAGCGGTATTGACCAGCTTTTTGGATTCGGATACGGCCATTTTCCGAATATGTCTTACCATGCGCTTTCGTTCCTTCCCGGAAGTTGACCAGGTACGTTTATGGTTATTCTCGTAAGTGTCACAGTGCTGAATAAGATTCTGGTATAAGGTTTCTGCTGTGCGAAGCTTTTCTTCAAATTCGCCCTGCTCATGGCCAAGTTTCTTATCCGAGAAAAAGTCTATGATGGCTTTTTCGGCATCCTTGACATCCTTCATGTAAACAGTGTCTTCTCTTGTTTTGTTGTTGAGAACAAAACGACTGCTTTGGTGACTGGACTGCTGGAGGCGTGCCTCCTCGTATCCGACCTTCTGGAGCTGACGATCCGAGATTACAGATGTTTCATCCATCTTCTGGGGGTTGATGCCCGGTTCGAAGGTTCCATTTTTCAGTTGTTTTTTCTGTAGTTGTAAATGTGTCATACAAACTTCCTCCCAACAACGTGAATGATGACTCTGACTGAATAGTTCACATGGGAATTATACAATAAAAACGACATAAACGACGATAGCTTTATCGTAATTTTATGGTGAACCTATGTCAATACCTTGGTCACAAAAAGCCGAACATTATCTCCGATATCTTCGCTTTTACTCCTGACCAAGCAGTTTCTTTCCAATCTCAAAGCAATCAAAGGTCGCAAAGTAATCAGAAGGTTTCTCTGCTCTTCGGATCAATTTTGCTGTTCCATCTTCCTGAAGCAATACTTCTGCAGATTTTAACTTTCCGTTATAGTTATATCCCATGGAGAAGCCATGTGCTCCTGTGTCATGGATTACTACATAGTCTCCCATATCAATCTTTGGAAGCATACGATCGATAGCAAACTTATCGTTATTTTCACACAGGGATCCTGTCACATCATATTTGTGATCTAATGGTTCATTTTCCTTGCCCATAACTGTAATATGATGGTATGCTCCATACATTGCAGGACGCATAAGGTTTACTGCACAAGCATCTACTCCGATATATTCCTTGTGGGTATGCTTCTCATGGATTGCTGTAGTAACTAAACATCCATAAGGTCCCAGCATATATCTTCCAAGCTCTGTATAGATCTCTACGTCACCCATTCCGGCCGGTACGAGCACTTCTTCAAATACCTTGCGCACTCCTTCACCGATAGCACGGATGTCATTCGGCTCCTGATCCGGTGTATAAGGAATACCGATTCCTCCGGAAAGGTTTATGAATTTGATATGTACTCCTGTCTCCTTTTGAAGCTTTACGGCGACCTCAAAAAGGACCTTTGCAAGCATCGGATAATAATCGTTAGTTACAGTATTACTAGCTAAGAATGCATGGATACCAAATTCCTTCGCTCCCTTAGATTTTAAGATTTTGAAAGCTTCAAAAATCTGTTCTGTTGTCATACCGTACTTGGCATCTCCCGGATTGTCCATGATATCATTGCTAATCTTAAATAATCCGCCCGGATTATAACGGCAGCTGATAGTCTCCGGAATGTGTCCGATTGCTTTCTCCAGGAAATCAATATGAGTAATATCATCCAGATTGATGATAGCTCCTAATTTATCTGCCAATACGAACTCTTCAGCCGGTGTGTCGTTGGAAGAAAACATAATATCGCTTCCCTTTACGCCGATAGCATCAGAAAGCATAAGCTCTGTATAGGATGAGCAATCACATCCACAACCGTAGTCTCTTAAAATGTTGATCAAGAACGGATTCGGAGTTGCTTTTACAGCGAAATACTCTTTATAACCCTTGTTCCATGCAAATGCTTCTTTTAAAGCCTTAGCGTTTGCTCTGATTCCTTTTTCATCATATAAATGAAAGGGAGTTGGAAACTCTTTGGTAATTTCATCCAGTTGCTCTTTTGTTACAAAAGTCTCTTTCTTCATTACTTCTCTTTCTCCTCCTGAATGGATAATAACTTAATCTCATTTGCTAATGCATTTTTATATAATTCTACAAAATTTTTCTTGCCGGAATACAGACAGCTGTTCATGCTTCCTTCCCCATATTCTCCGGTAAGTACATATTTGGAGTCCGCAATCACGCCGATCTGCATGCCTTTATCTTCCCCAACATACACTCTTGCGCTTCCAAAAGAAGCCGGCTGATCCGTAATGATAACTACCTTTTTATCCCTCTCGATCAATGCATCTAACTCTCTCACGATAAGAAGCAGATAATTCCTGGTACAACTGATATATACCCGTTCCTCCACTCGCTCTAAGAGATTGCGCACTTTATTCATAATATTCTGTGAGCCTTCTATGGTAACATATCCTTCGGAATGAGTTTTCTCCGACGGCACATGGGTCATAAGCCAGTGCTTCGAATCCTCCAGTCTGCGAATGTGATTTTTACAAAACTCTGACAAGGCTACCGGAACATATTTCTTAATAGATCCTTCTTCTACCATATAGGCAGCCCCCTTCTCTGTCATACTGGCCAAAGAATTATAGGCATTGGATCTTGAGATACCGGTGAGCTTCGCCACCTCATATCCTGTCACCTTTCCTTCTGATAGCATACACTGATAGATATTTGCCTCCTGACGTGTCAGGTCAAATTCCATCAAATGCTCTACAAATGTTGTATTTTCCATAAAATCACCCACAAAATTGTATTTTAGTAGTTCTCCACAGGAACACTTTATAGCATCTAAATGAAAATGTCAATCATTTAGACTGTTTTTTCTACCACTTCTCCCTGTTTTTTATAGATACTATCTGCAGGTACAAAGCCACGAACACTGGATAGCGGATAAATGTTGGTATTCTTTCCAACTACACTGCCTGGATTCAAAATGCTTCCGCATCCAACTTCTACCAAATCTCCTACCATGGCACCAAATTTCTTAATGCCGGTCTCGATGTTTCCCTCCGGGGTTTTAACTACTACTAATTTTTTGTCAGACTTTACATTGGAAGTAATGGAACCTGCTCCCATATGAGCCTTGTATCCCAAGATAGAATCTCCCACATAGTTGTAGTGAGGCACCTGAACCTTATTAAATAAAACCACGTTTTTAAGCTCTGTAGAGTTTCCTACTACAGCGCCCTCCCCTACAATGGCATTTCCACGGATAAAGGCACAGTGACGCACTTCCGCCTCCTTTCCAATAATGGCTGGTCCGTGAATGTAGGCAGAATCAAAGACTTTGGCGCTTTTTGCAATCCATACATCCTCTCCAACTTTTGTATACTCTTCCTCTGAAAGAGTAGCTCCAAGCTCTAAAATAAACTGACTGATTTTCGGAAGGACCTCCCAAGGATAAGTGGCACCCTCAAACAAATCCTTTGCAATGGTCTCCTCCAAGGAATATAGTTCTTTAATTGTTAAGTTTTCGTACATATTTTTTCTCTCTTTCCTATATTATTTTCTATTTTATTTTCTATATTATTTTTTCTATATTTGTTTTCTGTATCGATCTTACTTCTTATAAAACTGAGCCACATAATCATAGCAGGCCCTCATCTGATACTGATTATTCAGCCGCTTTACATTTTCCGTTCTCCTTGAAATAAAGTCGTCTAGCTTTTTCATGTATTCCTCTGAGGTGATAGTCCCCTCCGCCACATAGGTTAGTCCCTTTTCCCAGCTGGCTGTAAGCTCCGGGTTTAAAAGGGAGCTGATGGAGTGGTTTACCACATCAAAAATCATCTCTCCTAACATGGTTGGGGTAATGATCTGCGTCTTTTTATTTAGGGCTAGATATTTATTATTGATTAGCTTCTTTAAAATCTCACCTCTGGTGGCACTGGTGCCGATTCCGGAGCTTTTAATCTGGGCGCGAAGCTCCTCATCCTCAATTAGCTGCCCTGCATTTTCCATAGCAAGGATCATGGAACCGGAATTATAGCGTTTCGGTGGGGAAGTCTTTCCTTCCTTGATTTCTAACGCCTGCACTGTAAGAGTCATTCCCTTCTTTAGAGTCTTGATTTTCTCAAAAAAAGCAAGGTCTGAATTCTTCTCTCCATTGTTCTCTAAATCTTCTGTTTCATCCCCGGAGGCTTTTTTCTTTTTCGGTACTCCTGCCACTTTTAGATATCCTTCTTCTGCCAAGACTTTAAAGCTGGAAAAGAAGCATTCGGTATCAATCTTTGTCACGATAGAAATTTTCTGGTACACTGCCGGCGGATAGAAGATACTAAGAAATCTTCTTACGATCACATCGTAAATGCTTTTTGACAAGGAAGATAAGGAATGTAAACTGTTCAATCCCTGCCCTGTAGGCACAATGGCATAGTGATCCGTGATCTGCTTATCATTGACATATCGGGTTTTCTCCAGGCCTTTATAACTTCCAAATTCCACGATTTCCTTTAAATAGGGAACCGCCGGTTCGTACTTCATAAGGCCATTTAAATTCTTATGAATTTCCTTCGCCACTGCCGTAGATAAAACCCTGGCATCCGTTCTTGGATAGGTCACGAGTTTTCGTTCGTACAGCTCCTGAATCACCTTCAGAGTCTCATCGGGACTGATTTTAAATCGCTTGGAACACTCATTTTGAAGCTCCGCCAAGTTAAATAAAAGCGGCGGATTTTTCTTTTCCTTTTTTCTCTCAATAGAGGCAATGTTACCGGTAAGGGGCTGTCCCGGAATCCCGGTTGAAGTAAGGTATCTGATGAGCTCCTCGGCCTTCTCCCTCTCCTTAAACCCATTTTCTTTATAAAGGTCGAAGGACTCAAAATATCTGGAACCCTTCACAGCTCTCCATTCGCCCTCGAAAGTACTTCCGGGATCTCCCAATGTTCCGATAACTCTGTAAAACGGAGTCTCCACAAAATCCCTAATCTCCCGTTCTCGCCGTACCACCATTCCCAGAACGCAGGTCATGACCCGTCCTACAGAGACTACGGAATACTTAGTATGAAGATAGTTTGCAATACTATTTCCGTACTTTAATGTCAGCAGTCTGGAAAAATTAATTCCCATAAGATAATCTTCTTTTGCACGCAAATAAGCGGAATCTGACAAGTTGTCATATTCCGATAGATCCTTGGCTTCTCTGATTCCTCTAAGAATTTCTTCTTCTGTCTGGGAATCGATCCACACCCTTTTTCGTATTTTCCCCTTTACCTTGGCTTCCTGCTCCACCAGCCGGTAAATATATTCTCCCTCTCGTCCCGAGTCGGTGCAGACATAGATCACATCCACATCGGAACGGTTCAACAACCCGGAAACTATCTTAAACTGCTTAGACACTGCCGGAATCACCTCGTACTTAAATTCAGTCGGGATGAAGGGCAGTGTCTCTAATCTCCATTTTCTTAAACTTGGATCATATTTCTCCGGATAGCTCATTGTCACCAGATGTCCAAAACACCAGGTGACAATGGATTGCTCGGATTCTAAATATCCGTCTTTATTTGTAGTTTTCATATGCAAAGCGCTGGCAAACTCCTTGGCAACGCTTGGCTTCTCTGCAATATACAGTGCTTTCCCCATAGGAAATCTAAACTCCTTTTATTTTTTCAAAAGCAGCCGAATCCTATCTAATACATTTACCGTAGGCTTCTTCTTAGGTTCCGGACGCTTCGCATGCAACGCCTCCTTAATAAATACATCCTGAGAATCTACCAATTCTTCTCCTCCAATTACCTTGCGATAAGTTCCATCGGGCTGCATGACTCTTCCCTTTATATTATCACTAAGCATGATATGAAGATAGTGGTTAATTTGTTTTTTTATGGATTCATCCAAAATCGGGCAGGCAACCTCCACACGTTTTTCTGTATTTCTGGTCATCATATCCGCAGAACCGATATAAATTTTCTGAGCTGCTCCCTTTCCAAAGCTAAAGATTCGCGGATGCTCTAAGAATCTTCCCACGACGCTCATAACCCGAACATTTTCTGTATATCCCGTAATTCCAGGGAGCAGACAGCAAATGCCTCGAACGATAAGATCTACCTTTACTCCCGCACAGGATGCCTCAGAAACTTTCTGGATAAAATCTTTGTCTGTCAGGGAATTCATTTTCATAATGATCCGTCCGTTGGCACCCTTTTCAATCTCTTCATCCATTAAATGTAAGATCTTCGGCTTTAAGCTGGTCGGAGATACCAGCAGATAATCATAAATTCCATCCAAGTTGCTGATAGACATATTTTTAAAGAACTCTGCAGCATCTTTTCCAATCCGTGTATCTGCCGTCATAAGAGACAAATCCGTATACATGGCTGCAGTTTTCTCATTATAATTTCCGGTTCCCACCTGGGTAATGTATTGAATGTCTCCACGATGACGATAGGTGATAAGGCATAACTTAGAGTGAACCTTATAACCCTCAAAACCATAGATTACACGGCATCCTGCTTCCTCTAATCGCTCTGACCAGTCAATATTATTCTGCTCATCAAATCTGGCACGAAGTTCAATGAGGACCGTTACGTCTTTTCCATTTTCTGCTGCGGCACATAAATATTCCACCAGTCTTGCCTTCTTTGCCAGACGATAAATGGTGATCTTTATGGTCAAAACATTAGGATCTGTAGAAGCCTCTTTGATCAGATTCAAGAAAGGATTCATACTCTCATATGGGTAGAACAAAAGAATATCCTTCTTTCTGATCTGGCGCATAATACTACCCTCGGCTACTGCCGGTGATGGTTGCGGAGAGAACGCAGGGTAGATCAAAGAGCGCTTCATGGCCTCCGGCAGATTTCCTGCAATAGCAAAGATATAGTCTAGCTTCATAGGCATCTTACTGCGGAAAATCTGCTTTGGCTCTATATTAAACTTCTCACAGAAAAATTTCTCCTGTTGAGGAGTAAGCTTTTCTGCTACCTCCAAACGAACCACAGCCATACGCCGTCTCTTGTGCAGGGTCTCTTTCATAAGATAACGGAAATCATCACTAACCTCTAATGCTTCATCATCGGGAGCGATATCCGCATTTCTTGTAACGCAAATGTAATTAGGATTTGAAACCTCATATTGCTCGAATACCAGGTTCAAAAATTCCATAATCACCTTCTCCATACGAATATAGCGGATATCATGACCCGGAAGGTATAAAACATCGGATACAAAGGATGGCACCGGCACCAATCCCAATGTTATCTTATCCTCTTTGCTGCTATTTAAAGTTGCAGTTACATAAATCTCTTTATTCAGCAAATGAGGAAATGGATGGTTGGCATCTACAATCTGAGGAGACAGAATAGGAAGAATCTGCTCCTTAAAATATTTCTTCACATACTTCTTTTCTGTAGGTTCCAATTCCTTAAAATCCAAGCCGCAGATGCCGTATGGATGAAGCTGTCTCTTAATCTCTGTATAGGTTCTGTCTCTCTCCTTATAGATCGGAGCCACCGCCTCGAAGATTTTATCCAATTGCTCCTTCGGCGTCATGCCGGTTCTGCTATCTTTCGCATTGGCATCTGTATGAGCCATGTCAAACAAGCTTCCCACACGGATCATAAAAAACTCATCCAGATTGCTGGTGAAGATTGCTACGAATTTCATACGTTCCAATAGAGGAACCGATGGATCCTGAGCCTCCTCCAACACTCTCTGATCAAATCGAAGCCAGGAAATTTCTCGATTCTGTGCATAATTGTAAATAATTTTTTTGTTCATACAAATACCTCTTATATTAAAAATCTCATCATAACTTTTGCTGATTCGAAAGTCCAAAGACCTTTTGCCTCTAACATCATTATTATAGCACTCCCCTATTTCCCGGAAAAGAAAAATGCTTGTAAAATCCCTCTTTATCAGGGACTCTACAAGCATTCTTATTTATAGAATCTGTTTTTATTTACGTTCTATTATTTTTATACTTTATTATTTTGCCTGGATATATCCTTTTGCTGTTAATGATTCGGCACAAAGTACAGCTCCACCTGCTGCTCCACGAACAGTATTGTGAGAAAGTCCAACAAATTTGAAATCGAATAAAGTATCTTCGCGAAGACGTCCGATGGATACTCCCATCCCGTTCTCATAATCTACATCTAACTGTACCTGCGGACGGTTCTCCTCCTCCATGTAACGGATAAACTGCTTTGGTGCGCTTGGAAGATTTGCCTCCTGAGGGAATCCCTTGAAGTTTACAAGCTTCTCGATAAGTTCTTCCTTGGTTGGCTTCTTCTCAAAGTTAATAAATACAGCTGCTGTATGTCCATTTAATACAGGCACACGGATACACTGGCAGGTGATCTTTGGAAGTTCAGCCTTAACGATAACACCGTTTTCTACTTTACCAAGAACACGAAGCGGCTCCTGCTCACTCTTTTCTTCCTCTCCACCAATGAATGGAATGATATTTTCTACCATCTCCGGCCAATCCTTGAAGGTCTTTCCTGCTCCGGAAATTGCCTGATAAGTAGTTGCTACTACTTCCTTTGGTCCAAATTCTTTCCATGCTGCAAGACAAGGTGCATAGCTCTGGATGGAACAGTTTGGCTTAACTGCGATAAATCCACGGGTAGTTCCCAATCTCTTCTTCTGATCCTTAATAACTTCAAAATGCTCTGCATTAATCTCCGGCACTACCATAGGAACGTCCGGTGTCCATCTATGCGCACTGTTGTTAGAAACTACAGGAGTCTCTGTCTTTGCATAAGCCTCCTCGATTGCTCTGATCTCGTCTTTAGACATATCTACGGCACTGAATACGAAATCTACAGTCTCTGCAACCTTCTCTACTTCATTAACATTTAATACAACCAGCTTCTTTACTGCCTCTGGCATTGGAGTAGTCATTTTCCAGCGATCTCCTACAGCCTCTTCATAGGTTTTTCCTGCAGATCTTGGACTAGCTGCCACAGTTACCACCTCAAACCAGGGATGGTTTTCCAAAAGGGAAATAAAGCGCTGTCCTACCATTCCAGTTGCTCCTAAAATACCTACTCTTAACTTCTGATCCATCTTACTCTTCTTCCTTTCTATAAAAATTTAATTTATAACTGATACTATCGATATATTTTTCTATCAATAAAGCTTTCTATTAATATAATTCCTTTATTGATAATTTTTCATATACTCTTTATTGATCGCTATGCTTTTTTCCATTGCTTCCTTACTTGGAGCTCCAATGGTAAGACGTTTGCTCACGCAAGTCTCCAGGCTAATGGCATCAT
The DNA here is from genome assembly GCA_963658085.1 of bacterium. Lineage (GTDB taxonomy): Bacteria > Bacillota > Clostridia > Lachnospirales > Lachnospiraceae > CAKRJP01. Next base: position 82,099 of record CAVKOU010000003.1, read on the forward strand.
AGATATCCTCCTCAAATACAGGAGAAATCTTTTTATATTCGTCTAACGGGAGCTCATCCAATGCAATCTTCTTTTCGATGCAAAGAAGAACCAACTGCCCTACGATTCCATGGGCATCTCTAAAAGGTACCCCGTGATTTACCAAATAATCTGCTGCATCTGTGGCATTGGTAAATCCGTGTCTTGCACTATCCTTCATTCGCTCTTCGTTAAACTTCATAGTCTTTAACATGCCGGTAAATAAATGAAGGCATCCCTTCACTGTATCAATGGCATCGAAGGCCCACTCCTTATCTTCCTGCATATCTTTATTATAGGCCAAAGGAATTCCCTTCATGGAAGTATAGAACGCGTTCATGGCGCCGTAAACACGACCGGTTTTTCCTCTTACAAGCTCTGCGATATCCGGATTCTTCTTCTGGGGCATAATACTGCTTCCGGTACTGTAAGCATCATCGATCTCCACAAATTGGTACTCGTTAGAGTTCCAAATGATGACTTCCTCGGAAAATCTGCTAAGGTGCATCATGACTGTAGAAAGAGCCGATAAAAGCTCCAACAGATAATCTCTGTCAGATACACCATCCATACTATTTAAGGTTGGTCCATCAAATTCCAAAAGTTCAGCCGTATATTCCCGGTCTAATGGATAAGTAGTTCCTGCCAAAGCACCGGATCCTAACGGGCAGGTATTCATTCGTTTTAAAATGTCTACCATTCTCTCGTGATCTCTCTTAAACATCTCAAAATAAGCACCCATATGATGAGCCAAGGTAATTGGCTGTGCCTTCTGAAGATGGGTAAATCCCGGCATATAGGTCTCTGTATTTGCTTCCATAATGGTAAGCAGCGCTTCTAAAAGCTCTTTCAGCAGCTCATTTAAAACCTTGATCTCGTCTCGGGTATATAGCTTCATATCCAAAGCTACCTGATCGTTACGGCTGCGTCCTGTATGCAATTTCTTTCCCGGATCTCCGATTCGATCAATCAAGTTAGCCTCCACAAAGCTGTGGATATCTTCATATTTATTAGTAATCTCAAGAGCCCCGGATTCTACATCTTCTAAAATCCCCTGTAATCCCTCGATGATCTGTTTCTTTTCTTCTTCTGTAAGAATTCCCTGTTTTGCAAGCATAGTTACATGAGCAATGCTTCCTCTGATATCCTGCTTGTAAAAACGCTTGTCAAAGGTGATGGAGGCATTGAAATCATAAACCAGCTGATCCGTCTCCTTTGTAAAACGGCCACCCCATAATTGTGCCATATAGTTACCTTCTTCCTATCTGTATTCCTTATACTTTAATGCACTAACATTTCACAGTGTGCATAACTGTGTTTGATTTTATCACACTTTTCTTCCTATGCAAAGTATCAAAATGTGAGGATTCTCAACATTTTATCGGTTTTTCACGTACAAAACAACCAATCATGTATCGTTTAAACTCTATCGATTTTCTGCTTCCATTTTGGAGAAAATACATCCGCAATAATTCTGACGATATAAATCATATTCTACGGAGAGTTCTATGGATCTCTTAAATCCATTTTTCTTCTTAAAATCCGATGGAAGATAGGCTACCCCGTATTCTTCTCCCAGCCTATTTCCAATTTCATTTAACTTTGCTGCATTCTTGTGAGGGCTGATACTTAAAGTAGTAGTAAAGTAATCATATTCTCCCTCTGCCGCCACTTTAGCTGCCTCTCTAAGTCTTAGTTCGTAGCAGCCAAAACAGCGCTCTCCCCCTTCTCTTACATGTTCAAGGCCCTTTGCCATCTCGTAAAACTTCTCCCTGTCATAAGATCCGGCAAGGAAAGAAACCGAATGCTTCAGCGGCATGGTATCAATCAGGCGTTGAAGTTCAACAATCCTCTTAGTATACTCACTTTCCGGATCGATATTGGGATTATAAAAAAAATCTGTAATCTTAAAATATTGGCTCAAATATTCCAGCACATAACTACTGCACGGGGCACAACAGCTATGTAAAAGAAGGGTCGGTATTTTCTCCTCCCGTTCTAACTTCTCTAAAATTTTATCCAGTTCCTTCTGGTAATTCATAAACTGTCACTCCATTTTTCCTGATGTTCTCTCTATCTTAACCCGTCTTTTTAGAAGTGACAAGCATATCTTTTAGAATGAATGATCTATCTTTTAGAATAAATTATGACGCAAAAAGGACTGCTGTCTGTAAAAAGATAGCAGTCCTTTTCTATGATTCTCATCAGGCAATGCATTTGCCTATATCATCCTTATTAATCTGTCAAATCCTCTGTTACAGACTTTAAGTTTAAGAAGTTTGTCAGGTAATCAGGTGTTCCTGTCTTAGCATCTGTTCCGGACATGTTAAATCCACCGAATGGATGCTGAAGTACTACAGCTGCAGTAGACTTACGGTTGAAGTATAAGTTACCTACGTTGAACTCTACCTTTGCTTTTCTGATATTTGCACGATTCTCGCTATAAACAGATCCTGTAAGGCCATACTCTGTCTGGTTTGCAACATCCAAAGCTTCCTCGAAGGAATCTACTTTGATAACTGCAAGTACTGGTCCAAAGATCTCCTCATTTGCAATTCTTGCATCTCTCTTAATGTTAAGAACTACAGTAGGATCAATGAAGTATCCAACTTCGTCGCTGTAGGTTCCACCGAATACGATGTCTCCTTCTTCTCTTGCAACTTCAATATATCCGGTAATGCTGTCGTAAGCTGCCTTGTCAATAACAGGTCCCATCACATGATCTTCTCTTCCTGATCCCTGGTCTGCTTTCAACTTCTTAGCTTCCTCAACAACTGCTGCTGCAAACTCATCATAAACATCACTTAAAACGATAGCTCTTGAGCAAGCAGAACACTTCTGTCCCTGGAAAGTAAATGCAGAACTTGCAACTCCCTGAGCAGCTTTCTTAATATTTGCTGAAGAGTCAACGATGATGGCATTCTTTCCACCCATCTCAGCTACGACTCTCTTGATCCACTTCTGTCCCGGATTGATGCGTGCAGCACGCTCGTTGATACGGCATCCAACAGCCTTAGATCCTGTAAAGTTAATGAATCTTGTCAATGGATGATCTACAATATAATCTCCGATCTCTGATCCGGATCCTGGAATAAAGTTAACAACTCCTGCCGGGATACCAGCCTTCTCGCAAAGCTCAATAAACTTGTATCCACAGATTGGTGTATTGGAAGATGGTTTTACAACCATAGCATTTCCTGTTACTACAGAAGATGCAATCATACCACCCATAAGGGAGATTGGGAAGTTCCACGGTGGAACAGCCACACCAACACCAATTGGAATATAAATACATTTCGTATATTCATCGGTAGGTACTAACTCTAAGCCTTCATCCAGCTTCAGCATGTGCATTGCATATGAATTGATGAAGTCTAACTGCTCACATAACTCTCCGTCAGCCTCATCCCACTTCTTACCACTCTCTAAAACGTTCCATGCATCAATATAGAAACGATTCTCGATCAAAAGAGTAGCTAACTTCTTCAAGCAACGAACTCTCTCTTCCACCGGAGTTACGCTCCATGTCTTAAATGCTTCTTGTGCTGTAAGAATCGCTTTCTCAGCTAATTCTTTCGAACAAGAACATGCATAACCAAGCACTTCCTTGTTGGCAGGATTTATAGACGTAATCTTCTTCTCTGTCTCAATTCTCTCGCCACCAATAATCAGGGGATATACGCTTCCGATCTCTTTATCGATCTGTGCAAAAGCTTCTTCCATCTTCTTGCGGTTCTCTGGAACCGTAAAATCTACATCAACTGCGTTTTTAAATCCTTTAAGCATTTTGAATACCTCCTATTTTATCCGTTGTCTGCATTTTATCAACAAAAAATACATGTGTCAATGGATTCTTGTATTTTTGTATACAATTTTTTGTACCTAAGTCTAAAAATTTAGGCCACAAAAACCCTTTATACACAAAAAGTAATTAAAAAAGGCGGTAGATAACCGAATGTTATCTACCGCCTCGTAGTCCTCGCTCATTATAACCCAAAAATGGATGGATTGGAAGTATTTCCTGTTAATAAATTTCCAGATGAACTTCCCGTTAATAGATTCTCTGTTGCTGTGGTCTCATCATCATCTAAGATTCTGGTTGCCCACACGGCGTCTGAGGTATATACATTTCCATAAATGATTCCTACATCTTCATTGGCCGCTTCAATGGTTTTTCCATCTCCTGCGTACATAACCACATGATAAATATATCCGTTCTCCGCATAGAAGATCAGATCTCCAGGAGCTGCATCCTCCACAGGGATCTGCATTCCATACTGTGCCTGGTCCTCTGCCACTCGAGGTAATGTATAACCAAAGTTCAGATAAATCTGCTGAACAAATCCGGAACAGTCTGCTCCCTCTGTCAGGCTTGTGCCTCCCCATACATAGGGATTTCCCACAAACTGAGATGCAAATTCCAATATTGCATTTCGAACAGAGCTGCCCTTAGATCCCTCTTTGATAGAGGTTACTGTATAATAAAGAGCCTTGTTCTCTGAAGGTTTCACCACTTCTTCTGCTGTAACAAAATAGGCTTCCCCTGCCCCAGTTACCTTGTTTTTCGCAGCATCATCCATGGTAAGGAATTCTCTTTTTACAAATCCTCTTACATCTCCGGATTCGATATAAACCCAGTCTTTGTTCTTGTCTGAAAGGATATAGCAAAGGCCACCTTCCGGCAAGGTTCCTACCACTTTTCCTGTGGTATCCCCCGTTTCATAAATATTCATAACTGAGCTTCCGGTACTTTTTGATACCTGATTATTTACCAGAGCATAATCCTTACTTACTGCCACCTGGTTGGTGGTAGCTCTAAGATACGCAAAGGCCTGATTATCCCCGGGAGCAATCTTGGTAACTGCCGTCTTTACCACACTATCGATGCCCTCATAGGTTTTATTTTTCTTGTTTGCAAGCTTCTGCGCCTTCTTTTCAAAGGCATTTAATATCTGCTTTGCTTCCTGTCCTGTATACATATCAGATTTTTTCACGAATCCTCTTGCAGTTCCGGACTCTACATAAAGCCACTCGTCATTTACTTCCTTAAGAACGTAAGCCACGGCCTTTTTGGGTAAGAGTCCCACTACTCGCACATCTTCTGTAGTCTGTCCTGCCTTCTCGGAAGGAATCTCCTCCAAAATCTTAGTATCCTTCGCCTTTGCAAAAGAATACTTCTTCGCAATCTGCCAAAAGCGAAAATCCTGATAAATTTCCGGAGCTTCTACGATATTCTGGTTCGCAATGAGTTCCTCGTTGCTTCCATTATTCTCCTCACTCTCAGCTTCCTTGGTCTCCTCTTTTGATTCTGAAGATTCCTCTTTCGATTCAGAAGTCTCCTCTTGGTTTTCTCCAACACTCTCTTCTGCATTCTGATCCTTAGAAGCATCCTCTGTCGCAGTTTCAGAAGTGTTATCGGAAGTCCCTTCCTTATTTTGATCTGTTCCGTTCTCTGTCTGTCCCGTCTTATCTGACTTATCTGATTTATCCGTCTTATTACTTCCGGGAATTGTAGTCACACGGCTTCCTGTGAGAGGATCCACGTAAGCCCCTGTAGATGTATCCTTTAGGAACCCCGTGGTCTCATCATACCAGATCTCCTGGCTTTCTATGAGAGCCCATACATCATCAGACACCTCCACAACTGTACTAGTTCCATCCACTAGTTTTGCCGAAGGCCGTACTGCCTCCTCTATAACTTCCTCTGTAACTTCCTGCCACTGTTCCCCGTCTGTATTCTCCTCCGCATAAACGCTAACAGGTGCAGAAAATAAAAAAGTCGCTACAAGAATTCCTGTTAAGGCTCCTGTACCGATGATCCCGGCAATTCTTGAATTACGATTTTTCACTAAATAAGCCTCCTTATATTATTTCAACTCTCCCTCAAATACATCGTCCCCAAACAGGTCTTACAGACTACTTTGGAAATGAAAAAAGCTGGAAATCGGACTTGAACCGACGACCCCTTCATTACGAGTGAAGTGCTCTACCAACTGAGCTATTCCAGCAAAAATCTGTCAGTTAAAAGTAAAACCGACAGATTGAATTATAAACAGATTATTTACTATTGTCAAGATGCTTCGGATAATGGATTGTCATTTGCGGATAAGGTATTTCAATTTGATGCTCATCCAGTGTAAGCTTGGCATTTTCAAGGACCCGCCATCTTGTCTCCCAATAAGCCTCGGTTCTCACGTCCGCACGAAGGCCAATCTCCACGGCACTATCTTTTAGATCATTGACGAAAACTAATATCTCATGATCCTTTTTTACGTCCGGATCATCCGTTAATACTTTTCTTAGAACTTTCTTGGCTTCTTTTATATCTGCATCATAGGAGATAGTAACTCGAAGATCCAACTTCCTCTCTTCTTGTTTGTTCGCATTCACAATGGTGCAACTGGCCAAATTTCCATTTGGTATGACAATCTCCTTGTTATCAATAGTAGTAAGTCTGGTATGAAAGATTCGGATCTCTTTTACCGTACCCTCATAATTGGTGGCGGACTCAAAAATATAATCTCCTACCATAAATGGTTTTAAAAGAAGAATGAAAACTCCTCCGGCCAGGTTAGAAAGACTTCCCTGTACCGCCAAACCTACAGCCACACCGGCGGAGGCGAGAAGGGCCGCTACGGAAGCGGTATCCACGCCAAGATTTACCGCAATACTAAAGATCAGGAATAAATACAGACCAAATTTTAAGAGAGAATCAATAAACTGCTCTGCTCCCTTATCGATAGAAGATCTCTCCAAAGATTTTCTTACGATCTTACGGATCCATTTAATAATGCATCTTCCCACAAAGAAGACTACCAGGGCAATCAAAACTTTTACACCGAAAGCCACCAATGCAGGAACACTATCCTGAAAATATTGCACAAAGGCATTGACTTCTTTTACCGTCTCCTGTGTCACCTCTGCAACCTGTTCTGTTGTCTCTTCTGCCACGAAATTCCTCCTTATTCTTTCAATGCCAGAAATGCACTGACATTTCCTCGATTATTTCCTGTCGTCCTATGGGAAAAGAATACATCGGGATTGCAATGAGTGCAGGCATTGGTAATAGCGATATGTTCCGGACTTACCCCTGCCTCCAGGAAAATCTGACGATTCGCTTCCCAGAGATTTAACTGATATTTTCCCTTGGATTTCTGCTCTTCTTTTTGATAAAAAAGCTTCTCCCATAGGTTCTCAGAAAAAGCTTCTTTAAATTTTAAAATTACATCCGCACTGACTTCATAGCAATCCTGACAAATAGATGGCCCCACTGCTGCCAGAATATCTCCCGGATCGCAACCGAAAGTTTCCTTCATCTTCTCTATCGTAACCTTTCCGATTTTCCCGACAGTTCCTCTCCATCCGGAATGGCTAAGACCAATCACTTTCTTTACAGGGTCCACGAAATACAATGGCACGCAGTCTGCATAAAAAGTTACCAGGCAGATTCCCGGAACATTGGTAATAAGTCCATCGGTTTCCGGAAAGGTTTTTCCTTTATCTTCCCCTCTTACTGCCTCCACATGGGTGGTATGGGTCTGATGGGTATAGGTAAAATCTTCCGGATGCACTCCAAGAGCCTTTGCCATGCGACGGATATTTTCTTTCACATCCTCCGGGTCATCTCCCCTGCTGGTGCTGATGTTCATGGTACTGCAATAGCCTTTGCTGACTCCTCCAAATCTGGTGGAAAATCCATGATTTACAATCCCAGTCTCCTCAAACATAGGATAAGTTAGATAAGGAACGTTATATTCCTCCCTCTCACGAAAGATCGGTTCTTTATTTTTATATTTGATTTCAAGCTTCATAGGTTCCTATACTCCTATCCTACATAGTCAAAGGCATTCTGAAATAGTCTAATCTCTTCCCCTTCAATACTCACCACATCAAATCTGCACGGCATATCGTTCAGGTTATTGATGGTAATATAATAAAGGGCACACTGAGAGATTTTTCTCTGCTTTGCTGCATCCACCGCCTCAAAAGGGTGGCCTGCGGAGTCATCTTTTCGGTATTTCACCTCACAGAAAACCAGATATTCTCCATCTTTTGCGATAATATCAATCTCTCCCCTGCGATATCTAAAGTTATATTCTAAAATCTCATAACCTTCGGATTCTAAGTAGGCTCCTGCCTTTTTTTCGTAGGCTGTTCCTAAGGTTCTTTTATTCTGTCTCTCCATGGATAATATTTTTTATAAAGCTCCTTCTGTGAATCGGTGTTGGTCCAAGTTCCCTTAATGCCTCCATATGAACCTTTGTTCCATAGCCTTTGTTCTTTGCGAAATCGTATCCCGGCATGATCTTATCATATTCTACCATAAGTCTGTCTCTGGTAACCTTTGCAATAATGCTGGCCGCCGCAATGGATACGCTTTTTGCATCCCCCTTGATAATGGGCACCTGGGGAATATCCACCTCCGGAATGGTTACTGCATCATTGAGCAAAAGATCCGGCCGTACCTTTAAATTCTTGATAGCCTGGCGCATAGCTTCGTAAGTAGCCTGCAAGATATTGATCTCATCGATTCTTCCGGGCCCTACCATCCCAATTCCCGTGGCAACTGCCTTCTCCATAATCTCATCATAGAGAGCCTCTCTTTTTTTCTCAGAAAGCTTCTTGGAATCATTGAGATAAAGAATGGTTTCATCCTTTGGAAGGATTACTGCCCCTGCTACAACCGGGCCAGCCAAAGGTCCCCTGCCCACCTCATCAATACCGCAAATATACTGACAGTATTCATATTCTCTCTCGAATTCCTTCATTGTCTCAAGGCGAGCCAATTCTTTTTCTAACTTTTCTTTCTGTTTTCTGGCTCTTTCTTCTTCTCTTTTATTCATGCTTGATCACTCCAACCTTGTCAAACGGGTAGATCCGTACCCAGGCCTTTCCCATGAGCTCACTTCTAGTAACAAGTCCCACAGAAGGATCTCGGCTGTCGGAACTATGATTCCTGTTGTCTCCCAAAAGGAAGTACTCATCCTCTCCTAAGGTGATCGGATTTTCTGCAGTTCCTGCATCCTCCATCACCTCAGCGCCATAAATATCCGTACTTAACAGTTCTCCGTCAATATATACATATCCATTTACCACCTGAACCGTCTCTCCCGGAAGTCCTATGATTCGTTTAATATAATAAGTATTTTCCTCATAACGATAAGGGAATACTACAATATCGAACCGTTTAGGATCTTTAAAATGATAGGTCCATTTATCTACGATGAGATTGTCCCCATCACTTAATGTAGTCTCCATGGAGGAGCCGCTGACTCTGGTCCTTTGGCCCACATAGGTTACCACCACATAAGTCAAGACTACAATGATCAATAGATAAAATATCCAGCTAAGTAGCTCTCTTAATACTCCCGGCTCTCGATCTCGTCTTGCCACTTTTTACACTTCCTTTGTCTCTTTCTCATTGTCGGATTCCGGATATTCCAAAGTAAATCTTCCGATCCGGCCATTTCTAAAGTCATCCAGGAGAAGTGAGGCTGCCTTATCAGTATCAAGCTCGCTGCCCCTTACCAGACAATGTCTGCTCTTTGCGATCTGTCCCAGCACTACATAGGCATTGGCATCTCCCGGAATGCTATACTTTTCTTCCAGAGTTCCTGCATAATGCTGATTCATAAAGCTAATAAGTTCTGCTGCCAATTCCTCTGTATTTAAAATCTCATCCTTGATAGAACCAATAAATGCCAAACGGAGTCCCACTTCCTGATCCTCAAATTTCGGCCAAAGAATTCCCGGGGTATCCAAAAGTTCCACTGACTTATTGAGACGAATCCACTGTTTTCCCTTAGTGACTCCCGGCTTGTTTCCCGTCTTTGCTGCGGCTTTCCCTGCCAACGCGTTAATAAACGTAGACTTTCCGACATTCGGAATTCCAACTACCATGGCCCGCACCGGACGATTTAGGATTCCTCGTTTTCTGTCTCGCTCGATTTTTTCCTTACATGCCTCCGCAATCACGCCTTGAATAGACTTGATTCCTGTACCTTTTTTGGAATTTACCTTAACAACGTGATATCCCTTCGCCTTAAAGTACTCCGTCCAGGCATCGTTCCATTTTTCTTCTGCCATATCTGACTTATTCAATAAAATCATACGGGCTTTATTTTTTCCCAGCTCATCAATATCCGGATTTCTGCTGCTTAAAGGCACTCTTGCATCCACAAGCTCAATTACCAGATCAATGAGTTTCATATTTTCCTGCATCATACGCTTTGCTTTCGTCATATGACCCGGATACCATTGAAAATGCATAATTTTTCTCCTACTCTATAATCCTCTATTCTATAAATCCTCTGTGTTTGCCCGGAGAAGAAATATACCAGGCTTTTCCATATATATAGTCTCTTTTCACTGCTCCAATATCTGCATTTCTACTATCTTCGCTGCTTGCGCGATTATCTCCCAAAACGAAGTATTCATCATTTCCCAGGGTAATTTCCTCCCCTGCGATTCCTACATCGTCAATATTGGTAACTTCGTAATCTTCTTCTAACTTTTCACCGTCGATATAGATCCTATTCTCGATAATCTGCAAAGTTTCTCCAGGAAGACCTACAATACGTTTCACATAATACTGCTCATTCTCATTGCCCTTGGGTTTGAAAATGATAATATCCCCTCGCTTGGGACTTGATGCATTATATGTTACCCGATTTGCCAGCACCACGTCTCCGTTATAGAGCACCGGATTCATGGAATCTCCCACAATGCTGATTTTCTGTCCGTAATACCATACCGCCACAAAAGCCAAGAAACATACCAGTGCAATTTTAAAAATCCAAATCCCCACAATCTTTACAATGGTAAAATCCGGATTCCATGTTCTGACACTTTTCTTTAACTTCTTTTGCAGTTTTTTATACTTTGCATTCTGGGGCTTTCTGCGCTGATACTTTCTCTTTCTCGCCATAATCTCACCTTTATGCCCTGGGTTACATTCCCTTGATGCTTAAAAAGGACAACTAACATGATGTAGTTGTCCTTTTCCATAGCTTCTTATTTAACTAACTCTTTAACTTTAGCCTTCTTACCAACGCGCTCTCTTAAGTAGAATAATTTAGCTCTTCTTACTTTACCTCTTCTTACTACTTCGATCTTCTCTACGTTTGGTGAGTGTACCGGCCAAGTCTTCTCAACACCTACTCCGTTAGAAGTCTTTCTAACTGTAAATGTCTCTCTAGAGCCACCGCCCTGTCTCTTAAGTACGGTTCCTTCGAAAACCTGTACTCTTTCGCGGTTACCCTCTTTGATCTTTCCATATACTTTAACAGTATCTCCTACGTGGAATTCTGCAACTTCTTTTACCTGAGCTGCTTCAATATTCTTAATAATATCGTTCATGTGTGTGACCTCCTTAGTAATATTGGATGTTCTTAATACTCGCAGTACCAGAGGACCATCTATTTCTTCACAACAAACCATATGATATCATAGTTCTTCCTGTTGCGCAAGCACTTTTTTAGCGAGTTCATCCTCTTCCCTGGTAAGCTCCGCTTTGGCAAGTAGATCCGGACGATTCTTTGCAGTTCGAATCACGGACTGCTCTCTTCGCCACTTCTCAATGTTGGCATGATGTCCCGACATTAAGATCGAAGGAACTGCCTTGTCATGCCATACCTCCGGTCTTGAGTACTGAGGATATTCTAACAAATTATCCTGAAAGCTTTCAAACTCTGCGGATACGTCATTGTGGAGTACTCCGGGTATCAGTCTGGAAATACAATCTACCATGATCATGGCCGGGAGCTCTCCGCCTGTCAGGACGTAATCTCCAATGGAAACGTAGTCTGTTACAATTTCCTCCAAAACACGTTCATCAACGCCCTCATAATGTCCGCAGAGAAATACCAGATCCTCTTCCTTTGCAAATTCTTCCGCCATAGACTGATTAAAGGTCTTGCCCTGGGGTGACAAAAATACAGTACGAAGATTCTTCTTTCCTGTCTTTTCCTGAAGAGCTTTATAGGTCTGATATACGGGCTCTGCCTGCATTAACATACCGGCACCTCCCCCGTAAGGATAATCATCTACGCTCTGATGCTTGTTAAAGGCATAGTCTCTGATATTAATGGCATCTACAGACAAGAGTCCTTTATTCACTGCTCTTCCGATGATACTGGTATTTAATCCATCCCGTACCATATCCGGAAACAATGTCATAATATAAAAATTCATAGATCTTTCCTCGTTGAAAAATTAAAATTACAGCAAGCCTTCCATAATATGGACGGTGATTTTTCCCGCTTCCTCGTCTACATTTAAAATGCATTCCTTTATAGCGGGAAGCAGCACCTCTCCATGCTCCTTGCTATCTATAATATATACATCATTGGCCCCTGTCTCCATCACATCTTTCATGGTTCCAAAATGAACACCATCCTCTGTATATACTTCCATTCCAATTATATCTGCTATAAAATATTCGTCCTCTTCTAAATCCACTGCATCCTCTCTGCTTATTAAAAGAGGGCATTTTTTATAGCGCTCAATATCATTTATATTATCGATTCCTTTGAATTTCAGGATTACAAATTGCTTAAAATATTTTACACTTTGAATCTCTAAGGGAATCTGTTGTTTTCCTGCATCAAGGATGACTCGTTTTAAATCATCAAATCTGGTGGCATCGTCCGTGGTGGGATATACCTTTACTTCTCCCCGGATTCCGTGAGTAGCTGTAATGACTCCTACCTGCAACATTTGCTCCATCTTAAATCCTCCATATTTTACATACAAATCATACGGCTTTTTTTAGTAAATAAGGACAGACCTTACAGCCTGTCCTCATGTTATGCTTTTTCTATTAATCTAAAATATCAACAGAAACTTTCTTATCTTCCTTAGCTGCAGCTGCCTTAACAACTGAGCGGATTGCTTTTGCAATACGCCCCTGCTTTCCAATGACCTTTCCCATATCAGAATCGGCTACTCGTACTTCCAGGACGGTATTTTCTCGCTCTTCACGTTCGGTTACAACTACACTTTCAGGATCATCGACTAATGCTTTCGCAATTACTTCAACTAACTCTTTCATAGTGCACCTCCGAAGCATCTATTATTTCTCAATACCAGCTGCTTTAAAGATCTTATTTACTACTTCTGTAGGCTGAGCTCCGTTTGCTAACCACTTCTTAGCTGCTTCCTCATCTACGCTGATTGCGCTTGGATCACAGTTAGGATCATAAGTTCCGATCTCGTCGATGAACTTTCCATCTCTTGGTGATCTAGAATCTGCAACGATGATTCTATAAAAAGGAGCCTTCTTCTGTCCCATTCTTCTTAATCTGATTTTTACTGCCATGTGTATACACCTCCATAAAATATTAATTATAAACTTCTTTCGCGAGTTAGATTCGCGTATTTATATATAATGCGATAATCGCAGTATATCGAATCCATCTGTGCCATATATTAAAATGGCAACTTAAACTTGCTTCGCTTACCGGCTTTACCAAACTGCTTCATCATCTTACGCATCTCGTTAAAGGATTTCACCATGCGATTCACATCACTGATATCTACTCCTGCGCCTTTGGCGATTCGATGCTTTCTGGATGGATTGATAAGATCCGGATTTGCTCTCTCTTCCGGTGTCATGGAACGAATCATAGCTTCCATTCTGGCCATATTCTTCTCGGCCTGAGAGGTTTGCTCCTCGTCCATGTTCATGCCCTTCATCATATTGCCACCCATATTTCCAAGACCAGGCAACATATTCATAATGTTTCCAAGGCCTCCCATGTTCCGCATCTGACTCATACTTTCTAAATAATCGTCATAATCAAACTGGGCTTTTTTCAGCTTCTGGGTCATGGCCTTGGCTTTTTCCTCATCGATCTCAGCCTCTGCCTTCTCAATGAGTGTCAGCACATCTCCCATACCAAGGATACGGGATGCCATACGATCCGGATAAAATTGTTCCAAATCTGAGAGTTTTTCACCCATACCTACATATAAAATAGGTTTTCCGGTAACTGCCTTAACAGATAGGGCCGCACCACCTCGGGTATCACCGTCAAGTTTGGTGACAATCACTCCGTCAATACCAATCTTCTCATCAAATTCCTTTGCTACATTTACCGCATCCTGACCGGTCATGGCATCGATTACCAAAATTGTCTGATGCACCGTAACAGTCTCTTTGATCTCCTGAAGCTCGCCCATCATATCTTCATCAATATGAAGACGACCGGCGGTATCTAAAATCACAAGGTTGTGACCATTCTTCTGAGCATGTTCTAAAGCAGCTTTTGCAATATTCGCAGGCTTATGGGAATCTCCCATAGTAAATACTTCTACTCCCTGCTTCTCTCCATTCACCTGTAACTGCTTGATTGCAGCCGGACGATAAATGTCGCAGGCTACTAAAAGAGGTTTCTTGCCCTTAAGCTTAAACTTTCCTGCAAGCTTCGCTGTGGTGGTTGTCTTACCGGCACCCTGAAGACCTGCCATCATGATAACGGTAATACTCTTACCCGGCTGAAGTTTGATCTCCGTGGTCTCAGATCCCATAAGACTAACCAGTTCTTCATTAACGATCTTAACCACCATCTGTCCCGGATTCAAACCATTCATAACATCCTGTCCGATGGCTCTCTCCTGAACCTTCTTCGTGAAGTCCTTCACTACCTTGAAGTTAACATCTGCTGCCAGAAGTGCACGCTTAATCTCCTTGAGAGCTTCCTTAACATCATCTTCTGTAAGGCGTCCCTTGCTTCTGAGATTCTTAAAAACGTTTTGCAGTTTTTCTGTCAAGCTATCAAATGCCATATTATAACTCCTCCAAAATCTCACCGGATATTCTGCGAATCTCTTTTACAAATGCTTTAACATCCTGAGGTTCACCATCCTTCATAAGATCGTTAATCTCATCTACCTTCTCCCGGATGGTAACAAACTTCTCTACAAGATGAAGCTTCTCCTCATATCCTCTAAGCGTCTGATCACATCGCTTGATCAGGTCATGAACACCCTGGCGGCTTATGCCTGCCTCCCTTGCGATCTCTCCAAGAGATAGATCCTCAGATATAAATTGTTCATAGATCTCCTTCTGATGATCCGTCAGGAGTTCTCCATAAAAATCATATAGCAACGTTTGCTCAAGAATTTCATTCACATTAATCACCTGTGCTATCATACAACAGGGAGCCTTTAGGTGTCAAGTATTTTTTCTTTACACTTGATTTTCTCCGTTGATTTCACAATTCAAATGTCGTACACTGTATGCAGGCGTATGCGAAAACCCATTTTGCATGGCCTTGAATCGTTATGTAGATATAGATAACAGATATAGATAAGGATACTTGAAAATCAATGAAAACAGAAACCTTCTATGATATTCTGGAAGTAAGCCCCAAAGCCTCCCTTCAGGAAATCACACAGGCAAAGAACAAATTAGCAAAAAAATATCATCCTGATGCCAACATGCGCCACGGTATTGATACCACAGACAAGATGCAGCAGATTCTTGAGGCTTACAAGGTTCTATCGGATGCCGAGGCCAGAAAGGACTATGACAAAACGCTCCTAGGTATTAATCCCAAAGCCAAGATGCAGACCTTTGACTTACAGCACCCGGAAAAGGATGTCACAGAGACCACCAAGGACTCTCCTATGATCCGCTGTTGGAAGGTGTCAGAAAGACTCCACCAGGTGGTGACAGAAAGCGAAGAACTATTTAAAAACCATACCAAGACTCACAGGCTTACCAAGCTTTCAGAACGGGCCACAAAGTATACCAATTATTTAAAAAAACATGGAATTCCTGAATCCTACTGGTATCCGGAGGTCATGAACTGGTTGTTATTCAACTGGTATAAGAATAAAAATTATACCATACCGCATCTAATTTCCATGTACGATGCTTACCTGAAAGAAGAATTAAAAACCATGGATCGATTGAAAATGCAGACTGTACAATTTAAATATCAGCGATCTGTAAAGCGATTATGCAAATACTAATCTTTTATATAAAAATGGCGAGGATCTTCCTATTTCATGGAATTCCACGCCATTTTATTTTTTCTTCTTATCTTAAATCTTTTTCCAATTCTACTTTTCGAAGTTCTCTGCGGCGTTC
>CAVKOU010000003.1:98222-130865 GCA_963658085.1 bacterium
TATAAAAATGGCGAGGATCTTTAAGTTTTACTTATCTCCTCACCATTTTTCTTCTTATCCCACTTCTTATTATTTCTTATCTTAAATCTTTTTCCAATTCTACTTTTCGAAGTTCTCTGCGGCGTTCGGCCTTCTTCCATTCCTCTTTTTCTTCTTCTGTCTCAAGCTCCAGACGATTTACAGGAACAGGCTTGTCGTTTTCATCTAAGGCCACCAATGTAAGAAAAGCACGGTTCATAAGGTCTCGCTTTCCTCCTACGTGTTCCACATAAGTATCCACCTTCACTACCATAGAGGTAACTCCCACATAGGTAAGCTTTCCCTGAAGCACCAGCAGGTCGTTCTGATAAGCGCCTTTCAGAAAGTTAAGATTGTCTACACAGGCCGTAGTAACATTACATCTTGCGTGACGTTTTCCCACTACTCCTGCTACCTCGTCGATCCACTGCATCAACATGCCACCGAAGAGACGTCCTGCTGCATTTAAATGATTCGGTCGGACCAAATGTACGGATTCCACCATGGAATCTGAGACTTTCATTGTCAATAGCTCCAAAATTATCCCTCCTCGTTTCTATTTTCCGATTTTACCAGAATGCTTTTATTATAACATAAAATTTGCTATACTATTTTCAAATCAAGCATTGTTTCTAATAATGTCCAATGACGGAAGCAAAGCCCCAAAGAAGGAGATTTAGTTATGAGAAATATAAAACTTACTATAGAATATGACGGAAGCCGCTACCAGGGTTGGGCTCGTCTCGGAAAAGAAGAATCCATCAATACCATTTCCAATAAGATCCTCGACGTAGTAAAGAAAATGACTCAGGAAGATGATATCGAGCTATTCTGCGGTTGCCGCACTGAGGTTGGAGTTCACGCCTACGAGCAGGTGGCCAATTTCAGGACCTCCTGCCAGATGAAGGTGGCCGACATGAAGCACTATTTAAATCGCTATCTCCCTATGGATATCGCCATTACCAATGTAAAGGAAATGAATGATAGATTCCACGCACAGTTAAATGCTACTTCAAAGATCTATGTATATCGCATGGTCATCGATGACGTACCAAGTGTCTTTGACCGGAAATACATTTATCACTGCTTCCAGGTTCCTGACAAGGCATTGATGCAAAAAGCTAGCGAATATTTAATCGGAAAGCATGATTTTAAGAATTTTTCCACTGCTAAGAAAAGTAAATCTACCATAAAAGAGATTTATGACATTGACATCTACGCAGATACTGAGGAAATGCAAATTATGATCCATGCCAATGATTTTCTTCATAACATGGCAAGAATCCTCATTGCCACTCTCATTGACATCGGACTGGGAAACCGACCGCTTGCAGATATTCCTGCAATTTTCGATGGTGCTGCCAAGGCCAGTGATCCTTGCGATCCCAAGGGCTTGTACCTCCAGGAAGTGCGATATTCAGACTAAGTCACGACTGGATTTATTTGTAATCAACCAAAAAGCCTTTCGCCTGGAATTTTCAGGCAGAAGGCTTTTTCATGTTCATGTTCTCTTTAAGACTCTAGGTATTCCATTAAAGAGTTAAATTGTCTCTTCATCAAGCGATATCCATGAAGGTAAAAATGTGTCAAGGCCTCCGGATCTTGCTCAATTCTGGAAACGGTCGGGATCAGCGGACGGATCACAAAAACCTTTCCCTCATCCTCCAACTGTTCCACCTGCTCAAGCTGATGATTGTAAATCTCACTGCGTTTGATGGCAGTCTCTACTAGTTTTGGATATTTCTTATAGTAGCGCTGATACAATTTTGCTACAGACTTTTTGATAGGCTTCTTGCGATAACCGGCATTTCTAGTTAAGATCAAGACATTTTTCTCATTTCCAATCTCCAGGGCACGTTCCACAGGAATGGAATCTGCGATTCCTCCGTCTAAATAAGGCACCCCGTCCACATTCACCACCGGCGCAAGAAGTGGCATACTGCTGGAACCTCTGCAAAGTTTCATGAGACGCTCCTTATCACTTCTCTCATCCAGATATTCAGCCTTACCGGTCTCACAATTGGTAAGAACGATATCGCAATTCATTTCTGATGAAAAATAAGTCTCGAAATCAAATGGAAATGTCTCGTATGGATAGGTCCCAAAAATCTTCTCCATATCCATAATACTCTTCTCTTTAATAAATCTCGGGATGCTATTTAGATAACGATTCTCCTCTTTTTTCGGAATCATGCAATTCTTTGTTCTCTCCGGCTGCTTCGATACATAATCCACGGCATTACAAGAACCTGCACTTACACCGATTACGTGGGACAGGTAAACATCCTGTTCCATGAGATAATCTAAAACTCCGGAGGTAAATACACCTCTCACAGAGCCTCCTTCCAAAACCATTGTTCCCTTTATCATTATGATCACTCTCCTATTCATCTTTCACGTTACAGCCTCACATTTTCTCATATTTTCTCCTGGAAGCCATAACCATCCATCAACTGACGTTTCCTATTATATATCTTTTTCTTGCCTTTTGCCAACACATTTGCTATATTAGCCATGTATGTGCAAAGATGTTTATTATTTTTATAGAAAAAAGAGGATGAATAACGATGATCAGTACAAGTAATATCACACTTCGCGTAGGTAAAAAAGCACTTTTCGAAGATGTTAATATCAAATTTACCGAGGGAAACTGCTATGGTCTTATCGGTGCAAATGGTGCCGGAAAATCTACATTTCTTAAGATCTTATCCGGACAATTAGAGCCGTCTAAGGGAGAGGTTATCATCACTCCCGGTGAGCGTCTTTCCTTCCTGCAACAGGATCACTTTAAATATGACGAATATCCGGTTCTCGATACTGTTATGATGGGAAATGCCCGTCTCTATGAGATTATGAAAGAGAAAGAGGCAATTTATGCAAAGGAAGATTTCACAGACGAGGATGGAATCAAGGCCAGTGAGTTAGAGGGAGAATTTGCATCCATGAACGGATGGGAAGCAGAATCTGACGCTGCTACCCTATTAAATGGTCTTGGCATTGATACCGAGCTTCACTATGAGATTATGGGAAATTTAAACGGTCCGGAAAAGGTTAAGGTATTATTAGCTCAGGCATTATTCGGAAACCCGGATATCCTGCTTTTGGACGAGCCTACCAACCACTTGGACTTAGATGCCATCGCATGGTTGGAAGAATTCTTGATCAACTTCAACAATACCGTTATTGTAGTATCCCATGACCGTTACTTCTTAAATAAGGTCTGCACTCAGATCGCAGATATCGATTACGGTAAGATCAAGCTTTACGCCGGTAACTACGATTTCTGGTATGAGTCCAGTCAGCTTTTGATCCGTCAGATGAAGGAAGCAAACAAAAAGAAAGAAGAGAAGATCAAGGAATTACAGGACTTTATTTCCAGATTTAGCGCTAACGCTTCTAAGTCTAAACAAGCAACCTCCAGAAAACGTGCCCTGGAGAAGATTCAATTAGATGACATTCAGCCATCCAGCCGTAAGTATCCATATATCGACTTCCGTCCAAACCGCGAGATTGGAAACGAAGTATTAATGGTTGAAGGATTAAGCAAGACCATCGACGGCGAAAAGGTATTAGATAACATTTCCTTTACCTTAGGTCGTGAAGACAAAGTTGCTTTTGTAGGAAGTAATGAGCTTGCAAAGACTACTCTCTTCCAGATTCTCATGGGCGAGATGGAACCGGACGAAGGAACCTATAAGTGGGGAATTACCACTTCTCAGGCATACTTCCCATTAGACAGCACCGAGGACTTTGACAATGATTATACCATTGTAGAGTGGCTGACCCAGTACTCTGATGACAAGGACGTAACTTATGTTCGTGGATTCCTTGGACGTATGCTCTTTGCCGGAGATGACGGTGTAAAACGAGTAAAGGTATTATCCGGAGGCGAGAAGGTTCGTTGTCTTCTCTCTAAGATGATGATCTCCGGTGCAAATGTGCTGGTATTTGACGAGCCAACCAACCACTTGGATATGGAAAGTATTACCGCTCTCAACAATGGTATGATCAAATTCCCTGGGGTTATTTTATTTAGTTCCAGAGACCACCAGATTGTACAGACTACCGCAAATCGTATTATGGAGATTGTTCCAGGCGGAAAACTTATTGATAAGATTACTACCTATGATGAGTATTTGGAAAGTGATGAGATGGCTAGAAAACGCCAGACTTATACCGTTCAGGAAGAGGATAATTAATTCCTTATTGCATTATCGCATCAAATGAGCAAGATATAATTTTATAAAAACGGACACAACGCGGGAGCGGGATATGTCTGTAACAAACACACTGCGTTTCCTACTCGCAATCGTTTGTTACAGATACATTCCGCTCCCTGTTATGCTTCGTATCAAAAATTCACTTCTACACATTCAATACTATAGAATACCAGATTTCTATACATGCCAGTCTTCTACTTCATCGTCATAATATACCTGGTTTTCAAACTGAATTTTATAGTTTCCATCTGTGACTTCCACACAGGTAACGGCACAGTTTTTATGTACTCCCACCTGCCAGAAATCTTCCAAGGAATTCCCTTTGATCAGGGTCAACAATGCGGCCAGGGCCACTCCGTGAGTAGAGATCAGAATATTCTTATCTATGTATTCCGGAATATTTACAATCTCATTTAAAAAATCTTTGCTGCGATTCAGAAGTTCTTCGTAGCTCTCTCCGCCCTCTGGGGCTACATATTTCTCCGGATGATTAAATCCTTCCCGGTAATTTTCTAAATCCTCATCCGAGGAATCTGATAAATCCTTTCCCTCGTAAACTCCAAAAGACATCTCAAGGAGTCTCTCATCTTCAATGATTTTGACGTTTCTTCCCTCTAAGACAAGTTCAGCTGTTCGCTTTGCACGACCCAGAGGGCTGGTATAACATACTGCAAAAGGAATATTTTTAAGTCCTTCTTTTGTTTTTCTTGCCAATTCCTCCCCAAAATCATTTAAAGGAATTTCTACCTGACCTTGCAATCTACGAATCACATTCCAGTCTGTCTGCCCATGGCGAATAAAATATAGTTTCATAGTACACCTCCAACTGTCTTTGATTATAGCTTAGAGACGAGAACTTTTCCATAGGCATCGCCCCTTCTTCTATGCTATAATCTAATGGTTGTGATCCGCAACTCATACTCACTATGATTCATAGTATAAAAAGATAAAGGAGACTACCATGGAAAAAATCACAAGTTTTACTATTGATCACATTAAATTAGTACCGGGGCTTTACGTTTCTCGCATTGATTATGTGAAGGATCAACCCGTTACCACTTTTGATATTCGTATCACTAACCCCAACGAAGAGCCGGTAATGAATACTGCCGAAGTTCATACTATCGAGCACCTGGCTGCTACTTTTCTTCGCAATCATCCAACATACAAGGATCAGGTCCTTTATTTCGGCCCTATGGGATGCAGAACCGGTTTTTATTTGCTCTTGGCTGACAAATATACCTCTGAGGATATTGTTCCTCTTATGAAGGAACTGTTTACTTTCATCTGTGAATTTCAAGGAGAGATTCCAGGAGCTTCTGCTAAAGATTGCGGTAATTACCTGGATATGAATCTTGGCACTGCTAAATATTATGCTAAGAAATATCTCACAGAGGTATTAAACAATCCCCAAAAAGAGCAATTGAATTATCCTGCATAATGTTTTATCGCAGACTTCGTTTTTGTATAACAAAATAGGACCGATTTTTATTGCACAAAAAAGCGTCAGAATCGATATTCTCGATTCTGACGCTCTATTTTTATCACTATCTAAAATAGTGAATCTATCTTTACTTTAACAGATTAAGCTAATTTGCTCTTTGCTGTCTCTACAAGTGTTGCAAATCCTGCTGCATCGTTTACTGCCATCTCTGCAAGCATCTTTCTGTTGATGTCAATTCCTGCAACCTTTAATCCGTGCATAAGCTTGCTGTAAGAAAGTCCGTTGATTCTTGCTGCTGCATTGATACGAGCGATCCAAAGCTGACGCATCTGTCTCTTGCGCTGTTTTCTACCTGCATATGCAGATGTAAGAGCTCTCATTACAGACTGCTTAGCTACTCTGTACTGCTTAGAACGTGCTCCTCTGTATCCCTTTGCTAACTTTAATGTTCTATTATGTTTCTTCTTTGCGTTTAATCCGCCTTTAATTCTTGCCATTCTTAATATCCTCCTTCAATACTGTACTGTACCTTATCTTATAGATATGGTAATACTTTCTTCATGTTCTTTACATTTGTCTCATCAGTGATGATGGATTTTCTAAGATTTCTCTTTCTCTTTGTAGACTTCTTAGTTAAGATATGGCTCTTGTAAGCTTTATTTCTTTTTAATTTTCCTGTACCTGTCTTTTTGAAGCGCTTTGCAGCTGCTCTATTAGTTTTGATTTTTGGCATAATATGTTCCTCCTTAAGAAATAATATATATTTTTAACGTTTTTCAGTTAAAACCATGCTCATGCTACGGCCTTCCATCTTCGCCGGTTTCTCAACGGTTGCGATATCTGAAAGAGCCTCTGCAAAATCATCCAGGATGTGCTTGCTCTGCTGTACATGAGCCATCTCACGTCCTCTGAATCGTAAGGTAACCTTTACCTTGTTACCCTTGCCGATGAACTTCTTTGCATTGTTCATCTTTGTATTAAGATCATTGGTATCAATGTTTGGGGACAAACGAACCTCTTTGATCTCGACAGTCTTCTGTTTCTTCTTTGCTTCTTTTTCTTTTCTTGCAGCCTCGTAACGATACTTACCATAATCGATAATCTTACATACCGGCGGCTGTGCCTTAGGAGCAATCTTAACAAGGTCTAACTCTGCTTCCTGGGCTAACTTCATGGCCTCTCTGGAAGACATAATTCCTAGCTGCTCTCCATCCTGTCCGATTACTCGAACTTCCTTGTCTCTGATCTGTCCGTTAATCATTAATTCGCTAATTGTCTCGCACCTCCAATGCATATTGTAAAAAAAGTGGATAGCCATAGACTATCCACTTAATATCTGCATAACAAAATCATATCCTATCATTTGTCATATTCAATATCAAACCATTAGTCACTCAATCGTGCTACGGTGAGAGTGGATACTCTACTTTATTTATTGCCTCACGCAACAACTAATTTACCATAGGCGAATCTGCTTGTCAAGAACTTTTTATTTATAATTTCGATCTCCACCCATGCAAAAAACCGCCAATACTCCGGGACCTGTATGTCCACCGATCACATTTCCTATATTATTAATGAGAACTTCCTTAATTCCCATCTTCTCACGCACAAGATCTGCCATGTATTCTGCCTCTTCCAGGCAATCTCCGTGGGTAATCATTGCCAGATCATTCTCCTTCCAACAAGCCGCCTGAGCCGCTGCAGTCTCTACCAGTTTATGGATTGATTTTTTTCGACCTCTCACCTGGCCTACCATCTGAAGAGATCCGTCATAATCCACATTCAGGACAGGTTTAATCTGTACCAAAGTTCCCATGATTGCCACTGCCTTGGAAACGCGACCACCACGATGTAAATGATTCAAGTCATCTACCGTAAAATTATGACATACATGCATCTTATGGCTTTCTGCCCATTCAGCCGCTGCCTCTATGCTATATCCTTCTGACTGGCGTTTTAAAACATAGTAAAGAAGTAATCCCTCTCCCATGCAGGCACACTTGGTATCAACCACAATAATCTTGCGTTCCGGATATTCTTCCTGTAGCTCCTCAGCAGCAATGCGCATGCTATTATAAGTTCCACTAAGGGCAGAAGAAAATGCCAAATGCAAAATATCTTTTCCCTCTTTTAAGATAGCCTCCAGACCTTCCTTCGCTTCTTCCGGATTAATCTGAGAAGTTACCGGAAGCTCTCCTTTTCTCATAAGATCAAAGAACTCCTTGGAACTATATCCGGTACGATCTAAATATGTTTTATTATTAATTGTATAATGCAGCGGAAAAACCGGAATCCCTTTATCTTCCACCCATGCGGCAGGTAAATCCACTGTACTATTTACAGTAACTACATAATCACTCATCCAAACGCTTCCTTTCCTACCTACTTGGTTGTACTTCCAAATCCACCATTACGGACGTCTGTTACATCATCATCTATAGTAATACCATATTCAATAAAAATCCCCTGCATAAATCCTGTACCTGCCGGAATCTCTACTGTCTTGTTTTCATTACTGTCATTGGTAATCTTTGCAAAAATGTGTCCTTCGTTATCTGAATAAAAATAATCACTGTCAATAATACCTACAGTATTGTTTAGTTGTAAGCGATACTTAAATCCCAAACCGCTTCTAGGATAAAGCTTCAACACCCAATCGTTCTCCATCTTTGCCCTGATGCCTGTAGGAACCTTAAGGGTCTCACCCGGTGCTAATTTCAGAGAAACAGGAGCAAAGAAATCATATCCCGCAGACCCTGAAGTAGCTCTCCTTGGAAACTTGATCTCCTCATAGACCTTACGAATTTCCTCATCCATAGTTTCTCCATAGGTATCAAGGTAAGCTTCTTTGTATTGTTCAAAACTTATTTTCATAAATTCTGCGATTCTCTTTGCCATTTTCTATACTCCTTCAACGGTTTAAGACAATGTGTCCCTGCCTGTTAATTACCGCACTCTATACTGATTTCGTTAAAGAGTTTTAAAATCTCATCTACACTCATCCGGCTTTTTTCTTCCGCCTTCTTATCGAGAATTGCCTCTCCCTGGTGCATCATCACCAGACGATTCCCATACTCCACCGCATACCTTAGATTGTGGGTTACCATGATGGTAGTTAATTTCTTCTCTTTTACGATCTTGTCTGTCAGTTCCATAATAAGCTCTGCTGTCTTAGGGTCAAGAGCCGCTGTATGTTCATCTAAGATCAAAAACTCAATCGGAGTCAAGGTAGACATAAGGAGCGCCATAGCCTGACGCTGTCCTCCGGAAAGGACTCCTACTTTCATATCCAGCTTATCTTCCAGCCCAAGGTTTAGCTGACGCAACTGCTCTTTGTAATATTCAATACGAGCCTTGTTGGTACCTCGGCCCAATCCGTAAATCTTCCCCTTATTGTCCGCTAAGGACATATTCTCCAATATGGTCATAGAAGGACAAGTCCCCATAGCCGGATTTTGATAAACCCTTCCGATTTTAGAACTTCTCTGAAATTCTTTTAGCTTTCCAATGTCCTGACCGTCCACAAGAATCTGTCCGGAATCTACCGGAATACTTCCACATATAAGATTCAACATAGAAGTTTTTCCCGATCCATTACTTCCTACTACGGAAACAAATTCCCCATCTTCAATCTTTAAATTAAATCCATTGAACAGACACATTTCATTTACTGTTCCAGGATTATAATACTTCATTATATCTTTTAATTCAAGCATTTCCCTTCACCTTAGTCTTTCTTCCATTGCTGATGATCAAAATTACCAGGAACAATACTGCCGTGATCAATTTCATGGCCTGAGGCTCAAAATTCTTAAGAGCAATGGCCACGCAAGCCTTGTAAATAATAGATCCAATGAGAACCGCTGTTGTTGTTTTTACAAAGGTTATTTTCTTAAAAATACTGATTCCGATGATCACACTGGCAAGTCCGATGACCATGGCTCCGGTACCGGAGGAAATCTCAAATACACGCTCCTCTTGGGCAAAGATACATCCAGACAAGCATACCAACCCGTTGGATATCGCAAGCCCCATAATCTTTACATTTCCCTCCGCCTTGGCCAGGGATGTAACCAACTTCGGATTATCTCCTACCGCTCGTAGCAAATATCCGGATTTCGTCTCCATGTAAAGATCTAAAAGAACTTTACAGATGATTGCCAAAATCAAAACCACGATTACTGTCTTATAGGAAGATAAAGATTCCGGAAAGATTCCATTGATAAAGCTGTTATTAAAGATAGTCTCCTTGGAAAACAAAGGAACATTGGAGGAACCTGCAATATACAGGTTGATGGTCCAAAGCCCTGTCATCATAATTACTCCGGATAACAGATCTCTGACTTTACATTTTACATGAATAAAACCGGTACAGATACCGGCAAGTACTCCCACAAAAAAAGCGATGGGAAGTGTTAAGTATGGATTCATTCCCCGTGTAATAAGAGCGGCAGTTACTGCCGCTCCTAAAGGGAAACTTCCATCTACAGTAAGATCCGGGAAGTTCAATATCTTATAAGTAATATAAAGTCCCAAACCTAAAATTCCATAAATTAATCCTTGTTCGATTATGGTAATTGCAAAACTCATGGACATCTCCTTTTTATTTTTTACTCTACAGAGGATTCTGAAATCTCATCAAATGTTTCCACTGCACTGTCTGCCAGATCACCTGGCACTTCAATTCCAAGATTCTCAGCAACCTTTGTATTTACATAGAATCCTGGTTCTGAAATAGTTTCAAAATTCATTTCAGAAGCACTTTTCTCTCCTTTTAAGATCTGTGCTGCCATCTTACCGGTCTGCTGTCCGAGAGCCACATAATCGATACCCTCTGCTGCCAGACATCCGATTTTCACCTGCTCGATCTCGCTGCCAAATACCGGAACATTTTTGCTATTAGCCTTATCCAAAATCGTCGGAAGAGAAGATACTACGGTATTGTCTGTCAAGTTGGTAATGCAGTCCACCTCGCCAACAAGTTCTTCTGCTGCAAGAGGAATATCTGCTGTTGTGGAAATTCCTTTTGTTACCAATTCAAAACCATAATCCTCTACCAGATCTTCATATTCTTTAATGGCCGCCACGGAGTTAGCTTCACTGGTGGTATACATGATTCCCAATTTCTTTGCCTTTGGTAGCATCTCACGAATCATTTTTAACTGCGCCTCTACCGGAAGTTTATCAGAAGTTCCGGTTACTTCTCCCACTGAAGTTCCGTCTTCATTTGCAAGCTCCGCAGCCACCGGATCGGTGATTGCTGTATAAACCACCGGAATATCTGCAGACTCTGCTGCGTTATATGCTGCCTGAGCTGCCGGTGTAGCAATAGCACAAATCAGATCCACCTTGTCAGATACAAACGCATCTGCAATCTGTGAGGAAGTTCCCATATCCGATGCAGAATTCTTATATTCCACATTCAGATTTTCTCCTTCAACAAATCCTTCCTCTTCCAAGCCTTCTAAGAATCCCTCTCTACAGTTGTCTAAAGATCCGTGCTCTGCAAACTGGGAGATTCCGATGGTTACCGCATCTTCGGAAGTTGCGGTGCTGCTATCGGATGAAGAGGAGCTTCCTGAAGAGCTTCCGCATCCTACTGCCATTGAAGTTACGACTGTTGCTGTTAATAATACTGCTACTAATTTTTTTCTCATGATTTTTTCCTCTTTCTCAATTTGATATTGATGTTTCCTTCTTCATTAGCCAGAAGAAAGAACAGTTGCTGTATAAGCCAGTAAATCTTGATACCAGGGGCAAAAGACCTTATAAATTCTCATAAAAAAAGTCCCAGATATCAAAAAATAGATATCTGAGACGCTAATTACAAAAATAATTATCGCGGTACCACTCAAATTGACAAATTGTCCACTCTTCTGATGTACTAACATACACTCCTGATTGATAACGGGTTCGGTTCCCGACAAGCCATACTCTTATGCTTCAAGACTCTTAACGCTCTATAAAAGTCGTTACATAATTTCAAGCTGCCCTCGAAAGTCCATTCAACAACTCTCTTGATATGGCAATTCCACCATCTGCCACTCTCTAGGATCTTGATCAAGTCATCTACTACTCTTTCTCAACGGTTTGTTCTTATTAGCTAATACTTTACACAAGTAAATTTTCTTTGTCAACCCAAAAAAATCATTTTCCTAAACAAAACACGTTTTCAGGGAACAGACTCAGGTTTATTTTTCTGCCAGCAGCTCCACACTCTTTACTACATGTTTTGCAAGCACAGAAGTGGTAACACTTCCTACTCCCCTAGGAACCGGACTGATATAAGAGGCCTTCTTTTCTGCCGCCTCAAAATCTACATCCCCACAGAGATTTCCATCTTCATCTACATTGATTCCCACATCTGCTACGATGGCTCCTTCTCCCACCATATCCTCTGTAATCATCTTGGCTTTTCCTGCTGCCGCCACCAATACTTCCGCTTCTCTCAAGGTTCCCGGAAGATCTTTCGTCCTTGTATGGCAAATGGTAACTGTGGCATTCTTTTGAAGCATAAGCATAGATAAAGGTCTTCCTACTACCATGCTTCTTCCTACGATAGCTACCTTCTTTCCCGTCAGATTAATCTGATAATAATCAAGCATTTCCATAACAGCCTCGGCGGTACAAGGTGCATGTCCGGAAATATCCCCGGAAAATACCTTCGCCATATTCACAGGGCTCATGCCATCTACATCCTTGTAAGGATCGATCATCATACGAAGAGGCTCTTCGTTTAAATGCTTCGGCAGTGGACGGAATAACAAAATGCCATGAACCTTAGGATCCTCATTCACCTTCTGAAACTCTGCCTCTAATTTTTCTTGGGAAATATCTTCCGGAAGCTCAAGTACCTTACAGTCAATGCCCGTAAGCTCCATCCGTTTTTTTGCACCTCGCTCGTAAGCCAAGTCATCCTCTCTTGCTCCCACACGGATAATCGTAAGATTTGGGATTATTCCCTTCTCTTTCCAACTCTCTACTTTTTCGATAATCTGGGTTTTCATGGCTTTTGCCACTTCCACTCCCAACATAACTTCTGCCATTGTTTTTCTACTCCTTCAATCACTGCAGCCATTCTGCATCTTGTTCTTATTTCTTACTTCAATCCGGAAACCACGTCACCATATACCTGTGTTTCCAAATCCTTTGCCTTCTGAATAATGGTTTCTGCCTTCTGGTTTAGTTTCTGTGCCAGTTCACGGTCCTTCATGGACTTAGTATTGATAAATACATTTAAAGAGGCACTCTCTACTGCCGCTCTTGCAAATAAAATTCCAACTCCCACGTCACTGAGAGCCATCTTGCTTCCCTTTTCTCCAAGGACTTTAAGATTTTCCATCACCTCATACATAATCTCCATG
This sequence comes from bacterium, assembly GCA_963658085.1. GTDB lineage: Bacteria > Bacillota > Clostridia > Lachnospirales > Lachnospiraceae > CAKRJP01. Next base: position 111,272 of record CAVKOU010000003.1, read on the forward strand.
GATTCTAACGGAACAATACTCGCAGTATACAGAGCCTCCGCCATGATTTTTTCCTTATAAGATTTCTCTTCTTCTGTTTCTTTTGGAAGGCTATAGGCTTTTGCCAAGGGTTCAAAGGCCTCTGCATCTTTATCCACAAAATCGATCAATTGATCTCTTAAGACTTTTAACCTCTCTCCCACCTGTAGAATTTCTTCTTCCACATCTGCATAGGTTTTCTTTCCTACTGTAAGATTTGTCACCATCATTCCAAGTGCTCCTGCCAGGGCTCCCACTGCGGAAGCTGCTCCGCCACCTCCCGGAACCGGTGCCTTGGAAGATAACATTTCGATAAATTCTACAGCATTTCGGTCTAGCATTTTTTGATTTTCTTTTTTTAATTCCATATAAAATTTCATCCTATTCTATTTTTTCCAAGCAATGACATATACTTCCCCACTGTAAACAGCATAAGACTTTTATGCCAACCTATGAATTTTCCGTCTTACATAGATAAAGCAGACCACCTGCATAAGGATCGTTATGATCCAGGATACCGGGTAGGATATAAATAAAAATGTAAGGCTTCTATGACTTGGAAACAATCCATAGATCCATACGATTCTGGTTCCCACGGTTCCGATAATGGAAAGCACCATCGGAACCGTGGAAAATCCCATACCTCTAAGGGCTCCCGGGAAAAGATCCATTAGACCGCAGAAAAAGTATGTACTGGCTGTAAATGACAAAATTTCCATTCCGCAATCTACTACTCCCTGCTGATCTGTATAAATATGCAAAAGCTGATTTCCAAAAAGGTAAGCAAGTCCTCCCATCACTACAGAAATCCCCACCGACAAGATCATACAGTCAACAAGAACTCTGTCCATTCGCTTAAATTTCCGAAGACCGTAGTTCTGACTGGTAAAGCTCATGCAGGCCTGAGTGACTGCATTTACTGAAAAATACAAAAATCCCAAAATATTGTTAGCAGCGGTATAACCAGCCATGGCTGTAGAACCAAAGGAATTTACCGATGACTGCAACAGTGCATTGGAAATATTAATAACCGTACTTTGTATTCCTGCAGGGATTCCCACCTGAAAGATCTGCTTTAAGTACTCTCCTTTTATGGCAAGTTTATGAAAACGGAACTGATAGCTCCCCTCCGTAAGATAGAGACACCGAAGTACCAAAGTCCCTGACACGAGCTGAGATACAACAGTTCCAATTGCCACACCGGCAACTCCAAGATGAAATACAATCACCAAAATCAGATTTAACGCCGTGTTCATAAGACCTGCAATAATCAAAAACATCAGTGGTCTCTTGGTATCACCTACGGCTCTTAGAATCGAAGCCCCGTAGTTATATACCATAAAAAATGGCATTCCCACAAAATAAATTCGCATGTACAGTACAGACTGGCCAATGATATGATCCGGAGTCCCCATAAGTTTCAGGGCAAATCTAGAAAGAGTAAGCCCCACAACAGTCATGAAGATTCCACTTAAGATTGCAAACAGAATTGCTGTATGTACCGTATCCGACATCTCTTTGTGTTTCCCTGTCGCATAAAATCTGGCCGCCAGCACGTTGGCTCCCAGGGAGATTCCTATAAATAAATTAATAAAAACTGCAATCAATGCTGTGGTAGCTCCAACGGCCGCCAAGGCATCGCTTCCACTAAATCTTCCTACCACAATAATATCCACGGCATTAAATGTCAACTGTAACATACTGGATATCATTAATGGAATCGAAAATGATATGAGTTTATCCATAATGGATCCGTTACACATATCAATTTCATATTTTCTACTACTCACGATCTTCTCCTCTAATTGTAACGCAAATTATAACTCAAAGTCGAATGGCAGCTAAAAAGCTGCCATTCCCCCATTGATAATCATTTAAATATTCTAGTAGATAAACGTTCTAGAATCACTGGTTCTGATTCCTTCGTAATTGTCTGATGGTACAGCCCCACCTTTCTCTACCAATACGATCTGTATACCCTCCAGTCGTTTCCCAAGGCCTTCAGAACCTGCAGCCAATCCGTTTTTCGTCCATCCAAGCCATCCGTAGGTTTGGATGTGGACTCTATAGTAGACATCATAATATTGTTCCATATTCCCTGTCAGCTTAATGCAAATAGCTTCCAAACGCTTCGCCTCTCCGCTGGTTCCTGACATCTCGCCGTTTTGTACCCAATTACTTGAGTCATTTGCATCCTGCTGCCAGCCATAGGTCTGCACATGGGTAGTATAAGCAATTCCTCCGCTGTGATCTGTATTTGCCAGGGAAATTTTAATTCCTTCCAAACGCTTTGCCAAGCCACTGGTTCCTGCCATGATACCGTTGCTTACAGTAGACTGCCAGCCATAGGTTTGGACATGCGTACTGTAGTTTACTGATACTTCTTTTGCACGCATAGCCTCTGTAGCAGTAGAAGTCACGCCCTGGTAAGTGGCATCCGGAGCATCGCCTCCCTTTTCAACCAATACGATTTGAATCGCCTCCAGACGTTTTCCATAACCGGAGCTTCCTGCAGACTCTCCATTTTTAGCCCAGCCAAGCCATCCGTAAGTCTGAGCGTGAACACGGTAATATACATCATAGTGTTCTGCCACTTCTCCTGTCAGCTGAATCTTGATGGCCTCTAGTCGTTTCGCCTCGCCGCTAGTCCCTGCCATGTCTCCATTTGCAGTCCATGTAGAAACATCATCCATATCTGCCTGCCAGCCGTAGGTCTGAACATGGGCAGTATAGCTGATACCTCCTTCATAAGGAGTATCTTTTAAGGTAATGTTGATTCCCTCCAGACGTTTTGCCTCTCCACTGGTTCCTGACACAACACCGTCTTTTACCCAGTTTTGCCAACCGTAGGTCTGGACATGGGTCTTATACTGAACAGATGCCTCTGCATGACCTACATTATTTGTATAAGCCTTCACGCAATAATTTCCGCCGGATTCTTCCTGGTAGGAATTATTTTCCAGATATAAGCTTCTTCCATCATTTCCACTTACCGCCTGAGTCCATATGCCTCCGCCTCCATCTGCAGTGCTATGCTCCTGATAAATCGCTGATTCCTGATCCAACGTTACCACCACCGCATAGGTAGAGCCAGGAGTCAAGCTAACTTCCGAATTTAAAGGTACCGTGTACATTCCCTCATAGGTCGTATCACCCTCTGTAGTGGCACTTTCCTGCAAGGTTCCACTGGTAGGATCCTTTGCATTCTGAAGATCTGTATAAATACTGATCTTATAGTGTACATCTGACTTTCCAAGAGCAATGGAAACAGCCTTTAAGTTTTCTGCTGTGATTCCATTTACCTGTTTTGTGGTAAAAACATTTGCCACTGTAGTATTTCTGGAAGTCACTACTCCAAGACCTCCATCCAACTGATAGTTATTATCATAGTAATCTGCCTGACCAGGCACCGTAGCGTCAAAGGCCCAAGCACTCTTTTGGATAGAACTGGTCTCATAGGATACCCAAAAATAATCCGCTTCATTTTCTGTAGATCCCCAACTATTTCTCACTAACCAAGCTCCATCTGCGGAAGGACGATTATTTTCCGGGAAATTGTCCTTGGAATAAGTATCATCCCAACCAACGATCACAACAGTATGACTTCCCTGCGGATCTTTTGTGCCATCTGTATCGTAATAAGTATAGGTCCCATTGCTGTCGGTTTGCATGAGATCTCCATTTAAGTATAGCATGATTCCGGCAGCGCCATAATCTCTCACTGCCTTCTTCACGGCATCTGGCTGTTCTTTCAAATTAATCTTATAATAATTTTGCAAATGAGCCACATCCGCATCATAAGCCAATGAACTGTCTAAACCGCTGTTAATAGTAGCTTCAGCACTTCCATAGTCTGCGGAGGACTCGGATGCCGCACCGATCCACTGTGCAAGTCTTCTTGCTGCATAACCGTAATTACCGCCCCGACTAAGATAATTAGGGGATCCTCCATAACTAGAAACATCTCCTGTTGTACCATTTAAAGGATCTGTTACAAAATTATAGGTAAAATAACTTAATTGCAATTCGCTTAAATCTATCGATGAATCTGCCAATCCCTGATTTATCAGGTTAAATTCCATCATTCCCAAAGCTGCAAAAGCCCAGCAGGTTCCATATCCTCCCTGTGCTCTTGCCGCAGGATAATTTTCTCTTAAAGCTGTTACATCATTTTGATAAGCGGCCGGTAGCCCGGCACTTCGATAAAGATTGATTGACTCCTCTGTCACATCCACCTCTTCATCTTCTTCCGTCTCCAAATATCCGCCTCCCGTAACTACAGAAGAATCCAAATACTGAGAAACCTCGCCGTCTGATGTGACATCCTGGGTAATTTCTTCTGAAGCCACTGCATTTTCTGATGTGACATCCTGAGAAGCTTCCTCTGAAGCAGCCTCACTTTCAGATACTGTATTCTGCGTACTTTCTTCTCCGGAAGCCTCCACACTTACCTCTCCACCGGAAGTAGGTTCTTCGGCAAATGCAGGAGTAATTAAAGATATACTTAAGGCAAAGGCCAAAAAAGTAGCCAAAAATTTTCTCTTCATATAACTGCCATCCCCTCTCTTTTAAATAGTTGTGAAATCCGGTGCCCCTTTAAGATCATAAGGTGTCACCTGGTATACATAATAATTCAACCAATTGGTATACAAGTTATTTGAAACAGATCTCCAGGTAAGTAAAGGCTTATTTTCCGGATTGTCTTCCGGATAATAATTCTTTGGAATGTCAATCGGAAGACCCTTAGACATATCCCTTTTATACTCTGAATCCAATGTCATGCGATCGTATTCCGGATGCCCCATAACAAAAATCTGTCTTCCTTCTTTGGCACTGGCCAGGAAAACGCCCGCCTCGTCGGATTCTGCCAAGATCGTAAGATCCTTGTGTGCTCGGATTTTTTCTACCGGAACATCCGTATGCCTGGAGTGTGGTGCAAGAAATACATCATCAAATCCCCGGACCAATGGGATCTTTCGATTCAAGACTCTGTGCCTGTAAATTCCAAAAAGCTTCTTATCTAACAAACATTTATCAATTCCATAATGATAGTATAGTGCCGCCTGGGCTCCCCAGCAAATGTGTAAGGTAGAAGTCACATGGGTTTCTGTCCAGTCCATAAGGACTTTAAGTTCCTCCCAGTAGTCCACTTCTTCAAAGTGAATTTTCTCTACCGGTGCCCCGGTAATAATAAAACCATCAAATCTTCGATCTTTGATATCTGAAAAACGCACATAAAACTGATTCAAATGGCTCAGTGCTGTATTCTTAGACTCGTGACTTGACAAGGTCACAAAGGTAACATTTACCTGCAACGGAGTATTGGAAAGAAGTCTAAGCACCTGCAATTCCGTGTCTTCTTTTAAGGGCATCAAATTCAAAATTCCGATCTCAATAGGACGAATATTTTGATGGGTTGCCCGATGTTCGTCCATTACAAAAATATTTTCAGTTTCCAGAATCTCTTTTACCGGGAGATCATTCTGTACTTTAATTGGCATAATCTCTATTCCCCTTTTTCATGATTATTCGTCTCTTCATTCTTAGCTTCTTCATTCTTAACTTTTTCGTTCTTCACATTTTCTTCCATTTCTTTCATATCATGAAGCTTTGAATTTACATAATTTCCGTCATCATCCACATAGCTCATCTCATCATAGAAGGCAGAAGATACCGGAAGATTCTTTTTCTCCAAATTCCCCTGCATGAACATACCTACCATATAGTAGATGACTGCAAAGGTCGGAACACCCAAAACCATACCTACAAAACCGAACAGACCGCCACCCAAAAGGATAGCCACAATTACCCAGAAAGCTGACAATCCTGTAGAGTTTCCGAGGATTTTCGGGCCTAAAATATTACCGTCAAACTGCTGCAATACTAAAATAAAGATCAAGAAATAAAGCCCCTGAATCGGCTCTGCCAAAAAGATCAGGATGGCACTCGGAATTGCTCCAATATATGGGCCAAAAAACGGAATCACGTTGGTCACACCTACGATCACACTGACCAAAGCAACATAAGGCATCTTGAGTATGGTCAAACCGATAAAGCACAAGACTCCGATAATCGCAGAGTCTATGATTTTACCAATAACAAATCCTCCAAAAATCTCATTTGTCTTTGTAGAAAAATGAAGAACTAAGTTAGCCTGTCTGGCCGGAAGCAGTGCATAGACACATTTCTTAATCTGTCTCACAAACACCTCACGACTAAAGAGCAGATAGACGGATACGATCATACCGATCAACAGGCTCGTAACTGTAGTAACGATTGCAGATACTCCATCTGTCACATTAGACATCAAGCTGTTTGCCTGAGACATGAGACTATTTTTCAGCCAGTTTTGGAACATATCTGTTCCCTGAGAGAGAACTTCCTTAAAAATCACGCTTAAGGTCGAATCTCCCTTTACCATATTGTCAATTTGATTCACCCAGTTATTTAGCTGTTTAGGCAAGGTATAAACCAGATTCCTAATACTGTTATACAACTCCGGAATCAACATGTTGCATAATAAGACGACCAATAAGATCAGCAAGATTTCTGATGCAAAAATTCCGATAGCTCTTGCAATCTTCTCCCCACGCCCTTCCTTTGTTACATAAGATTTCAAATAAGGGGTTAAAAATTTTTCAATGAGCTTCACTAAGGGATTTAACAAAAAGGCAATCACAAATCCGAAGATCACCGGCATGAGAACCCCAATCACCTGTCTGATAAGGTCAGATAAATCCGGAAATCTGAGCAATACAAAATAAAAGGCAATGGCTGCAGCAATTACTAAAAATGCTGTTATACCGCGATTAAAATGCTGTCTCAACTTAGACGTGCCTTTCTTTTTTCCAAGCTTTGGTTGATTAGCATAATAAACTTTTTCTATATCCTCGCTATTTTTTTTACGAGAATGAATCTTCTCTTTAACTTCTTCTCGTTCTTTTTCTACTTTCTTAATTGTCTCTTCCAATTTATCTTCAACAACCTCTTCTAATTCTTCTTTCATAAATTCCTCTATAATTTTCCTATTATCTTTTCAGATTCTGACATACGCCATAATTATACTATCCTCGTTAAGTACCGTCAACCGTCGGCCGCCCCTCTGACAAATTCAAAAAATCCCTTAAAACCAAAAAGAGTGCCACCTGCCTAAAAGGTGACATCTCTTTTTATTATTGCTAATTCTTTTTAAATTCAAACGGCCAGTTACTAGGCGTTTTTTCCGCAGCACTTCTTATATTTCTTACCGGATCCACACGGACATGGATCATTTCTTCCGATCTTCTTCTCCTTACGAATAGTTCCGGACTGCTTCTGCTCCCTGTAAAGGCGCTTAAGCTCCTCCTCAGAGAAGATCTCTTTCCACTGTGGAAGTTCATAAAGCCAGTCAGCCTTTGCATCTACCATGTTCTTGTAAAGCTTTGCCTTATCGTAAACCAAGTTCACCTGAGTATCCTCGTCCATGGTCTCGATTGGATTAGCCTCTACCAAGCTGTCATTGATTCCGTCTAAAAATCCAACCATAGTAAGAACCTTCTGTCCGTACTTCTCAGCCAGTTCCTTAACAGTTCCTCTCACTTCCTCTTCAGGATTAGAAAGTAACTGCTCATAAATCTCTTTCTCAATCTGGAAATATGTTCCCCAAAACTTCTGAAGAGTTCCTCTATCCGCACTTTCATCATAAGCAATGGCTCTCCACTGATCTAATAATGTATTTGTGTCACTCATTGTCAAAAACTCCTTTGTCTGTATTCATTGCAATTTTTCATCGCTCCTTATATAATACTAAAGTAAAAAGAAGTTGTAAAGGATGATTCCTATGAAAAATTTGAAACGAATTTTAGCAGCCGCAGGTGCAATTCTTTTAATTGCTATGTATGTTAGCACCTTGGTTTTCGCTTTTATTGATCACTCAAAAACTTTAGGGCTTTTAAAAGCCTCCATTGCATGCACCATTATTCTGCCGTGCCTTCTATATGCCTATTCTCTGGTTTATAAGATTTCTAAGCACCAGGATATAGAATTCCCATCAGAAGAATCTTCCGAAGATTCCGATAAAAATTCTATGGAAGATATCTCCAAAGATTCAATAATCAAAGAATAGTATCAAACAGGTGGAACTGACATTTCTATCAGTTCCACTTGTTTCTACTTTAAATATCTTATGAAAAGCATGCTTCCAATCTTGCCATCTCATAATAGGCCATACTCATTCGTTCTTTTGATTCTTTCATCCCTTTCTCGCTGCGAAGTTGATTTTCCCGTTCCTTCGCCTCCTTTTGTTTTCTACGTTTATTCAGGTATTCTTCAATTGAGATCACTTCATGTTGTTCCATATAAAAAAACCTCCTTTATTACTTACCACATCTTTTTCACGATGGGTCTTTATATATAATCGTAATTGCTTTTTTTCTAATACATGACCTTTTCTATAAGACACTCTTATTGTAATACATAAGTATGTCAAATATATGGCGCATTTATTAAATTAAGCTTAACTAGTTTGTAACACTTTATAAACTATTATACGAAGGCAAAAAAGATAGGGATATTACTTTTCTTAACTTTCAAAAAAATTCATCAAAAGGAGTTTTTTTTACATAAAAAGACGGCTTGCATCGTGTCTCCACGATACTAACCGTCTTGTATTAATTATTTATTTCTGTAAATAATATCAGAACGTCCCGGTCCATTTGAAACCATTGTGATCGGATATCCAATCTGCTCCTCAATGAACTCTACATAGTTTCTGCAGTTCTCCGGAAGATCTTCATAATTCTTAATACCACGAATGTCACATTTCCATCCAGGAAGAGTCTTAAGCACCGGTTTAGCCTTCTCCAACAAATGAGTAGTCGGGAATTCTGTAGTAACCTCTCCGTTAATCTCATATCCTACGCATACCGGAATTTCATCCAAATATCCAAGAACATCCAATACTGTAAAGGCAACATCTGTTGTTCCCTGCATACGGCATCCGTACTTAGATGCCACACAGTCAAACCATCCCATTCTTCTCGGACGACCTGTAGTAGCTCCAAATTCTCCTCCGTCACCACCGCGGCGTCTAAGCTCATCTGCTTCCTCACCGAAGATTTCGCTAACAAAAGCACCCGCACCTACTGCACTGGAGTAAGCCTTGCAAACTGTAATAATCTGCTTGATCTCGTAAGGTGGTACGCCCGCACCGATAGCTCCGTATGCAGCCAAGGTAGAAGAAGAGGTAACCATTGGATAAATTCCATGATCCGGATCCTTCAAAGAACCCAGCTGTCCTTCCAGTAAGACTTCCTTGCCTTCCTTCAATGCATTGTGCAAATACAGACTAGTATCGCATACATAAGGCTCGATCATGCGCTTATACTCTTGTAACTCTTCATATAATTCATCAGGATTAATGAGTGGTTTGTGATATAAGTGCTCTAACAGCACATTCTTCTGCTCTGCAACTCTTACGACTTTTTCTTTAAGCAAATCATCATCAAATAATTCGCTTACCTGGAAACCGATCTTTGCATATTTATCTGAATAGAAAGGTGCGATACCTGACTTTGTAGATCCAAAGGACTTTCCAGCAAGTCTTTCCTCCTCATAAGCATCAAAGTTCTTATGATAAGACATTACCATCTGAGCTCTGTCAGATACTAAAATCTTCGGCATCGGAACATCACGCTCTACGATAGACTGAATTTCCTTGAAAAGTACCGGAACATCCAAAGCTACACCATTACCAATAATGCTTGTGGTGTGGTCATAGAAAACACCTGATGGCAATGTATGGAGAGCGAACTTTCCATAATCATTAATAATGGTATGTCCTGCGTTTGCTCCTCCCTGAAATCTAACAATGATGTCTGCTTTCTGAGCTAACATATCGGTAATCTTACCTTTTCCTTCGTCACCCCAGTTTGCACCTACTACTGCTTTAACCATATCATTTCCTCCTGACAAGTTGTCTGAAATAATCTATGCAAGGCTTTTTGAAGCCTTAGCGAATAGATTATACTATATTTTCTTTCATATGTAAAATGCATTTTAAAAGCTTTATTAAGCTCTAAAATGCATCATTGAAGTCTTAAGTATCCCATTCTCTTTACATCAGAGGTGCAATCAGCCTTAAGATACGTCCCATCAACTTGCTATATAAAGTTCGTTTATGCACTTCCAACAATGAAATCTTATGGCATTTTCGCAAGGTTTTCTGGAAATCCAACTCAATTTTTTCCACTTCCATATTGTTGTAAATAAATACACCACATTCAAAATGGAGATAAAGACTACGAAAATCCAAGTTCACCGTTCCAACTGTTGCGGTATCATTATCTGAAACAAAAACCTTCGCATGGACAAATCCCGGTGTATACTCAAAAATCTTTACTCCCGCCTCGATGAGTTCCTCATAGTAAGTCTGAGCTACCACAAAAGCATACCATTTATCCGGAATATGCGGCATAATGATGATCACTTCCACCCCGCTTTTTGCTACACGTTTTAAAGTAGTGATCATTTCATTATCCAAAATCAGATAGGGGGTCATAATGTGAACGTATTTCTTCGCATGATTCAAAATGTGAAAATATACTTCTTCTCCCACATTCTCATCATCGTATGGGCTATCTCCATAGGGAATCACGTATCCCAACTCTCTGTGGAGAGTCTTTCTTCTAGGTGTTAAATATCTGCGATAATCCTCAGATTCTCTGGTGTCCAGATTCCACATTTGCAAAAACATCATGGTGAAACTTTGAACCGCATCGCCCTTTAGCATCACCGCTGTATCTTTCCAATGTCCAAAACGTTCCTTCCTGTTAATGTACTCATCCCCCAGGTTCACGCCTCCGGTAAAGGCCACTTTCCCGTCAATGACACAGATTTTTCTGTGATCACGGTTATTCTGCACCGTGGACAAAAATGGTCGGATCTTATTTACCATTTTTGCCTGAATTCCATATTTTTCCAACTCTTCCGGATAGTTGTATGGAAGCATCGAAATGGCACACATACCGTCATACATAAACCGCACTTCCACGCCTTCTGCAGCCTTCTCCTTCAAAACATCCAGTACAGTCTTCCACATGTATCCTTTTTCTACTATAAAATATTCCATGAAAATGAACTTCTTCGCCTTTTTAAGTTCTTCTACCATGGCTGTAAATTTATTCTCCCCCAGAGGGAAATATTTTACCGAAGTATTTCGATAGGTGGGATACCCAACCTGCCTCCACAAATAGTTCGATAGCAGGGCATTGGCGGATTTGCTGGCCCAAATACCGTCCAAAGTATCCTGATTTTGCTGCATATATGGATCTATCTCTGATCGAAGTTCCGACAAACGCCCCTTCACATATCTTGTTTCCAACTGAAGTTTAACAAAAATATAAAACAAAGCTCCTGCAATCGGGAACAACATAATACACAGAATCCAAGTCAATTTGAAAGCCGGATTATCCTTAGAGTTAATAATAAACACAATGGCTATAGCTTCTAAAATTGTACGTCCTGCATAGATAAAAGTAGCATAGTTGCGCAGATAAGAGCTCATCATAAAAAACAAGCCTATCTGTAGAACGATCAGTAAAAGAATGATTCCTATACGGCTGAACACGAATCGAAACAACCCTCGTTTGGCTTTCTGTCCGCTTCCTTCTTCCATTCTTCTATAAACTCCTTAACCTTTTCTAATTCGTGGTTCAGTGTAACACAATCCGAAACACTTCTCAACTTTTTCCACGGGCTTTCCCTTTTCTTCCCCGTATTATCATACTTTTTTTATTCTTTTTTTAGAACATGTTACAAGTCCTTGTGCTATAATGAAACACAGCTGATGCTGATAAGATTGTATGGAGGAAAGGAGCTTATCATTATGTCAAAGTTAGGAAAGAGATTATTAGGGGTCGCTACATTAGGAGCTGCCGCAGGAATCGGAGCAATTTACTATATGCGTAAGAAGAACAACCAAGAAATCGACGAGTTTGATGATGATTTCGAAGATGATTTCGATAATATTCTTAGCAAATCCGAAACCGGGGAAAGAGGATATGTTTCTTTAAATAAGACAGAGACCGAAGAGTCTGTCGAAACCGAAGAAAGCACCGAAGAGATTGAAGCTACTGAAGAAGCAAAGGATGAAGAGGTTTCAGAAGAAGCCGAAGCTGCTGAAGAAGTAAAGGATGAAGAGGTTTCAGAAGAAGCCGAAGCTACTGAGGAGTCCGAAAAGCTTGTTGAAATTTAAAAATTAGAAATACTTTTTAAAAAAGGATTATGCCCCGAGGCATAATCCTTTTTCTTCTATTTATTTCTTTGGAAGCTTGAAGGAGCTCTTCAAAGAAACGATACGGTTAAACACTAGCTGTTCTGGGGTAGAATCTTTCGAATCTACGCAGAAGTATCCATTTCTCACAAACTGGAAGCTATCCTCCCCCTTTGCTTCATCAAAACTATTCTCCACATAACACTCTTTACGAATCTCCAAGGAATTTGGATTCAGGTTCAAAGAACCATCTTCTTTATTGTAAACGCCCTTCTCTTCATCCACAAGATTCTCATAGAGACGTACCTCTGCCTGCTTTGCAAATGGAGCTGCCACCCAGTGAATGGTACCCTTAACCTTACGTCCGGTAAATCCGGTTCCGCACTTAGTTTCCGGATCATAGGTACAGTGAACTACTGTCACATTTCCATTCTCATCAGTCTCATAGCTTTCACATTTTACAAAATATGCATGCATCAGGCGCACTTCGTTTCCCGGGAAGAGACGGAAATATTTCTTAGGAGGCTCGATCATAAAGTCATCTCTTTCAATGTAAAGTTCTTTACAGAAAGGGACCTTGCGCATACCAAGCTCAGGATTCTCCAAATTATTCTCCACATCCAAGTATTCCATCTCGGCCTCTGGATAGTTATCGATCACCAGCTTAATAGGATCAAGAACTGCCATCATACGAGGACGCTTCATCTTAAGATCCTCTCGGATACAATACTCTAACATTGCATAATCTACAGAACTTTGCGCCTTAGAAACTCCGCAAAGCTCTACAAACATCTTAATTGACTCCGGAGTAAATCCACGTCTGCGAAGTGCCGCAATGGATACAAGTCTCGGGTCATCCCATCCATCTACGATGCCATCCTGTACTAACTTTTTAATGTAACGTTTTCCGGTCACCACATTGGTCAGATATAATTTTGCAAACTCGATCTGTCTCGGTGCAGGATCAAACTCACACTCTCTCACTACCCAATCATATAACGGTCTGTGGTCCTCAAATTCCAGGGTACAGATGGAATGAGTAATTTTCTCAATGGCATCCTCGATTGGATGTGCAAAGTCATACATAGGATAGATACACCACTTATCCCCAGTATTATGGTGTGTCATATGAGCCACGCGGTAGATAATCGGATCTCTCATATTAATGTTCGGAGATGCCATATCAATCTTGGCACGAAGAACCTTCTCTCCATCCTGATATTTACCGGCTCTCATGTCCTCAAAGAGCTGTAAATTTTCTTCTACACTTCTATCTCTGTATGGGCTATTCTTTCCAGGCTCTGTCAAAGTTCCACGATATTCACGGATCTCATCTGCGTTCAGGTCGCACACATAAGCCTTCCCCTTCTTAATAAGCTTGACTGCACACTCATACATGGTATCAAAATAATCCGATGCAAAATATAAATGTTCTTTCCAGTCAGCTCCAAGCCACTGTACATCTTTCTTGATGGACTCTACGAATTCCATATCCTCTTTCATAGGGTTGGTATCATCGAATCTCAAATGAAAGGTTCCATTATACTTCTTAGCCAATCCTGAATTTAACAAAATCGACTTTGCATGTCCAATATGTAAATATCCATTCGGCTCCGGCGGAAAACGAGTACATACCTCTGAATAAACGCCCTCCGCCAGATCTTTCTCAATCTCCTGCTCAATGAAATTTTTTGAAATCACTTCTTCTGCCATGATTTTCCTCCTTAAAGGTAACTAAAAAAATATTCACATTATCTTAGCACAAATCCGCAAGAATGTCTAATTCAAAAGGATTTTTAGACAAGCAAAAAAAATTCAAATTAGGTGTTGACAAAACCCATCGATCCATAGTATAGTATCACTGTTGCATCGCTCATGCAACAGATGCTGCCTTGGCTCAGATGGTAGAGCGTCGCCTTGGTAAGGCGGAGGTCGGCGGTTCAAGTCCGCTAGGCAGCTTAGAAAAGAGATTGCAGATTGCAATCTCTTTTTTTGCACCCGAAACCAGCACGCAAATATATCTTCATAAATGATGCGTATGCTTTACTATTCCACTCCGGTTTCCAGTATTTTTGTCATCTTTCCTCTGATTCTCTGGAGTGCATTATCCACAGTCTTATCACTTTTATCCAAAAGTTTTCCAATGGTTCTGTAATCAAATCCCGAAACATGCAGATACAGCACTTTTTTCTCCAATGCACTTAAAGATTCCTGTAATTTGTTTTCCAAAACTTCCGCATGCTCCTGGCTGATAAAAAGTTCCTCCGGATTACTCTCCCCTACCGCTTCCATTTGATCGATAAGCTGCCCCTGATCCTCATCCTTCTCATAAAGGGAAATATAAGAATTTAAAGGGGAATGCTTTTTTCTATTGGAAGCTTCAATAGCAGAGTACATCTGCCTTGTAATACACAACCTTGCAAAGCTATAAAAGGATGCTTCCTTCTCTGTATTATAATCCCGAACAGCTTTAAATAGGCCAATCATGCCCTCCTGGATCAAATCGTCATTCTCTCCTCCCAAAAGGAACATAGCATTGGCCTCTTTCCGTACCAAATTCTTATATTTTTCCATGAGATAATCCACGACCTGCTTATCCCCTTCCCGGTACTTACAGATCAACTGTTCATCTGTCATATCTTCATATGATGTCATGATTACTTTCCTAATCTTTGTCTTACAATCTCGTAGGATAATACTCCTGCCGCAACAGAAGCATTCAAGGAATCAATATCTCCTTTCATAGGAATACTGGCTACAAAATCACAGGATTCCTTCACCAGTCTGCTGACTCCCTCTCCCTCATTGCCAATCACCAAACCAATGGATCCCTTCAAATCCAAATCATACATGGGGGTTCCACCCATATCCGCACATACGAACCACAGGCCTCTCTCCTTAAGCTCTTCCATGGTCTTTACCAGATTGGTAACCTTTGCTACCGGCGTATAATTTAGGGCTCCTGCCGATGTTTTAGCCACAGTAGCAGTAAGACCCACTGCTCGTCTCTTAGGAATAATCACTCCATGAGCACCTGCCAGATTAGCGGTACGGATAATAGCTCCAAGGTTATGAGGATCCTCAATGTTGTCTAAGAGAATCAAAAACGGAGATTCTCCTTTCTTTTCTGCCAGTGCAAACATATCCTCTATATCGCTATACTCATAGGCCGCCGCAAAGGCGATGACTCCCTGATGATGTCCTGTCTCAGACAGCTGACTAAGTCTTTCTTTTGCCACAAATTGCAATAGCGTATCATGCTTTTTTGCTTCTCGAACAATAGTACGCACCGGACCATCCTGGCATCCATCTAAAACAAAAAGTTTATCGATGGGTCTGCCGGAACGAAAGGCCTCCAAAACGGCATTTCTTCCTTCTATGAGATTTTCATTCACATGCTCCGGCTTATAATTTTTATTCTTTTCCTTTGCCTCTTTATGGTCTCTAGCCATGGCTTCTCCTATCTTTTAAATAACTATTTCTTACTTATTTTCTATTCTTGTCTATGTTTCTATCGTTAACTTCGATTTTAATTTATCAGTCTTCTTTTTGAGAATTTAAACTATCTAGTCCAATCTTCACAAGGTCAAACATTCGTTTATAGTCCTTCTTCAGATAGAGATATCCCATCAATGCCTCAAATCCCGTAGCTCTTCGATAATCCGTCACCGATTGATTTTTGGCAGGAGATACACTTTTCGCATTGCGCCCTCTTTTGTAAATTCCGTGTTCTTCCTCAGTCAAATGCTCCTGGATTTTTCGCATCATCAAAGACTGGGCAGAAGCCTGCACCAGGGTGCTGGTCTTCTTATGAAGTTTTTGCACCGGTGCATTTCCTTTATTTATAACCATAGTTTTAATGATCAAATCATAAATACTATCCCCAATATAAGCCAGTGCTAAAGGGGAATAGGACTGAAGATCCACCTCTTTTAAGTCTAATATTTCTTTTAAATAATCATCAAACTGCCAGCTTATGCTCTCGTCCATTTTACTCCTTCACGGGTATCTTTAAGAACGATTCCCTTTTCTAATAATTCATCACGGATGGCGTCAGCTCTTGCAAAATCTTTTGCTTTTCTGGCTGCCTGTCTCTCTTCGATCAACTTCTCAATATCCTCATCTAAGACTTCTTCTTTCTTATCGATAATAAGACCCAGAACATCAGCCAGCTGAACCATACGATCAAAAAGTTTCTGTAAATATTCTTTGGAGCTTTCTGCCGCAACATTAGTATTGGCATATTTTACAAGATCGAAGATTGCCGCAATGGCATCTGCTGTATTAAAGTCATCTTCCATGGCACGTTCAAAATCTGCCACAAAATCATCGGTCTTAGCAAAAGCTTCCGCCTCATCAGAGCTCATAGCCTCGTCCTTTGCGCTCTTCATAAGAAACTTCAAATTGTCAGCAGCATTTACAATGCGCTCCAAACCATTTTTAGAAGCCTCCATAAGCTCAGCGCTGAAATTCAGTGGGCTTCTGTAATGAGCACTCAGCATAAAGAAACGCAAAATCTGCAGATCATACTGCTCACTGATTTCTCTAACGGTACGGAAATTTCCAAGAGACTTACTCATTTTGTGATTATCAATATTCAAGAAGGCATTGTGAAGCCAATATTTTGCAAATTCTTTTCCATTGGCAGCCTCACTCTGTGCAATCTCATTCTCGTGATGAGGGAATACCAGATCCTCACCACCGGCATGGATATCGATCTGCTCTCCCAGATATTTCTTAGACATTTCTGAACACTCGATATGCCAACCCGGACGTCCATCAGACCATGGAGACGGCCAGGAAGGTTCTCCCTCTTTCTTTGGTTTCCATAGAACGAAATCCAACGGATCTTCCTTCTCATCCTCGCCGGTTACCAAAAGAGATCTCTCGCCGGAACGCAAGTCATCTAAATTTTTATGAGACAACTTTCCATAATCCTTAAACTGTCTGGTACGATAATATACAGTACCATTCTTCTCGTAAGCATAGCCCTTATCCATCAGGGTTTGAATCATGTTCACCATACCGTCTATTTCTTCTGTAGCCAAAGGATTGGTAGTAGCAGGTTCAATATTCATGCCATCCATATCCTTCTTGCATTCTGCGATATAACGCTTAGAGATTTCCTCTGCACTTACGCCTTCTTCATTGGCTTTTTTGATAATCTTATCGTCTACATCTGTAAAATTAGATACGAAATTCACATCGTATCCTTTGTATTCAAAATATCTGCGGACCGTGTCAAATACGATCATAGGTCTTGCATTTCCTATATGAATAAAGTTGTATACGGTAGGACCGCATACATACATCTTAACCTTACCTTCCTCTAAGGGTACAAATTCTTCTTTTGTCTTAGACATGGTATTGTATAATTTCATCGCTTTTCTACTCCTATCTGTATCCATATCATATAGTGATGATATTAGGGGATATTCTTTCTTTTGTCAACTTTATAAGCCGTGATCTATACCAGCTCATTGATGCAAATATTATTTAATGGAATGATTTTTTCAAGTTCTCCCTGCAGCCGTTTCGTCATCTTCACATTTTCTTGTTCTTGATTGCAAAGCTCTTTAACGCTCTTCACTCCAAAAAGAAGTTCTGCAAGAGCTCCTACATTCAGGGTTCCCTCGCTATTTTTCTCTAGTCCGTCCATTAGTAAAACACCGGAAAACTCTGTTCCTGTAATCGTAAGGCAACAATTATTTTCAGGAATCAGAGGATCAACTACAGTAAAACACGCTGCCGTTAATGTTTTTAATTTCATGGACATAAGCATCCTCTTTACATCCACAATGCGGATCATAATAAGAGGATTCACCTGATCTTCCTCTGTATTTTCCGGATAATAATAGGCGAGTCCCGCAATATTTCCACCTTCTCGCTTTATATAAATCTTTCCATTATCCGCATGGTACTGTTTTAATTGCTTCTTATGATATGCCTCATCTCGCAGGGTATATATCTGAAAATATTTCTTTAAATATTCTGTCTCCCAGGAAGCCACCTCTCCACAAAGCTCTGTAGTCAACTCCTCGTATCCCTCAGCAGACAAATTCTCATCCTGTGAAATCTTTGGAACATTCTGCTGATAGACGGTACGAAAATCAAAAGGAAGATAAATCTCTTCCTTTGCAGGCATTAGATAAGTAAAAGGCTTTCCTGATTCATACATGTCTTTTAAAGCTTCTTTTAGAAGAGCCCTCATATAGCCCCTTTTCCTTTCCTCCGGTTTTGTAGCCACAGCCACAATATAATTCAGGGAATTCACTTCCCCATTAAGGACAAGGTCATAGGGATTTAGATGCAACATAGCCAAAAGTTCTCCCTCTTCTTCCACGACATAAATTTCGTTATCCTTTGCAACCTCTTCATAATAGTAATCTACAAAAGCCTCGCTATCCTCCTTAAAACAAGTTTCATAAAGCGGACGGCTTTTTATTTTCTCATCCTGTGATAGTTTTTTTATCGTAATATCCACTGTATGTACTCCATCCTTTTCCTTACGGTCCTACTCTCAGTTTTGACCAAAAGTGTACCTTCACACTTACTGTAATTTTCTGCAGCCGCCACAGCCCCGGCAACCTGCCCCGGCCTCTACATCCACAGCGTAACTGTAATTTGTGATTCTATCTAAGCATGCTATGGCCTGGGAGGAAATACCCTCACCGGAACCGGTAAATCCAAGTCCCTCTTCTGTTGTTGCCTTAATATTCACTTGATCGACATCAATACGAAGAGCCTTTGCAACATTTTCTCGCATGGCAGGAATATGAGGTGCCATCTTTGGCTTTTGAGCAATAATCGTGGCATCCACATTTTCAATGACATAAAGCTTCTCTTCGATCAAATCCCTGACATGCTCCAACAACTTCATGCTGGAAGCCCCTTTGTAGGCAGGATCCGTATCCGGAAAATGCTTTCCAATATCTCCTAATGCAGCGGCTCCAAGCAATGCATCCATAATAGCATGCAAAAGAACGTCTGCATCCGAGTGTCCCAAAAGTCCCTTCTCATAAGGTATGGTAACACCGCCCAAAATCAAATCTCTGTCTTCTACTAATTTATGTACGTCGTATCCTAAACCAACTCTCATATATATTCACCTGCTGTAATCTTTTTTCTCGGGTTACGTCTTTTAGTATTCTAACATAATTTTTCAAAAAATTCAAAAAATATGTTGACAAGCGACAACTTGTGATTATATAATAGCAAAGCAGGTTCGGTACAGAACATTGCAAAATATATGGGATCATAGCTCAGCTGGGAGAGCACCTGCCTTACAAGCAGGGGGTCATAGGTTCGAGCCCTATTGGTCCCATT
>CAVKOU010000004.1:0-20298 GCA_963658085.1 bacterium
AGATAGGCTGAAGGATTGTCTAAAACAGCATGGCATTAAAGATGGATTGCAGGGTTTGATTAATTTGTCCGAGGAGGTTGGAAAAGAGTATAAGATTCAAGTAAAGCCTACCTGTGATGCGAAGTATTTAGAGGTTGGAATCACCAGCAAAAGTGATAACGTGGACTGTATTTTGGAGAAACTTACCAAGGAACGCAAGGTTTATGCAAAAGACTGTTCTTTCTGGGGTGACGAGTTTGTTGGAATTGAAAAAGGCATATACGGCAGTGATAGTTTTATGATTACACATATGAGTAAAGCTGGCGATTTTTTTGATGTTTCTCAAGTGCCGGGAGAACGTCCGGAAGGGGTTAGACGCCTTGGAGGGGGAGTTGAACAGTTTCTTGGATTTTTAAGAAAACAAAATATCTAAAAAATATTGTGAATGATAAGTATAGGAGAAGCATACATGAGAATTTACAGAGGCAAAGATTACAGAGATATGAGCAGAAAAGCTGCCAATATCTTGTCAGCTCAAATTATTATGAAGCCTAATTGTGTACTTGGTTTGGCTACGGGTTCTACGCCTATCGGCCTGTATGATCAATTGGTAGAATGGCATAAAAAGGGAGATTTGGATTTTTCTAAAGTAATTACAGTTAATTTAGACGAATACAAGGGACTATCAAAAGAACACCCTCAAAGCTATCACTATTTTATGGAAAAGAATTTGTTTGATCGAGTGAATATTCGAAAAGAATTCACATTTTTGCCGGATGGTATGGCAAAAGATTCTGAGGAAGAGTGTACAAGATATGAAAATTTAATAGATGCATTGGGCGGAGTAGATATGCAGCTCCTTGGAATGGGACATAACGGACATATAGGATTTAATGAGCCCCAGGTAGCGTTTCATAAAGAAACCCATTGTGTTCGATTGGCGGAAAGTACGATTCTTGCAAATAAGAGATTTTTTGAATCTGCTGAGGATGTACCAAAGGAAGCAATTAGCATGGGGATTAAAACCATAATGAAAGCTAAGAAAATTTTAGTAGTGGTTAGTGGAGCAGATAAGGCAGATATTGTAAAAAAAGCTTTTAAGGGACCGGTGACGCCGGAAGTACCTGCATCGATTTTGCAATTGCACAATGATGTTATCCTTGTGGGAGATGAGGATGCATTAGCTGATTTTTA
The DNA here is from genome assembly GCA_963658085.1 of bacterium. GTDB lineage: Bacteria > Bacillota > Clostridia > Lachnospirales > Lachnospiraceae > CAKRJP01. Next base: position 1,174 of record CAVKOU010000004.1, read on the forward strand.
AATGAAAAACTCCTAGGAATCTCTTGCGCTTTAGAGTATAATTTTGAATTAAGAGCAGGCCTTTTGTAACGTCTACGTAAAAGGTCTGTTAGAAAGAAAAGGAGATTTCATTATGGATTGTATCATTATTGGAATTGCCGGAGGATCAGGTTCAGGCAAATCCACATTTACCAACAAATTAAAGGATTTGTACGGGGATCGCATTACAGTTTTATATCACGACAACTACTACAGAAGAAATGATCATCTGACTTTGGATGAGAGAAGAAAGATTAACTATGATGATCCGGAAGCTCTTGAGACAGATCTTTTGGTAGAACATCTAAGAAAGTTAAAAGAGGGTGAAGCGATTGAATGTCCAACCTACGATTACTCTATGCATAATCGTAAAGAGGATGTATTAGAAGTTAAACCGAATCGGATTGTGGTAGTGGAAGGGATCTTGGCTCTTCAAAATCCCGAGCTTCGTGATCTCTTTGATATTAAGATCTATGTGGAAGCAGATGCGGATGAGCGTATCCTAAGACGTGTTTCTCGCGATGTGAAGGAACGGGGAAGGGATCTGGACGGCATTATTGATCAGTATCTTACCACTGTAAAGCCTATGCATTATATCTATGTGGAGCCTACAAGAGCCCTGGCAGATATTGTTATTAACAGCGGTAGAAATGAAGTAGCCTTTGATCTGGTGAAGACCAAGATTGACCAGCTTCTTAGCTATCAGCAGGTATAAGCGAAGCAAGTATAAAAAACTTTAAAGGAAAACAAAAGCGGATCGTCAATCATGGCGGTCCGCTTTTTGGTTATCATTTTAAATGATTAAAATTTTAAATTAATCTTAAGCCTGCTCTAATGCAAGAGTCTCTGTTGTGATATCACAAACTTCTGAAGGTCCGTAGTACTGGATTGCACCTGGGAATAAGAAGCATGTCTCAACTGCCCATTGATCTCTGTGAGCCTCGAAATACTTAAACGGAGCACCGTCAAGCTCTGTAAGGGCTTTTCTGATTACCGGCTTATCTTTACCGTTACGTCTCTCCATGTTCATCATCTTGGTAATTGGCATACCACCTGCAACCCACTCCTCAGCTGGCTTAGAAAGGTTAGATACTTTAGAAAGATATCCGTTGAAGCCATACTGAATCAGCATGAATGCATTGTATCCAAGAGAGTAGCAGTAGTCCGCATCAAAGTTAGATGGGAATGCACATCTTCCTTCGTAACCGAAGAAGTGATGCTGTGCACCGAACTTACCAGTATAGGTTCCGGCTGCTTTTCTCTCAGCAAGCTTGTCAGCTACTAAAGCAGAGAATAACTTCTCGGATTCGATCAGAGATACCTGTACATTTCCGTGTGGATCTCTCTCTAAGAATAACTGCTGCTGAATGCTCTGTGGAAGGATCTCAAATACAGCCATAGACTCAGCGGTAAGACCAGCTTTGATAAATGCGTACTTATCTTCCCAAGATGGAAGCGCATTGAATTCCTCTGTCTTTTCTCCGGCAAGAAGTTCGTTGATCTCTGCAATCAGAACAGAGAACTCAGGAACGAATTCAACGATACCTTCCGGAATAATAGCTACACCGAAGTTGTCTCCGTTGGCAGCTCTCTTCTCTACAGAATCAGCGATCTGATCAGCAATCTGAGAAAGTGACATCTTCTTAGCTGCAACTTCCTCGCCGATGAGGCAGATGTTTGGCTGAGTCTTAAGAGCACACTCAAGAGCTACGTGAGAAGCAGAACGTCCCATAACCTTGATAAAGTGCCAGTATTTCTTTGCTGAGTTCGCATCTCTTTCGATATTACCAATTAACTCGCTGTAAGTCTTAGTAGCAGTATCGAAACCGAATGAGCATTCGATATCTTCGTTCTTTAAGTCACCGTCGATGGTCTTCGGGCATCCGATTACCTGAACACCGGTGTTGTTAGCTGCCATATACTCTGCTAAAGTACAAGCGTTTGTATTGGAATCATCTCCACCGATGATAACAATAGCAGTAATGCCGTGCTTTTTGCAAACTTCAGCTGCTACAGCAAACTGTTCTGGAGTCTCAAGTTTTGTTCTTCCTGATCCGATGATATCAAATCCACCGGTGTTTCTGTACTGATCGATATACTCATCAGTCATTTCAATATATTTATCCTCTAAAAGTCCGCTAGGTCCGCCAAGGAATCCTAAAAGAACATTCTCCTTGCCGGAAGCTTTCAGGGCATCGTAAAGACCACTTACTACGTTGTGTCCTCCCGGAGCCTGTCCACCGGAAAGAATTACACCTACCACCTGCTTTTTATCAGAAGCAGTGTTGGTTCCTTTTTCAAAAGTGATCTCCGGCTTTCCATAGGTATTAGGGAATAATTCAGCGATCTTTTCCTGATCAGCTACACTTTCGGTAGCGGATCCTTCTTTAACACAGATCTCTGAAATTCCGTTGCGAAGCATTCCTGGAAGCTTTGGAGAATACTCGTATCTAGCTTTCTGAAGTGGTGAAATATTCATTGTTCAATCTCCTTCATTACTTAAATATTTTGCACTTTTTTAGGTACAGAAAAAATTTTAATACATTTTCAAAAAAAAGTAAACCGTAAAGGAGAAACAAATTCAAGTGGTGGTAATTCTTGGAGAATTAGTGTATAATATGGTGTCTGATTTTGTCAGTTTATAGAAATGTAGACAAAAAAACCCTTAAAAAACAGAGATTTTTTAGAATATAAAATGAGGTAAATAGAATATGAGTGACAATATCGCGATTGAAGTGCGGAACATGTCCAAGAAATTTAAAGTAGAATCTGATAAATCTAAGACTTTAAAAGAGCGCTTGGTTCGATTTGGAAGAAATAATGTAGAGTATCATCATGTTTTGAAAGATATTAACCTGGATATCCGAAAAGGTGAGACAGTAGCCTTGATTGGAACCAATGGTTCCGGAAAGTCTACCTTATTAAAGCTTATGACCAAGATTATTTTCCCAAATCAGGGAAGTATTACTACCCATGGGAAGCTTACTTCTTTGTTGGAACTTGGCGCAGGCTTTCATGAGGATTTTACAGGACGGGAGAATATTTATTTTAATGCTTCTATTTTCGGTCTTACCAGGGCTGAGATTGATGCAAGAATTCAGGAAATCATTGAGTTTTCGGAGCTGGGTGAATTTATTGACACGCCAATTAGAACCTATTCCTCCGGTATGTATATGCGTCTGGCTTTTTCCGTTGCTATTAATGTAGATGCAGATATCCTTTTGATCGATGAGATCTTAGCCGTAGGAGATCAGCATTTCCAGGATAAATGTTATGCGAAACTGGAGCAGTTAAGAGATTCCGGTAAGACAATCGTAATCGTTACCCACAGTTTGGGTGTGGTGAAGGAATTGTGCCACCGCGCCATTTGGATCTATAAAGGAGAGGTGAGACTTGACGGGGATCCTCATTATGTCATTGACCAGTATTTAAAACAGGTGGCTATCGATCATAAGGAGAAGGTACAGCGTGCCATTGAAAGTGGTGCGGAAAAACAAAAGGGTGCAGTTTCCGTGGATGTTCCAAGAGACTTTTCTAATATGGAGAAAAAGGCCGGAGAGTTTGATGTTATGGGATGGAGTGTCTCCAATGACACAAATGCAAGGCTAAAATTCTATGTGGATGAAAAGGAAGTGGAAGCAGAGATTACTTCTGTGGCCAGACAGGATGTTTATGATATCTTTTTTGAAGAGTATGCAGGTTTCTTAGAGGTAGATAAGATTGGATGGAATACGAAGATTTCCATGGAGGGACTAGACCTTGGTAAACACGTTCTTAAATTGGAATGCGTAGGATCCAATGGAAAAGTTTTGTCGGATAAAGAAATCAGTTTCACCTTAGTATAAGAGGCGTAGGAGAGGATATGTTTAGAGAAATATATAATTACAGAGAAATGCTAAAGACCAATGTGAAGAAAGATATTCGGGGAAAATATAAAGGATCTTTTCTTGGGATTTTGTGGTCTTTTTTGAATCCCCTTCTTCAGGTGGTAGTTTATTGGATCGTATTTCCTTATCTGTTTCGAGGAGCCAGCATTCCAAACTATCTGTGTTACCTGGTGACGGGTATCATTCCATGGACATTCTTTATTACGGTAATTAACCAGGGAACTATGTGTATCAGGGTGAATGCGGGAATTATAAAAAAGGTATATTTCCCCAGAGAGATTTTGGTAATTTCCCAGACCCTTAGTGGTATGGTGAATTTCTTTATTTCCTGTATTATTGTTGTGATCTTTTGTATAGGAACCGGTGCGGGAATTTCCTATCACATTATCTTGCTTCCGATAATTGCCGTAATCCAGGGAGCACTTTCCATGGGAATTGCCTTTGTTTTGGCGGCGGTAAATGTATATGTACAGGATACAGAATTTATCGTTGGATTTATTTTAAATATGGGATTTTACGGAACACCGGTGCTTTATAGTCTGGATATGTTCTCGGGAGCCGGAATTTTGTTCCAGTTGATTAGTTTAAATCCCCTGACGATTATTATTAATTCTTACCGTGATATTTTCCTGTATCATGAGTGGCCGGACGTAATGCAACTTGGTATCGTAGCAGTTTTGTCCGCAGTGATACTGGTAGTAGGATATGCTATATTTAAGAAATTAGAGTTTGGATTTGCAGAGGAGATGTAGTATGCGAAAAGGACAGTGCGAATTTGCCATTGATAAATTTCACTACAAAAATGTAGGGGATTTACAGTATATAGAGATTGTGGGATGGATCTTTTCCCATGATAATGAGTCGGTAGCCGTTGAGGTGGAGATTGATGGCCAAAAAGTAGAGTGCCAGACCAACGACAGATACGACAGAAAGGATTTGATCCGGATTTATAAATTAGCTTATTCCGCCAAAAATTCCGGGTTTGAGGTGAAGGTAGATACCAAGGGGAAGGATGTAAAAACAGTAGCTATTTACGGAAAAACATCCAAGGAACGAATCCTGCTAAATAAGTACAATCAGAAAAAAATCAAAAAGCTGGAGGACAATTCCTACATCGAGTACGAGGTAGGAGGCTTCGGATTTGATGAAAAGACAGATCTTTGTTCTGTTATGGGATGGGCATATTCCCTAAAACAGACGGAGATGGAATATGAGGTGAAGGATGCTTCCGGAAATTCCATGGAATATACCTTCCGGGTGCTGGAACGTCTGGATTTCCCGGATGAATATAGAAGACGGAGCGGTTTTTATATTGCCTTTAAAGGGGAAAAAGATGCCCAGTATTACTTACATATTAAGAGCGATGGCATGATGCAGGTAGTGAATTTGAAAAAATGCGGTGCCCTGACAAATGAGAATCAGCCGAGTATGGCGGCAAGAGTTGTTTCTTTGGCAAAGCAGGTAAATCCCAAGAGTATCAAAAAGGCAGGGGCTTATTTTAAAAATCATGGTTGCAAGCAGTTTGTTCGAAGAATCATTAAGGGAAAGCCTACCGGAGATATGGATTATGATACCTGGGCGAGAATTCAGCTGGCAACAGAGGATCAGTTAAAAGAGCAGCGAAGAATTCATTTTGCACTCACTCCAAAGGTAAGTATCATTGTTGCCACTTTTAACACGCCGATGGTTTATTTAAAAGAGATGATCGAGACGGTGGAGGCTCAGACCTACAGTAACTGGGAGCTTTGCATTGCCGATGGAAGTACCGATGATCAGGTGGAAAATTATGTAAAAGAGCATTACGGAGACAATGAAAAAATCCGTTTTACCAGACTGGCAGAAAACTATGGAATCGCAGGGAATATGAACAAGGCGATGGATCTTGCTACCGGCGATTTTATCGCTCTCTATGATCATGATGATACCCTGACGCCGGATGCTCTCTATGAGAATATCAAGCTTTATAACGAGCACCCGGATGCTCTTATGATCTACTCTGACGAGGATAAGATGAATTCCGATGGTTCGAAGTTCTTTAATCCTCATTTTAAACCGGATTTCAACTACGATCTTCTTTGCAGTAACAATTATATCTGTCATTTCCTTTTGATCAAAAAGACATTGATCGACAAGATGGGACAGTTGGATGGAGCCTACGATGGAGCTCAGGATTTCGAGTTTGTTCTTCGTTTGAGCGAGGAAGCAGGAGAGGAACATATTTATCATATTCCGAGAGTTATCTATCACTGGAGAATCCATGAGAATTCTACGGCAGGAAATCCGGAGAGCAAGATGTATGCCTTTGAGGCCGGAAAGCGGGCGGTAGAAGATTATTTCAAGAAAAAAGAGATCCCTGTGGAAGTGGAGCATGGGCCGGCTCTTGGAATTTATCGTGTGAAATATATCTTACAGTCAGAACCTTTGGTATCGATTTTGATTCCAAATAAGGATCATATCGAGGACTTGGATCGTTGCATTCAATCTATAGAGACGAAATGCACCTACAAGAACATCGAATATATCATTATCGAGAATAATAGTACCGAGGAAGAAACCTTCGCTTACTACAAGAAGCTGGAGAAAGAAAATTCCAAGGTGAAGGTGGTCTATTGGAAGGGCGAATTTAACTATTCTGCTATTAATAATTTTGGTCGTGGATATGCTAAGGGAGAGTATTTGCTCCTTCTTAATAATGATACCGAGATCATTAATGAAAATGATATTGAGGAACTTCTTGGGTTCTGTATGCGCCAAGATGTGGGGGCAGTTGGAGCAAGGCTTTATTATCCGGATGATACAATTCAGCACGGCGGTGTAATTATCGGAATGCAGGGAATCGCAGGCCATGCCTTTGTAAATCAGAGAAAAGAGGATCTTGGATACTTTGCAAGAGTTTCCTGCCAGCAGGATATCAGCGCCGTGACGGCAGCCTGCCTTATGGTGAAAGCTTCTGTATATGACGAAGTAGGAGGCTTAAATGAGGAACTTAAGGTAGCCTTCAATGACATTGATTTCTGCTTGAAGATCAGAGAGGCCGGATATAAGATCGTATATAATCCTTACTGTGAACTTTATCATTTTGAGTCGAAGTCCAGAGGTAGTGAAAATAATTACGACAAATTAAATCGATTTAATGGAGAAATCACCTGTTTTGAAAATCGTTGGCGTAAGATTTTGACAGAGGGAGATCCTTACTATAATCCGAATTTGAGTCTGGATATTGGAGGATATAAATTAAAGGAGAATTAAAAGAAGACCATGATTTCTGTAGCTATGACAACCTACAATGGTGCGCTGTATATAAGAGAGCAGTTGGATTCGATTTTAGCTCAGACCCGGTCGGTGGATGAGATTGTCATCTGCGATGATGGTTCTACAGACGAGACGGTAAAGATTCTAAAGGAATATGCAGAGCGATTCCCGGAAGTAATCCGTCTCTATGAAAATGAGAGGAACTTAGGATACCGTCTGAATTTCAAAAAAGCCATGTCTCTTTGTGTTGGTGATTATATTTTTCTTTGTGATCAGGACGATGTCTGGAGAAAGAAAAAGGTAGAGCTTATGGTGGAAAAAATGAAAGAGATGCCGCAGATTCAGGTGTTGGCTACTTCTTTTGTTTACATAAACCAAAAAGGAGAAAAGAAACCTGTGATTCCCGAAAAGGGGAAATCCAACAATAATCTCTATCTAAGGGAAGTGCCTAAGGGGGCTTGTGTGGAGGTGACCTTTGAAGAATATTATAATCATAATTTCTTCCAGGGATGCGCATTACTCCTTGGGAAAGAGATAAAGGCCTGGGTGGTAGAGCATTTCTCCACCCAGGTAGCTCACGATTATCTTATTAACTTTACGGCGGCGAAGAAAAATGCCATGTATTTTTGGAATATTCCTACGTTTTACTATCGCCTTCATGAAAAAAATACCATCGGGGTTCAGAAAACCAATATGAATTTCTTAGAAAAAATGCGAACCAGAAATCGATTGGAGACCAGAACCATCCTTGCGGTAGACGGCAAGCAAATGCTTCTTGCTCTTCGGGAGTCGGATCCGGAATTTTATAACAAAAAAAAGAAGTATTATGACGGAAAGATCAAGTTTTACGGGGAACATATAGAATGCTTGGAACAGCGGAAACTTCTGAAACTTTTGGGTCAAATGAGAAATCCCTACTATGGGGAAGTGAAAAAGTTAAAGAATAAAGGAATGGATGTGCTTTATATTCTATTGGGATAGGAGATAGAGCTGAAAAAAATAAAAAAGTTGGGGGACTTTTGATATGGAAAGAGAGAAATTAGGATCCCGTTTGGGATTTATTCTGTTGTCAGCGGGATGTGCGATCGGAATTGGAAATGTTTGGAAATTTCCTTATGTGGCAGGACAGGGAGGCGGTGGAGCCTTCGTATTGTTTTACCTGATTTTCTTAGTGATTTTGGGCCTACCTATTATGAGCATGGAGTTTGCGGTAGGACGTGCCAGTCAAAAGAGTCCGGTTAAGGCTTACCAAGCTTTGGAAAAACCGGGGCAAAAATGGCATATTCACGGGGGCTTTACCCTGGTTGGCTGTTATCTTCTTATGATGTTTTATACTACCGTTGCCGGTTGGATGCTTTATTACTTTTATCAGACAGCTACAGGAGAACTTTCGGGTTTGGATTCTGATGCCATTGCAGGAAAATTTACAGATATGCTGGGAAATCCAAGTGTGATGATGTTCTGGATGCTTCTGGTAGTAGTAATCGGTATCCTTGTGTGTATGATAGGACTTCAGAATGGTCTGGAACGTGTTACAAAAGTAATGATGATCGCTCTGCTTGCTATTATGGTGATTCTGGCTATCAATAGCTTTTTTATGGACGGAGCAAAAGAAGGCCTTTCTTTCTTTTTGATTCCTGATTTTGCTCGTATGAAAGAAACGGGAGTGGTTACTACTTTAGTTTCTGCTATGAACCAGGCTTTCTTTACCTTAAGTCTAGGTGTTGGTGCTATGGCGATTTTTGGAAGTTATATCGGAAAGGACCATACTCTTTTGGGAGAGTCTGTGCGAGTGGTGATCTTAGATACCTTTGTGGCTATTACTGCAGGACTTATTATCTTCCCTGCATGCTTTACCTACCATGTAGATCAAACATCAGGACCTAGTTTGATCTTTATCACTTTACCAAATATATTTGCAAATATGTTCCTTGGACGGCTTTGGGGGAGCTTATTCTTCCTGTTTATGTCTTTCGCGGCTCTTTCTACTGTACTGGCAGTATTTGAAAATATCATCTGCTGCGGAATGGAACTTACCGGTTGGAGTCGTAAGAAGTCCAGTCTGGTAAACCTGGTATTAATTGGCTTGTTATCCGCACCGTGTGTCCTGGGATATAATGTATGGAGCAGTGATATCTTCGCTGTCTTTGGAGGGGCGATTTTGGATCTCGAGGATTTCTTGGTAAGTAATCTCTTCCTGCCTCTTGGATCCTTGGTCTATTTGATGTTTTGTGTCAGCAAGCATGGATGGGGATGGGAAAACTATAAAAAAGAAGCCAATGCGGGAAAGGGTATCAAGGTACAGGACTGGATGCGATTTTATCTGACCTATATCCTGCCATTAATCGTAATTTTTATCTTTGCATTTGGAATCTATGATAAATTCTTCGCATAAGAAGATGTTTGTTAAGGAGTTTACATGGACTTTAGAGTAGCTAAAAGAATGGATCTTTCCAGAATCTGGGAGATTACAAATATGGCCAAGGCTCAGCTAAAAGGGCTTGGCCTTGACCAGTGGCAGACGGGATATCCAAGCCTTGAAATCTGGCAGGAGGACATTGCTGCAGGAATGTGTTTCGTTGCAGAGGATGAAGGGCAGATTTTAGGCGCTTTTGCCTATCAGGTAACACCGGATGTATCATATGGAGTGATAGAAAACGGTGCCTGGTTAACGGATATACCTTACGCCTCCATGCACCGTGTCATTGTGGCGGATGGATGTAAGGGTAAAGGTATTGCCGGAAAAATGTTTGCCTATGGCTTTTCTATGGCTAAGAGAGATGGATTTGGCTCTGTAAGAATCGATACTCATCCGGGAAATATTCCTATGCAACATGCTCTTAAGAAAGCCGGGTTTAAAGCTTGTGGTGACATTTATCTGGCAGTAGGGCCGGAAAAGGGTGAGAGACGTATTGGGTTTGAAAGGTTGCTTTGTGATTAAAATAATATGTAAGAAAGATGAGTTCTGATAGATTGCTCTTCGTAAAGTGGAGCTTTTTTGAATGAGGAATAGATATGCAGTATTATATGGCTCCCATGGAGGGTGTAACTACAGAAGTTTTTAGGCGTGTTTATCACGCCTATTTTTTACCGTTTGATAAGTATTTTACTCCTTTTTTAGTGCCCCATCTAAAGAAGGGATTTAACAGTGGAGAATTAAGGGAGATTGATCCTGATACGCAAAAGGGCATGTATGTGGTGCCTCAGATTCTCACCAACAACAGTGAGGATTTTCTTCGGACCGTGAAAAAGTTAGAGGAGTTTGGATACCGGGAAGTAAATTTAAACCTGGGATGTCCCTCAAAAACAGTGGTCAGCAAAAATAGAGGCTCGGGATTTTTGGCAAAACCAGAGGAACTTGATAGGTTCTTAGATGAGATTTATGGAGGAACTGAGGTTAAGATTTCTATAAAGACACGTATAGGAAAGTATGAACCCGAGGAATTTCCTGAACTACTTAGAATTTATAACCAATACCCGCTGGAGGAACTGATTATCCATCCAAGGGTGCAACAGGATTTTTATAACAATCATCCCAATTTAGAGGTTTTTTCCTACGGGGTGGAACATACCGGTATTCCTCTTTGCTATAACGGAGATCTTTTTGCAAAAGAAGATGTAGATTGCTTTAAAGAAAAATTTCCTGGTATAAAACGGATTATGTTGGGACGAGGAATCGTTGGAAATCCATTTATGCTGGAAGAAATTGCCGGTAAAGCTAATGATTCTAAGAAGGGGATAGATCCTTATCGTATGGAAGAGTTCCTAAGCCTTTTATGGGAGGAGTATCAAAAGACCTGTTCTGGAACCAGGCCTGTACTGTATAAGATGAAAGAAGTATGGTATTACCTGGGAAAGCTGTTTCCTGGATGTGAGAAACAATTAAAGAAGATAAAAAAGGCTGAAAAAAAAGAGACCTATGAGGAGGCAGTGAAAGCCATTCTTTTTGCAAGATAATAGATCGAGAAATTTCCATAGTCATATAGCGTAATTTACATAACGAAATTTAATAAAATTTTACATAACGTAATTTAATAAAATTTTAATTGCAAGATAGGTTCCTTCGAATTATCATAGTAAAAGTAGCGTTTGAAAGAACTATACGCAAAAAAGCAACCCTTATGCACAAAGGAAGGAGCATAAATGGAAGAATATAGACAACAGGCGCCAAGAAAAAGAGGCGTAGGTAACTTTTGGCATGTATGGAGTCCCCTGTTTTTAAAATGGGGTATTGCTTGCATTATATCTATGATGGCAATGTTTGTCCTGGTAGGCGGATATGTGGCGGGGCATGAGGATCTGGTATTAAAGGCCTTAGATGATGAAAATCAGATGATGAAGATCTATAATCAGATTTTGGATCTGTATCTGCAATATGCAACCTTGATTGAAGGTATGGCAGCATTTTGTACGATTCCTTTCCTGGGATGGATGTTCCACAAGGATCGCGTGCGGGAGAGAATGGCCGGGAAGGCTTCGGCAAAGAAAGCTTCTTTGGTTTATTATATTCCTGCAATTTTAATTTCTTTGGCTGCTAGTATTGCTCTGAATAATCTTATTATCATCGGAAATTTTGCAAACTACAGTTCAAGTTATACCGAAACTATGTCAGCTTTCTATTCTGCTAATATTGTGGTACAGATTGTTGTTTTAGGAATCATCATTCCGGTTTGTGAAGAATTCGTATTTCGTGGATTGGTATTTAACCGATTGAAGGAAGAAAGCTCTGTGATGGGAGCCATTATCTATTCTTCTTTGATCTTTGGAGTTCTGCACGGAAATATGGTACAGATTATATATGGATGCCTTCTGGGACTTCTTCTCGCCTGGATTTATCAGCAGATGGGATCGATATGGGCTCCGATTTTGGCTCATGTGTTCATGAATCTGGTATCTGTCTTTGCTACGAAGTTTAATTTCTATGAAGCTCTTGCAAAAGATATCCGCTTCATCGGTGTTGCTACCGTAATTTGTGCGGCCTTTGGATCTTGTATGTTTTTGATTCTGCAGCGATTAGAGACTGAGAAGTCAGAGAATAAAAATTAAAAAAGATAATAGAAGAGAGAATCCCCTTTGCGAGTGTCTGAAACTAGATCTTCGCAAAGGGGATTTTTGTATTTAAAGGTTTTGACTGGATTTGAAATAAAAAATACGAATAAGAATTTAAGAGAAAAAATGGAAACAATTAGAGAAAATTAAAACAATAGTTGGATGCAAATAAATAAAATAGTTGAATTGTCTAATAATCTGACAATTTGGCGAAATTTCACGCTTTACAAAAATAAAGAGTGGGAGTATAGTATGAGAAAACAAACATAATGAAACAAACATATGAGAAAGGACAATGCATATGACTGAACAGGATATGAGCATGACAAAAGGCTTGTATCGTTCCCAGTTTGAACATGATAACTGCGGAATCGGTGCAATTGTTAACATCAAAGGTAAGAAGACCCACGATACAGTGGTAGACGCATTAAAAATTGTTGAACATTTAGAGCATAGAGCCGGCAAGGATGCCGAGGGCGAGACAGGTGATGGAGTAGGAATTCTCTTGCAGATTTCCCACAAGTTTTTCTCCAAAGCCTGTAAGAACCTCGGTATTTCTTTAGGCTCAGAAAGAGACTATGGTGTGGGAATGTTCTTCTTCCCGCAGGATGAGCTTAAGAGAAACCAGGCCAAGAAGATTTTCGAAGTCATCGTAAAGAAAGAGGGTATGAATTTCCTTGGATGGAGAGAAGTGCCGATTAAGGAAGAGGTTTTAGGAAGCAGAGCAAAGGAATGCATGCCTTGTATCATGCAGGGATTTGTAGAGCGTCCGGAGAAGGTTGCTAAGGGGCTGGAATTTGACAGACGACTGTATGTTGTACGTCGAATCTTTGAACAGAGCAGTGATGAGACCTATGTGGTATCTCTTTCCAGCAGAACAATCGTATATAAGGGAATGTTCCTAGTAAATCAGCTTCGTTCCTTCTTTGAGGATTTACAGCATCCGGATTACGAATCTGCCATTGCCATCGTGCATTCAAGATTTAGTACCAACACCAATCCAAGTTGGGATCGTGCCCATCCATATCGCTATCTTGTACACAACGGTGAGATCAATACCATTAAGGGTAATGCCGATAAGATGCGAGGCCGTGAGGAGAATATGAAGTCTGAGTTCTTAAAGGGCGAGCTTCATAAGGTTCTTCCGGCAATCAACGTAGCAGGTTCTGACTCTGCCATGCTTGATAATACCATCGAGTTTATGGTTATGAGTGGAATGGAGCTTCCGTTGGCAGTTATGATTGCAATTCCGGAGCCTTGGGCAAATGATAAGGCTATGGCTCAGGAGAAGAAGGATTTCTATCAGTACTATGCAACTATGATGGAGCCATGGGATGGACCGGCATCTATTTTATTTACCGACGGAGATTGCATGGGTGCAGTTTTGGATCGTAACGGACTTAGACCTTCCAGATACTACATTACCAGTGATGACAATTTGATCCTCTCTTCAGAAGTTGGTGTCCTCGATATCGATCCTTCGAAGATCATATTAAAAGAAAGACTTCATCCGGGAAAGATGCTTCTTGTTGATACTGTAAAGGGAAAAGTGATCGACGATGAAGAACTTAAGATGGATTATGCCGGCAGACAGCCTTACGGTGAGTGGTTAGATTCTTATATGGTTGAACTTGATGATCTTAAAATTCCGAATGAGAAGGTAGTTACTTACTCCCAGGATGAGAGAAAGAAATTACAGAAGGCTTTTGGTTACTCTTATGAGGAAGTAAAGACTTCGATTCTTAGTATGGCAAAGACAGGAAGTGAAGGAACAGCAGCCATGGGTATCGATACTCCGCTGGCAGTACTTTCTGATAAGCATCAGAATTTATTTAATTACTTCAAACAACTCTTTGCACAGGTAACGAATCCACCGATTGATGCCATCCGTGAGAAGGTAGTAACATCCACCACGGTATACGTAGGTGAGGATGGAAATATCTTAGAGGAGAATCCGATTAACTGCCGTATGTTAAAGGTCGATAATCCGATTCTTACAGAGACAGATCTTTTAAAGATTAAGAATCTGAATCGTCCGGGATTCAAGGTGGCAGAGATTGATATGGTATTCTACAAGAATTCCAGCTTGGAAAAAGCCATCGACTATCTGTTTATCGAAGTAGACCGTGCCATCTTAGATGGAGCAAATATTTTGATTCTTTCCGACAGAGGTGTGGATGAGTATCATGTACCGATTCCATCACTTCTTGCATTGTCCGGACTTCAGCAGCATCTGGTTCGTACAAAGAAGAGAACTTCTGTTGCTATTATCTTAGAGACTGGAGAGCCAAGAGAGGTACATCATTTTGCAACTCTGTTAGGTTACGGTGCTTGTGCTATTAATCCATATCTTGCTCATGAGTCTATCAAAGAATTGATTGAGAGCGGAATGCTTGACAAGGATTACTATGCTGCAGTAGATGATTACAACGAAGCAATTCTCAGTGGTATTGTAAAGACAGCATCAAAGATGGGTATTTCCACAATCCAATCTTATCAGGGCGCCAAGATCTTTGAGGCCATTGGATTAAAAGAAGACTTTGTGAAAAAATATTTCACCGATACTGTAAGCCGTGTAGGTGGTATTGGAATCGAAGATATCGCAAGCGATTATGTAGCCCGTCATTCTCAGGCTTTTGATCCGTTGGGACTGGAAGTGGACATGACTCTTAATAGTATTGGACAGCATAAAGAAAAGAGTAATGGAGAGAAGCATCTTTATAATCCTAGAACCATTCATGCGTTGCAACAGTCTACCAGAAGAGGTGATTACGAGCTCTTCAAACAGTATACGGAAATGGTAAACCAGGAAGGTGAGAGTATTAACCTTCGTGGACAGTTAGAATTTGTTTATCCGGAAAAAGGAATTTCTATTGACGAAGTAGAAAGCGTAGATAATATTGTTACCAGATTTAAAACAGGAGCTATGTCCTATGGATCTATTTCTAAGGAAGCACACGAAGCGCTGGCCATTGCTATGAATACCCTTCATGGTAAATCAAACAGTGGTGAAGGTGGTGAGGAGATCGAGAGACTTGATACCAACCGCTGTTCGGCAATTAAGCAGGTGGCTTCCGGACGATTCGGTGTAACCTCCCGTTATCTGGTAAGTGCTCAGGAAATTCAGATCAAGATGGCTCAGGGAGCAAAACCTGGAGAAGGTGGACATTTGCCCGGAGGTAAAGTATATCCTTGGATTGCAAAGACCAGACATTCTACACCGGGTGTAAGTTTGATCTCTCCACCGCCACATCACGATATCTATTCCATCGAAGATTTGGCACAGCTTATTTATGATTGCAAAAATGCAAATAAAGATGCAAGAATCACTGTAAAACTGGTATCTGAGGCAGGAGTTGGAACGGTAGCAGCCGGTGTTGCAAAGGCAGGAGCAGGACTGATCTTAATCTCCGGATATGACGGAGGTACCGGAGCGGCACCTAGAAGTTCTATCCACAATGCAGGACTTCCTTGGGAGCTTGGTCTTGCGGAGACTCACCAGACATTGATTCAAAATGGACTGAGAGAGCGCGTGCGTATCGAGACAGACGGAAAGCTTATGAGTGGTCGTGACGTAGCGATCGCAGCAATTCTCGGTGCAGAAGAATTCGGATTTGCTACCGCACCGCTTGTAACCTTAGGTTGTGTCATGATGCGTGTATGTAACCTGGATACCTGCCCGGTAGGTGTGGCAACTCAGAATCCGGAGCTTCGTAAATGCTTCTCAGGAAAGCCGGAGTATGTTATCAACTTTATGAGATTTATCGCTCAGGATTTAAGAGAGCATATGGCAAAACTTGGCGTTCGCTCCATCGATGAGCTGGTTGGACGTACCGACCTTTTGAAGGTAAAAGATCAGCCTACTTCTGAGAGAGCAGCTACCTTGAATTTGAGTCAGATCCTCTACAACCCATATGTAGGAACCGATGAGCCAATGATCTTTAACCCGAAGAAGGTTTATGACTTTGAGCTTGAGAAAACTGCAGATGAGAAGATCTTAGTGAAGAAGCTTCTTCCGGCACTTGAAAAGGGACAGAAGAAGAGTATCGAAGTAGACGTAACTAACGTAAACCGTACCTTTGGAACCATCTTTGGATCCGAGATTACCAAGCGTTATCCGGAAGGATTAGAGGAAGATAGTTACGTTGTAAAATGTACCGGAGCCGGTGGACAGTCCTTTGGTGCATTTATTCCGAAGGGATTAACTCTGGAGCTTATCGGAGACAGTAACGACTATTATGGAAAGGGACTTTCCGGCGGTAAACTTATTGTTTATCCACCGAAGGGAGTAACTTACAAACACGAGGAAAATATCATTATCGGTAACGTAGCACTTTACGGTGCAACCAGTGGTAAGGCATTTATCAACGGTATTGCAGGAGAGCGTTTTGCAGTACGTAACTCCGGTGTCACTGCTGTAGTAGAAGGTGTAGGTGATCACGGATGCGAATATATGACTGGTGGACGTGTAGCGATCCTTGGAAAAACCGGTAAGAACTTTGCGGCCGGTATGAGCGGCGGTGTTGCCTATGTATTGGATGAGGATAATACCTTATACAAGAGATTGAATAAACAGCTTATCAATATGGAATATGTAGTATCCAAGGTAGACGTAGACGAATTAAAGGGAATGATTGAGGAGCATGTAGCAAATACAAATTCTGAGATCGGTAAGAAAATCCTTGAGAACTTTACCGAATACCTGCCAAAATTCAAGAAGATTATTCCAAAGGATTACGAGCGTATGTTAAAGAAGATTCTTGAATTCGAGGCACAGGGAATGAGCAACGAACAGGCACAAATGGAAGCATTTAATGCGATCAAGAGCGGAAGATAGGGGGCGAGAGAAATGGGAAAAGCAACAGGATTTATGGAATATGAAAGACAGGATAAAGTAGCAGAGGATCCGAAGTCTAGAATCAAGCATTTCCAGGAATTTCATACCCCTCTCTCTAAAGAGGAACAGGAAATTCAGGGAGCCAGATGTATGGCTTGTGGAGTACCTTTCTGCCAGTCAGGAGCCATGCTTGCAGGCATGGCCAGTGGCTGCCCACTGCACAATTTGGTGCCGGAATGGAATGATCTGATCTACCATAGCAACTGGAAAGAGGCATATCTTCGTTTGAAGAAGACCAACAACTTCCCGGAGTTTACCTCCAGAGTATGTCCTGCTCTGTGTGAGGCGGCTTGTACCTGTGGATTAAATGGAAAGCCGGTATCTACCAAGGCTAACGAGTATGGAATTATCGAAAATGCTTATGCTAAGGGATATGCCAAGGCACAGGAAGTGAAAATCCGTACGGGAAAGAAGGTTGCCATCGTAGGTTCCGGTCCTTCCGGACTTGCAGCAGCAGATATGTTGAATCGTCGTGGACATTTGGTAACCGTTTTTGAAAGAGAAGACAAAGTAGGAGGACTCCTTCGCTACGGTATTCCGAATATGAAGTTGGAAAAACAGATTATTGACCGCAAGATCGCTATTATGGAAGAAGAAGGAATTACCTTCGTGACCAACTGCAATATAGGAAAAGACAAAAAAGCATCCGCTCTTTTAAAGGACTTTGATAAAGTGATCCTTTGTTGTGGAGCTTCGAATCCAAGAGATATCAAGGTTCCTGGAAGAGATGCAGAGGGAATCCATTTTGCTGTAGATTTCTTAAAGAGCACCACAAAAGCATTGTGGGCAAATAATATGCAGTTAAAGGACGGAACCTACATTTCTGCCAAGGGAAAGAATGTTTTGGTCATCGGTGGTGGTGATACAGGAAATGACTGTGTGGGAACTTCTATGCGTCACGGTGCTAAGAGCGTTCTCCAGTTAGAGATGATGCCGAAGGCACCGGATGAGAGAACGGAAAACAATCCATGGCCGGAGTGGCCGAGAGTCTGCAAGACAGACTATGGTCAGCAGGAGGTTATTGCTGTATTTGGTCGTGATCCTAGAGAATATCAGACTACAGTAAAAGAATTTATCAAAGATAAAGATGGAAAGCTTAAACAAGCTGTTTTAGTGAAGCTTGAGGCGAAAAAAGATCCGAAAACAGGACGTTTCCAGATGGTAGAAATTCCGGGAAGCGAGAAGACCATTAACGTGGAATTGGTATTGATCGCAGCAGGATTCTTAGGAAGCGAATCTTATGTAACAAAGGCATTTGGTGTGGAAGTAAACCAGAGAACCAATGTGGCAACTCCTCAGGGAGCATACGATACCACAGTGAAAAATGTCTACGCTGCAGGAGACATGCACAGAGGTCAGTCCTTGGTTGTATGGGCAATCCGTGAAGGCCGTGAAGTGGCAAAACAGGTAGATTATGATCTGATGGGTTACACCAATATGTATGTGCAATAATTGTTAAGTCAAATAGTTGGATCGAATTAGATCAAGTTAGATTAAGAACTCTCGTGTATATTATATGCACGGGAGTTCTTTTGTGTTAGAATGTTTTTGGCTTTTGACGTACTGAAAAATAGGCGGTGAAATTATGAAAGAAAGAGATATATTAACGAAAACATGGATTGTTGCTGTATTGGCAGCTGTTTGTTGTGCTCTTTGGGGAAGTGCCATCCCGACAATCAAGACAGGATACAGACTTCTTCAGGTAGAAGGAAGTGATGTGGCAAGTCAGATTGTATTTGCAGGAATTCGATTTGCCCTGGCGGGAATTATGGTGCTGATTTTTGCTTCCGTAAAAGAGAGAAAACCAATGCTGCCGGATAAAGAAATTTTAAAATATGCCATTCCCGTAGGTCTGGCTCAGACGGTAGTACAATATTTCTTCTTTTATATAGGTGTTGCAAATACCACGGGAGTAAAGGGTGGTATCATCACTGGAACCGGCAATTTTGTTGCCATCCTTCTGGCATGTCTGGTATTTCGCAATGAAAAACTCACATCCAGAAAATTTGCAGGCTGTGTCCT
>CAVKOU010000004.1:20551-104238 GCA_963658085.1 bacterium
ATTTTGATTTTGTATCTGGCTATGGTATCTGCAGTGGCCTATACTTTGTGGTCCATTCTGTTGACCTATAATGACGTATCAAAGGTGGCGATTTTTGGCTTTATAAACCCTTTATGCAGTGTGGTGCTTTCTGCATTGGTATTGGGAGAGTATAGCCAGGCCTTTAACTTTGGTAGTTTGATTGCTTTGGCGTTGGTATGCGTAGGTATTTATGTTGTTAATGGAAAGAAACAGGAAGAATAAAGATCTTTTTTGAATAGATTAATAGCCTGGATACACTGAATATTTCACAGAAAGTTCAAGGCGCAAATGTTACAGAAATGTTAATTCCTCTTGATTTTAATGAGAAATTGATATATAATCGACGCAGATGTAGGCTTTTGAATAATATTTTGTAGAAAGCTTATTTAGGGATGAAGAGTATAAAAAACAATAATCAAGGAGTATTTATGAAAAAAAGACTAGTTACGATTTTGATGGCCGCAGTATTGGCTTGCGGAACCATAGCAACACCGGTTATGGCCACCAACGTAGACGATTTAAAGAAAAGTAAAGCCTCGAAGCAAAGTGAAGTAGAGGCCTTACAGACACAGCTTAATGAGTTGATGACCAAGATGAATGATCTGGAGACTCAGCTGATTGAGAAAGGTCAGGAGAAGACCCAGGCTGAGGCAGATCTTGAAGTTGCGCAGGAGAAAGAGCAACAACAGTACGAAGACATGAAGCTTCGTATCAAGTATATGTACGAGGAAGGGGACAATTCAGCCTTAGAGCGCATTGTTAATTCCGGAGACATTGCAGATGTTTTGGCTCAGACAGAGTATGTTGAGAAAGTTCATGCTTATGACCGTGATATGTTGGAAGAATACAAGGAGACGGTTCAGCAGGTAAAGGATCTGAAGGCTACCATCGAAGATGACCTTCAGAATATTCAGGATCTGGAAGCTGAGTATGAGGCTCAGAGTGAAGAGCTTAATACGACTATCAGCAACAAGAGCGCAGAGATTACTAATATCGACAGCATGATTCAGGAAGCTGCAAAGGCAGCTTTGGAAGCGCAGAAGAAGGCGGAAGCTGAGAAGAAGGCTAAGGAAGAGGCTCAGGCAAAGGCGGCCAAGGAAGCAGCAGCTAAGGAGGCGGCTAGTCAGGCAGCTGCAGCATCAACTGCAAGCTCGACTGCCAGCACAACCACTACTACAGATACAACCGCAGCAGATACGACTACAACAGAGGATACAAGTAGTACAACAACTGCTACACCGGCAGCAGACGATGGAACCATCGTAGGACGTGCATATTCATGGGTTGGAAACGCGGAGTATGTATGGGGAGCATGTAGCCCGGGAGCATTCGACTGTTCAGGATTTGTAAGCTATTGCTTAACGGGACAGTATGCAAGACTTGGAACCACCTATACTTTCCTGACATGGACCCAGGTATCTGATCCACAGCCGGGAGATGTATGTGTAAATGCCAACCACTGTGGTATCTATATCGGTGGAGGTCAGATGATTCATGCGGCAGACTATGGTATCGGTGTTATCGTAGGTGCTGTACAGGACGGAATGATTTACGTTCGATACTAAGATTTTAAATGTTACGAATTTAATAAGAAGTTAAAAATAAAAGCCTTGCAGATGCAAGGCTTTTATGCTATTCTAATGAAGTTGACGATTAAACACGCATTTGTCTGCCTGAAATGGTGCCAGAAAAGTTCTGGTTTTTAGGGCTTACATGCAGATGCGGAAGTACAAAACCAAATGGAGGAAAGAAACATGAGCGTTATTTCAATGAAGCAACTTTTAGAAGCAGGTGTTCACTTCGGACATCAGACTAGAAGATGGAACCCTAAGATGGCTCCATACATCTACACAGAGAGAAATGGTATTTATATCATCGATCTTCAGAAGTCTGTTGGTATGGTAGATGATGCATACCAGGCAGTATCTGACATTGCATCAGAGGGCGGTACAATCCTTTTCGTAGGAACTAAGAAGCAGGCTCAGGATGCAATCAAGACAGAGGCTGAGCGTTGCGGAATGTATTATGTAAATGAGAGATGGCTTGGAGGAATGCTTACAAACTTCAAGACAATCAAGAGCAGAATCGCTCGTCTTAAGGATATCGAAAGAATGTCTGAGGATGGTACATTTGATGTACTTCCTAAGAAAGAAGTTATCCAGCTTAAGAAAGAGTGGGAGAAGCTTGAGAAGAACCTTGGTGGAATCAAGGATATGAAGGAACTTCCTTCAGCAATCTTCGTAGTAGATCCTAAGAAAGAGAGAATCTGTGTACAGGAAGCTCACACACTTGGTATTCCGCTTATCGGAATCGCTGATACAAACTGCGATCCGGAAGAGTTGGATTATGTAATTCCAGGTAACGACGATGCAATTCGTGCAGTTAAACTTATTGTATCTAAGATGGCTGATGCTGTTGTAGAAGCTAACCAGGGTGCAACAAGCGTTGACTACGAAGAGGCAGTTGAGGCTGAGGAGAACGTAGAAGAGTAAGATTTCATTTGCATGGAGGAGAATGAAGATGGCAGTTACAGCTAAGATGGTAAAAGAGTTAAGAGAAATGACCGGAGCAGGAATGATGGACTGTAAGAAAGCTCTGACTGAGACAGACGGAGATATGGATGCAGCTGTTGAATTCCTCAGAAAGAACGGTGAAGCAAAGGCTGTTAAGAAGGCTGGACGTATCGCTGCAGAGGGTATCGTTATGGCAGAGGTTCGTGATGACAAGACAGCTGCTGTAGTAGAGGTTAACTCTGAGACTGACTTCGTTGCTAAGAATGCTGAGTTCCAGGGATTCGTTAAGAATGTAGTAGCTCAGGCAATTGCAACAGAAGCTAAGGATATGGATGCATTTTTGGCAGAAGCTTGGGTAGAAGATGGAAGCAAGACTGTACAGGAAGCATTGAATGAGAAGATTTCTATCATCGGAGAGAAGCTTAGCATTCGTAGATTCGAGAAGATTTCTACTGAGGGATGTGTAGTATCTTACATCCATGGTGGCGGACGTATCGGTGTCCTTGTTGAAGCTGATACAGATGTTGTAAATGACGAGATCAGAACATGTCTTAAGAACGTAGCAATGCAGGTTGCAGCTATGTCACCAAAGTATGTTTCTCGCGAAGATGTAGATCAGGATTACTTAGAGCATGAGAAGGAGATCCTTCTTGCTCAGGCTAAGAATGAGAATGCTCAGTCAGCTAAGCCGAAGCCGGACAACATCATTGAGAAGATGATTACAGGACGTCTTAACAAAGAGTTGAAAGAGATCTGCTTGTTAGATCAGGTATACGTTCAGGATAGTGACCTTACTGTAGCTAAGTATGTAGAGAAGGTAGCTAAGGAGAACGGAGCAAACGTTACAGTTAAGAACTTCATCCGTTTCGAGACAGGTGAAGGACTTGAGAAGAAGAACGAAGACTTTGCAGCTGAAGTTGCAGCTCAGATGAACGCATAATCTTATAATTCATATAAGAATCTGAACCGTAATTTTATTATGTAAATCAACAAAAAACCTTGAATTTCCCATATAATGGGATGATTCAGGGTTTTTTTGTGTATTAAATAATTGTTCTATTTGGATTTTTGTATCGATAAATTCTGTCGATAAAAATACATCATCCGTTGCTTTCAAACGACAACTTTTACAACTATAGTTTTATATAATGAGTCTTGTAGTCATAGGCAAGGTCTTATATTCCGTCTATGGGAAATTCTAAAAAGTGCTTCTAACTTTGTGCCCGGAATATAAGACTTATATAAAATGTCGCACTAAAAGTGTTAAAAATATATAAAAATACGAATAAATATAGAGGAAATATAGTAAAAGTGCTAGAATGAAAAGAAAAAAGGAGCTGATGATATGAAGCTAACGTGTATTGGAGCTGCTCATGAGGTTACTGGTAGTTGTCATCTTATAGAGGCTTGTGGGAAAAACATTTTAGTAGATTGCGGATTGGAACAGGGACCGGATCTCTATGAAAATCAGGAGCTTCCAATGAGTGCCGGGGAAGTGGATTATGTGCTTCTTACCCATGCACACATTGATCATTCAGGAAAGATTCCTCTTCTTTGTAAGCACGGATTTAAAGGAGAAATCGTTACTACCTTTGCCACTTCTGATCTGTGCAATATTATGCTACGTGATAGCGCTCATATTCAGGAATTTGAGGCGGAATGGAGAAATCGTAAGGCAAAACGTAGTGGAGAACCGGAGTATGAACCGTTGTATACCATGGATGATGCACTGGCGGCCATTAACTTATTGGCGCCGGTAGATTACGGACAGAAGATTCAGTTGTGTGACGGTATTGAGATTCAGTTTAATGATATGGGACATCTCTTGGGATCGGCCAGTATTGAAATTTGGATCACCGAGGGAGAGGTTGCGAAGAAGATTGTATTTTCCGGAGATGTTGGCAACACCAACCAGCCCATTATCAAGGATCCTCAGCCGGTAAAAGAAGCGGATTATGTTGTAATCGAATCCACTTATGGTGATCGGACTCATGGAGATGTACGTCCGGATTATGTGGAAGAATTTTCCAGAATCCTTCGGGAAACCTTTGCAAAAGGCGGTAATGTAGTGATTCCTTCCTTTGCAGTAGGCAGAACCCAGGAGATTTTATATTTCATACGAGAAATTAAGGAAAAGAATCTGGTGCCAAATTATCCGGAGTTTGAGGTATATGTAGATAGTCCTCTTGCCATAGAAGCTACTCAGGTCTTTAATAAGAACGTTCATGGATGTTTTGATGAGGATGCCATGAAACTGGTAAATGCCGGAATTAATCCATTGGTATTTCCGGGACTCAAGGTGGCTGTCAGCAGTGAGGATTCTAAGGCTATTAACTTTGATGAAAAACCAAAGGTTATCTTGTCTGCTTCCGGAATGTGCGAGGCGGGCCGAATCAGACATCACTTGAAGCATAATCTATGGAGAAAAGAATGTACGATTTGTTTCGTTGGATATCAGGCTGTAGGAACCTTAGGTAGAAAATTGATCGAAGGAGCGGAGTGTGTGAAGCTCTTTGGTGAGAATATCACTGTCAATGCAAAGATTGAGAGCATTAAAGGTATCAGTGGACATGCGGATATGAATGGACTTCTTAATTGGCTTCAGGGCTTTGAAACTGATCTTTCCAGAGTTATCGTGGTACACGGAGAAGATCAGGTAACAGATTCCTTTGCAAGCCTTGTTGAGGAGAAGATTGGATGTCCGGCCTTTGCACCATACTCCGGAGGTTCCATAGATCTTGCTACAGGAGAAATCTTGACAGAAGGTGTTAAAATCCCTAAGAAGGCTGCTGAGAAACCGGCAAGAGCCAGAGCTTCACAAGCCTTTGAGAGAGTTGTGGCAGCTGCCAAGAGACTTCTTCAAGTGGTTTATGAAAATGAAGGACTTGCCAATAAGGATTTGGCAAAATTCGAGACTCAGATTCAGAATCTTGCAGATAAATGGGCTAGATAGAATTGTAACAATATTCTCTTGCTTTTTCACAGACGCCATACTATCATGAAAGGCGTAGGAGGCAGAGGTGATTATGAAGGCGTGTATTTTTGATTTAGATGGAACATTGACATCTACATTGGATTCCATTCATTATTCTGTAAATGAAACCTTAAAGGAGATGAAACTTCCGAACATTACAAAAGAAGAGTGCAGACAGTTTGTAGGTGATGGAGCCAGGTGCTTGATGGAGCGTGCTCTTTTTAGAACCGGGGAGGAAAATGTCTCTCGTATTGAAGAGGCTATGAAAGTATATGGAAGGATCTTCGATGAGAATTGCACCTATTTGGTGGAACCTTATGAAGGCATTGTAGACATGCTTCAGGCTCTTAGAGCAAGGAATATTAAACTGGCAGTTCTTTCTAACAAACCCCATCCCCAGACAGTAAAAGTCGTCCGAGAAATTTTCGGGGAAGATGTATTTGATTTTGTTCAGGGTCAGACGGAGGGGATACCGAAAAAACCAGATCCTACAGGTGTTTGGAGACTCCAGGAGAAGATGGGAGTTTTGGAAGAGGAATGCCTGTATATAGGGGATTCGGAAGTAGATATTCGCACAGGTACCGGAGCCGGGATGAAGACGGTTGGAGTCTTGTGGGGATTTCGAAGCAGAGAGGCTCTTATCGAGGCAGGAGCCAAGAATTTGATCACCCATCCGAAGGAATTATTTGATTTCCTATAAATAGTGAATATGAGGGCTAGGAGGATTATTGGAATGTACGAGTATGATGAAGAGTGTTTAGATGTATTTCTGCGAGATCAGGGAAAATTGTTTGATGAGTCTGTAGCAGAGACCAGAGAGGAAGCGGAAGAGTTCTTAGAAGATTGCATGGCGGTAATCGTAGATGGAATCGAAGAGGTTCGTGAATTCTTTGAGGATGAAGGCATGGACATCGAGGGAATGAGCGACGAGGACCTTGAGGAAGCTGCGGAAGTATTTTCTATTGGAGATGGAAGATACTTGATCGTAGAAGGATAATAAAAAGTAATATGAGAATAATAAGAAAATAAGAATCAATAAAAAGTAGACATAAGTTGTATCGTAGAGAAAGAATAAGGACTTGTAAGGGAATCTTACAGTCCTTATTTTTCGTAATGGGAGACTTTGTTTTTATTTCTTTTGCAAGAAAGAATGTGCTATACTGTAGCAGGTATAGCAATAGAAAAGCAAATTTGTTTTAGGAGAAATTTATGTATATTATAGCAGGTTTAGGAAATCCTACAGCTCAGTATCAGGGAACAAGACATAATGTGGGATTTGATGTAATTGATAAATTGGCAGACCGGTACAACATCTCCGTGGAGGGAAGAAAAAGCCGGGCCTTTGTAGGAAAAGGAATTATTGAGGGACAGAAGGTTCTGCTGGTGAAGCCTCAGACTTTTATGAATTTAAGTGGTGAGAGTATCAGGGGGCTGGTAGATTATTATAAGATTGATCCGGAAACAGAATTTCTTGTCATTTATGATGATATAAGTTTGGATGTGGGACAACTTCGAATCCGCAAAAAGGGCAGTGCCGGAGGCCACAATGGTATCAAAAATATTATTGCACAACTGGATACCCAGGTTTTTGCCAGGATTAAAGTAGGGGTAGGAGAAAAACCAAAGGGATATGATTTGGCTGATTATGTTTTGGGACATTTTTCTAAGGCCGAGAGAGAAATGATGGAAGAAGGGTATGATAATGCCATTGAGGCCATTAAATTATTTCTCCAGGATGATATAGATCAGGCTATGAATCTGTATAATCGTAAAGCGAAGGTGGAAAAAGGAGATTAAGAAGATGAAGGCTTTACTTAAGCCATTGGAAGAGTTGGCGGATTATGAGAGCATTTATAAAAACAGAATGGAAGAGCCGGGGATGATCAAAATCTCCGGCTGTGTAAATTCTCAGAATTCTCATTTGATGTGGGGGTTAAGTCAGGATGTTAAATACTGCTTGATCTTGTGTGCCAATGAGACAAAGGCAAAAGAGACCTATGAGGAGATTTCTATATTAAGAGAGAATACCTATCTGTATCCGGCCAAGGATCTGTTGTTTTACCAGGCAGATCTTCGGAGTAAAGAACTTACCTGTGAACGAATGAAGGTATTGGAGGTTTTGTCCAGGGAGGAGGCTTGTACCGTTGTCACTACGGTGGATGCCTTTATGGATCACTTGATATCTAAGGAAAAACTTCAATTGAAAACCATTTGTATTTCCTATGATGAAACCCTTGAGCTTCAAAAATTAGAAGAAAAACTGGCATCGTTTGGCTATGACAGAGAAGAACAGATATCAGCACCTGGTCAATTTGCAGTTCGCGGGGGTATCTTAGATATTTTTCCTTTGACAGAAGACAATCCGATTAGAATTGAGTTTTGGGGAGATGAGGTGGATTCCATTCGAAGCTTCGAGGTGGATTCTCAGCGTTCCATAGAAAATTTAACGGAAGTTGTAATCGCTCCTGCCGAGGAAAATGGTGATGAAAGTAATAGTGTTTCTTTTTGGAACTACTTTCCGGAGGAAGAAACATTGCTTCTTTTGAACGAACCTGTCCGGATTTTGGAAAATGGTGATCAGATAGAGGCAGAATATGCAGATGCCATGGAAAAGCGTAATGAGGAGCAACATGCTGCCGTTTTTTCTATGAAGGACATTCTTTCCCAAATGAATCATTATGCAAGTATTGGCTTCTTCTCCTTAGATATGAAGGTAAAGGGTCTAAAGATACGAGAATCCTATGGAATTCAGGCTCAGCCTGTGGGTTCCTACAATGGAAGCTTTGACACCCTGACGTTAGATCTGAAAAAATGGAAGCGAAAGGGATACCGGGTGGTGCTTTTGTCCGGTTCCAGAACCAGAGCAAGGCGACTGGCGGAAGACCTAAGAGACTATGATCTAAAAAGCTTCTATACCGATGACTTAGAACGAACTGTGGAGCCCGGGGAGATTCTAACGGCTTATGGCCATATTGCGGAAGGCTATGAATATCCCATGATCAAATTTGTGGTGATCTCAGAGACGGATATTTTCGGTCACCGTAAAAAGAAAAAGCGAAAGAAACTGTATGAGGGAAGAAAAATCCGGGACTTTTCGGATTTAAAACCGGGAGATTATGTGGTTCATGTAAATCACGGTCTTGGGATCTATCAGGGAATCGAGAAAATTGTTGTAGATAAGATTTCCAAGGATTACATGAAGATCGCCTATGCCCAGGGAGGAAATCTTTACATTCCTGCCACTCAGCTGGATATGATCCAAAAATATGCCTCTGCAGATGCAAAGAAGCCGAAGCTTAACAAGCTTGGTACCCAGGAATGGCATCGCACCAAGACCAAGGTTCGAGGAGCGGTTTGGGAGATTGCTAAGGATTTGGTAAAGCTTTATGCGGCTAGGTTAGAGCAAAAAGGCTTCGAATACGGGAAGGATACGGTATGGCAACAGGAGTTTGAGGAGATGTTTCCTTTTGAGGAGACAGAGGATCAGCTGACAGCCATTGAGGCGGTGAAGCAGGATATGGAAAGTTCCAAGATCATGGACCGGTTGATTTGTGGTGACGTGGGATTTGGAAAGACAGAGGTTGCTATCCGGGCGGCTTTTAAAGCAGTGCAGGAGAGTAAACAGGTGGTATATTTAGTACCTACCACTATCTTGGCGCAACAGCACTACAATACATTTGTGCAGCGGATGAAAGACTTCCCGGTGCGTATTGATCTTCTCTGCAGATTCCGAACTCCCAAGGAACAAAAAAAGACCTTGGAAGATACGAAAAAAGGGCTTGTTGATATTGTGATTGGTACCCACAGAGTCCTCAGTAAAGATTTGAAATTTAAAGACCTGGGACTTTTGATTATTGATGAGGAGCAACGTTTTGGGGTACAACACAAGGAGAAAATAAAGATCCTAAAGAAAAACGTAGATGTCTTAACCTTAACTGCTACTCCGATTCCAAGGACTCTTCACATGAGTTTGGTGGGAATCCGGGATATGAGCGTTTTGGAGGAAGCTCCTAATGATCGTATGCCAATCCAGACCTATGTTATGGAATATAACGAGGAGATGGTGCGGGAGGCTATCGAAAGAGAATGCGCCAGAGACGGGCAAGTCTATTATGTCTATAACCGGGTGGAGGATATTGCAGATGTTGCAGGCAGAATCAAGAAGCTTGTTCCCGATGCTAATGTAGCCTACGCCCATGGACAGATGCGGGAACAGCAACTAGAGGAGATCATGTATGGGTTTATCAATCGGGAAATCGATGTATTGGTATCAACCACTATTATAGAGACGGGACTTGATATTTCCAATGCCAACACTATGATCATTCACGATGCTGACAGGCTGGGATTATCCCAACTTTATCAGCTAAGAGGTAGGGTTGGCAGATCTAACCGCATGGCCTATGCATTTTTATTATATCGAAGAGATAAGATGCTAAAGGAAGTGGCAGAAAAACGTTTGGCGGCCATAAGAGAATTTACGGACCTTGGCTCTGGTTTTAAGATTGCCATGCGAGATCTGGAAATCCGGGGTGCCGGAAACCTTTTAGGGGAAAGACAACACGGTCATATGCAGGCAGTCGGATATGATATGTATTGCAAGATGCTAAATGAGGCAGTGCGACATCTAAAAGGTGAAACAGAATTAGAAGAAGAGTATATGACCACTATGGACCTTAATGTGGATGCCTATATTCCTGAATCCTATATCAAAAACGAATATCAAAAACTGGACATTTACAAGCGGATTGCCACCATTGAAAATGACCAGGAAATGGAGGATATGTTAGAAGAACTTACGGACCGTTTTGGAGATCCCCCGAAAAAGGTGGAATGCTTGTTACAAGTGGCTGCTGTTAAAGTAAAGGCTCATAATCTATATGTGACAAGTGTGGAACAAAAGGGAGAGGTTTACACATTTACCATGTTAGAACAGGCCAAGGTGCTTCCGGAAAGAATCCCGAAATTGATTGAATCCTATCATGGAGATCTGGTCTTTAAATCAGATAATGGGGTGCCTACATTTATATATGAAAAGCGAAAGAAAAATCTGAAAGCAAAGCCGGAGAGTCCCATTGAGGTTGTGAAAAATATATTAAATGATTTTCAGGGATTGCTTGAGGCCTAAGAAAAGGGTATAATCAGTTATATTGTGGCAAAGAAAGGTTTTTAGATATGAAGAAAAAATTGATTTTATTTGTTATGGCGGGAATGCTGGCGGTATCCTCTCTTACAGGATGCGGTTCTATTAAGGATTCGGACGTTGTACTTACAGGAAAGAGTGAGAATATCACAGCCAAGGAAGCAAATTTTTATGCCAGATATGTACAGGCACAATATGAGACCTACTATGGATCATATCTGGGAGACGATATGTGGTCTACCGAGATTGAAGAAGGGAAGACCTATGAATCCAATGTTAAGAAGAGTCTCTTAAAGCAGTTAAAATATATGCTTGTCATGAAGGAACACATGTCTGATTATGATGTGGAGCTTACAGAGGATGAGGAGACGGCAATCTCAGATGCGGCTAAGGAATTTGTGGAGGCCAACGAGGAAAGCAGTGCTGATAAGGTATCCGGGGATCAAGATACGGTCGAGAAGGTTTTGACTTTGCTTACCGTTCAGCAGAAGATGGAAGCGGCTATCGAGGAAGATGTGGATACCAATGTTTCCGATGATGAGGCAGCTCAAAAGAGTATGGATTATGTATTATTCTCTTACACTACCACAGATGATGATGGCAACAGTACAGATCTTTCCGACGATGAGAAGACTGCTATGAAGGAGAAGGCAACTGCATTTGCAGAGGGAGCCAAGACGGCAGAAGACTTCAGTGCTTATGCTACAGAACAAGGCCAGAGTGCTCAGACTGCAACCTTTGATTCCGACAGCACTACACCGGATGCAGATTTGATCGCAGCGGCAGACGCTTTGGGAGAAGGTGAAGTTACAGATGTGATTGAGACCGACAGTGGATGTTACGTAGCGAAGGTTACAAGCCTTTTAGATAGAGAAGCTACAGATAGTAAAAAAGAGAGTATCATATCTGAGAGAAAATCAGATCTTGTAGAGAGTACCTGCAAGGCCTGGGTAAAGGAAGATGGAGTGAAAGCCAATAAGAAAGTTTGGAAGAAGATCAGCTTCACAGATTTAAGTGTTTCTATTAAGCAGATGGATACGGAGGAGACCGATTCTTCCACAACAACGGAGGATACAACTTCGGATACTACTACAGATGAGGAGGCAGATTCTGCGACAGATACTGCTGCAGAAACAGCGACAGATAGTACAGAGACGACAGATACTACGCAGAATGCTGAGGTGGCAACAGATAACACTGATGGCACAGATGTTTCCGGTGCAGAAGATACTTCCGGTACAGAGGATACATCCTATACAGAGGATGGTTCCTATACCGAAGAAGTGGCAGAATAAGAATCAGACATAAGAAAAAATGGAGGAATACGCGATGGTATTCCTCCATTTTTCGTTCATAAAGAAGACTTTGATATAGATTTAAAAGAAAGAGCTAACAATCTGGTTTACTAATTTGCCATCCGCTTTTCCTTTAACCTTTGGCATTAGTTCTTTCATGATTTTACCTTTGTCTTTGGCAGTTGGAGCATCAAGTCCAAGATCTGCGAGAACACCGGAGACGATCTCTTTAATCTCGTCTTCACTCATCATCTTTGGAGCATAAGCTTCCAGTACAGCAAGACGTTTCTTGCACTCTTCGATAATATCCGTACGATCTTCTGGTGTAAGTTCTAAAGTCTCTTTGGTCTGTTTGATCTCTTTTAAGATCACCTGAGTTTCCTCTTCCTCTGTAAGATCAGCTCTCTTGTCGATGGCTTTGTTCTTAAGGGCAGCTAAAAGCATAGACAATGTTTCTTTGGTATCTTTCTCACCGGCTTTCATGGCTTTGATCATGTCAGCGCGAACTTCTTCTATTTTGCTCATAATTCATTCCTCCTAAGTTTTGTGTAATAATATGTGATGTTCTTGGAAAAATAATTGTTCTGAACATCATGTTCATTCTAGCAAATGTAATGAGAAAAAACAATCCTTCAAAAAGTCTCTTGGAAATACTGAGATACTCATAAAATACCAGGATGCGCATGGATTGGGTTTACATATTTTTGATAACTGCTATACTGTTGATAAGGCAAAGTTTGGGAGTGCATAGTTACAAGGAGGCGTCTGAATATGCCAAAGAAAGAGAGAGCTTATTTTCTTAGCTCTCACAAAGAGGAATTTAAAAATAAGACTTTCTGTGAATTGTTTCAGGATACGGTAAGGCTTTTCCCGGAGAAGGTGGCGGTTTCCGGAATCTATGGAACCTTTACTTATCGTGAGTTGGAGGAAAAAAGCAATATCTTAGCTGCTCATTTGATTCGGCAGGGAATGCAACCGAGAGAAGTGGTGGGAGTTCATGCCGGTCAGTCTGTTTGGTCTGTGATTTTCATGATCGGAATCTGGAAGGCAGGTGGGGCCTATGTTTACATTGATAGCACCCATCCAAAAAAACGGCAGCGACAGATTATAGAAGAGTGCAAATGTCGTTTTGTCATCGACCGGGAATTTGCCAAGGAAATTGACTGGTCAAAGAAAGAAGAGAGAGTGGATTTTTCTGAACTGGAGGATATGGCTTTACTGATCTATACCTCCGGTTCAACTTCCAAACCAAAGGGAGTTATGCTGAGCCACAAAAATGTAATGTGTGCCATCAGTAATTTCGACCGCCTTTCTCTAAGTGAAGAGGATGTTTATGGAGTCTTTCCAAGCTTTAGCTTTGTGGCTTCGGTATTTGACTTGTATGCATCTTTGGCGGTGGGAGCTTCTGTTCGTATCATTCAAAAAGCTATTCGAAAAAGCATTACCGGACTTCTTGAATGTTATATCGAACATGGAATTACGGTTACTTTTTTGCCACCTCATATGGCAAGCAAGCTTGAAAATATTGAGGAAGGAAAAACCAGTCTTAGACTTTTACTGGTGGGAAGTGATATGCCGAGGAATCTTGCGGCATCTCATTATGAAATCTGTAATGTTTACGGGGCTTCCGAGATGACATCCATTATTTCCGAGTATAGAATCACAGAGCCTCAGTTTGTCTATCCCATCGGACGACTAAATGATACCATTAAAGGCTATGTGGTAGATGAAGAGGGAAAACAAGTTCCATATGGAGAGGAAGGGGAACTTTGGCTTGCTTCTGATCAGGTTTCTATGGGATACTATAAAGATCCGGAGCGTACGAAAGCCTTCTTTATGGAGAATCCATTTTCAAAAGAAGAAGGCTTTGACAGGATTTTTAAAACCAAGGATCTGGTGCGGATGGACGCGGATGGAACAATCCACTATATTGGACGGATGGATTTTATGTATAAGATTCGAGGCTTTCGGGTAGAGGCCAGTGCGGTGGAGACCGCCATGAGGTGTACAGGGATTGCGAAGGAATGCGCGGCAGTTGCCTTTGAGGATCAGGGAGGTACCAATATACTGTGTGGCTATTTTGAGGCAGATGAAGAGGTGGATGTAAAAGCATTTAAAGAAGTGCTGAAAGAAAGTCTTCCCTATTATATGATTCCTACGGCTTTGTTTCAGATGGAAAATCTTCCGAGAACCCTAAGCAACAAAATCAATCGTAAGGCTTTAAAGCCGCCAAAGGAACTAAATGATCATAAACTTTTGGAAGCTTTATATTAATGGTTTGTGTTAAATAGTTTGTGTTAAGTAGTTTATGTTAAATGCTTTATATAAACGTAGGAAAGAAGAGGTGTTTTTATGGATGCAAATCGCGTGAAAAGAAATGATTTGTTAGGAGAACAGATGGTAAAGGCCTTAAAGGCCAGAAATATGGAAGCTTATTATGTGGGCTCCAAAGAGGAAGCCTGTAAGAAGGCACTGGAATTAATCCCGGAGGGCAGCAGTATTTCCTGGGGAGGCTCTTTGTCGGCACAGGAGATTGGACTAAAAGATGCAGTCTGTCAGGGAAATTATGTAATCTATAACAGGGATACAGCAAAGACTCCTGAGGAGAAACGAAAGGTAGAGCTTCAGGCTTACGATTGTGATTTCTTTTTGAGCAGTGCCAATGCGATTACAGAAGATGGATTGATTATAAATATTGATGGACATGCAAACCGGGTTTCTTGTATTGCCCAGGGTCCGAGAAATGTCTTGATGATTGTGGGAATGAATAAGGTGGCAAAAAACGTGGATGCAGCTATGTCAAGAGCCAGAAACGAAGCGGCTCCTATCAATGCCCAGAGATTTAATTTAAATACTCCTTGCTGTAAGACGGGAGCATGTTTTGATTGTAAATCACCAGAGACTATCTGTTGCCAGATTTTGATTACCAGATTTTCCAAAGATGCAGGAAGAATCAAAGTAATCCTGGTAAATGATGCGCTGGGATTTTAAATAATTTCCAATATTATATATAGAAAGAAGGAGCAGATGATGTTAAAGACAACAACAAAGGACAGAGTAACAGCAAAGGCAGAGCACATGTGTGGAGGTACCGGTTATATTTTAAAAGAAGAACTGATCACTCCGGAGCAAAGAGGAAGTCATTGTAATTTATTTAGCCGTGTGACCTTGCCGGCAGGAGGAGAGATTGGTCATCACGAGCATCATGGCGAGGCAGAGACTTATTATATCATTGAAGGAGAAGGAATCTACGAGGAAGACGGAGAAGGCGTTCTCGTAGGACCCGGAGATGTAACATACTGTGCAGATGGACATGGCCATGGACTTAAAAATATGGGAGAGAAGGACTTAGTAATCGTGGCAATGATCTTGGCAAATTAATGATTTGTTATAGTGCGGTTTGCAGTAAATGGTGCAACTATTGGATTGTGTAGCAAGGACGGAAGATGCAGAATAATATATATAGATATCGAAAAAGAAGATCCTCCGGATGCTTAACGGCTCTGATTTTTCTCTTTGTTTTCATAGGTATTTTGGCGGGATGTTGTTACGCTGCCATTCAAAGTGGTCTGATGAAAGAGTTCACAAATTCTTCAGATGTGGCGACAGTGAAAGACCTTGTGAATTCGGTTCCGGGAATTGACTATCAGGAAGTGACAACAGAGGAGAATGTCGCTGTTAGCTATTATTACAGCAAATTGTCCGAGGATGAGAGGCAGATTTACAGTGAGATTTTAAGTGGAATCAATTCCAATACAGAGGAAATCTATTTACACGGAGATGATGCGGATCTGGCCAATAAGATTCTTCAGTATGTTCTGAGGGATCATCCGGAACTTTTCTGGTGCGATGGATCTGCTACCGCCACCAGCTATACAGGAATTAATTCTTACACGGTGATGAAGGTAAATTATCAATATGATGAAAATGCCAGAAGCACCATGCAGTCCCAGATTGACGGGGCTGTGGCAGAGTGCCTGGCAGGAATCTCACAGGATGCATCGGATTATGAAAAGATCCTCTATGTCTATGAGTATATTATCCGAAGCGTGGAATATAATATGGATGCTTCGGATAATCAGAATATTTACAGCGTGTTTGTGGGTAAAGAATCGGTATGTGCCGGATATTCTAAGGCAACACAATATCTGTTGAATAAATTAGGTATTTTTTGTACCTATGTTATTGGGACAGCAGGAGATGATAATCAGGCCCATGCTTGGAATTTGGTGCAGTGTAACGGGGAATATTACTATGTAGATACCACCTGGGGGGATCCTACTTTTTTGGCAGAGGAGGGAGAACAGGTGGCGGCAGAGGAAAAAATTTCCTATGACTATATGCTGTGTGATGATACAGAGTTGTTTAAAAATCATACGCCGGATGCTGCCGTAGAACTTCCTGGCTGTACCCATATGGATTATAACTATTATGTGGTAAATGGAGATTATTATACCTCCTATGATGCGGCAGTGATTTTGCAGAAGATGAATGATGTAATTGCCGTCGGAGGAAGCAGTACGGTGATTAAATTTGCAAGCTGTGAGCTTTATACTGCTGCCAGAGAAAGTATTTTTCAAGAAACAATCCCTCAGGCAGCTGAAAATCTGGCTAACTTGTATGGAATTTACGAGGTGAAATACCAATATTTAGACGAGGCAGATTTGAATAAAATAACGATTTACTGGCAATATCAGTAGATTTTAAAATTAAAAATTGGTTAGTTTTTTAGGGTCCTAAAATTTAAAATTTTAAATTTTAATTTTAGGGCCTTTTTGTTGAAAAAGAAAAGGGAATGCGGTATAATTTTTACAATTTGTGAACTAGAAGGGATAGGTGGAAATATGAAAGCATTTCTGATACTAGAAGACGGAACAGTCTTTACAGGGACCAGTATTGGCTCGACCAGAGACATGATTAGTGAGATTGTATTTAACACTTCCATGACCGGTTATTTGGAGGTGTTAACGGATCCCTCCTATGCGGGACAGGCGGTAGTTATGACATATCCATTGATTGGAAACTACGGTATTACCCCGGATATGGAATCCAAGAAAGCATGGCCGGATGGCTATATTGTCAGAGAATTGTCTCGTATGCCTAGCAACTTCAGAAGTGGCGGCTCTATTCAAGAATTCTTAAAGAATCAGAACATCCCGGGTATCATGGGAATCGATACCAGGGCTCTTACTAAGATCCTTCGTGAGAAGGGAACTATGAATGGTATGATTACTACCAATTCCAATTATAATCTAGATGAGATTCTTCCTAAATTAAAAGAGTATAAGGTTGGAGATGTAGTTTCTAAAGTAACATGTAAGAAACCATATGTTTTAGAGGGGGATGGACCGAAGGTTGCTCTTATGGACTTTGGAGCAAAGAATAATATCGCGAAGTCTTTAAATGAAAGAGGATGTCAGGTGACAGTATATCCTGCACATACTACAGCGGAAGAAATTCTTGCAACAGAGCCTGATGGTATTATGTTGTCTAATGGCCCCGGAGATCCGGAGACCAATGTTTCTATAATAGAAGAGATTAAGAAATTATATGATTCCAATCTTCCGATCTTTGCTATTTGCTTAGGACATCAGCTCATGGCCTTGGCTACAGGAGCAAAGACTTACAAGTTAAAATATGGTCACCGTGGAGGCAATCATCCGGTGAAGGATCTTTCCAATGAAAGAGTCTATATTTCCTCTCAGAATCATGGATATGCAGTGGATGCAGGAAGCATCGATCCTGCAATTGCAAAGGAAGCATTTGTAAATGTAAATGATGGGACAAATGAGGGTCTCGCTTATGTTGATAAGAACATTTTTACAGTGCAGTTCCATCCGGAGGCATGCCCGGGACCGCAGGATTCTGCATACTTATTTGACCGCTTTATTGACATGATGAAAGGAGAATAGGAAGAATGCCTAGAAATACATCTATAAAAAAAGTATTGGTTATTGGTTCCGGCCCGATTGTCATTGGACAGGCTGCGGAATTTGACTATGCAGGAACTCAGGCCTGCAGATCCTTAAAGGAAGAGGGAATTGAGGTTGTACTGTTAAACTCGAATCCTGCTACTATTATGACCGACAAGGATATTGCGGACCGCGTATATATCGAGCCTTTAACTGTAGAGGTTGTAGAACAACTTATTGTAAAGGAACAGCCTGACAGTGTTCTTCCTACCCTTGGTGGACAGGCAGCTCTAAACCTTGCTATGGAGTTGGAGGAGAGAGGCTTCTTAAAGGAACACAATGTTCGTTTGATCGGAACTACTTCAGAGACTATAAAAAAGGCAGAGGATCGTCTGGAATTTAAAAAGACCATGGAGAAGATCGGAGAGCCTTGTGCAGCTTCTTTGGTAGTAGAATCTGTGGAAGACGGCGTGAAATTTGCAGAGGAGATTGGCTATCCGGTGGTTCTTCGTCCTGCCTATACCTTAGGAGGCAGCGGCGGTGGTATCGCCCATGACAGAGGACAACTCATTGAGATCTTGGAGAATGGTCTTCGTCTTTCCCGTGTAGGACAGGTTCTTGTAGAGCGCTGTATTGCCGGATGGAAGGAAATCGAGTATGAGGTAATGCGTGATAACAACGGAAACTGCATTACCGTATGTAATATGGAAAACTTAGATCCTGTTGGTGTTCATACCGGAGATAGTATCGTAGTGGCACCTTCCCAGACCTTGGGAGATAAGGAATACCAGATGCTTCGTAGCTCAGCTCTTAATATTATCAGCGAGCTTAATATAACCGGTGGATGTAATGTACAGTATGCCCTGCATCCGGAAAGCTTCGAGTATTGTGTTATCGAAGTAAATCCAAGAGTTAGCCGTTCTTCGGCACTTGCTTCTAAGGCTACCGGATATCCCATCGCAAAGGTGGCAGCAAAGATTGCTCTTGGTTATAATTTGGATGAGATCAAGAATGCAGTTACGAAGAAAACCTATGCAAGTTTCGAGCCGATGCTCGATTACTGTGTCGTAAAGATTCCAAGACTGCCTTTCGATAAATTTATCAGTGCAAAGAGAACCCTTACTACGCAGATGAAAGCTACCGGAGAGGTTATGAGTATCTGTGATAACTTCGAGGGAGCTCTTATGAAAGCAATCCGTTCCCTGGAGCAGCATGTAGACAGCTTAATGTCCTATGATTTCTCTCATTTAAAGGGGGCAGATCTTTTAGAGGAACTGGAAGTCGTAGATGATCAGAGAATCTGGAAGATTGCAGAGGCTCTTCGTCAGGGAATCAGTTATGATGAGATCCATGAGATCACAAAGATCGACAAGTGGTTCATTGATAAGATTGCCATCCTTGTGGAGATGGAGCACGTTTTAAAGACCCAGACGCTGGATGTGGAGATTCTAAAAGAAGCAAAGCGTATGGAATTTCCGGATCATATCATTGCCAAGTTGACAGGCAAGACAGAGAAAGAAATCTACAACATGCGTATGTACTACGGAATTACCGCTGCATATAAGATGGTAGATACCTGTGCGGCTGAATTCGCTGCAGAGACTCCATATTATTACTCTGTTTATGGCAGTGAGAATGAGGTGGAAGAAACCAAAGGAAAGAAGAAGGTTCTTGTTCTTGGTTCCGGCCCAATTCGTATCGGACAGGGTATTGAGTTTGATTTCTGTTCCGTACATTGTACCTGGGCATTTGCAAAAGAAGGTTATGAGACCATTATTGTAAATAATAACCCAGAGACTGTAAGTACAGACTTTGATATTGCAGATAAGCTTTACTTTGAGCCTTTGACTCCGGAGGATGTAGAGAGTATCGTAAGACTGGAGCATCCGGATGGAGCAGTCGTTCAGTTTGGTGGACAGACCGCCATCAAGCTTACAGAGGCCCTGATGCAAATGGGTGTGCCAATCTTAGGAACTTCCGCAGAAAATGTTGATGCCGCAGAGGACCGTGAGCTCTTTGATGAGAT
The DNA here is from genome assembly GCA_963658085.1 of bacterium. Lineage (GTDB taxonomy): Bacteria > Bacillota > Clostridia > Lachnospirales > Lachnospiraceae > CAKRJP01. The sequence continues at coordinate 40,436 of CAVKOU010000004.1, forward strand.
CTTGGAAAAATGCGAGATTCCAAGACCGACAGGAGGAACTGTATTTACCGCAGAGGAAGCAAAGGAAGTTGCAAATCGTTTGGGTTATCCGGTATTAGTAAGACCTTCTTACGTACTGGGTGGACAGGGAATGCAGATTGCCATTAACGATCACGATATTGATGAGTTTATCGGAATCATCAATCGTATCGCTCAAGATCATCCGATCCTTGTTGATAAATATTTGCAGGGTAAGGAGATTGAGGTTGATGCGGTATGTGACGGCGAGGATATTTTAATACCTGGAATCATGGAGCATATTGAGAGAGCCGGAATCCATTCCGGAGACAGTATTTCCGTATATCCTGCAAAGAGTATTTCCGAGAAAACCAAGAAAACCATCGAGGAATATACAAGAAGACTTGCAAAGTCCCTACATGTCATCGGTCTTATTAATATTCAGTTTATCGTATGTGGAGAGGATGTATATGTTATCGAGGTAAATCCTCGTTCCAGCCGTACTGTACCATACATTAGCAAGGTTACAGGAATTCCGATTGTACCTTTGGCTACAAAGGTTATTATCGGAAATAAGATCAAAGAGTTAGGCTATACGCCGGGACTTCAGCCGGAGGCAGATTACTTTGCAGTGAAGATGCCGGTATTCTCCTTTGAGAAAATCAGAGATGCTGATATCAGCCTTGGACCTGAGATGAAATCCACTGGAGAGTGTCTTGGTATTGCAAAGACCTTTGAGGAAGCATTGTACAAGGCCTTCTTGGGAGCCGGAATCAAACTTCCGAAGTTCAACAATATGATCATGACAGTAAGAGATGAGGATAAAGAAGAGGCTATCGATATCGGTCGCCGCTTTAACAACATCGGCTATCGGATCTTTGCTACAGAGGGAACTGCAAAGGTGTTAAATGAAGCAGGAGTAAAGGCAATTGCAGTTAATAAGATTGAACAGAATTCACCGAACCTGTTGGATCTGATCCTGGGACACAAGATTGATCTTGTCATAGATACCCCGCCGCAGGGAGCAGAGCATTCTAAGGACGGATTTACCATTCGAAGAAATGCGGTAGAGACAGGAGTAAACGTACTGACTGCCATCGATACAGCAAAAGCGTTGATCGCCAGTCTGGAGAATACTGATATCCAGAAACTGACATTAGTGGATATTGCACAAATTTAAAATAAAGAATAGTTAGAAGAATCTGGAATAACGAAAACATAGTCGTTGTTCCGGATTCTTTTATGATTGGGAAAACTTAGGGATTTTTGGTATCTATGACCTAGGCTTGATTTTCTGTAAGAAATTGATAAAATAAAGTAGTTACGACAGAATTTGACAAATAAACATAAAGTTAGGAGAACATATGGAAGTCTACAGTAGCTTTGCCAGAGTCTATGACACGTTTATGGACAATGTGCCCTATGAAGAATGGGCAAGCTTTGTGATAGATATTTTAAAAGAGTATGAGATCAAAGAAGGACAGGTCTTGGATTTGGGATGTGGCACCGGAAGCATTACCAGACTTCTCTATAAAAAGGGGTATGACATGCTGGGGGTGGATCTCTCGGAAGAAATGCTGGAGATTGCCTTAGAAAAGCAGATGGAAGAGATGCCGGATTTTTCTTTGGAAGAATCATGTGAAGAAATTTCAGAGGAGCTATCAGAAGAAATATTCCAAAATGTGACAGAAGAAACTACGGGAATTCTGTATCTACAGCAGGATATGCGGGAGCTGGAAGTATATTCCAAAGTCTCGGCTATAATTAGCTGCTGTGACTGCGTAAATTATATTTTAGATCCAGAGGAGCTTCTTGAAACTTTCCTTCGGGTAAAGGAGTGTCTGAAAGAAGATGGAATTTTCTTTTTTGACTTTAATACGACACATAAGTACCGGGATATCATAGGGGAGACTACCATTGCGGAGGATCGGGAAGACTGCAGCTTTATCTGGGATAATTATTATTATGAAGAGGAAGGTATTAATGAGTACGAGCTGACTTTATTTATAAAAGAAGAAGGCAAGGAAGACCTTTATCGGAAATATCAGGAAACGCATTTGCAGAGAGGCTATACCCTTGAAGAGATGGAAAGTCTTTTAAAAGAAGCAGGATTTCGTGTCCAAGAAATTTATGATAACTATACAAAGGAAACTGTGCGAGAAGACAGCGAGAGGATTTGTATAGTGGCAACCAATAAAGCATAAGAAATTAATCGTAAGAAATAAAATATAAAAAATAAAGCATAAGAATAGAAATTATACGGATTAGGAAGGAATAGATTTTATGAAAGATTATATCGTTCGAGCAACGGCTGCCGATGGACAGATCCGTGCATTTGCGGCAAGTACCAAAGAGGTGGTGGAGACAGCAAGAAAAGATCATAATACCAGCCCGGTGGCGACTGCTGCCTTGGGACGACTCCTTACTGCAGGAGCCATGATGGGAAGCATGATGAAAAATGATACCGACATGCTGACTTTGCAGATTCGCGGAGATGGACCTATCGGTGGTCTTACCGTTACCGCAGACAGCAAGGCCAATGTTAAGGGATATGTTTTAAATCCAGATGTTATGCTGCCACCGAAGAATGGCAAGTTAGATGTTGGAGGTGCTGTTGGAATCGGTCTTTTGCAGGTCATTAAAGATATGGGCTTAAAAGAGCCATACTGCGGACAGACCATTTTGGTAAGCAGTGAGATTGCCGAGGATCTTACCTATTATTTTGCAAATTCCGAACAGGTGCCATCTTCTGTAGGCCTAGGGGTTCTCATGGAGAAGGACAATACGGTGCGCAGAGCCGGTGGTTTTATTATTCAGCTCATGCCTTTTGCTAAAGAAGAGATCATAGAAAAGCTGGAAGAAAATTTAAAAAATGTTACCTCTGTAACGGCACTTTTGGATAAGGGACATACCCCGGAGCAGATTCTAGAGGAGCTTCTTGGAAATCTTGGGTTGGAAATTACAGATACCATGGATACGAAATTTTATTGCAATTGTTCCAAGGAACGGGTGGAGCGTGCAGTTGCCAGCGTGGGAAGAAAAGAAATTCAGGATATGATCAATGAAGGTAAGGACATTGAAGTGAAATGTCATTTCTGCAACACGGCCTATACTTATACCGTAGAAGATTTAAAGAAGATTATTAAGAGAAGCAAGTAAATAATAAGAAGATCAAATTTGGAGATAAGAGAATGAAGCATGGATTCGTGAAGGTTGCTGCAGTAACACCGGATATCCGAGTTGCGGATGTGGCATATAATAAAGACCAGATTATTTCAAAACTGATGGAGGCTGCAAAAGAAGGAGCGAAGGTGATAGTATTTCCGGAGCTTTGCGTTACAGGCTATACCTGCAGCGATTTGTTTTTGCAGGAGGTGCTTCTCCGGGAAGCAAGAGCGGCTATTGTTAAGATCGCAGAGGCAACAAAGACAGTTGATGCCATCGTTTTTGTGGGGGCTCCTCTTTGTGTAGACGGAGAACTTTATAATGTGGCGGTTGCTATGAACCGGGGGAAAATCCTTGGGTTTACGACAAAAACCTTCCTGCCAAATTATGGAGAATTCTATGAAATGCGACAGTTTCGAAGAGGGCCGGAGGTGGCAAGAACCATCTCTTTTGAAGGTCAGGAGATCCCTTTTGGACCGAAACTTTTATTTACGTCCCGCAACATGGAAGCTTTGGTAGTTGCAGCAGAAATCTGTGAGGATGTATGGTCTCCGATTCCTCCCAGTATCGAAGCGGCCAGAGAGGGAGCTACGGTGATTGTAAACTGTTCTGCCAGTGACGAGACCATCGGAAAGTCATCCTACAGAGAAAGCCTGATCGAAGGACAGTCTGCAAGACTGATCTGTGGATATATCTATGCCAATGCAGGAGAGGGAGAGTCTACTACCGATTTGGTATTTGGCGGACACAATATCATCGCTGAGAATGGAAGCACCCTTGCAGAGAGCAAGAGATTTGTAAATGAGACCATTTACACGGAATTAGATGTTAACCGTATCTTAAGTGAACGCAGAAAAAATACCACTTTTTCGACTTCCAAAGAGCGCAATCTTATGCGAATTCCTTTTGATATAGAAATAGAAGATACCAAACTTACCAGATTTGTATCATCCAGACCTTTTGTGCCTAGCGTACTGTCAGAGCGAGAAAAACGCTGCGAGGAGATTCTTACTATCCAAGCCATGGGATTAAAGAAACGTTTGGCTCATGCTCATGCAAAAAGTGCAGTGGTAGGAATTTCCGGAGGACTAGATTCCACTTTGGCACTTCTTGTTATGGCAAAGGCTTTTGATGCACTGGGAATGGACCGTGGCGGTATGGTGGCTGTCACCATGCCTTGTTTTGGAACCACCGACAGAACCTATCAGAACGCATGTAAGATGTCTAAAAAGCTTGGGGCTACCTTAAGAGAGATTCCGATTAAGGATGCAGTAAATCAACATTTTAAAGACATCGGTCATGATCCTAAGGAGCACAGTGTTACTTATGAGAATGGACAGGCCAGAGAGCGTACGCAGGTTCTTATGGATGTGGCAAATCAGACAGGAGGTCTGGTAATTGGTACAGGAGATATGTCGGAGCTTGCGCTGGGCTGGGCTACCTATAACGGTGATCATATGTCCATGTACGGAGTTAATGCATCTGTACCAAAGACATTGGTAAGACATTTGGTTCATTATTATGCAGATACCTGCGGGGATCCGGAACTAAAGGAAGTGCTATATGATGTCCTTGACACTCCGGTAAGTCCGGAGCTCCTTCCTCCGAAGGATGGAAAAATCGCACAAAAAACCGAGGATTTAGTAGGACCTTATGAATTACATGATTTCTTCTTATACTATTTCCTTCGATTTGGTTATGAGCCGGCTAAGATCTATCGGTTGGCACAGTATGCTTTTGCTTCCGAGTACGGAGATGAAATTATTTACAAATGGCTATCTACATTTTGCAGAAGATTTTTTACCCAACAGTTTAAAAGATCCTGCCTGCCGGATGGTCCGAAGGTAGGAACGGTAGCCCTGTCTCCAAGGGGGGATTGGAGAATGCCAAGTGATGCCTGTGTAGCTTCCTGGCTGAAGGATTTGGAAGATATTCAGTAAAATACAGGCAATCTTATATCTATCATTGCTATTGGATGTGAAATAATGCTATAATTTTACATAGTATGTTGTTTATCTGCTTGATTTTAAGGGCAGATAAACAACCATAGCGATAAGTAACGAAAGAAATAGGTGTGAAAGTTGAAGAATAAAATCCAGAAATTTTCAAAAGGAGACTTCCAGTCACTGAAACCGGCAGTCATGTTTGATGAGACCAATCTTGTACTCATTATTGGCGAGGGTGAATTGTTTCGGGGAAGCTTTACTTTGCGAACAGACATCGAGGCCAGTATCCGAGGATTGGTATATGCCTCTTCTTTTCGTGTAAAATTTAAAAATCAAGGATTTGAGGGAAACCCTGCAAAAGTAGAATTTACATATGATGGCAGAAATTTAAGACCGGGTCATGTAGAGCGCGGCGTCTTTACGGTGGTATGTGATGGAGGCGAGTTTGAGTTATCCTTTACAGCTATTATAGAGAAGCCTTATGTAAATACTGCCTATGGAAAGATTCAGAGTACCGATGATTTTAAGAAATTGGCCGTGAAGGATTTTTCTGAGGCCGGCAGACTTTTCCGTTCCAAATCTTTCTATGAGATTTTAAAATATGAGAACGAGCGTACCTTTTATCTTTATGACAATATGCGCAAGTGGTCTCTGGGAGATCAGGCCCTGGAAGAATTTCTTGTAGGAATTAAGCAAAAAGAGTGTATTTTCTTAACCATTTCCGGGGAGGGAATGCTTTTTGAAGATATCAAAGAGCCGACCAAGGCCACGTTAACCATTACTAAGAATACCTGGGGGTATATTCCGGTAAAGATCGAAACGGAGGGAGATTTTATCTACGTATCGAGACCGGATATTACCACGGAGGACTTTGTGGGAAATGTCTACGAGTTTGAGTATTTTGTAAGACCGGAGCATTTGCACGGAGGCCGTAATTTTGGAAAGATTAAATTTGTCACCCCTTATGAAGAGCTGGCTTATGATATCGAAGTTTTACAAAATCAGACCTACGATGAAAATCATAGAATGCCGCAACTTCTTTTGGCTCAGATTATCAAGGATTATATTGGATATTCTGCAGGAAGAATTGATCTAAATACCTGGACGGACAGTGCTACGGAGAAGGCTACAGCTCTAAGGAAACTCGATCCGGTAAATGAGATGTATCAATTGATGCAAGCCCATATCTATGTCATTGGTAAGCGGATGGATGCAGCCAAGGAAATTTTGGAAAACTATAATTACAATCGTTTTGCCATAGGAAAGGATGCCACCACCAACTGCTATTATCAGTTTTTAACAGCTATGGTAAGGGGAGAAGAAGGAGCAGCTCACGCGGATCGGGTCTTAGATGAGATTGGGAAGACTTATATGCAACATCAGGATTCCTGGATCTTGCTTTCCATGCTCCTTGAGATGGATCCACGATATAAGAACGCCTATAAGCGGTTGGAGATCTTGGAACAGCAATATCAATTTGAGATTCACAGCGTCATTTATTATCTCCAAGCCTATTTGTGTTACCAGGAGAAGCCTTCTCTGTTAAAGAAATTCGGACCTTTCGAGGTGCAGGTATTAAATTTTGCTACCAAGTATCGTTTGATTACCAGAGAAGTAGCTCTTTATGTGGCGAATTTTATCAGTCAGCAGAAATATTTTAACGAAGCGATGTTTCGAATTTTAGTGCGGATCTATCATAGCTACGATGATCTGATGATCTTAAATACCATCTGTACCTTTCTGATCAAGGGTAACAAAAACGGTGGACAGTATTTCTCGTGGTATAAAAAGGCGGTAGATGCTGATCTTAAGATTGCACAGCTTTATGAATATTATATGATGACCATCGATGAGGATGATTTAAAGGAGCCTTTGCCGAAATCCCTGATCTTGTATTTCATGCATGGAAATACTTTGAATTACAGGAAAGCAGCCTGCCTCTATGCGAACCTGGTGATCCATGAGGAGGAGGCTGGAGACCTCTACCTTGGCTACCGGGAGCAGATGGTGAAATTTACCTGGGATCAGTTGATGAAGCGCCATATTACAGAGGCCTTAAAAGTTCTCTATAAGCGTTTTTGTACAGAAGATGAGATGACTTATGAGCGCTTGAATGCTATGCGGGACATTTGCTATGCCTATGAGGTGAAAACTAAGACCAAGCAGATGAAGTGCGTGCTGGTCATCGAAAAGGATGGAACCATCAGCCAGAGCGTTCCTTATGACGAGGACGAGGGAGCGGTGATTTGCCTTTACGATAAAGAGGCAAGGATCGTATGGGAAGCCCTCAATGGAAGGCACTATACTGACTCTATTGTCTTTGAAACCAAACGCCTTTTCTACGAACCAAGATTCCTGGATATGTGCAAGCATTTTTCAAGACCGGAGGATGAGGTCAAAGAGGAGAAAGATAAGCCAAGCATTGCCAGTATTAAAGTTAACGGCATCGACGCCTATGATGAGAAGGAAGTATTCCGTCTGTGCAACCATCAGATTAGGGATACCAACTATGAGGAAGACGATTTTATCACGCATCTGTCTTTTGAATTGTTACGAAGAGGGCAATATGACAAGGTAACCCTTATGTATCTGGCCAACTATTACTGCGGTCCTACTCAGGATATGAAGTATCTGTGGAAGATCTTGAAAGAATATGAGATCCCTTCCTATAAGATGGCAGAGCGTATCGTCACCCAGATGCTTTTTTCGGAAAATATGTTCCAGGAGGAGAAGATCTTCGAGGATTATTATCTTTCTGACAATGTATACTTCCGTTTGAAACAGGCCTATCTGGCATTTGCTTCCAGAGAGTATGTTGTAAATGGAAGAGAGACGGATGAAGTCGTATTTGAGATTATCTGTAATGAATGCGATCAAAAGGAAGAACTGGCGGATATTTGCAAGATTGCTCTTTTGAAATATTATTCTACCAGAACCTATGAGACTTCTCTGGAGAATATCCTTCACAATGTATTAAGGGAAATGTGCGAACGTCAGATGATTTTCCCTTATTATTTAAATTACAAGAAAGAGTGGCTGAAGGAACTACAGCTTTACGATAAGACTATGATTCTCTATCAGGCAAGTCCCGGAAGCTGTGTTCGTCTGTATTACAAGTTAAAGAAAGAGGGAAAAGAATCCTTAGGCTATCAGTCTGAGCTTCTCACCCCTATGTATGAGAATATTTACGTCAAACAATTCGTGCTATATGATGACGAGAAAATCAGTTATTATATTCAGGAATTCCGGGGGCGGAAAAATGGAACTACAGATAAATTTATTTTGCAAAATGAACGGCATGCCGGAACAGAAGGAAAATATGGCCGTTTAAATGAGATGACGGGAATGACACCGGCCAATAAAAAACAGGCCATGTTAAAATATCAGGAAGAGTTGATCTTAGCGGATCGGATTTTCCAAATGTATTAATTGCAAGAACGGTGCTTCTAAAACGAGAAGCACCCCTTACATAAACGGAAGGAGCAAATGTTCATGATGAAAGGTAGTATCTTAGGATATGATCTAAATGAAAAAAGCTGTCAGATCAGTTACTATGATGAATCCAAGGATGAACCGGAAACCATGGAGACTGCCGTGGACAATTATCAGATCCCGGTGCTTTTAGGTTTTTATAAAGAACACTGGGTATATGGAAGGGAAGCCAAACGGCTTCTGGGAATCGGCGAAGGAGAGATTCTTACAGACCTGTTCCAAAAGGCTTTTCATAGAGAAAAGGTGAAGATCGGAGAAAAAATTCACGACGGTGTTTGGCTTTTGTCGAAATTTATTCAGATGACTTTGAGAGATTTTAAAGAGATCAGTTATCTGACCTTCTCGGTTCCGGAGACCAATATTGATATGTCCAATATGCTTAAGGGAATCGGTCAATATTTAGGAGTTCCAAAAAATCATGTATTCGTACAAGATTATAAAGAAAGCTTTTGCCACTATATGTTTTATCAGCCCAAGGAACTTTGGCAGTACGAGTCTGCTATGTTTTACTGCGATGCCAATGAAATTCGGGCATTTATGTTACGAAGGCTGAATGTGGCCGGCGGGAAAGTCGGCGAATCTTTTGTCACGGTAGATGAGGTGGCAAATGCCCAGATGGAGGAGCTAGAAGCTCTGTCGCCGGTAATGAACGTTGACAAGGCCAAGGATGCAGATTCCCAGTTTAAGTCCTTTATCGAAAATGTTTTTGATAAAAAAGTAGTCTCTTCGGTATATCTTACGGGAGAGGGATTTGAGAATAATTGGTATCCCAATTCTTTGAAGGTTTTATGCAACGGAAGAAGAGCATTTTTGGGAAACAATCTTTATAGTAAGGGAGCCTGCTATACGGCTATTCGAAAGAGCATGGAATTCTCAGAGGGGCCGACCTACTTAGATGAGACGACTCTGACAGAACAGATTTGCCTTAGAATGCGAGTTAATGGACAGGAAAGCTGGTTCCCGGTGGTATCCTGGGGAGCTCGTTGGTATGAAGCGGACAATTCCTGGGAAGTGATTTTAGAAGATGCATCGGACATTGAAATTCATATCGAGAGTCTTACCGGAGAGGATCTTCGGGTGGAGACAGTTTCTCTTGAGGGACTTCCGGAGCGAAAAGATTATTCCCTTCGTATTTTGATCGAAGTTATTTTCCTTGATGAAAAGACCTGCAAACTGGTATTTCGAGATGTGGGATTTGGAGAATTTCATCCGGCATCGAATTTCAGAGTGGAGAAGGAGATACATTTAGGAGGCATAAATGGGCAGTTTAATTCTATGTCATAGAAAGCGGGCGGGACAGCCTTATGAAATATCCAGAGTTCATATTCGGATCTATACCATAGAGGAACTTTGTTATTATATTTGCAATAATCTCTATTTGGTGGATTATACTATTGTGAACCGTCAGCTATGTGACTGGATCCGGGATGAACTGGAACTTAAAAATTTGTCGAAGCATTTAAGAGAATCCTTGAATCAGAACTGTTCTACAGAGCAGTTTATTATTCAGATTTTGCGGGAATCCAATATTTACTCCACAGTAGAGATCCACAAGATCCAGGGAATCTTAGATCGTTTGCAAAACCAAAAGGAAGTGGAACGAAAAAAATATAAGGCGGATAGTCTCCAGGAAAGCGGAGAGTTTGAATCTGCGATTTTGGTTTACCAGTCCATCTTAAATGGGGACTGGGACGAAACAGTGAAAGATACCTTTTATGGTCATGTTTATGCATGCCTAGGAACGGCATACGGGCATTTGTTTTTGTACCAGCAGGCGGCAGCCGCCTATGAAAAGGCTTATGAAATCTGCAAAGAAGAGGAGATTTTAAAAGCTTATTTATATGCATGTATGAAAGGATATCCACCGGAGAAATATGTAAAAATGTTATCCGGAAATACTGCCTTTTTAACCATGGATGGTGTGATCAAAGGAGAGATTAAACAGGCAAAGGCAGAGGTGGATCCGGATCTTCCGGAGACTGCGTTTGAAAAATGGAAGGTAGATTATAGAAGGATTGGGAAAAAATAATAGAGATTGTTTTTTTGAAACCCTTATATTATACTGTTGAACAGACAAGAGTTAAAGGAGTGCACACATGAGTGAATTTGATAAGTTAACAACAGGTCTTGGTGAAGAATGTGGTGTCTTTGGAGCTTATGATATGGATGGAGGCGATGTGGCCTCTTCTGTATATTATGGGCTCTTTGCTTTGCAGCACAGAGGACAGGAAAGCTGCGGTATTGCAGTAACGGATACCTATGGCGAGAGAAAAATGCGTTCGAAGAAAGGTCTTGGTCTTGTAAATGAGGTCTTTGATGAAGAAAATTTGGAAGCATTAAAGGGAAACCTGGGAATTGGACATGTTCGTTATTCTACAGCAGGTGCCAGCAATGCACAGAATGCTATGCCGCTTGTTATCAACTATGTAAAGGGTATTTTGGGATTGGCCCACAATGGTAATCTTACCAATGCAGTGGAGCTTCGTAAGGAATTAGAGTATACAGGAGCAATTTTTCAGACCACCATTGATTCTGAGGTGATTGCTTATCATATCGCAAGAGAACGTTTGAATACGGCTAATGTTGAGGAAGCGGTAAGAAACGCTATGAAGAAGATTAAAGGAGCTTATGCCCTTGTAATTTCTTCTCCACGTAAGCTGATCGGAGCCAGAGATCCTTGGGGACTAAAGCCTCTTTGCATCGGTAAGAGAGATAATACTTACTTCCTGGCATCAGAAAGCTGTGCGATTGCAGCTGTAGATGGTGAATTCGTTCGTGATGTGCTTCCGGGAGAAATCGTAAGCTTTACAAAGCATGGCATTAAGTCTGATACTTCCATGATGATCGATCCGGCAAAGCAGGCAAGATGTATTTTTGAATATATCTACTTTGCGCGTAAGGATAGTATTATCGACGACGTCAATGTTTATCAGTCCAGAATTATTGCAGGAAAGGCATTGGCAGAATCCTATCCGGTGGATGCAGACTTGGTAGTTGGTGTTCCGGATTCCGGTCTGGTAGCTGCTATGGGATATTCCCAGCATACCGGTATTCCTTATGGAATGGCTTTCCATAAGAATGGTTATGTAGGAAGAACCTTCATTAAGCCGAAGCAGAGCCAGAGAGAAAGCAGTGTTAAGATTAAATTAAATGTCATCAGTGAAGTGGTAAAGGGAAAGAGAATCGTTATGGTAGATGATTCCATCGTACGAGGAACTACCTGTGCCAATATTATTAAGATGCTGAAGAAGGCAGGAGCTACTGAAGTTCACGTGCGCATTAGTTCACCGCCGTTTTTATATCCATGTTATTTCGGTACCGATGTGCCATCTAACGAGCAGCTTATTGCCCATTCTCATACCACAGAGGAGATCAGAGAGATTATCGGAGCAGATTCTCTTGGATATATGGAGATTGGAAAGCTTCAGGATATGGTAGGAGATTTGAAATTCTGCGATGCATGCTTTACAGGAAACTATCCGATGGAAGTTCCGGGAGAAGATGTTTCTCACGCATTTGATTAATTAGAATATTGTTAATAGATTGATTTTATCTAAAAAATTGATGATCTGATACATAGAAAAGTTTAGGAGGATTTACTCATGAGTAACGATAGATATCAAAGCCCACTTTCCGAGCGCTATGCCAGCAAAGAGATGCAATATATTTTCTCTCCGGATAAAAAGTTTAGAACCTGGAGAAAACTTTGGATTGCTCTTGCTGAGACAGAGAGAGAGCTGGGACTGCCTATTACAGAGGAGCAGATCGCAGAGCTTAAGGAACATGCGGATGATATTAACTATGATGTGGCAAAGGCACGTGAGAAGGAAGTGCGTCATGATGTAATGTCTCACGTATATGCCTACGGTGTGCAGTGCCCAAAGGCAAAGGGAATTATCCATTTGGGGGCAACTTCCTGTTACGTTGGAGACAATACCGATGTGATCTTGATGGCAGAAGCTTTGGATCTTGTAAAGAAAAAATTAGTAAATGTAATTGCAGAGCTTGCTAAATTTGCAGATGCCAATAAAGCACTTCCAACCTTGGCATTTACCCATTTCCAGCCTGCACAGCCTACTACCGTTGGTAAGCGTGCTACTCTTTGGATGCAGGAATTTATGATGGATCTTGAGGATCTTAACTATGTAAGAAGTACTCTGAAACTGTTAGGTTCCAAGGGAACTACAGGAACACAGGCAAGTTTCTTGGAGCTCTTTGACGGAGATCAGGAGACCATTGACAAGATCGATCCGATGATCGCAAATAAGATGGGATTTGAAGCATGCTATCCGGTTTCCGGACAGACCTACTCCCGTAAGGTAGATACCCGTGTGTTAAATGTTTTAGCGGGAATTGCAGCAAGTGCCCACAAGTTCTCTAACGATATCCGTCTCCTTCAGCATTTGAAGGAAGTGGAAGAGCCTTTTGAGAAATCTCAGATTGGATCTTCCGCTATGGCTTATAAGAGAAATCCAATGAGAAGTGAGCGTATCGCATCCCTTTCTCGTTATGTGATGATCGATGCCTTAAATCCGGCAATTACATCCGCGACCCAGTGGTTTGAGAGAACCTTAGATGATTCTGCAAATAAGCGTCTCAGTGTTCCGGAAGGATTCTTAGCGATCGATGGAATCCTGGATCTTTGCATGAACGTCGTAGACGGTCTGGTAGTTTATCCAAAGGTTATTGAGAAGCGTCTGATGTCAGAGCTTCCATTTATGGCTACAGAGAACATTATGATGGATGCGGTTAAGGCCGGCGGAGACAGACAGGAGCTTCACGAGAGAATCCGTGAGCTTTCTATGGAAGCAGGAAGAAATGTAAAGGAAAAGGGATTAGACAATAACCTTTTAGAGCTGATTGCAGCTGATCCTGCATTTAACCTTACAGAGGAAGAATTGAAAAAGACCATGGATCCAGCGAAGTATACAGGAAGAGCCGAGGTTCAGGTTGAAGCTTTCTTAAAGAACAATGTTGCACCGATTTTAGAGGCCAACAAGGACGCTTTGGGAATGACTGCTGAGATTAACGTATAACAAAGATCCCTTTGGGAATGCCCCACATTCTAGAGGAATGTGGGGTTAAAAAGGTTATAAAATATATTTATTTAGGAGATACATAGAAAATGAGTAGAGTAAGAACTAGATTTGCACCAAGTCCTACAGGAAGAATGCATGTAGGAAATTTGAGAACTGCGCTCTATGCTTATTTGATTGCTAAGCATGAGGACGGAGATTTCATCCTTCGAATTGAGGATACCGATCAGGAGCGTTATGTAGATGGTGCTCTTGACATTATTTATCGCACACTGGAAAAAACCGGACTCGTCCATGACGAGGGACCGGATAAAGACGGAGGAGTAGGTCCTTACGTACAGAGCGAACGTAATGCATCTGGTTTGTATTTGGAATATGCAAAGCAATTAATTGAGCAGGGAGATGCCTATTATTGCTTCTGTGATAAAGAAAGATTGGACTCTTTAAAGAGTACCGTTTCTGAGGATGGTTTGGAAATCCATGTATATGATAAGCATTGCCTTCACCTTAGCAAAGAAGAAGTAGAGGCGAATCTGAAAGCCGGAAAGCCTTATGTTATCCGCTTTAACATGCCAACAGAGGGAACTACCACTTTTAACGATGATATTTATGGAGATATTACTGTTCCAAATGAAGAGATGGAAGATTTGATCTTAATCAAATCCGATGGATATCCTACTTATAATTTTGCAAATGTAATCGACGATCACTTGATGGGAATTACCCACGTGGTTCGTGGAAATGAGTATTTGTCTTCTGCTCCGAAGTACAATCGTATTTATGAGGCCTTTGGATGGGACATCCCAACTTATGTACACTGTCCCCTCATCACCGACGAGACTCATAAGAAACTTAGCAAGCGTTGCGGACATTCTTCCTATGAAGATCTGATCGATCAGGGATTTTTAACAGAGGCAGTAGTAAACTACGTAGCACTTCTTGGATGGTGCCCGACAGACAACCAGGAAATCTTCTCTTTAGAAGAATTAGTAAAAGCCTTTGATTATCGTCATATGAGCAAATCTCCGGCGGTATTTGATGTAGTAAAGCTTCGTTGGATGAACAGCGAATATATGAAAGCTATGGATGATGACACCTTCTATGAGATGGCTCTTCCATACATCAAAGAGGTGATCACTAAGGATTACGACCTGAAGAAGATTGCAGCTATGGTAAAGACAAGAATTGAAGTATTCCCGGATATCAAGGAACATATTGATTTCTTCCAGGAACTACCGGAATACGATACAGCGATGTATTGCCATAAGAAGATGAAAACAGACGAGGAGAAATCTCTTCAGGTACTTCGAGATGTTCTTCCTCTTTTGGAGAAGCAGGAAGACTTCAGTAATGATGCATTATTTGCACTTCTTAAAGAATATGTTTCTGAGAAGGGCTTAAAGGTTGGTTATGTAATGTGGCCGATCCGTACCGCCGTATCAGGAAAGCAGAGTACTCCTGGAGGAGCTACTGAACTTATGGAGGTTCTTGGAAAAGAAGAGTCTATCTCCCGTATCAAAAAGGGAATCCAGTTGTTGGAAAATGTATAAAAAGTATATATAAAGATATATAAAGAAAGATATGATGTATCTATGAAATATCAATTAAACAGGCAGGGATCTCCAAAAGAGGTTCCTGCAATGTTATCTAAAGAAATCTTAGAAGGCTTGAACTCCGCCCAGAGGGAAGCAGCCGCTCACAAAGATGGACCCTGCATTGTTCTTGCAGGTCCAGGTTCCGGAAAAACATATACTATTGCCAAAAGAATTGAATATTTGATCCGGGTGCAGGGTGTGGATCCGGGAAAAATCCTGGTCATTACCTTTACCAAATATGCAGCCAATGAAATGAAACAACGGTTTCGAAAGGTTTGCGGGGATGCTGCGTCAGGTGTTACCTGCGGTACATTTCATGGGATTTATTATGGAATTCTAAAATGGGCCTATGGATATGGCACAGAAAACATTCTTCGGGAAGAAGAAAAATATGGGATTTTACGGGCTGCCTGTGAAGAAGGGATTGACCAGGAAAGCTTAAAGGACCTGTCAGAAGAGATTGGAAATGTAAAGAACAACGGTTTAAACATAGACCAGTATGTGTCTTTAAAAAATGGAGAAGAAAAGTTCCGGGATATTTATAAAACTTATGAAGCAGAGAAAAATAAGCTTCATAAGATCGATTTTGAAGATATGCTGATCTTATGTAAGAAGCTTTTTATCGAGCGACCGGATATCTTAAAAAAATGGCAGGAGAAATTCACCTATTTGCTGGTAGATGAGTTCCAGGATGTGAATCAGATTCAATATGACGTGATCCGAATGCTGGCAAAGCCGGAGAATAATCTCTTTATTGTAGGGGATGACGATCAGTCTATCTATGGATTTCGTGGGGCGAAACCTGGAATCATGATGGCCTTTAAAGAGGATTATCCGGATGCAAAGCAGGTGCTTTTAAATATCAACTACCGGTCTGACGCCTATGTAGTGAAGGGAGCCCTTCGGGTCATTTCTCACAATAAAGAGCGGTTCGAAAAGGCCATAGAAGCGAATAAAAAGGCGACAAATGTGGTACATGTACAGGAAACCTTGAATCCTATGGATGAGAGTAAATATCTTTTGGCGAAGATTCAGGAGCGAATGAAAGCGAAGGTGCCTTTAAAAGATATGGCAGTTCTCTACCGCACTGCCAGCGATGCCAGAGTATTGTCTGAGGTATTGTCCGAGTACCAGGTTCCTTTCACCATGCGAGATCAGGTGAAAAATATTTATGATCATTTCATTGCCATGGACATAAAAAGTTATTTTTCCCTGTCTCAGGGAGACTATCAACGAAAACATTTTCTTCAGATCATCAATCGGCCCAATCGCTATATAGGAAGAGATGCTCTTTCAGAAAATCCCTTAACCTATGAGAGAATCCGAAATTTCTATTGCGATAAACACTGGATGATGGATCGGATCGATCAACTGGAATGGGATATGAAAATGATCAAAGACAAAACGCCCTATGCTGCTATCCAGTATATTCGAAAAAGTATCGGATATGATGAATTTCTCAGGGATTATGCAGAATATAGGGGACTGGAGTTTTCGGAGTTAAAAGAAGTATTAGAAGAGATCCAGGAATTTTCCAAAGAGTGCAGAACGATTCCAGAATGGTTTGCCCACGTAGAGCAGTATACCTTGGAGCTTCAAAAACAAAAGAATAGAGACACAAAGACAGAGGGAATAAACCTCCTTACTATGCATACGGCCAAGGGCCTGGAGTTTGATACGGTATTTGTTATCAGTTGTCATGAGGGATGTATTCCCTACAAGAAGGCAAAGCTTGCAAAAGAGATCGAAGAGGAGAGACGACTTTTTTATGTAGCTATGACCAGAGCGAAACACAAACTGATCTTAAGCTATACAAAAGAAAAAGGCGGAAAGGATGTGACTCCCTCCCGCTTTTTACAAGAACTTTTACTCGTCTAACATTTCATATTCTAAAGTATCGAACCATTCGTCCAATAGATCAGAGGCAATCTCATAATCCTCATCGCTCTCGATCGGATCTAAGGATGGCTCGCCATTTTCATCTTCGCTGTAGAGGTAGATGAAGATCTGGCTGTCCTCGTTGGCATTGCCTTCCTCATCAATGTCATCTAACGGCATGAGCGCGATGTATTTTTGCTCCGCAGATTCTAACATGGTAAGAACTAGGCATTCGATAACTTCATCATTGTCTAAGTGTAATTCGACTGTTGTGTACTCGTTCATATGGTATACTCCTTTTCTTTTTACGGTTTAACCGTAGCATCTGTTGTTAGAGTATCAGAGGGGAACTCAAAATGCAAGAAGAGTTATAGCCAAAATGGTAAAAATAAGGTAAAATAAAATTTGATTATGTACAAGTGGGAGGAAAATTTTCATTATGAAACGTAAGAAAATCATAGGATTACTCTTTGTAATGCTATTTATTATTATTTTGGGAACTGCATGTAAGAAATCTGTGGGAACTCCGGAGGACAATGCAGTTGTGGAGGATGATACTAATAAAGACGAAGATGGGGAAGAAGCTACAGATACTGATAATGATGATGAAACTACAGATACTGTTAGTACCATCGACGGGGAATATACGTTCGGATTTTCCGGAATTAATATGGAGAATCCCTTCTTTAGTGTGTTGGAGCAGGCTACCAGAGAGACTATTGAGGCAAAAGAATATACCATGGTAACCAGAGATCCGGCTTCTGATGTAGAGACGCAGATCAGTCAGTTAAAGGATATGGCAGATGCCGGTGTGAAGGTTGTATTCCTTTGTCCGGTGGACTGGGAAAAGATTACCCCGGCTTTGGAATATTTAAAAGAAAAAGAAGTAGCTATTGTGAATGTGGATACGCAGGTAAAAGAAATGGATTATGTAGATGCATTTGTAGGCTCTAACAACAAAGAGGCCGGGAAAATCTGCGGAGAGGATCTGATCACAAGAAAGCCGGATGGGGGAACTGTAGCCATTCTTGAGGTTTCCGCTCAGAATTCTATTAATGAGCGAATTACAGGATTTGAAGAAACCCTTAGTTCTGCAGCAGTCGGATTCGAAGTAGTGGCAAGGGAGGATACCAATGGCACCTTCGATGAGGGATTGGAAGCTGCTCAGAAAATTTTACAGGAATATCCAAATGTAACTGCAATTATGTGCGGAAGTGATCAGTTGGCAGTGGCAGCAAAGACGGCCTTAAATTTGGCCGGAAATTCAGAGGATACCATTATTTATGGAGTGGATGGATCTCCGGATATCAAGAAAGAGTTAAAGAAGACAGATAATCAGATTGTGGGAACCGCAGCCCAAAGCCCAATTAATATGGGAAAAGATGCTGCAAAGATCGGAATCAGCATTCTTAAAGGTGACGACTATGAGAAAGAAACCTATGAGGATGTATTTATGATCAATCGAAAGAATGTAGAGATGTATGGTACGGATGGATGGCAATAAAGAGAGAATGTGGGGAGAAAAGTATGAATATAAGACCTGGATACCCATTACCTTTGGGAGCGACTTGTTATGAAAATTACATTAATTTTGCTGTAGAAGGAGAAATGGGCGGGACCTGCACATTATTGCTATATAAAAAAGGCTGTGAGACTCCCTTTCATGAGATACCTATGGAACAGGAATGGGGAGCGGTTCACTGTGTGGCAGTGGAGGGAATAGCTCCGGAAGAATATGAGTACAATTTCCTTATGGAGGATGAGATCCTTGTAGATCCTTACGGAAAAGCCATTGCAGGAAAAAGTACCTGGGGCGAAAAAAGATCCGTAGAAAATCATGAGATTCGCACCGCATTGATCAAAGAAGATTATGACTGGGAAGGAGATCTTCCCCTACATCTTCCCTTGCATGAGGTGATTGCCTACAGTTTACATGTCCGTGGATTTACGGCTCATAGCAGTTCGAAGGTTAAGAAAAAAGGTACCTTTACGGGCTTCATGGAGAAGATACCTTATCTTGTGGATCTTGGCATTAATCAAGTTCAGCTGATGCCTATCTATGAATTTGAAGAATGTCTCCTATATACGAACTATTGGGGATATGGAGAAGGATATTTTTTTACTCCAAAGGCAGCCTATGCTGCTACCAAAGATCCGGTGAAAGAGTTTAAAAATTTAGTAAAGGCCTGTCATAAAGCTGGAATCGAGGTGGTATTAAAGATGCCATTTGCAGACAACACCCCCAAGGGTCTTATGATGGAATGCCTGCGTTATTATACCTTGGAATATCACATTGACGGCTTTGTTTTAAATCCTTACAGAACTCCAATGGAAATGGTAGAATCCGATGCCATTCTAAAAGGTGTAAAGATTCTTACGGAAGATCTTGGGTTCCAGATTGCCATGCGAAAATTCTTAAAGGGTGACGAGGGAATGGTGCGAGAGGTGATCTACTGGTTAAAGCAGGTATCTACCAACCATCATTTTTTGAATGCTATTACCGGGCAGACCGGATTCACCCTACAGGATCTGGTATCCTATGACGGAAAACACAACGAAGGAAACGGTGAGAATAACCAGGATGGACCGGAGTACAATTATAGCTGGAACTGTGGTGTGGAAGGCCCTACAAGGAAAAAACCAGTGGTAGCCTTAAGAGAACAGCAGGTGAGAAATGCATTTGCCTTATTGCTATTATCTCAGGGGACTCCTTGTATTTTAGCAGGGGATGAGTTTGGAAATTCGCAGAAGGGAAATAACAATGTTTACTGTCAGGATAATGCTATTTCTTGGTTAAACTGGAAACAGTTAGAGAAAAATAAAGAGCTTCATGATTATGTAAAAGAATTGATCGCCCTTCGAAAAAATTACGGAGTCTTCCATCCGGAGAGAGAGTATTTGGGAATTGATCAAAATAGATGTGGAATTCCGGATATTTCCTACCACGGAGAATATGCATGGCAGGTTCCATCGGAGATTTCCAGTAGAATCCTTGGGGTTTATTATAGTGGTGCGGGTGCAAATTGCGAAGATCTGTTTGTAGCCTATAACATGCACTGGGAGGCTCATGATTTTGCATTGCCATCTCTACCTAAAGGAAAAAAATGGAACGTTCTCTTTACAACCAGGAAGCAGGAGGAGCCATTAGATACCGTTCAAGAGGATTCTGAAGAGCTTTTAGGAGCCACTACAGAGAATCCGGAGGCTTTGGAAGAAATCGTAGATACTGTTTTGGGGGAACTTCGAGAGGAAATACTTGCTATATCCGGTGAGGAAGAAGAAAATCAGGAAGAACTTGAAGCAAAAGAGAAAGAACCGGAAAAACGAGGACAGCGTTTTGTGGAAGTTCCTCCTAGATCCATTACAGTATTAGTTGTTGAGCAGTTATAAAAGTTATAAATCAATGGGAACTATTGCAGATCAATGCAAGCATAAAGGAAGTGTTAGAGTATGAAAGGTTGGGAGCATTTTAAAACCATTACTCATCATAAAATTTTAGTAATGGAAGGTTGTTTTAGACTTGGACTATACAAACAGGGATTACTTCATGATCTCTCCAAGTATTCCCCTACAGAGTTTCTGGTAGGATGCAAATACTATCAGGGAGATCGAAGTCCAAATAATGCAGAGAGAGAGGACACGGGCTATTCTATGTCCTGGCTCCATCACAAGGGAAGAAATAAGCATCATTACGAATATTGGATCGATTACAGTGTGGGATCAGAAGCTGCCATCAAAGGACAGAAGATGCCAAAGAAGTATGTGGCAGAAATGTTTGTAGACAGGGTCTGTGCATCGAAGACTTATTTAGGAGATGCCTATACAGATGATGCTCCGCTCATCTATTACGAAAAAGGAGCGGCGAAGCTGGGGAATATGATTCATCCGGATACTGCCAAGCTTCTTCATTTTATGTTAAAGATGTTAGCAGAAAAAGGGGAAGATTACACTTTTTGTTTCATTCGAAAAAACATTTTGAAAAATTCAAAAAAATCGAAAAAAAGTGTTGACTTTGGGTAGCACCTATAGTATTATAATCTACGGAAAGTGAGTCACGCAAATGACAAACAATCCACTTGCGGAAGTGTCGGAACTGGCAGACGAGCAAGACTAAGGATCTTGTAAGCATTGCGCTTGTGTGGGTTCAAGTCCCATCTTCCGCATCCGAGTAAGAAGCTCAGAACATTTGAGAGATCAAGTGTTCTGGGCTTCTTTGTTATTATGGTCCCCAAAAAATCTGTTATACTTAAAAGAGTAAAAAATTTGAAATTCTATTCTTCTACAAGAAAAAAGAGACGACAAAAGCCGTCTCGCAAAGTTTAAGTATAGATAATAGTTGGAAACTAATGATTGGATAATTCCCGGTCTTTGGCCATGAAGAAAAGAGCCACGGTATCGGGGCCAACATGACTTCCGGTACAATAATCGTAGGAGGTATTGATAAAGTCCCGCACCTTAATCCGTTCTTGGATTTTCTCCATAACATAAAGGGAGTCCTCATAGGCGTCTGCATGGGCGATACCTATGATTTGTTGTTCGGGTTCTTCGATATTATCACAAACCAAATTCACCAGTGCATTTAATGCCGCCTTACGTCCACGGAGAGTCTTGAAATTTACAATAAAGCCATCTTTGTTTCCCCTTAGGATCGGCTTGATTTTAAGGACATTTCCGATAGTAGCAACACTTCCGCTGATTCGTCCGGTATGGGAGAGATATTTAAGATCTCCCACGGTGAAAACTCCATTCATTTTTCCAACATAGGTTTCCAGTAAATCTGCGACCTCATCTACATTCATGCCTTTATCACGCATTTCGCTGGCATAGATTGCCAGAATCCCCTGGGCGAGAGATGCGTTTAGTGCATCGACTAATCGTATTTTATGGCCCTTTGTATCGTTACTTAGTAATTCTTCCGCAGCTAGTCTTGCAGAATTATAATTTCCACTGATATTTTTACTTAAAGAAAAATAGATGATATCCTGGTCGGCATCCAAAGCTTTTTGGAATTCTTCCTCAAAGGTGGCGGTACTGATGAGACCGGTCTTTACTTCGCAGCCATTTCGCATGGCATTATAGTAATTCTTGCCTTTTTCCCGTTCTTCTTCTGGAGAAAGATCCGGATCGTAGCAGGTGAGTTCCTTGCCTTCTACGAGATTAATAAAAGAAATGACATGAATATCATACTGTTTTGCAACCACAGCAGGTAAATTTGCTGCGGAGTCAACAAAAATCTGAAACATAATTTCGTTTAATCCTTTCTGTGCTTGAAAAGCATTAAAAAACACTTTACAATGATGTTACAAATTGTAACATTAAATGACGGATATTTCAATATTCCCGGGGTTATATTTCCCAGGAGTATGAGCCGAGGTTATATTTCCCAGGAGCTGGAGTTTATCGCGATGAAAAAAAGAGTAAGTAAAACCAATCTACAAGTAAAACAAGAGATGTATCATGCATTGCTGCGTTTGATGAAAGTTAAGACATTTTCATCTATTTCCATTTCGGATATTACTATGGAGGCAAAGGTTTCCAGAATGTCCTTTTATAGAAATTACAAGACGATCGAAGATATCTTAAGAGAACATTTGGTTCAGGTAGTGGATGAATACAAAAATAAAAAGGTAGAAGTTATTAATACAGATGGGATTAAGAACTTTTATGAGAAGGAATATATCCTGCGCTGTGTTAGATTTTTTTATCTACATCGGGAGTTTATAGATGCTTTAATCTCAGCCGGAATGGGAGATTTGTTTTTAGAAAAGATTACAGAATATCTGGTGAAAAAATGGATAAATCCAGAAAAGGGGACCAGAGAAGATTTCCTTAGAATCAGCGGATTTGCAGGGGCTATCTACAATATGTACCGGGAATGGAGTAAGGGAGAGTTTCTGGAGCGACCTGAGGAGGTGGCAGGGATTTTTGATTTTACGAAGGTTTGATCATGTAAAGGTTTGATTTTTACAGGATTCTGGCTTTTTAGGTATATTGACACAAAAAAGAGAAAACCGTATACTAAAGTTATTATTGGAACGGTAAGTAGTTATTGGTTTTTAGAGTGAAATTGCATTCTTTGAATAGAAATAGAAAGAATATATTTGGGGTGAATATTATGGAACAGACATTGGATCTGCATACAGCGAAGCAACTCTTAGAAATTGTTGAACATAGAGCAAAAGAACAGGGAATCAAGGCAGTAATTGCCATTTGTAACGCCCATGGCAATCCTATTGCGGTACATTGCATGGATGATTCATTCTTAGTAAGCTATGATGTTGCAACAAAGAAGGCATATACTTCCGTTGCGGTAAAGATGTCTACAATGGAGCTTTCTAAATTAGCTCAGCCCGGAGGAACTTTCTATGGTGTAGATAAATTGGACGGTGGAAGGATCGTGATCTTCGGCGGTGGAATTCCCCTAAAGAATGGAGATGAGATCGTAGGCGGTCTTGGTATCAGCGGAGGAACCGGAGAGGAAGACCATGCCCTGGCGATTTTTGGAGAATTGGCGTTTCGAGAGCTTTTAAAATGTAAGTAAGCATAAGATTTTGGAAAACAGATTTGATCAGAGGAAGGCTTTGATGAAATCTGTTTTTCTTTTATATAAATTTTGTTTTGTTGATTATATGGGAGGCAATTTTTATGACCATTCGTGAAGAGTTAGAACAAAGAGAAAGGGAATATTTAAGTCCTTATGCGGCTTTTAGTAGGGATTCTAAGGGAAGGGAGAGGGAGGAAGCTCCCTGTGATATCAGACCTTGCTATCAGAGAGACCGGGATCGTATTTTGCATTGCAAATCCTTCCGTAGACTCAAACAAAAGACCCAGGTGTTTTTGGCTCCCAGTGGGGATCACTATCGTACAAGGCTTACCCATACCCTGGAAGTGTCTCAGATTGCAAGAACCATAGCAAAGAGCCTGCACCTAAACGAGGATTTGGTGGAAGCAATTGCTCTAGGCCATGATCTTGGACATACGCCATATGGACATGCAGGAGAGAGAGCCTTAGACCGACTGCAACCCAATGGATTTAGCCACAATGAACAAAGTATCAGGGAGGTTTGCTTTTTAGAAAAAGAAGGACGAGGATTAAATCTCACCTGGGAGGTTCGAGACGGAATCTTAAATCACAAAACCAAATCTACTCCATTTACCCTAGAGGGACAGGTAGTTCGTCTTTCCGATAAAATTGCCTACTTAAACCATGATACCGACGATGCCATACGGGCAGGAATCTTGCGGGAGAGCGATTTTCCGGTATCTTACCGTAGAGTTTTAGGCGAGGACATGAAGCAGCGCCTAAATACTTTAGTGCATGATGTGATCACGAATAGTATTGATCAGCCAAAGATTTGCATGTCTGAACCTGTGGCAGAGGCTATGAAAGGACTTCGAAGCTACATGTTTGCCCATGTATATACGCATCCTATCGCCAAGGGAGAGGAAATCAAGGTGGAGAATATGATCACAAATCTGTATCAGTACTATGTAGCGCATCCGGATCTTCTTCCGGAATTATATCTGCGGGTTACAAAAGAAAGAGGAGAGCCGGTGGAGCAGGCAGTTTGCGATTACATCGCCGGCATGACAGATAACTACGCAGTAATGAAATTCCAGGAATATTTCATTCCAAAGTCTTGGAAAAAACAATAATTCTTTTGACACTTTTCACAAATTCTTAATCTTTATTTTGTTGCTATTTCCAAAATTGATATCGTTACCAATTTTCTCTTTGACAAATAAAATAGACAGAGTTATTCTGAAGTTGCAAAGGGGATGACCCTTAAGAAAGTAAGGTGATAAAAATTGGCAACGATATCAGATGTTGCAAAGCTATCAGGCTTATCTGTTTCAACGGTATCTCGAGTTATCAATAATAAGCCTCATGTATCAGAAGAGAAGATGCGGCGGGTTAAGGAAGCTATGGATGCCTTAGGCTATAGCCCGCTACAGGCGGCCAGACAGATGCGAGGTTCCGGATCAGGGAATATAGCAGTTGCGGTTCCGACCATTACCAATAGTTTTTTTGCATACCTGGTGGACTCTATTGAGAAAACCTGCAGAAACTATAATTATCGTACACTGATCACCCAGACTTATGGAAGAAGAGACAGAGAAGAAGAGGCCATGGAGCTGGTGAGAATGCACCACGCCGACGGTATCATTCTCTGCGCCATTGAAAATGATTGGGAGAAGTTAAAAAGCTACGAGCAGTATGGCAAGGTGGTGGCCTGCAACGAATATAACGAAGATCAAAGCATTTCCATGATCTGCGCCAAACAGTATGAAGGCTTTTATAAAGCTACAGAATACTTAATAAATACAGGAAAAAAGAAGATCGCATACTGTACCGGAAGTCACGCAGTTACGATTCAAACCAAGGGATGTAACATTGACAGCGATCGATATGCCGGATTTATGGAAGCCCTGGGAGAACATCAGATTACTCCAAGAGCCGGATGGCTTTTTACAAAGGTAGGAACTTTGGAAGAAGGTCGAAAGCTTATGGCACAGATTCTTCAGATGTCGGATCGGCCGGATGCAGTAATCGCAGGAAGCGATGAAGTGGCAGCGGGCATGGTGATGGAAGCCTTAGATAGAGGTGTCCGGATTCCGGAGGACATCGCCATCATGGGAGTGGATGATCAACCCATCGCATCCATCCTTCAGGTACCACTTACCACCATTCGTCAGCCGGTACAGGCTGAGGGAGAATATGCGGCCAAAGAGATCATAAGAAAGCTGACAAACGAGGTAGAAGATGCGAAACGAGTGGAGCTTGATCTGGAACTTATCGTGAGAAATTCCGCATAAAAGTAATACATAAAATAAAAAAATACCAGTACCAAATAGCGGGCTGGTTTTTAAAAGAACCAAATTGGTATCGATACCAATTTTGAGAAAACTTTAAAATTTTATTTTCAAGGAGGAGAAACAAAATGGTAGTATTGGCAAGAATTGATCAGAGACTCATTCACGGATTGGTAGTTAATCAGTGGGCACCGGCACTTCAGGTAAAGAGATTTATGGTAGTGGATGATGTGCTTTGCAACAACGAAGACATTAAAGCCAGTATGAGAATGGCAAAACCGGCAGGAACCGGTGTATCTGTTATCAGTACAGAAACAGCTATTACTAATTTCAAAGCCGGAAAGTATGACGGACAGAGAGTGTTTGTATTGGTAAAGGAACCGGAAACACTGATTAAGCTGATGGAAGGCGGCGTTGAGATCCCTAAGGTAGATCTTGGAATCATTTTCAATGAAGAGGGAAGAGAAGCCGTTACAAAGTTCGTAGCATTAAATGAAAAAGAAAAAGCAGATCTTGAGATCATCAAGAGCAAAGGGGTTCCGGTTGTCATCCAGTATGTGCCTACAGACGCAGAAGAGGCTTACTAAGAACTTGCTTAAGGAGGAAATTTGGTTATGTCAATCATTCAGAATATTTTAATCACTATCTTAGCCGGATATATGACCGTTGACCAGAACGGACCGGTAGTGCTTTCCTGGTTTTCGGTAATCGTTGGTATGATTTCCGGTCTCATCATGGGAGACATGAACACGGGTCTTGTGATCGGAGGTACTTTTCAGTTAATGTCACTGGGTGTTGCTGCTCTTGGAGGAGCTTCTGCACCAAACTACGGACTTGCAACAATCATTGGAACTTTTATCGCAGTCCGCACCGGAACCGGTACAGACGCAGCCCTGGCAGTTGGTCTTCCGGTAGGTCTTCTTGCTATTCAGTTAGAAGTTGTAGTACGTATTGTAAATAACTTTGTTGCACACAAGATGCAGAATGATAACAATGCGGGAAAATGGGGAAGTATGAACCGTACTGCATGGCTTGGACCGATCATCTGTTCTCTTCAGACTATGATTCCAACTTTGATCGTCGTATGCTTTGGAGCAAATGTAGTAAACTTCATTCTTGAGTTTATTCCTGAATGGGTAACAAATGGACTCTCTATTGCAGCTGGAATGCTTCCGGTTGTAGGTGTGGGAATGTTAATGCGCTATATGCCGGTTAAGAAATTTCTTCCATTCCTTTTGATCGGATTTGTTTTATCTGCTTATCTTAGTGTACCGGTACTTGGAATCGCGATTGTAGGATTTGCAGCAGCATTTTGGTACTTTACAAATGAACTGAAGAAAGCAGAAACACCGGCAGTAGCAACCGTTGGCGCAGCAGCAGATGAGATGGGGGATGATTTTGATGAGTAATGAAATGAACACAACCGAAGAGGGAAGATACCAGGTAACTAAGAAAGATCTGAGAAAAACTGCAGCAAGATACAACTTCATGGCGTGTAATATTTTCAATTATGAATCTCAGATGGGACCGGCTATTGCATGGGCTATGGCACCGGTACTTCGTAAAATTTATAAAAAAGACGAGGAATACAAAGAGGCATTAAACAATCATTTTAACTACTTTAATTCCACAACTGTAATGTCAAGTGTGATCTTAGGAGCCACCCTTGCAATCGAAGAGAAAGATGGAATTGAAGCAAAAGAAACGGTTCAGTCTTTGAAAACAAGTTTGATGGGACCATTTGCCGGTGTAGGTGATACCTTGGTATGGGTACTGTGGCCTACCATTATGGGATCCATCTCAGGATATATGGCACAGCAGGGTAATCCTCTTGGAGCTATCATTTGGTTTATCTGTAATATTGCCTTCTGGTTTATTAAATCCAAATTCTTTGAAATCGGATATAAGTCCGGTACAAAGATGATCACAGAGCTTGGACAGAAGTTATCAGCATTTACAGAAGCAGCTTCTATTATGGGACTTAGCGTGGTAGGTGCTCTGATCGCTACCTCTGTAAAGGTTCAGACCGCATTAAACTTTAAAGTTGGTGAAGTATCTTTGGCTTTGCAGACAGACATTTTAGATCAGATTATGCCTGCACTCCTTCCGGTACTTTTAACCGCACTGGTGTATAAGCTTCTTGGAAATAAGAAGTGGACACCAACCAAATTAATTCTTTTAATCATTATTATTTCTCTGGTTTGCTCCTTCTTTGGAATCTTAACCGTATAAGAGAGGAAAGGTTTGGTAGATAGATATGAAACGAGTTTTAGTTACAGCATCCCATCATAAGATGGCAGAGGGATTGAAAGATACGTTAGCATTTATTTCCGGAGGAGATCAGGAAACCATTGCTCTTTCCGCTTATGTAGATAATCAGCCGGTAGAAGAAGCAGTAGAAAAGTTGATGACTGGCTTTGATGAAGAGGACGAGGTGGTTGTTTTAACAGATCTTACTGCCGGTAGTGTAAATCAGCAATTCTTCAAATATAGAAACCGTCCGCATACACATATTGTAAGCGGGATGAATCTTCCTCTGGCTTTCCAGGTTGCCATGGAGCCTCAGGACGAATACATTTCCGTAGAGCGCATGCGTGAGATCGTGGAAGAGTCAAAAAATGAGATTAAGTACGTAAATGATATCGTAGATGACGGAGATGAGGAAGATGAGTAACAAAGATACAAAGTGGTGGAAGAAAAGCGTAGTCTATCAGGTATATCCCAAAAGCTTTAAGGATTCTAATGGGGATGGCTTGGGAGATCTTAATGGTCTTACGATGAAGCTTCCTTATCTGGAGAAATTGGGAATCGATGTAATCTGGTTGAATCCAATCTATAAGTCTCCACAGGTTGACAACGGATATGACATTTCTGATTATAGACAGATTGAACCTACGCTTGGAACCATGGAAGATTTTGACAGACTTCTTGCAGAAGCTCATAAAAGAGGAATCAAAATTATCCTGGATTTGGTCGTAAACCATACATCGGATAAGCACCACTGGTTTGAGGAGGCAAAGAAGAGCAAAGATAATCCTTATCATGACTATTATATTTGGAAGGATGAAGTTCCTAATAACTGGGGATCCAGCTTCGGCGGGTCTACCTGGGAATATGTAGAAGAGGTTGGACAATATTATCTGCATCTATTTGCCAAGGGACAGCCGGATCTTAACTGGGAAAATCCTAAGGTCAGAGAGGAAGTGCATGATATCTTACGCTTCTGGCTTGATAAAGGTATTGACGGATTTCGTATGGATGTTATCACATTGATTTCCAAAGATCCTGCTTACCCAGATGGTCCGGTAATCCAGAATAAGGCTTACGGAAGCTACTATGCAGGATGTGCCAGCGGTCCGAGAGTTCATGAATTCCTTCATGAAATGAATGAAAAAGTGCTGAGCAAGTACGACATTATGACCGTTGGTGAGGCTCCGCATACCAGTGCAGATGAGGCTGTTCCTTATACGGCAGCAGACAGAGATGAGCTTAATATGGTATTTCATTTTGATCACATGCATCTGGATTATGATGAAAATGGAAAATATGCCAAGAACAGAGTAAAGCTTACAGATCTAAAGAAAGTCATGACCCAGTGGCAGGAAACTATGTACGGGTGCGATGGCTGGAACAGTCTTTACTGGAGTAATCATGACCAGGCAAGAGCCGTTACCCGCTTTGGAAATGAAAGCGAAGAATACCGTGTGGTTTCGGCGAAAATGCTTGGAACTGTGCTTCATATGATGCAGGGAACTCCTTACATTTACGAAGGAGAAGAACTGGGAATGACCAATGCATTTTTTGATAAAATCGAAGATTACAGGGATATCGAAGCCTTGGATATCTTTAAAGATTTTACTACGAGAAAAGGATTTTCAGAAAAAGACACATTGGATCTTTTAAGACTAAAATCCAGAGACAATTCCAGAACTCCTATGCAGTGGGATGCCTCAGAAAATGCGGGATTTACAGAGGGAACTCCTTGGATTAATGTGATAGATAATTACAAAGAGATCAATGCAGAGGCTTGTATCGAGGATCCTGATTCCGTGTTCTATTATTATCAGAAGCTGATAAATCTCCGTCACGAGATGCCGATTATTACAGAGGGAGAGTATGAACTTCTGGACGCAGATAACGAAAAGGTATATTCTTATCTAAGAAAAGGTGAAGGTGAGACTCTGGTGGTAGTGGCTAACTTTACAGATGAGACCATTTCCTATCAGGTGGAAGAAAAGGTTCAGGCAAAGGAAAGCAGCCTTGTGATCAGTAATTATAAGGATGCGCCGGATCAATTTTCCAATCATTTAACCTTAAAACCATATGAAGTTTGTGTATATCGTGTTATAAATTTATAGAGTGATTATATTCAGTCATAGTCAGGAAGGCTATGGCTGAATTGTGCTATAAAGATAGATGAACAAGAAGGAGAAGATAAATGGTAGAGCAAAAGATGATAAAGTTACTGGCACTGGATGTAGACGGAACCCTTTTTAATACGGATGGAAAGGTGACAGCTGCGTCTATCGAAGCTATTCACAAAGCCCAGGAAAAAGGGGTGCAGGTTGTGCTGGCTTCCGGAAGAGATTACGAGGGACTTCCCTGGGATCAACTAAAGGACGTATCCATCGATTACGTACTTACCTGTAACGGTGCTGCTATATATCGCACAAGAGACCGGGAATGTTTAAGAGAAGAATGCCTGGATAAGGAACAGATGATTCCTGTTTTTGAATTCATTTTAAGCAGAGAAGTCTATTTAAGTGTGTTTATCAATGGAGCGAATTACACGCCAACCCAGTGTTTCCCTTATGTGGAACACATGGAGCTTCCGGACTATGTAAAGCACAACCTTAGTACCAAGATAAATCGTATGGAAGATATGATCGGCTATCTTAAGGAGCACGATGCCAGCATTCAGAAGGCTACATTAAATTTTCAGTTCCGGGAAGGTGAATATTTTAACCGAGAGGAAGTAAAAAACTATTTGGAAGCTTGTCCGAATATCAATCTTGTAGATGGGGGATTTTCCAATTTGGAATTTACGAAAGCCGGTGTTTCTAAGGCAACAGGACTTCATATGCTTGCTGAGTATTTGGGAGTTCCTATGGAACAGGTACTAGCCGTTGGAGATAGCGGAAACGATGTGGAGATGTTACAGGCAGCAGGGATTGGCGTTGCCATGGGAAATGCCCTGGACAGCGTAAAAGCTGTTGCAAATGATGTTACCAGAACCAATGATGAGGATGGTGTGGCAGCAGTAATCGAAAAATACATTCATGTTAAATAATCAAGTTTGCGCAGTATTAGAAGTTATAATAATTGTATAAAAAATTTGAACAAATCTAAAAAATAAAAAAGGAAAAAAGTGGTTTTCACGGAATATAAATAGTGAGGAGCTTTGCAAACTATGTATTATTCTGATGAAATTATTGAAGAAGTACGTTCTAAAAACGATATTGTGGACGTAATATCCGGTTACGTACGATTGCAAAAGAAGGGAAGCTCTTATTTCGGACTCTGTCCATTTCACAATGAGAAATCCCCTTCTTTTTCTGTTAGCAGACAGAAGCAGATGTATTATTGCTTTGGCTGCAACGCAGGAGGCAATGTATTTACCTTTTTAATGGAATATGAGAATTTCACCTTTCAGGAGGCTATAAAATCTCTGGCAGAACGGGCGGGAGTGGAACTTCCCGAAGATACAGGCTATTCCAAAGAAGCCAAAGAGCGAGCGGATGCTAAGTCAGCACTTTTAGAAATCAACAAAGTGGCGGCTCAGTTTTTCTATGTGCAGCTTCGAAGACCCCAGGGAAAGACGGCCATGGATTATCTTACCGAAAGAGGATTAAGTGAAGATACTATGAAGGCTTTTGGTCTTGGATATGCCGGCAAATATGGGAACGGTCTCTATCAGTATCTGAAGGAGAAGGGATATTCCGACGAAGTATTAAAAAACTCAGGTCTTATAGGCTATGATGAAAAACAAGGACCTTATGATAAGTTCT
Source organism: bacterium (assembly GCA_963658085.1). Taxonomy (GTDB): domain Bacteria; phylum Bacillota; class Clostridia; order Lachnospirales; family Lachnospiraceae; genus CAKRJP01. The sequence continues at coordinate 72,367 of CAVKOU010000004.1, forward strand.
GGAACCGTGTTATATTTCCTATCATGGACGTGAACAGCAGGGTTATTGGATTTGGTGGTCGAGTCATGGGAGATGGAAAGCCGAAGTATTTGAATTCTCCGGAGACCATTGTCTTTGATAAGAGCAGGAATCTCTATGGACTTCATGTTGCCAGACGCAGTAAAAAGCCTTATTTTCTTCTGTGTGAGGGATATATGGACGTGATTTCTTTGCATCAGGCAGGTTTTACTAACGCGGTAGCTTCCTTAGGAACGGCCTTGACATCAGGCCATGCAAACTTGATTAAGCGCTATGTAAAAGAAGTCTACTTGACTTATGACAGTGACCTGGCTGGAACGAAGGCGGCCCTTCGAGCTTTCCCTATTTTAAGAGAAGTAGGGATTACTGCAAAAGTCATTCGTATGGAGCCTTATAAGGATCCGGATGAGTTTATCAAGAACTTAGGGGCGGAAGCCTTTGAGGAGAGAATTAAGGAAGCACGTAACGGATTTATGTTCGGTCTTAAAACTTTGGAGCAAGATTATGATCTTCATACTCCGGAAGGAAAGACCGGATTTATGCGAGAGGCGGCAAGAAAAATCGGAACCACCTTCACCGAGGAGATGGAGCGTAATTTCTATATAGAAGCCGTGGCAGAGGAATATCACGTAGGAATCTCGGAATTAAAGCAGTTGGTAGCAAAGATGGCCATTGAGATGGGAGGGGCAAAACCAGTGGAACGCCCAAGAACCACTAAGGAGAAAAAATCCGGAAAGGAAGATGGTATTTTGACTTCTCAGAAGCTTCTTCTTACATGGCTAATTTCAGATGAAAATTTATTCAGGCAGATTGAAAAGTATATAACTCCCGATGATTTTACCGGGGATTTATATAAAACGGTAGCAACTCTTCTCTATAAACAGTATGCTGATGGAAAAGTACAGCCAGCACAGATTATGAATCATTTCACAGACGAAGAGGAACACCGGCAGGTAGCTTCCCTATTCCACACCAGTATTAAGGATTTGAATACAAAAAAGGAACAGGAGAAAGCTTTAGAGGAGACCATTCTTCGCATTAAAAGACATAGTATCGAGGAGGCCACAAGAAAGGTAGAGCCTACCGATATGGCAGCCCTTCAGGAACTTATGAAAGCGAAGAAAAATTTGCAGGAATTAAAGAACCTGCACATTTCCGTAAGCTAGGAAATACATACTTACATGAGAGGACGGACAGTAATGGAAGAAAATGCTGTAAAATTTTTGGAAAAGTTGAAGGAGCTTGTTGCTCTGGGAAAGAAAAAGAAGAGTATTCTTGAGATTCAGGAAATCAATGATTTTTTCTCTGATATGGAATTGGATTCCGAGCAGATGGAGAAGATTTTTGAATATTTGGAAGCAAATAACATTGATGTTTTGCGTTTGGAATCTCAGACAGAGTTGGCAGATGATGACCTAGATGTAGATGAGGCTACTCTTGCTGAGGAAGAAGACGTTGATATGGAAAAATTGGATCTTTCTGTACCGGATGGTATCAGTATTGAAGATCCGGTTCGTATGTATCTGAAGGAGATCGGTAAGGTACCGCTTCTTACTGCGGAGGAAGAAGTTGAACTTGCGAAACGTATGGCCGAGGGAGATGAGGAAGCCAAAAAGCGTTTGGCAGAGGCGAACCTTCGACTGGTAGTAAGTATTGCCAAGAGATATGTTGGCCGTGGGATGTTGTTCCTTGACCTTATTCAGGAAGGAAATCTTGGTCTTATTAAAGCAGTAGAGAAGTTTGACTACAGCAAGGGATTTAAATTTAGTACCTATGCGACCTGGTGGATCCGTCAGGCTATTACAAGAGCTATTGCAGACCAGGCAAGAACCATTCGTATCCCGGTACATATGGTGGAGACCATCAACAAATTAATTCGTGTTTCCAGACAGTTATTGCAGGAATTAGGAAGAGAACCCACGCCGGAGGAGATTGCCAAGGAGATGGATATGCCGGTGGAGAGAGTTCGGGACATCTTAAAGATTTCTCAGGAGCCAGTTTCTCTTGAGACACCAATCGGTGAGGAGGAGGACAGTCATTTGGGAGACTTTATCCAGGATGACAATGTTCCGGTTCCGGCAGAAGCAGCTGCTCAGACCTTATTAAAGGAGCAGTTAGATGAGGTTCTTGATACCCTTACAGAAAGAGAACAGAAGGTTCTTCGTCTAAGATTTGGTATGAACGATGGCCGTGCAAGAACTCTGGAAGAGGTTGGTAAGGAATTTGATGTTACCAGAGAGCGTATCCGTCAGATCGAGGCGAAGGCTCTTAGAAAACTTCGTCACCCTAGTCGAAGCAGAAAACTTAGAGATTATTTAGATTAGAAAAGAGGCGCCTATGGAACTATCAAAGAGGCTACAGAAAGTAGCAGATCTTGTGACAGAGGGCGCCTCTGTTGCAGATATAGGAACAGATCACGGGTATATCCCTATTTATCTTATTAAAAATCATAAGGCAGTGAAGGCTTTGGCTTTGGATGTAAACAAAGGTCCTTTAGAGAGGGCTGAGGAACATATTGCAGAGGAAGGGCTGTCGGCGGTTATAGATACCAGACTTTCCGATGGGATGGAAGCGTTAGCACCATACGAGGTTCAGGAAATTATCACTGCGGGAATGGGCGGAGGTTTAGTCATTAAGATTCTTACAGATTATCCGAAAGTGACAGCGTCTTTGCACTACGGGATTTTGCAGCCTCAATCGGAAATTCACAAAGTCCGCAGATTTCTCAATGATCAGGGATATCGCATTGTTGCAGAAGATTTCGTGGAGGAAGATGGAAAGTACTATCCGATGATGAAGGTAGATTTTAGATCTGATTCCTCTGAAACATATACCGATTGCCAATATTTTTACGGGAAACGCCTTTTGGAAGAAAAACATCCCATTCTTCTTAAGTATTTATACAGAGAAAAGAAAATTAAAGAAGACATTCTTTGTAAATTGGATCAAAAGATGCAGGAAAATCCTCAGGAGAGGATTGCTGATAGGATCTTGGGCATACAGGAAGAGCTGAAAATTATCGAGGAAGCTCTTGGCGTATATCATTAGCATATGCTGTGAAAATATTATACGAGGAGGAAATAAGATGCTTTGTAAAGATATTATGCATATTTTGGAAAAATCATTTCCTACAGAATATGCTTTGGAATGGGACAATGTAGGACTTTTGGTTGGAAGAGATACAAAAGAAGTAAAAAAGATTTATATTGCATTAGATGCCACGGAGCCTGTGATTAAAGCAGCTATAGATCAGAAGGCAGACATGCTGATCACTCACCATCCAATGCTTTTTAGTGGCATTAAGCGGGTGACGGAGGAAAATCTTGTGGGACGAAAGGTTCTCATGCTTGCCTCTTACGACATTTCTTACTATGCTATGCATACCAATTATGATGTAAAGGGTATGGCAGACCTTTCCATGGAAAAAATGGGAGTTGCATCCGGTGATGTGCTGGATGTAACGGTTGTAGAAGACGGAAAAGAAGAGGGTGTAGGACGAGTTTTTGATCTTCCTGAAGGAACAACTCTTTCAGAGTGCTGTAAAATGGTGAAGGAAGCTTTTGATTTAGATGCAGTGCGGCTTTTTGGAAAGCCTGAGACAATAGTGCATCGTTTGGCAATCTGCCCGGGAGCTGGAAAAAGTGATATTGAAAATGCTCTGAAAAAAGGAGCCGATGTTTATGTTACAGGCGATATTGGACATCATGACGGGTTGGATGCTCTGGAAGAGGGACTGGCTATCATAGATGCCGGCCACTATGGGGTGGAGCATATTTTTATAGAAGATATCAAGAACTATCTTGAGAAAGCCTTGGAAGGGGAAGATGTAAAAGTTGTGGGTGCACCGATAGAACATCCATTTGTTACCCTTTAGCAGAAAAAATCAAGGAAATCATTTGCAGAGGAACAAGAAAGAAGGTGCTTGAATGGCAAAAGTATTTCAAGTAATGGTAGAAGGGGAGAAAAAAAGTTATCCGGAGGAAACGAAGTATCAGGAGATTGCGGAGGAGTTTCAGGATCAATTTGATCAGGATATTCTACTGATTCAGACGAATGGGAAGCTAAGAGAACTGCATCACCAATTAGAATCGGAAGGGGAACTTAGATTCGTAACAGCAAAGGATCCTGCGGGATATATGACCTATTCCAGGAGTTTGAGTCTTTTGATGACTAAGGCCGTATATGATGTAATGGGGAAAGAAGAGGGAAATCAGGTGAGGATTCATTATCATTTGAGTAACGGTCTGTATTGCACCATCCCCGGAAAAGATAAAATCACAGAAGAGCTATTAGGTCAGATAAAAGATCGTATGCTCGAACTGATCAAACGGGATATCCCTATCAAAAAAGAATCCTGGAATATCGATCAGGCTGTTGAAAGATTTCATGAATGGGGCATGTATGATAAAGAAAAATTATTCCGCTATCGAAGATCTTCCGGCGTTAATATGTATAGCATAGAGGATTTTTCGGATTATTTCTATGGTTACATGGTGCCAAGTACCGGTTATCTGAAGGTCTTTGATCTATCCGTCTATGATGAGGGTTTTGTGCTGGTACTTCCTTCCGGGAAAAATCCAAAAGAATTGGCAGATTTTGTCCCCAGAGAAAAACTGTTTCATGTGTTAAAGGAATCTTCCGAGTGGGGGGCCCTGCAAGGAATCGATACGGTAGGAGATCTTAATGATATGGTAACTGCTGGAGGTGCCCAGGAGGTAGCTCTGGTCCAGGAGGCTATGCAGGAGAAGAAGATTGCTGATATAGCGGAGCAAATTGCAGGCAATCCAAAGATCAAGTTTGTATTGATTGCAGGCCCGTCTTCCTCTGGAAAGACTACATTTTCTCATCGATTATCCATACAGCTTCGAGCTAATGGGTTGCATCCTCATCCCATTGCAGTCGACAATTATTTTAAGGAGCGGGAAGAGACCCCTAAGGATGAAAAGGGAGAGTATAACTTCGAATGTTTGGAGGCTGTAGATCTAGATCTGTTTAGCAAGCAGATGAATGATCTTCTTGCGGGAGAGGAAGTTGTAATTCCAAACTTTAACTTTAAAATAGGTCGCAAGGAATATACAGGAAAAACCATGAAGCTTGGACCGGAGGATATTTTGGTTATCGAAGGAATCCATTGCCTGAATCCTAAGATGACAGAGGCCCTTGCAAATGAAAATAAATTTAAGATTTATATCAGCGCTCTCACCCAGATCAATGTAGATGAGCATAATCGTATTCCGACTACAGATGGACGCCTGATCCGAAGAATTGTTCGGGATGCAAGAACCAGGGGAACGTCGGCGGAACATACCATTCATATGTGGCCGTCTGTTCGCAAAGGGGAAGAAGAATATATTTTCCCATATCAGGAAGAGGCAGATGTGATGTTTAACTCTGCATTAATCTATGAACTGGCAGTATTAAAACCTTATGTAGAGGCAGATCTTTTTGGAATTGAAAAGAACAGTCCGGAATATGCGGAAGCAAAAAGACTTCTGAAGTTCTTGGATTATTTCGTGGGAATTGGCAGTGAAAACGTGCCTTCCAATTCACTTCTTAGAGAATTTATCGGAGGAGGCTGTTTTAAAGTTTAGAGTCAGTTTTAGTGTTATAAACAAATAAAAAAGCCTTTGGAGAAATGTAATATTACATTTCCCCGAGGCTTTTTATATTGTCTTGCTTTTTGTTTTGCTTTAGTTTTTTATTTTGTTTTGCTTTGACTTTTTATTTTGATTTTACTTCCCGCCATAGTTCGTTATAAATCTCGTCATATTTGGTTCCAAGATACTGGAAGGTTTCACAATTTTCTAACTTATCAGCATCCGGGAAGGCCACTTGGCTATTTTTGTAAACCGGATCCAAAAGCTCGATACCTGCCGTATTTGGAATAGAATAGGTGATATATTCAAAATTCATCTTGGCGATATCCGGTCGGCATAGGAAGTTAATAAATGCTTCCGCATTTTCTTTATTCTTCGCATTTTTGGGAATGACCATGGAATCGATCCAAATATTAGATCCTTCCTTTGGAATTACATATTCCAAATCTGGATTTTCTTCCTGACAAACCAAAGCCTCTCCGGAATAGATTACACCGATGGCAGCCTCGTTTCCAATCATTTTATCTCGAACCTGATCAACAACATAGGCTTGAACCAAGGGTTTCTGCTTGATTAGGAGATCCTTTGCTTCCTCCAGCTCATCCAAATCTGTGGAGTTAAGAGAGTATCCTAAGTATTTTAAAGTAACACCGAAGGCGTCTCTAACGCTATCCTGCATGAGAATGTTGTCCTTATATTTCTCGTCCCACAATACACTCCAACTATCGATCGGTTCATCCACCATAGTTTTGTTATACAAAATACCAACGGTTCCCCAAAGATAAGGAACAGAATATTTGTTTTCAGGGTCAAATTCCTTGGATTTTTCCAGGTAGGTTTTGTCGATATTCTTTAGATTGGGAATGTTGTCAAAATTGATCTCGGCTAAAAGATCATTTTGGATCATGCGCTGGATCATATAATCGGATGGAAATACCAAATCGTAAGCAATAGCTCCGGATTGAATTTTCGGATACATGATCTCGTTGGTTTCATACTCTTCATAAACCACATCGATGCCGGTTTCTTCTTCAAACTTAGTTATAATATCCGGATCTATATATTCTCCCCAGTTGTAAACAATGACCTGTTGACTTCCGGAATTGGTGATGGTTCTTATACCGTAAAAAATTCCTCCTCCGACAATCGCCAGTACGATAAAGGCAGGAATGACTTTGTTCATAATAAGTTTTTGTAGCTTGTGGGATTTCACAGGTGCTTTTGTGCCATTTTTTTTGGCGGTAACTGCCTGTCCGTTTGTTGTGGCGCCGTCGGGATTGTGATTGATCAAGATCAATAGTAACATGACAGTCAAAAACATTAGGGTGGACAGTGCGTACATAGAAGGGTTGATTCCCTTTCTTACCTCGCTGTAAATCTTCGTAGAAAGCGTATCTACGCCAGGTCCTTTTGTGAAATGCGTGATGATAAAATCATCTAAGGACATGGTAAAGGCCAGCAAAAATCCGGAGGAAACTCCGGGCAAAATGTCCGGGAATACTACTTTGTAAAAAGCGTAAATAGGGGAGGCGCCTAAATCCATGGCGGCCTCGTAAGCGCTCTTATTGGTTTGCTTTAACTTTGGCATGACGCTTAGGATCACGTAGGGAATATTGAACGTGATATGAGCGATCAGTACCGTAGCAAAGCCCAGGGAAAATCGACAGGCTACAAAAAGTAACATTAAAGAAATTCCTGTTACGATATCTGCATTTAACATTGGGATATTGGTAATCCCCATAAGACTTGTACGAAGCTTGCGATTTAAAGCCTGCATACCGATGGCTGCTGCCGTTCCCAGTATCGTAGCGATCAGTGCCGATAGAAGGGCAATGATCAAGGTGGTATAAAGAGCCTTCATAATATCGTTGTTCTGAAACAATTCTTTATACCATTTTAGAGAAAATCCACCCCATTTGGCACGGGATTTAGAGCTGTTAAAGGACAGTACCATCAAGGTGACAATAGGAGAGTACAGCAATGCAAAAATCAGGATTAAATAAAAACGTTGAATAATTTTCTTGATCAAAATGCAGTTCCCTCCCCATCTTTGTCATATTTGGCAATCAGTGCCATGCTGAAAATAATAAATATCATAAGCACCAGAGAAAGGCCACTTCCTGTATGCCAGCTGCTGCCTTGCTTAAATTCCTGTTCGATGACATTTCCGATCAGTAAAATCTTGCTTCCACCTAAAAGTTCGGAAATTACAAAGGTTGTAAGGGCAGGGACGAATACCATGGTAACGCCGCTGATGATTCCCGGAACGCTAAGGGGCAAGATGACAGAGAAAAATGTCTGCACATTGTTGGCCCCTAAGTCGTGGGCTGCATTTATAATGTTTTTATCCATCTTGGAAAGAACATTATAAAGGGGCAGTACCATAAAGGGTAGAAAATCATACACCATTCCTAAAATGATGGCATAGGGCGTATTGATGATCTCGAGGCTCGGTAAATGTAGGAAATGCAGGAGCATATTTATTACTCCGTTTTTCTCTAACAGATTTTGCCAAGCGATGATTCGAAGTAAAGAATTCATCCACATAGGAAGAATAAATACCAATACGATAAAGCTGGATTGGTTCACGGCTAAAGTGGTCAAAATCATTGCCAAGGGATAGGCTAGAAGCAGGCAAAGCAGAGTGCTTACAAAGGCAAGAAGCAAAGCCAGCCCCAATGCTTTTAAGTTTTCCTGAGAGGTAATCTTGGCAATATTCAGTAATGTAAAATGTCCCTGGTCGTTGGTAAGTCCGTAGTAAAAAATCATAATCAGTGGAATGATAATAAAAGCAGCGGACCAAAATAGATAAGGACCAGTCATCATTTGCTGCAAAAGGCGTGACTTATTCTTCAATGCTTACGGCCTCCTCGTCCTCGGATTCTGGCTTGCTCATAATCTGAATATCAAAAGGATCTACCCAGATTCCAACTTCTGTTCCTACAGGTACCATATCAGTGCTGTGAACCAGCCATTCAAAGTTGTTGGCCATTACTTCCATTTCATAATGAACGCCTTTGAAAATCAAATTGGTGACGGTTCCGGTAATGATCCCTTTTGACGGGTCTACGAGATCAATATCCTCCGGTCGGATCACGGCATCCACCGGCTGATTAGTTCCAAAACCGGTATCTACACAAGGAAAGTTTGCCCCAAGAATTTTAACTAACTTATCCTTTACCATAATGGCAGGTAGGATATTGCTGTCTCCGATGAAGTCCGCAACGAAAGCATTCTCCGGCTCATTATAAATATCTTCCGGAGTACCGATCTGCTGAATATATCCCTGGTTCATGACCACGATGGTATCGGACATGGTAAGGGCCTCCTCCTGGTCGTGGGTAACGTAGATAAAAGTAATTCCAAGCTCGTTTTTCAAGCGAATCAGTTCGTACTGCATGTCCTGACGAAGCTTTAAGTCCAAGGCTCCTAAGGGTTCATCTAAGAGCAGTACCTTAGGTTCATTAACGATGGCTCTGGCGATGGCGATTCGCTGCTGTTGTCCGCCACTCAGGGAATCTGGCATACGATTGTCAAATCCTTCCAGATTTACTAATTTCAGAGCGTATCTTATTTTGTCATTAATATAAGACTGGCTTTTTCCCTTGATTTTCAGGCCGAAAGCAATATTTTCAGCAATGGTCATATTGGGAAAAAGAGCGTATTTTTGAAAAACAGTATTTAGCTGCCTTCTGTTAGGCGCTAAATTGGTGATATCCTTTTGGTCAAAAATAATCTGGCCACTATCAGGAGTTTCGAAACCTCCCAGAATACGAAGCAGGGTGGTTTTTCCACATCCACTAGGGCCCAGAAGAGTCAGAAATTCGTTCTCTCGTACATAAAGATTTAATTCATCCAGAACAAGATTATCTCCATAAGATTTGGAGATATTGATAATGTCGATTAATTTGTTTGGCATTTACGTTGGTTCTCCTTTATAAAACTTCACTACATGATCCATTTTGGCAGACATATTGGTAAACAAAAGATCTACCAGAGTAATTGCAGTCATTGCTTCCACAACCACTACGGCTCTGGGAACGATCACAGGGTCGTGGCGTCCGTGAATGGTGATGGTGGTTGATTCGTGCTCCTTGGTTATGGTCTCCTGAGGAGAGGAGATGGAAGGTGTAGGCTTTATGGCTGCACGTAAAATAATAGGGCTTCCGTCACTGATTCCACCTAAGATTCCGCCGGCATGATTGGTTTTTTTGGTTACCTCCTCCCGGTTCATAGAAAAAGCATCGTTGTTAGATTTTCCTGTAGATGTGGCAACTGCAAATCCATCCCCGATTTCAACACCTTTTACGGAACCAATAGACATGATAGAAGAAGCCAGTCTTGCATCTAACTTATGAAATACCGGGTCTCCGATTCCGGCAGGCATACCTGTGGTAACACATTCAATGATTCCGCCGGAAGAATTTTGATCTTTTATGCATTCTTCCAGATAAGCGGAAGCCTCTTTTGCATATTGATTGTTTGGCATATACAGAGGATTGCTAAATACCTCATCCATGTGGTAGTTCTGATCAGGAACAACAATACTTCCGATGGATTTTGTATAAGCCTGAACTTTAATATCTAATTCGTTTAAGATTTTTAAAGCGACGGCTCCTGCGGCAACCCGTCCGATGGTCTCACGGCCGGAGGAACGTCCGCCTCCACGGTAATCCCTGAAACCATACTTTTCATCAAAGGTGTAATCCGCATGACCTGGCCTATAGGTATTCATAATATTGCTGTAATCTTTGGAATGCTGATCTTTATTTCGTACCATAAGGGAAATAGAAGTGCCGGTAGTTTGCCCTTCAAAAACGCCGGAAAGAATCTCTACCTGATCCGATTCTTTCCTGGCAGTGGTAAACTTGCTTTGTCCGGGTTTCCTCCTATTTAAATAGACTTGTATATCATCTTCACTCAGAGGGATACCGGCCGGACATCCGTCGATGGTGACACCGATGGCTGCACCGTGGGATTCTCCCCAGGTGGTTATGGAAAATAATGTTCCGTATGTTGAACCTGACATTGATAGGACCTCCTAAAAAACTCTACGGACTCCATTATATTAGAAACTATAGGAAACAGCAATTATAATTTTTGAGAACATTTGGAGAGGAAAAACATGGTAAATGTGACGAAAAATTAATATTTTGACTATATACTTTTACCGAAAGCCATTATATAATTATGCATAAAAGCTGGATTTTTATAGAGCTTTCTAGTTTGGATGGATTATGGGGAGTTAATATGAGTTATCAAAAAGGAAAGGAAGCCGGGAAAAATAAAAAGCCGGAAAAAGGGAAAGGAGCTCGTTCCCAGAAGAAGAACGAGCGGGTTCTCGAAGAAAAGTTGGCAAATAGTCTTCGGGAAGAGGATTTTGATGATTTAGAAGATTCAAGAGAGAACCCCGAAGAAGGAGCAGAAGAAGAGTCTGGAAAGATGGAATCTTCCGCTGGCATTGATGATGATTTTGAGGACGATGAAGATTTCGAGGACGACTTAGAATTTGACGATGACGAAACGAAAAAAGATAAAACGTATAAAGATATAGATGAAACTTTTGAAATGAACAAGGCACAGAAGGAAAAAATGAAAAAAAAGAAGAAACCTGTACACAGAGGAAGACGTAAAAAGAATAAAAATTCAGGAAAGATGGCAGTAGCTACTTTAGGTGTGATTGTTGCGGCTTGTGCTGTGATCTATATAGGCATGGGATTGTTTTTCCAGAATCATTTTGTTTTTAATACCACGGTCAACGGAGTGGACTATTCTTTAGAGAGCCCCTCGAAGGTGGAGAAGATTATGAGACAAAAGGTGGACAATTATTCGTTAACCCTTATTGGGTCTGATGGAAGTACAGAGGCCATTGCCGGTGATCAAATTGGAGTAGCCTATAAATCTGGAGGAGAAGTAGAAGAGCTTATTAAGCAACAGGATGGTTGGGCATGGTTTTCTTCATTGTTTGAGAAGAATGAGATCGTGACAAGCGTGGGAGTTACCTATGATGAGGCTGCACTGGCTCAGCGAATCGACGCGCTGAATTGTGTATCTGATGAGGGGAAGACAGCATCAGAGAATGCGAAGCCGGTATATAATAACGGGCAATTTACGATACAGGCAGAAGTCCAAGGCACGCAGGTGAATAAAGAAAAGCTTACAGAAGTTGTTAAGAATGCTGTGAATGGTTTCCAATCCGAGGTTAAGCTCAAAGACACTGGCTGCTATATCACTCCAACCTACACCTCAGCATCCCCAGAGGTTCAGGCGGCTTGTAATTCTATGAATGAATATCTGAAAGCTTCCGTTACCTATGATTTTTCTCCATATACGGAAGTAGTAGGTGCAGAGCAGATTTCACAGTGGCTGACTGTAGATGATAGTATGAATGTAACATTTAACGAGGCTTCAGTGGGAGATTATGTTGCGAATCTTGCTGCAAAGTACGATACCGTAGGAAGTACAAGAACCTTTACATCCGCAGGTTCCGGAAGAACCATAACTATAAGTGGTGGAGAATTTGGATGGAAGATTGATCAGGAAGCAGAGACTGCTTTGCTGATCGATAATATTAAAAATGGTGAGACGGTGACCCGTGAACCGGAATACTATAGCAAGGGTAAGACTCGTGATGAGGGCAATGATATTGGAGATACCTATGCTGAGGTTGACCTTACCAACCAGGTAATGTACTATGTGTCAGGTGGTTCTGTAGTGATGTCTACCAGTATTGTAAGTGGCAATCCTACAACAGGTCATGCTACTCCTACAGGAGTACATCGTATTCTTTACAAAGAATCCCCGTCAGTTTTGAAGGGAACCCAGGATGAGAATGGTAATTATGAGTATGAAACAGAAGTTACCTTCTGGATGCCATTTACTAACGATGGATGTGGATTCCACGATGCCACCTGGCAGCCTACCTTTGGTGGTTCTTGGTATCTGACTAATGGATCCCATGGTTGCATCAATATGTCTTACAGTGATGCTGAGAAGCTTTACAGCCTCATCCAAACCAGAGATCCGGTCATTGTTCATGACTAGAAGCGGAATTTGTTATTATAAAATTTGTTATTATAGAATTTTGGTATTATTAAATGATTAAAGAAGAGGTGAGATCATGTACGAATTAATTAAAAAGGATGGTCTTGCAAAGAGAGGAAGATTGCATACAGTACATGGCGTCATTGAGACGCCTGTATTTATGAATGTAGGAACCGCTGCCGCAATAAAGGGAGCGGTTTCTACAACTGATTTACAGGAAATTAAGACGCAGGTAGAATTATCCAATACCTATCACTTACATGTTCGCCCGGGCGATCATGTAGTAAAAAAGTTAGGCGGACTGCATAAGTTCATGGTATGGGACAAACCGATTCTTACCGATTCCGGCGGATTTCAGGTATTCTCTTTGGCGGGACTTCGAAGAATTAAAGAAGAGGGAGTTTATTTTAATTCCCATATTGATGGACGAAAGATTTTTATGGGTCCGGAAGAGAGTATGCAGATTCAGTCCAATCTTGCATCCACCATTGCTATGGCCTTTGATGAATGTCCGTCAAGTGTAGCTGACAGAGAATATATTGAAAATTCAGTAAATCGGACTACCAGATGGTTGGTTCGCTGTAAAAAAGAAATGGAGCGTCTCAACAGTTTGCCGGATACCATTAATAAACATCAGATGCTTTTTGGTATTAACCAGGGTGGTGTCTATGAGGATATCCGTATTCGCCATGCAGATGAGATTTCAAAATTGGATCTGGATGGCTATGCGGTAGGAGGATTGGCAGTAGGAGAAAGCCACGAGGAAATGTATCGAATTTTGGATGCTGTAGTACCGCATTTGCCGGAGAATAAACCAACCTATCTGATGGGTGTTGGAACACCGGCTAATATTCTGGAGGCTGTAGATCGAGGTGTAGATTTCTTTGACTGTGTTTATCCAAGTCGTAACGGACGTCATGGTCATGTATATACCAATCATGGGAAGTTGAATCTCTTTAATGCAAGATTTGAATTAGATACCAGACCGATTGAAGAAGGATGTGGATGCCCTGCTTGTAAGCATTATTCCAGAGCATATATCAGACATTTGCTTAAAGCCAAGGAGATGCTTGGAATGCGACTTTGTGTCCTTCACAATTTGTATTTTTATAATACCATGATGGAGGAGATTCGCCAGGCTATTGAAGAGGATCGATACAAGGAATACAAGGCGAAAAAAATCGGAGATATGGAAGCAGGGGAAAAATAAACCTTGCCTAGAACTTAAGAATTGTGTATGATAGCAATAGCGTTTAATGAGAATTAGGAGGAAGACACATGTACGCATCATTATTAGCTTCCAGTTCACAGAGCTGGATCACACTTATCATCATATATGTTGTTATTTTCGGAGGATTTTATTTGCTATTCCTTAGACCTCAGAAGAAAGAGCAGCAGAGAGTGGCTAACATGGTTTCTGAGATGGAAGTAGGAGATACCGTTCTTACTACCAGTGGCTTTTACGGAGTAATCATCGACATTCAGGATGACGATGTAATCGTAGAGTTTGGCAGCAATAAGAATTGCCGTATTCCAATGCAGAAGTCAGCGATCGCTCAGGTAGAGAAGTTATCTGCAGAGTAAGATTGATTTGGAAAATGAACATAAAACAAGCAATTTTTGGAAGAATCCAGAGGTTGCTTGTTTTTTTGTGCAATATGTGATCATGGTAGAATTGTACTATTGTGTATTTCTGTATATAGAAATAGATTGTTAAAATTTAATTGAGAAAAAATAACCAAATTGTACAAAGAAATATACAATTTCATGCAAAATTCTCGTTAATTGCACTAAATCAAATACATGGATTTTTGGGGTTTCAATTATGTTGATATTTTTATAACACAATGATATACTAGCGTCGAAAAACAAATAAATAACATATATTTCAAGAAAGGGGCAAACTACAATGGCACAGTTTGAACAATGGAATGGCTTTGCTGGTAAGATTTGGAAGGATGAGATTAACGTACGTGATTTCATTCAGCACAACTACACTCCTTATGATGGAGATGAGTCTTTCTTAGCAGGACCTACAGAAGCTACTAACAAATTATGGGGAAAGCTTCAGGAATTACAGAAAGAAGAGCGTGCAAAGGGTGGCGTTCTTGAGTGTGAGACAGAGGTTGTTTCTGGACTTACAGCTTATGGACCTGGATATATTTCTGAGGAGTTAAAGGACCTCGAGACAGTTGTTGGTCTTCAGACAGATAAGCCGTTGAAGAGAGCTTTTATGCCATACGGTGGAATTAAGATGGCTGAGCAGGCTGCAGCTAACTATGGATATGAAATTAATCCTGAATTCCACAAGATCTTCACAGAGTATCACAAGACTCATAACCAGGGAGTATTTGATATCTATACACCAGAGATGAAGAAGGCTCGTCACTGCAAGGTTATCACAGGACTTCCGGATACTTACGGACGTGGACGTATCGTAGGCGATTATCGTAGAATCGCTCTTTACGGAATCGACTTCTTGATGGCAGAGAAGAAGAAAGACTTTGCTAATTCTCAGAAGCATGGTATGAGAGATGAGGATTTCCGTCTTCGTGAAGAAATCTCTGATCAGTACAAGGCATTACAGGGAATGAAGAAGATGGCAGAGGCTTATGGATTTGATATTTCTCAGCCAGCTAAGGATGCAAGAGAAGCATGCCAGTGGTTATACTTCGGATACCTTGCAGCTATCAAGACTCAGAATGGTGCAGCTATGTCAGTAGGACGTGTTTCAACATTCCTTGATATCTATATTGAGAAAGATCTTCAGGCCGGAAAGCTTACAGAGGCTGAGGCTCAGGAGCTTATCGATCACATGGTTATGAAGTTCCGTATGGTTAAGTTTGCTCGTATTCCTTCTTATAACGAATTGTTCTCAGGAGATCCTACATGGGCAACACTTGAGGTTGGTGGACTTGGACAGGATGGACGTTCTATGGTAACTAAGAATGACTATCGTTTCCTTCACACATTAGAGAACATGGGACCTTCACCAGAGCCGAACTTAACAGTTCTTTACTCTAAGAGACTTCCTGAAAACTTCAGAAAGTATGCAGCTTACATCTCCGTTGAGACAAGCTCAATCCAGTATGAGAACGACGATGTTATGCGTCCGGTATGGGGCGATGACTACAGCATCTGTTGCTGTGTATCTGCTACACAGACCGGTAAAGAGATGCAGTTCTTCGGAGCTCGTGCAAACCTTGCTAAGTGCTTGCTTTACGCTATCAATGGTGGTATGGACGAGATCAAGAAAGAGCAGTGCGGACCTAAGGTTCAGCCAATCACAGCTGAGTACCTTGAGTATGATGAAGTAATCGAAGCTTATGACAAGATGATGTCTTGGTTAGCTACTCTTTATGTAGAGACATTGAATGCAATTCATTATATGCATGATAAATATTTCTATGAGGCAGCTGAGATGGCTCTTATCGATACAAATGTAAGACGTACATTCGCTACAGGTATCGCTGGATTCTCTCACGTAGTAGACTCACTTTCTGCTATTAAGTATGCGAAGGTTAAGGCTATCCGTGATGAGGATGGAATTACAACAGACTTCGAGATCGAGGGAGACTTCCCAAGATACGGAAATGATGATGAGAGAGCAGATGAGATCGCAGTATGGCTTCTTAGAACATTCATGGAGAAGGTTGCAAGCAACTGGACTTACAGAGATTCTGAGCCTACAACATCTATCCTTACAATTACTTCTAACGTTGTATATGGTAAGAATACTGGTGCACTTCCGGACGGAAGAAAGGCCGGAGAGTCACTTTCACCAGGAGCTAACCCATCTTACGGCGCAGAGAAGAGCGGACTTCTTGCATCTCTTAACTCTGTAGCTAAGCTTCCTTATGAGCTTGCATTGGATGGTATTTCTAATACTCAGACAATCAATCCGGGAGCACTTGGACATACTGAAGAAGAGCAGATCAAGAACTTAGTTCAGGTACTTGACGGATACTTCGAGCAGGGCGCTCATCACCTTAACGTAAACGTGTTTGGTACTGAGAAGCTTATCGATGCTATGGAGCACCCAGAGAAGCCTGAGTATGCTAACTTCACAATCCGTGTATCAGGATACGCTGTTAAATTCATCGACCTGACTCGCGAGCAGCAGTTAGACGTTATCGCAAGAACTTGCCACGAGACTATGTAATTAGTTTCCTGGGTAATGAACTCTTGGATTAAATAACATTTATAATAACTGGCAGGTATAATTCTATACCTGCCAGTTGTGCACTAAAAAGGGAAAGAGAAGGATATAAGATTATGACAAAAGGCTATATACATTCTTTGGAAAGTTTTGGTTCTGTAGATGGACCGGGGGTTCGATTTATCATTTTTACGACAGGATGTGCCATGCGTTGCCAGTTTTGCCACAATCCTGATACATGGGAAATGAGCAAGGGAACCCAGTATACGGCGGATGAGCTGTTAAAGAGAGCTGTAAGATATCGCTCTTACTGGGGCGAAGAAGGCGGAATCACTGTCAGCGGTGGAGAGCCGCTTCTTCAGATGGATTTCCTCATAGAGCTTTTTGAGAAGGCTCATGCTATGGGAATTCATACAACACTGGATACCAGTGGGAATCCTTTTACAAGAGAAGAACCATTCTTTTCAAAATTTGAAAAGCTTATGGAAGTGACTGATCTTTTGCTGGTAGACATCAAACATATTGATGACGAGCAGCATAAGATTCTTACCGGACAGACCAATAAGAACATTTTAGATATGGTAAGATATCTTTCTGATATCAAGAAGCCAATCTGGATTCGTCACGTCCTGGTGCCGGAGCGAAGCGACAAAGATGAGTATCTGCATAAACTTCGGGATTTTATAGACACTTTAGATAATGTAGAGAAGGTGGAAGTTCTGCCTTATCATACCCTGGGTGTATATAAATGGAAGGAACTGGGATATGAATATCAGTTGGAAGGAATTGATCCTCCTACAGATGAGAGAGTGGCAAACGCAAAGAAGATTCTTGGAGCTGCTATGTAACTATATATAAGCTGCCATGTGAATATATAATATGTAAGTATAGAGGAAGGGGTGTCGCACAAAACGACATCCCTTTCTTTGCTTGAAAGAAATAGAGTGCGTTCTGTTTTTTTGGAAATTATCTTGAAGTTTATACGGAAATACGTTAATATGTTGAGTAAAGATTTTCCTGATTATTGGAAATTGAGAAAGGAAGACGGGTATGAATTTGAAAATTGGTGTTATTAAAGGTGACGGGATCGGCCCGGAGATCGTAACAGAGGCTATGAAAGTCCTTGATAAGATTTCTGAAACATATGGTCATGAGATTGAATATACACAGCTGTTAATGGGAGGCGCATCCATCGATGTTCATGGAGTGCCTCTTACAGATGAGACCATTGCAGAAGCAAAATCCTGCGATGCGATCCTTATGGGATCCATTGGTGGAGATGCGAAGACATCCCCATGGTATCAATTGGAACCTTCTAAGAGACCAGAGGCAGGCCTTCTTAAGATTCGTAAGGAACTGAATTTATTTGCCAATTTAAGACCTGCGATCTTATATGATGAGTTGAAGGGAGCATGCCCTTTGAAAGAAGAGATCACCGAGGGCGGTTTTGATCTTATGATTATGAGAGAACTTACCGGCGGTTTGTATTTCGGGGAGAGAAAGACCGTGGAAGAGAATGGTGTCTTAACTGCTTATGATTCCCTTACCTACAACGAGAATGAAATCCGTCGCATTGCGAAGCGTGGATTCGACATCGCTATGAAGAGAAGTAAGAAGGTTACCAGTGTAGATAAGGCTAATGTTTTAGATTCCTCAAGACTTTGGAGAAAAGTGGTGGAGGACGTTGCAAAGGATTATCCGGAAGTGACACTAGAGCATATGTTGGTTGATAACTGTGCTATGCAGTTAGTAAAGAATCCAAAACAGTTTGATGTAGTTCTTACAGAGAATATGTTCGGAGATATTTTGTCCGATGAGGCAAGTATGGTAACAGGATCCATTGGAATGTTAGCCAGTGCAAGCTTAAATGAGACCAAGTTTGGCTTGTACGAACCTAGTGGCGGATCAGCACCGGATATCGCAGGAAAAGGAATTGCCAATCCGATTGCAACGATTCTTTCTGCATCCATGATGCTTCGTTTTAGCTTTGATTTGGATCAGGAGGCAGATGCCATAGAGGCGGCCGTTGCCAAGACTTTAAAAGACGGATATCGAACCATCGATATCATGTCTGAAGGTAAGACCTTGGTAGGAACGAAAGAAATCGGAGACTTGATTGTGACAAATATCAGCAAATAAGTCCTTGTTGGATAAAGATCAGAATATGAGCAAAGACAAGAATTAAAATGAAAATTAAGCTTAAAATTGAAATAAAAAAGATTAAAATATAGAAAGGTACTATATTAGAAAAGTACTATATTAGGAAAGGTTGAGAGATTATGAAAAGCGATAATGTAAAAGCAGGTATGCAGCAAGCACCACATCGTAGTTTGTTTAATGCCCTGGGATTTACCGAGGAAGAGATGAAGAAACCTATGGTAGGTATTGTAAGTTCTTATAATGAGATTGTACCTGGCCATATGAATCTTGATAAGATTGTAAATGCTGTTAAATTAGGTGTGGCAGAAGCCGGTGGTGTTCCGGTTGTATTCCCGGCTATTGCAGTATGTGATGGTATTGCTATGGGTCACATTGGAATGAAATATTCCCTTGTTACCAGAGATCTGATTGCAGATTCTACCGAATGTATGGCATTGGCCCATCAGTTTGACGCCTTGGTTATGGTGCCAAACTGTGATAAAAACGTTCCCGGACTTTTGATGGCTGCAGCCCGTATCAATGTTCCTACCGTATTTGTATCCGGTGGACCGATGCTAGCCGGTCATGTAAAAGGACAAAAGAGAAGTCTTTCTTCTATGTTTGAGGCCGTTGGAGCTTATGCGGCCGGAACTATGACAGAGGAAGATGTAAAGGAATACGAGTGCAAGGTTTGTCCAACCTGTGGATCTTGCTCCGGTATGTATACGGCTAACTCCATGAACTGTTTGACAGAGGTTCTCGGTATGGGACTTGGCGGAAATGGAACGATCCCGGCGGTTTATTCTGAACGTATCAAACTTGCAAAACATGCAGGTATGGCTGTTATGGATATGTACAACAAGAATATCCGTCCAAGAGATATTATGACAAAGGATGCTATCTTAAATGCATTGACTGTAGATATGGCTCTTGGATGTTCTACCAACTCCATGCTTCACCTCCCGGCTATTGCTCATGAAGTAGGATTTGATTTTGATATCAGCTTTGCAAATCCAATCAGTGAAAAGACACCGAACCTTTGCCATTTAGCACCGGCAGGTCCAACCTATATGGAGGATTTGAATGAGGCCGGTGGTGTCTATGCAGTTATGAAGGAACTGGCAGACATTGGATTGATCCATACAGATTGTATGACTGTTACAGGAAAGACCGTTGGAGAGAACATTAAAAATGCAGTAAATAAGAATCCGGAAGTTATTCGTCCGGTAGAAAATCCATATAGCAAAACCGGAGGACTTGCCGTATTAAAGGGAAATCTGGCACCGGATGGATCCGTCGTAAAACGTTCTGCAGTTGTTGATGAGATGTTGGTACATGAAGGACCGGCAAGAGTATTTGACTGTGAGGAAGATGCGATTGCAGCTATTAAGGGCGGAAAGATCGTTGCAGGAGATGTGGTTGTAATCCGATATGAAGGACCAAAGGGCGGCCCTGGTATGAGAGAAATGTTAAATCCAACATCAGCTATTGCCGGTATGGGATTGGGATCTAGTGTTGCACTTATTACCGATGGACGTTTCAGTGGTGCATCCAGAGGAGCTTCTATTGGTCATGTATCACCGGAAGCAGCTGTAGGCGGACCGATTGCCTTGGTAGAAGAAGGAGACATTATTAAAATCAATATTCCGGAGATGACTTTGAATCTTGATGTATCTGATGAAGAATTAGAGAAACGAAAAGCAAATTGGACACCAAGAGAGCCGAAGGTAACTACCGGATATTTGGCAAGATATGCTTCTATGGTAACCTCAGGAAACAGAGGAGCCATTCTTAAAGTACAAGAATAAAGGAGTAATACAGGTATGCAGTTGACAGGATCACAAATTTTAATTGAATGTCTGAAAGAACAGGGGGTTGATACCGTATTTGGCTATCCCGGGGGAGCGATTCTTAATGTCTATGATGAATTATATAAGCAAAGCGATAGAATTACACATATTTTAACCTCCCATGAGCAGGGAGCTTCCCATGCTGCAGACGGTTATGCAAGAGCAACCGGTAAGGTAGGTGTATGCTTTGCTACCAGCGGTCCGGGGGCTACCAACCTTGTAACAGGTATTGCCACAGCTTACATGGATTCCATTCCGGTAGTGGCCGTTACCTGTAATGTAGGAGCTGCTCTTTTGGGAAAGGACAGTTTTCAAGAGATCGATATTACAGGAGTAACCCTTCCGATTACGAAGCATAATTTTATTGTAAAAGATGTAAAGGATTTGGCGAAAACTGTAAGAAAGGCATTTAAGATTGCCCAGACAGGACGTCCGGGACCGGTTCTTATTGATATTACAAAGAATGCTACAGCAGAAAAGACAGAATATGAACCACAGGAGATTGCACCGATCAAACCGAGTGAGGATATTTGTCAGAAGGACTTAGATATAGCTTTAGACATGATTAAGGAGTCTAAGAAACCATTTATCTTTGTAGGTGGTGGTGCGGTACTTTCCGATGCCAGCAAGGAGCTTTATACTTTTGCAAAGAAGGTAGATGCGCCGGTAACAGATTCCTTAATGGGAAAAGGAGCTTTCCCCGGAACAGATTCCGCTTATACCGGAATGCTTGGAATGCATGGAACTAAGGCATCAAACTTTGGTGTCAGCGACTGTGATCTTTTGATTGTTGTAGGAGCGAGATTTAGTGATCGTGTCACTGGAAATACCAGCAAATTTGCATCAAAGGCAAAGATTTTACAGATCGATATCGATGAAGCAGAGATGAACAAGAATGTGCTTATCGACGCCGGAATCGTTGGAGATGTAAAGGTAGTCCTTTCAAAATTAAATGAGAGCTTAGAACAGCAAGACCACAGCCGGTGGATGGAAAAAATCCAGGAATTTAAAGAAGAATTTCCTATGAGATATCACGAGGATATTCTTACAGGTCCTTTTGTTATCGAAGAGATTTATCGCCAGACAAATGGAGAAGCAATTATCTCTACAGAGGTAGGCCAAAATCAGATGTGGGCTGCCCAGTATTATAAATATACACAACCTCGAACACTACTGACTTCCGGAGGTCTTGGTACTATGGGATACGGCCTTGGAGCTTCCTTAGGTGCCAAGGTAGGACGTCCAGAGAAGACAGTTGTGAATATAGCCGGTGACGGATGTTTCCGTATGAACATGAATGAGATCGCAACAGCAACTCGTCACAACATTCCAATCATTCAGGTGGTTGTAAACAATCACGTGCTTGGAATGGTAAGACAGTGGCAGAATCTTTTCTACGGACAGCGTTACGCGGCAACGGTACTGAATGACGCAGTAGATTTTGTGAAGGTCGCAGAGTCTATGGGTGCAACAGGTATCCGTGCCACTACACAGGAAGAGTTTAAAGAGGCTTTCAAACAGGCATTAGAACTTAAAAAGCCAGTGGTCATCGATTGCATCATTCCTGAGGATGATAAGGTATGGCCGATGGTAGCGCCAGGAGCAGCTATCAGTGAAGCTTTTGATGAACAGGACCTGGAGGCAAAAGAAAACTAGTTTAAAGGAAAAAAATGGAGGATCAAGAAACTATGAGCAGAGTGTACAATTTTTCAGCTGGACCGGCAGTATTACCGGAGGAAGTATTAAGAGAAGCCGCAGAAGAGATGTTAGATAACGGATCGGGAATGTCGGTTATGGAAATGAGTCACCGCTCGCAGGCTTTTCAGACCATCATCGATGAGGCAGAGGCAGACCTTAGAGATCTGTTAAATATCCCAGATAATTACAAGGTATTATTTATGCAGGGAGGTGCCTCTCAGCAGTTTGCAATGATTCCGATGAATTTCATGAAACACGGAGTGGCAGATTATATCGTAACTGGTCAGTGGGCAAAGAAGGCTGCCAAAGAGGCAGAGAAATATGGAAAGGTCAATGTAATTGCATCGTCAGCAGACAAGACATTTTCCTATATTCCGGATTGTTCAGATCTTCCAATTTCAGAGGATGCTGATTACGTATATATTTGCGAGAATAATACAATCTATGGAACCAAGTTTAAAACTCTTCCAAATACCAAGGGAAAAGATTTGATTTCAGATGTATCTTCTTGCTTTTTGTCAGAGCCGCATGATGTGACAAAATACGCAATGCTCTACGGTGGAGTTCAGAAGAATGTCGGACCGGCCGGTGTGGTAATTGCAATTATCAGAGAGGACCTTATTACAGAGGATGTATTCCCTGGAACTCCGACTATGCTTCAGTATAAAACACATGCAGATGCAAATTCTCTTTACAATACACCACCGTGCTACGGAATCTATATCTGTGGCAAAGTATTTAAGTGGTTAAAGAAACAGGGCGGACTTCAGGCCATGAAGGAAATCAACGAGAAGAAGGCGAAGATCCTTTATGACTACTTAGACGAGAGTAAGATGTTTAAGGGAACCGTAGTGAAAGAAGATCGCTCCCTTATGAATGTTCCATTTGTTACAGGAGATCCGGACCTTGACGCGAAATTTATCAAAGAGTCCAAGGCTGCAGGATTTGAGAACTTAAAGGGACATCGTACCGTAGGTGGTATGCGTGCAAGTATTTATAATGCTATGCCAATCGAAGGAGTCGAAGCACTTGTTGAATTCATGAAGAAGTTTGAGAAGGAGAATATGTAATCATGTATCAGTATCATTGTTTAAATGCCATTGCCCAGGTGGGCTTAGACCGCCTCACAGAGGACTATAAAAAATTAGACACTCCAGAGGGAGCCGATGCAATTTTAGTAAGAAGTGCTGTAATGCACGATATGGAATTTGATCCATCTTTAAAAGCCATCGGAAGAGCAGGAGCAGGAGTAAATAATATTCCTCTTGATAAATGCGCAGAGCAGGGAATTGTTGTATTTAACACTCCCGGTGCCAATGCCAACGGAGTAAAAGAATTAGTAATCGCAGGAATGCTCTTAGCTTCCAGAGATATCATCGGAGGTATCGACTGGGTAAAAGAGCATAAAGAAGATGCCACCATTGCAAAGGATGTGGAGAAAGCCAAGAAGGCATTTGCCGGAAATGAGATCGATGGGAAGAAGTTAGGTGTCATCGGTCTTGGTGCCATCGGTGTCAGAGTGGCCAATGCAGCTACAAGACTCGGCATGGATGTATATGGATATGATCCTTATGTATCTGTAGACTCTGCTTGGAGCTTATCAAGAAGCATTCACCATACAAAGAGCGTGGAGGATATCTACAGAGAATGCGATTATATTACCATTCACGTGCCTGCAATGGACAGCACTAAGGGAATGATCAGCAAAGAGGCTATTGAGATGATGAAAGACGGAGCCATCATCTTGAACTTTGCAAGAGATATCCTGGTGGACGAGGAAGCGGTGATTGCAGCCCTGGAGAGTGGTAAGCTTAAACACTACGTAACAGATTTTGCAAATCCTAATATTGTAAAGGCCGAAAAAGCCATTGTGCTTCCGCACTTAGGAGCTTCTACTGCAGAATCAGAAGATAACTGTGCAAAGATGGCAGTATCAGAAATCCGCAATTATTTGGAAAATGGAAATATCCGAAATTCTGTAAACTTCCCGAATTGCGATATGGGAGTAAAGGGAGAGTATGGCCGTATTACCATTCTTCACCGTAATGTACCAAATATGTTGGGACAATTTACAGGTATTTTCGCAAAAGATAATATTAACATCGAGGATATGACCAACAAGAGTAAAGGACAGTATGCATATACAATGATCGATGTAAGCTCTGAGATCACAGATGCAGTAGTGGCTGATTTGAATGCCATTGCAGATGTACTTCGAGTTCGTGTAATCGAATAGAGATTTTACATTAAGAAGGATTTAAGAAATACTTGAAATAAAAACTTAAAGATTAAAATTAAAAGAAAAAAGATCTTGGAAGATAGCCGAGCTATTTTCCGAGATCTTTTTTTTGTTTATATAGCTTTTGAATTTTAATCTGGTGATTTAAACCTCTCCCTTAGCATGACGAGCCAAAAGCGCATGAATTTTATCTGTCGGATTTAACACTTCTCCGATAGACAAGTTGTGATTCAATGAATCGATAATAAGTGCCATAAATTTACTCATATCTGCAACTACAAAATAAGGTTTTGCAAGAGCGTGAGGCGGAAGATAGGTCAGGTTGGTAACGATCACTCGGTCGATATAACCTTTTTCATAGTACTCATCAAATTTATCAAAGCCATCGGTAAAGAGTCCGAAAGTCGTACATACAAAGACACGGTTGCATCCACGGTCCTTCATTTGCTTTGCAACATCTAACATACTCTCACCGGAAGAGATCATATCATCTACGACAATAACGTCTTTTCCCTTGGCACTTTCTCCTAAGAATTCATGAGCTACGATGGGATTCTTTCCGTTTACTACCGTAGAATAATCTCTACGCTTGTAGAACATACCCATGTTGACTCCCAGGATGTTGGAGAAATAAACCGCTCTATGCATCGCACCTTCGTCGGGACTTACGATCATTAAGTGATCCTTATCAATGGTAATATCCGGTACATCCTTTAACAGGGCCTTCATATGCTGATAAGGAGGATTAAAATTATCAAATCCATGCAATGGGATGGAATTTTGTACTCGTGGATCGTGGGCATCAAAGGTTAAGATATTGCTAACCCCCATATCTATTAATTCCAGTAAAGCAGAAGCACAGTCTAAGGATTCTCTCTTGTTGCGCTTGTGCTGACGGCTCTCATATAAGAATGGCATAATCACATTGATACGATAAGCCTTGCCATTAACTGCGGAAATAATTCTCTTTAAATCCTGATAGTGATCATCCGGGGACATATGGTTGGTATGTCCGCAAACGGTATAGCTAAGAGAATAATTACAAACGTCTGTCATTACAAATAAATCCTTACCTCTGACAGATTCTCCGACAAGACCCTTAGCTTCTCCGGTACCAAAACGAGGACAGCTGCACTCCATGAGATAATTGTCCAGATAGTGGTTGTGGTAAATGGGAGAATTTGTATTCTCAAAAGTGGTTTGCTTTCTGAAATCAACGATATAATCATTTACACTTTGCGCAAAGTCTTTGCAGGATTCTAAGGCTGCGATCTTAAGTGGAGCAACCGGAAGGGTGGCTTCCAATTTTTTTATATTCGACATAATGTTCTCCTTGGCTTTTGATTAAGTTTAACACTAAGAATATTTATATCACTTTTTCTATGACGGGGTCAATATGGATTATGATATAGATTCCTAAGTTCTTAAGTTTGCACAATCTAGGGGAAGTATGCTATAATTTATCGAGTGTGTACAGGCAACGATTAAACTTTTATATAAAAAATTTGAGAGAATAGGAGATAGATATGAGTAAACCAGTAGTAGCGGTGGTGGGAAGACCAAATGTAGGAAAATCCACACTTTTTAATGCTCTGGCAGGAGAGATGATTTCGATTGTAAAGGACACTCCGGGAGTTACCAGAGACCGTATTTATGCAGATGTTACCTGGCTTGACAAGGAATTTACCATGATTGATACCGGTGGTATTGAGCCGGAGAGCAAGGATATTATTCTTTCACAGATGAGGGAGCAGGCTCAGATTGCTATTGATACCGCAGATGTAATCATTTTCCTGACAGACGTAAAGCAGGGACTTGTGGATGCGGATTCTAAGGTTGCAGATATGCTTCGCAGATCCGGAAAGCCTGTGGTTCTTACTGTCAATAAGGTAGACAGCTTCGATAAATACATGGCAGATGTATATGAATTCTATAACCTGGGTATTGGTGATCCGATGCCGATTTCCGCAGCTTCCAGATTGGGACTTGGTGATATGTTAGATGAGGTGATTGCCCATTTTCCGGAGCATGTGGGAAATGAGGAGGAAGATGAGCGTCCTCGTGTTGCCATCGTTGGAAAGCCAAATGTAGGAAAATCATCTATTGTCAATAAACTTTTAGGAAAGCAGCGTGTTATCGTATCCGATATTGCAGGAACTACCAGAGATGCCATTGATACAGAGATCGTCCACAATGGAAAAGAATATGTATTTATTGATACGGCAGGACTTCGCCGGAAAAATAAGATCAAAGAAGAGTTAGAACGCTACAGTATTATCCGTACTGTTACAGCAGTAGAACGAGCAGATGTGGTTCTGGTGGTCATTGATGCCACAGAGGGTGTTACAGAGCAGGATGCAAAGATTGCAGGAATCGCCCACGAAAGAGGCAAGGGTATTATTATTGTAGTAAATAAATGGGATGCCATTGAGAAGAATGATAAGACCATGCGAGAGTACGAAAACGAAGTACGCCGTGTCCTTTCCTTCATGCCTTATGCAGAGATTATGTATGTTTCAGCAGAAACCGGACAGAGACTTCCAAAGCTCTACGACATGATCGATATGGTTATCGACAACCAGACCCTTCGTGTAGCTACCGGTGTATTGAACGAGATCATCATGGAAGCAACGGCTATGCAGCAGCCGCCATCAGATAAGGGCAAACGTTTAAAGATTTATTATTCTACTCAGGTGTCAATCAAGCCGCCAACCTTTGTTATCTTTGTCAATGATAAGGAATTAATGCATTTTTCTTATCTTCGTTATTTGGAAAATAAAGTACGAGAGGCTTTTGGATTTAGGGGAACCTCTCTTAGATTCCTTGTGAGAGAACGAAAAGAAAAGGAGCAATAAGTTATGGTTCGTTTGGTTTGTGTCTTGATCGGTTACGCCTTTGGCTTGATTCAAACAGGATATATTTATGGGAAGATGCATAATGTAGATATCCGCAAACAGGGAAGTGGCAATGCCGGGTCTACCAATGCACTGCGGACCATGGGACTGAAAGCTGGAGTTATCACTCTTTTGGGAGACTGCTTTAAATGTGTATTCGCTGTGGTTTTGGTACATTTGCTTTTTGGAAAATCCCACAGCGATATTCTTCCGGTGCTTTCCATGTATGCAGGAATGGGAGCGGTTTTAGGCCATAATTATCCTTTTTATTTAAAATTTAAAGGGGGAAAGGGAATTGCGGCTACCGCAGGATTGATCTTAAGTACCACAAATCCTTTGATGGTACTAATTTGCTTAGCAGCATTTATCCTGATTGTGGCAACTACCAGATATGTGTCTTTGGGATCCCTTGTGGTGGCAACCCTGTATTTTATTGAGGTTTTGGTATATGGTCACATGGGTGGCTATGCTGTGACATCCTCGGGGCTCATCGAGATGTATGTGATTGCCGGACTTCTTATGATTTCTGCATTTTATAAGCATAAAGCTAATATTAAACGGTTGCTATCCGGAACAGAGAATAAGTTTAGCATTGGAAAGAGCAAGAAAGATAAATAAATAATAAAGCAAGAAAGATATTTTAAAGGAGAAAACTATGGCAAATGTAGGTATTATGGGAGCTGGAAGTTGGGGAACTGCTTTGGCAATCCTTCTCCATAGCAATGGACATGATGTAACAGTCTGGTCCTACAATGAGAAGGAAGTTTTAATGCTGAGGGAGAAGAGAGAACATACCAGCAAATTGCCAGGAGTTAAACTTCCTGAGGATATGAAATTTACCTCTGATATGAAGGAAGCCATCGAAGGAAAAGATTTTGTAGTAATGGCAGTGCCATCTGTCCATACGCGATTGACAGCCCGCAATATGAAGCCTTATGTAGCCGAAGGACAGATTCTTGTAGATGTATCCAAGGGTATCGAAGAATCTACCCTTATGACTTTGTCACAGCAGATTGAGGAGGAACTTCCACAGGCAGATGTAGCTGTCCTTTCAGGGCCAAGTCACGCAGAGGAAGTAGGCCGTGGCCTTCCTACCAGTGTAGTCATTGGCGCGACTACAAAGAAGACTGCCCAGTATTTACAGCAAGCCTTTATGAACAATGTGTTCCGTGTATATATCAGTCCGGATCGGTTGGGGATGGAACTTGGAGGATCTCTTAAGAATGTCATTGCTCTTGCGGCAGGTGTAGCAGACGGAATGGGATATGGAGACAATACAAAGGCGGCCCTTATTACCCGTGGAATCGCAGAAATCGCACGTTTAGGAGTAAAGATGGGTGGCTCTATCGAAAGCTTTACCGGGCTTACGGGCATTGGAGATCTCATTGTAACCTGCGCCAGTGTTCATAGCCGTAACCGTAAAGCAGGATACCTTATGGGGCAGGGAAAGAGCATGCAGGAAGCCATGGATGAAGTAAACATGGTAGTGGAAGGCGTTTATTCTACAAAAGCAGCGGTAAAATTAGGGGAGAAATATAACGTTTCCATGCCAATCGTAAGCAAGGTGAACGAAGTACTCTTTGAAGGGAAAGATCCAAAAGAAGCAGTCAATGAATTGATGCTTCGAGATGGAAGAGTCGAGCATTCCGCTTTGCAGTGGCCGGATGAAAATGAATAATAATGATAAAGCCGTGATGAAAGTCTGAAAGAAAGTCTGAATGAAAGTTTTGTTACTGCTTGAATTTAAAAATGAAAAGTGCTACAATCCACTTGGACAAAGGAGTCATACGAATTCGTATGGCTCCTTTCTTATGTCAGAGACCAAGGTCTTTAAAAGGAAAGGACGAAGAAAATGAAAGACTACACATTTAACGTACCACAGGACATTGTATTTGGTATGGGATCCTTAAAAAGATTACCAGAGCTTTTAGAAAAAAGCGGTTCTAAGAAGATGATGATCATCTCCGGTCCCGTATTGGAAAAGATCGGAGTTGTAAAGAGGGTTCAGGATGTGGTAGAGGCTGCCGGCATTGAGACTACAACATTTGTTGATATTGCAGCGAACCCTACCGTGGATATGGTAGATGCAGCTACAAAGCAGTATAAAGAATCCGGAGCAACAAGTATTGTTGCCTTAGGTGGTGGAAGTCCTATGGATGTTGCCAAGGCTGTAGGTGTTTTGGCAAGATATGGAGGATCTATTACAGACTACGAGGGCGCTCATTTAGTACCGGGACCTATCGAGCCTATCATTGCAATCCCAACAACAGCAGGTACCGGAAGTGAAGTTACAGCATTTTCTGTAATCACAGATACAACCAGAAACTATAAATTAACCGTATTCAGTTACGAATTATTGCCGAAATACGCACTGTTAGATCCAGAGATGGCTATGACTGCTCCGCCATCAGTTGCTGCTTCTTGCGGTATTGATGCCCTGATTCATGCTTGGGAAGCTTATACATCACTTGCAGCATCTCCATTCTCAGATGCAATGGCAGAGAAAGCATTAGAACTCATTGGAGGAAATATCCGTAGATTTGTGGCAAATAGAAAAGATGAGGAAGCAGCCTGCGCAATGATGTCAGGAAGTATGTTTGCAGGAATCGCATTTGCTTGGGCAAGACTTGGAAACGTACATGCCATGTCACATCCTGTCAGTGCATTCTTCAATGTGCCTCACGGAGTAGCAAATTCTATTTTGCTTCCGGTAATTGTAGAATATAACGCATTGGCTGATCACGGAAGATATGAGAAAATCTACAACTATATTCGCGAAAAGAAAGAGCCTGTACAGGACTTTAAGCCACAGATGTTAGTAGACGAGATCAAGAAGTTAAATGCAGATCTTGGAATACCAAAATCTTTGTCTGAGGTAGGAGTGACAGAGGATAAGATTCCACAGATGGCAGTAGATGCAATGAAGAGTGGAAATATCGCCGTAAATCCAAGACAGTCAACACAGAAGGATATTGAGATGTTATATCATAAGGCAATGTATTAAATTATCTTAGATTTATAGAGTCGAGAAATCGGCTCTTTTTTGATATCTAAAGCTGAAGAATTCTTTACAGCAGTGTATTCTGGTGGTACAGTAAATATTAGTAATTATGTAATTAATAGGAGGTTTTCATTGAACATGAAAGTAGCAATTATTACCGCCGATACGGCTGTCTACAAAGAAATCAAAGAAAATAAATCTGGACAGATTATTCAGAATTATGCGGAAGATGCAGACTTAGATGTGGTATTTATGCGTGCCCTTCCTTTAGATCATAAAGTTCTTACAGCGGTGATGGATAAGATCTGCGAGACCATGTTGCCGGAACTTGTTTTTGTAACCGGTGGTTCAGGAACCACTCCCGATGCAGTAGCTCCTGAGGCTGTTTTAGACATTGTGAAGAAACAGATTCCCGGTATTCCTGAGGCAATTCGAGGAGAGTTAAAAGCCATTGGAAAGCCTTATATGGGATTTTGTGGGGTAGCAGGTATTAAGAAGGATTCATTAATTATTAATCTGCCGGAATCTCCAGAGGGAGTTGAGGCAAGCCTTTCTAATCTGTTGCCGGAGTTCATTCAGATTGCAGATCAGATTAAGGGAGAAGCGTAAAGATGTTTGTTCGTATTTATACCGATGGTGCGGCCAGAGGAAATCCGGATGGACCGGGAGGCTATGGAACGGTCCTTGAGTATACTGATAGTAAGGGAGTATTGCATACAAAGGAACTTTCTCAGGGATATAAAAAAACCACCAACAATCGTATGGAATTAATGGCTGCCATTGCAGGACTGGAAGCTTTAAATCGCCCTTGTGAGGTAGAACTTTATTCGGATTCAAAGTATCTGGTAGATGCCTTTAATCAACACTGGATCGACGGTTGGATCCGTAAAGGTTGGAAGCGGGGGAAGAATGAGCCGGTGAAAAATATCGATCTTTGGAAGAGGCTTTTGAAGGCGAAGGAGCCTCATGAGATTCGCTTTATTTGGGTAAAGGGTCATGCAGGACATCCTCAGAATGAGAGATGTGATGAGCTTGCTACTACAGCGGCGGACTTCGGACCTTTGATCGAAGACCTTGAATTTTCCCAATAGATATGGTAAGGTATTACAGTTAAGTAAGACAGGTAATCGCGGCTGCATAAGCTGAAAAGCTGCAGGTGAGGAAAGTCCGGGCTTCATAGGGCAGGATGCCGGATAACGTCCGGTGGAGGTGACTCCAAGGCCAGTGCAACAG
>CAVKOU010000005.1:0-69597 GCA_963658085.1 bacterium
GCTTGTATAGATTATCACACCCCTATCCTGCTGTCAACACTGTTTTTCAAAAAAACGCATTGTTTCTGCATCTGTACAATCCATGCAAAAAACTCGACTTTTACCATACAAAATAAGGTCATAAAAACAAAAAGTCTAAGGATATGTTACCAACATCCTCAGACCTTTCCTTATCATGTAATTTCATCAAAATGCTACGGTTCCGTAATACTGTACAAAACCTTATCTAACATCTTATGAAATCCATCAACTTCTTTTTTATTCATCCCCAGCGTCAGCTTTCGATCAATCTTCTTTCGATCTGCCACCATTTTCTTTTGAACCGCATAGGCTTTCTCTGTAAGATATATATTTTTGCACCGCTTATCCTTCACGCTTGGAGCCATAAATACAAATCCATTCTCCTCCATGCGTTTTAGAATTCCAGTAACAGTAGGATTCTTTAAAGAAAGAGCTTTTTCCACATCTCTCTGGTTCACTTCGTCTGCGCTACTGTTAAATAGATAGTCCAATACCGCGCACTGGGAGGATGTAAGTCCCAATTTTTTTAGAAGATTATTGAATTCCTTCTCATAAATATTATTAATCTGCTTAATTTTAAATCCCAGAGGCGCTTGTTCTTTCATTAGACTCCCTCTCTCTTTTCTGAACTTTCATACTTCTTCATTATTTTCATTTCCCTGTATGCGAATCCCAATGCTATAACAATTGCTGTTCCATCTGCGATAGGACCTGCATACATAACTCCATCGATTCCCATAAAAAGCGGGAAAATGATAATCAACGGAATCAAGAACAGCACCTGTCTCGTAAGAGATACCACTGCTCCTAATTTTGCCTTTCCCATGGATGTAAAGAAATTGGCACTTACCGGATGCAGACCATTTGCAAAGGTCATAAACATATAAATTCTAAAATAGCGTTCCGCAAAGTGATAGTACGCTTCGCTTCCACTTCCAAATATACTAATAATCTGTCGCGGAAAGAATTGAAAACATAAGAAAAATAAAATTCCAACCACAAATGCAACTTTGAAAGCATATTTGTAGGTATCTCTTACCCGCTTATAATTCTGTGCCCCATAGTTAAATCCCCAAATAGGCTGACAGCCCTGAGCTAATCCTATGGTAATAGAAAGTAACACCATGTTAACTTTGGAAATTACTCCCACGCAAGCTAACGGAATCTCACTTCCGTAGCTGGATGCAGCCCCGTAATGCCTTAAAGTATTATTCATTACGATTTGAACCAATGCCAATGCAATCTGGTTAATGCAAGCCGCCATCCCCAGGGACAGGATCTGTCTAAAATTATTCCAGGTTGGCTTCAACATCTTAGACTTCAGATCCAAATGACGGAATTTCAGGAAATATATAATTACCATGATTCCGGATACCACCTGTCCTATGACCGTAGCCCAGGCTGCTCCCTTAATCCCTAAATCGAATCCAAAAATAAAAAGAGGATCCAAGATAGTATTTAAAATAGCTCCTGTTAACATACATGTCATGGAATAAGTGGGACTTCGGTCCGCCCGGATCAGGTGATTTCCTCCTGTAGTCAAAACCAAAAACGGAATACCAAATGCCGTGATCCCCGTATAATCCCTTGCATAAGGTAAAATCTCCTCTGTAACGCCAAATACTTGCAGCAGAGGATTCAAAAAAGCAAGAACTATGACTGCAATGAGAAAACCTCCAATAACCAGCAGGGTCAATCCGTTTCCTGCAAAGTAATTGGCCTTCTCCTGCTGTCCGGCCCCTGAAGACAAATTAAAATTTGATGCACTGCCTATACCCAGAAGCAAAGCCGTAGCTGTACAAGCAATGGTAATAGGAAATGCGATATTCGTAGCCGCATTTCCTAAAAGCCCCACTCCCTGTCCAATAAAAATCTGATCCACAATGTTATAGAGAGAACTTACCAACATACTGATGATTGCCGGAATTGCAAATCGGGGAATTAATTCCTCAATTCTCTCTGTAGCCAAAGGATTCCCCTTCTGATTCATCTCTTGCTCACTCATGATCTTAATACTCGCGAATGACACTGCTGATTTCTATGATGGCACGCATATTCTTCAAATGCTCTAAGGCATCCTCCATCTGGCTTTCCTTCACCTGCTCTGTCACCATAACAAGCTCTGCATAATTCTCATCGATCTCATTTTGCACCATACGAGTGATACTAACCATATGAACCCCAAAGACGCTTGCAATCTGAGCCAATACGCCCGGACGATTCTTCACCTTAATGCGGAACATAAATTTATTTTTTACATCTGCAAACGGCTTCACCGGAATCTCTTTGTAGCAAGTACAGCTAATTCTTCCTGTACAGTTGTAATTGATATCGCGAATAACATCAATCACATCACCCATAATGGCACTGGCTGTAGGGAATTCTCCCGCTCCTCTTCCGTAAAACATTACATCATCCACTGCATCTCCGTGGGCAAATACTGCATTAAAGGAGTCTCTTACAGAAGCCAAAGGATGATCTTTTGGAAGCATCATCGGATAAACGCCTACTTCTATACCTTCCTCTGTATTGCGAGCAACTGCCAACAACTTGATCACTTCATCAAATTCTTTCGCATAATCAATATCTCTTGCAGAAATCTTTGTAATTCCTTCTGTATATACATCCGCAAAAGTAACTCTTGAACGAAAAGCAATGGAAGACATAATCGCCAGCTTTCTTCCGGCATCTAATCCTTCCACGTCTGCGGTAGGATCCGCTTCTGCATATCCAAGCTCTGTAGCCTTTGCAAGCGCCTCATCAAAATCCATACCTTCCTCATACATTTTAGTAAGAATGTAATTAGTAGTTCCATTTACGATTCCCATAATCTCATCAATCTCATTTGCTGCTAAACACTGCTTCAACGGACGGATGATTGGAATACCACCAGCTACTGCTGCCTCAAACAAGAAATCTACATGATGCTCCTCTGCTGTTTCAAGAAGCTCATGACCATGTTCTGCAATCAGATCCTTATTGGCAGTTACCACGTGTTTTCCCTGACGAAGAGCTTCCAAAATAATGGTTCTTGCAGGCTCAATGCCTCCCATAACTTCCACTACGATATCAATCTCCGGATCATTTATAATATCCTCCCAGCGATCGGTAAGAAGCGAGGCATCTACTCCCTCACGCTTCTTTGACAGATTATGTACCATAATCTTAGATACTTCCAAAGAAGCTCCCGCCTTCTTAACCATCTCCTCTTTCTGGCGCTCGATCAACTTATATACACCGCCACCTACAGTACCTAGTCCCAGCAAACCTACTTTTATTGTCTTAGTTCCTTCCATGACCTCAATTCCTTTCTCTCTAACTTCAGCTAATTACAAAGCCAAATGTTTATAAAAGCCAAGAGCTTGTCCGCAATCTATGGACAACGGACCTGCTCTTTTAAACCATCAAAGGGTTTGATAGTTAGTATATCATATCGCCCTGTAATTTACAAAAGAAGGCATTGTCAAAAGTAAGTAAATTTTTTTATAATTTTTTCAAAAAAGTTGTTGACACCTCTTAGTTCTTGTAGTATAGTAGTCATTGTTCTGAGGAACACACAGAACGAAACAACACAATACATGCGACAGTGGCTCAGCTGGTAGAGTACGACCTTGCCAAGGTCGGGGTCGCGGGTTCGAACCCCGTCTGTCGCTCTTAAGAAACATCTTGCAACTGCAAGATGTTTTTTTATGCTCAAATATAAAATCAAGCTATTGATTCAAAGACCACAACAATGTTCATATACTAGTTCAAAAAAGTTAACAAAATCCAACAATCCATCATATCTAATAGGCAGACATGTTTTCTTAGTGTATACCGAAAAACAGGGCTGTTGCTTAACGCAACAGCCCCTTTAATCCACCACTATTCTGCCGAAACTTCTTCTGTCTCTGTAATTTTTATCTGAAGTCCCAATTCTTCTAACTGATCCTCAGAAACTCTTGACGGAGCCTCTGTCATAAGATCTGAAGCATCCTTAACCTTCGGGAAGGCCATAACGTCACGAATACTATCAGCCTTAGCCATAAGCATAATGACACGGTCTAAGCCGTAAGCCAATCCTGCATGAGGAGGTACCCCATACTTAAATGCATTGGTAAGGAATCCAAATTGTTCCTCTGCCTGCTCCGGAGTAAATCCTAATACTTCAAACATCTTCTTCTGAATATCCTGATCAAAGATACGGACACTACCGCCACCAATCTCATTTCCGTTTAAGGTAATATCATAAGCTTTGGCACGGACTCTTCCCGGATCAGAATCAATATACTGAAGATCCTCCTCCATTGGCATTGTAAATGGATGGTGCATAGCAGTAAAACGATTCTGCTCCTCACTCCACTCAAGTAATGGGAATTCTGTAATCCACAAAAACTTATATTCATTCTTATCTAAGAGATCCATCTGGCGAGCAAGCTCCAAACGAAGGGCTCCCAGCACATCCCATACCACTTTGTTCTTATCTGCCGCAAAGAGTAAAAGGTCTCCGTTTTCTCCACCCATTGCTTGAATCAGCGCCTGCATCTGATCCTCTGTCATAAATTTTGCAAAAGAAGATTTCACAGTTCCATCTTCCTGGATCGCTACATAAGCCAAGCCCTTTGCGCCGTAATCCT
Organism: bacterium; assembly: GCA_963658085.1. Lineage (GTDB taxonomy): Bacteria > Bacillota > Clostridia > Lachnospirales > Lachnospiraceae > CAKRJP01. Next base: position 4,638 of record CAVKOU010000005.1, read on the forward strand.
TTGCAAAGCTTACTAACTTATCAATCTTCTTACGAGGCATCATTCCCTGTCCCTTAGCATTGATACCACGAACAGTTCCTCCATTTTCAATGGCACTTTTAAATACAACGAAATCTACATCTTTTACAACTTCTGTAACATTCTGAAGCTCCATACCAAAACGAATATCCGGCTTATCAGAACCAAAACGGTCCATAGCTTCCTGCCATGTCATACGCTGAATCGGAAGAGAAACTTCTACATCAAGAACCTCTTTAAATATTTTTGCAAGAAGTCTTTCATTTACATCAATAACATCGTCCACATCTACGAAGGAAAGCTCCATATCAATCTGTGTAAACTCCGGCTGTCTGTCTGCACGAAGATCCTCATCCCGGAAGCATTTCGCAATCTGAAAATAACGGTCATATCCGGAACACATCAGTAACTGCTTGAAGATCTGTGGTGACTGAGGAAGTGCATAGAATTCTCCCTGATGGATACGGCTAGGTACCAAATAGTCTCTTGCTCCCTCCGGTGTACTTTTAATCAAAATAGGAGTCTCGATCTCAAGAAATCCTTCATCAGCTAAAAATTGACGAGTCAGAGTAGCAACCTTACTTCTCATCATCAGATTTCTCTGAAGGTCCGGTCTACGAAGATCCAAATAACGATACTTTAAGCGAACTTCCTCGCGAGTCTTGGAATTTTCCTCGATCTGGAACGGAGGAGTCTCTGACTCAGAAAGAATGCGAAGCTCAGATGGAACGACCTCGATCTCTCCTGTAGCGATATTTGCATTTACCGCACCGGAACGTTTCTCAACAGTTCCTACGATAGCTACTACATATTCGGAACGAAGCTTTGCTGCCTTCTCGATCAGCGCTGCATCTGAGGATCCTTCCTCAAATACCACCTGAATGATACCGGAACGGTCTCTTACGTCAACGAAAACCAATCCACCTTTGTTACGATTCTTTTGTACCCATCCCATGATGGTTACTGTTTCTCCAACATTTGCTGCAGATAACTCCCCACATCTGTGAGTTCTTTTTAATCCCTGCATTGACTCTGCCATAATCTATTATCTCCTTCATCTCGATGTTTAAGCCTGCTAATAATATTATTTCCTATTAGTCTGCATAACAATCTATAATTTCTTCATAGCCTTCTTGCATAAGCTGTTCTTTCTGGAACTTTTTGTTCTTCTTCATCTTCACGATCAGCACCTGTTTTCCACTCTCACGGTCAGCCTTTGCCTTAGAAAGGACTTCAAGCATTCCATCCTTATCTAATTTCTTATCTAACAAATATGCCTTCTTTTCTTTCTTGCTTGGCATCTCATAGCCATTTTCCAAAAGCAGCATAACGATTCGCTCAAATCCAATAGAGAATCCGCAAGCCGGGGTATCCTGACCTGTGAACTTTCCGATCATCTTATCATAACGTCCGCCACCTGCTACAGAACCTCCAAAGTCATCCATGGTGACTTCAAAAATGGTTCCTGTATAGTAAGACTGTCCTCTTACTAAGGTTGGATCAAATTTCAGCCGGAACTCGCACTCTTTTGCAGCCTCCACGCTGGACATAATCATCTCCAGTCCGTCTGCGGTCTCATCTGAGAGGAAATCTCCTAATTTTTCTTTCAAATAGCGAACTCCTGAGGCATCCTTTGCCACCTCATCAAATAGTTTCAGGTAGGTATCTACATTCTCTTTCTCGTATCCCATGTCCTGAAGCTCAGATGCAACACCTTCTACACCAATTTTATCCATCTTATCTAAGATAATGAAAACTTCATCATAGTCTTCCTCTTTAAATCCGCTGTAGGCAGCCATAGATTTTAAGATATTACGGTCGTTAATGCATACGGTGAAATTCTTAAAATTGAGTTTTCCAAGCATTGCAGTAGTAGCAAGAATCAGCTCGATCTCTGCTAAGTTACTTCCCTCACCTAAGATATCAATGTCACATTGCATAAACTGGCGAAAACGTCCTCTCTGTGGACGATCTGCTCTCCATACATTTCCAATCTGTAATGCCTTAAAAGGAGAAGGCAATTCGTTGGCATGATTGGAATAATATCTTGCAAGAGGAACGGTAAGATCATAGCGAAGTCCGCCATCTGCCAGATCGTTTTCCTCCTTGGCTTCCTGGATTTTAAGCTTCTCTCCACGTTTCATGATCTTGAAGATCAGCTTCTCGTTATCTCCTCCCTGCTTACTGCAAAGATTTTCAATATGCTCTACACAGGGAGTCTCCATAGACTGAAAACCGAAGGTTTTATATGTCTCTTTAATGAGTCCGATCAAATAATCACGGATCTCCATCTCCTGAGGCATCATGTCCTTCATACCTGTCACTGGTTTCTTCTTTAATGCCATAACCATTCTCCTTTACGTTCTATCATCTCATCCACCCGGTCTATATAAGCATCGATGGCCTTCACATTATCCAAACGGATCAAACTGGTCATCTTGCCTCGCTTACTTCCCGGCGCCGGCACCTTGTGATCCAACACAATCTTTGTGGTAGCTCCGGCTCCCGCCGCTATAATGGATTGTTTTTCTTCCATAATCAGTATATTGTATATTCCTGCTTTGTCAACCTTTGCATATCCCACATTCTCGAAATTCCCGGCGATATTTTTCTGCCTGTATAAATAATAAGGTTCCATATCCATGCGAGCCGCCGCATCTCTTGCAGCATCGATCATAGCTTCGATCACCTGGGTTTTATCCTGAAATCTTGTTCGATTTTCCTGAAACTGCTGCCCCATTTTCGCCGCCCGTTTAATAGCCAGGGAATGGACCGTAAGATTATCAGGACCTAATTTTTCGATCTGTCTTAAGGTATCTTCCATGTCTTCCAAAGTTTCTTCTGCAAGTCCTGCAATAATATCCATGTTGATATTCTCAAAACCCATCTCTCTTGCCAGATAAAATGCCTCTTTCACCGATTCCACCGAATGGCGCCTTCCTATGGCATCCAGGGTTTTTTGCTGCATACTCTGAGGATTAATGGAAATTCGGCTGATGCCATGATTTCTTAATACCCGGAACTTTTCTTTGGTGATGCTATCAGGTCTTCCGGCCTCCACCGTATATTCCAATAAATGTTCAAAAGAAAAATTCTCCTCTATTACAGTAAGAACTTTATCCAGTTGCTCTCCGGTTAAGGTAGTAGGTGTTCCTCCGCCCATGTAAATGGTATTTAAATGCTTGTCCTTTGACACACTGCCAATAAACTTTAGTTCCTTACAAAGGGCATCTACATAATCCTCCACCTTATGATTCCAGGCAGATAAAGCCCCGGAACTAAAAGAACAGTAGCTACATACTGTAGGACAAAAAGGGATACCTACATAGAGACTATATCCGTTTTTATAATCCAGCTGTTCTAAGAGATTCTTTTCTCTTTTTGCAATCTTCCATGCTAAATTTGCTTTCTTTTCACTCACCAGGGAGGTTTCCTGAAACCAGGGAATAAATTTTTCCTCCGTCATTCCCTCCTCAAGTTTTGCCATAGCAAGTTTTGTCGGACGAATACCTAAGAGCATTCCCCAGGCCAGTGTTTTATGCGTTTTATTTTCCAGAGCTTGATAGAGTTCTCGATCGATCGAATGCTTATCAATCGCTTCGTTTCCATCATTCTTTTCAAGAACCGGTCTGATAACAATAGAATCTCCGTCTTCAAACAGCACCTGAACATAAGCTTCTGAATTCTCCTTAGCAAAATTAGAGGCTTTTTCCTCCACCCGAGAGCAAATCTCTTCGGATGGATAAAAAGCCTTCGTCATATGATATGCGTTATAGGAATATTTTTCTTCTTTACAAATAATCTCTATCACAAATCAATCTCCTTCATCCTATCTAAAATAAGATATTTACAAATACGGATTGTGTGTTTTCTCATATCCAATGGTAGTATCTTCCATGTGGCCGGGCAAAACCTGCACCCCATCCGGAAGTACCATAAGCTTCTCCTTGATTCCCCGAATCAAATCTGACATGCTTCCTCCCGGAAAATCCGTTCTTCCAACAGAAGCACAAAAAAGTGTATCACCGCTAATAAGGATCTTCTCGGAAGCCACATAATAACAGCATCCTCCCGGTGTATGTCCCGGAGTATGAAGTACCAAAAAGTCATAGCCTGCCATCTTTAAAGTCTGTCCATCTTTTACATAGGTAACATCTTTCACCACGCAGGATTCTCCCGTCATAGCAGAAAGATTCATTCTTGCATCATTTAACAGAGCTTCTTCCGCCTCATGGGCAAAAACCGGAACCGGATAATGCACACGAAGCTTCTCGATTCCCAAAATATGATCATAATGACCATGGGTTAATAAAACTCCTACGACTTTCAGCCCATCTTCCTCCAGGTGATTTAAAAATCTCTCAGGACAATCTCCCGGGTCCACCACTACCGTCTCCATGGTCTCCTCGTTGATAATCAGATAAACATTGGTCCCCACAGATCCCATTACAAAACGTTCTATTTTCATAGTCTTAGCCTGTTGTCCTTTCAATATCCAAAATTCCGCCAACCTGTCTGAGCTTATCGATCACCTTATTAAGCTCTTCTCTTCCATGAACAATAAATCCTGCATCAATAGTTGCGGTTCCCTGCTTGCTGGTTCTTACATTCAAAGATTTTACATCCATTTCATTCTCTGTGAAGATACGGGAAATATCCATAAGAAGTCCCTGTCTGTCATTGGCGAATATTTTAATTTCTGCCAGATATTGTCCCCCGCTTTTTTCCGCCTCATCGCTTTCCCATTCTACGGGAATCAAGCGGGCTCTCTCCGCTTCCGTCAAATGAATCATATTGACACAGTCCGTCCGGTGAATGGTCATTCCACGACCTCTGGTTACAAATCCTACGATCTCATCTCCGGGCACCGGACTACAGCATCTGGAAAAACGAACTGCCATATCATCAATACCCTTGACAATCACACCACTCTTTGACTTGGCAATATGCACCTTATTCTTGCTGGCCTCTGCCACCTTCTCTAGGATAACCTCATCGGTAATCTCCTGTTTGTGCTCCTTGCCATACTCTTCAACCAGACGGTTTACCACCTGGCCTTCTTTCAAGCCACCATGGCCGATAGCAGCAAGTACCGCATCCCAGTCCTTAAATCCATACTTTCGCTGTACGATATCCTGGTATTTTGTCACCATAATATCTGTAGCATTAATTCCCTTGCTCTTACAATAGTTGGTTATAAGCTCTTTGCCTCGGACAATATTTTCTTCTTTAAACTCTTTCTTAAACCATTGGTTGATCTTGTTCTTTGCCTGGGTACTCTTTACAATATTTAACCAATCACGGCTTGGGCCTTTTGAATTTTGAGAGGTAAGGATCTCAATACGATCTCCGTTTTGGATCTTGTAATCGATGGTTACCAATTTCCCATTAACTCTGGCTCCCACCATCTTATTTCCCACAGCACTGTGGATCGCGTAAGCAAAATCAATCGGTGTAGAACCGTTCGGCAGATTCTTCACATCTCCCTGAGGGGTAAAGCAATAAACATCCTCTTTAAACAGATCCAAATCACCCTTGATCAAATTTAAAAACTCCCGGTTATCGGACATGTCTCTCTGCCACTCAAGAATCTGTCTAAGCCAGCTAAGTTTCTCCTCTTCCTGGGCTTTCACGTTCTTCTGTCCGTCGTTGGATTCCTTATATTTCCAGTGGGCTGCAATACCATATTCCGCTGTCTTATGCATCTCCTGGGTTCGGATCTGAATCTCAAAAGGCTGTCCCACAGGGCTCATAAGGGTGGTATGCAGTGACTGGTACATATTAGCCTTTGGCATGGCAATATAATCCTTAAAGCGTCCAGGAACCGGAGTATATTTCTCATGGATCACACCCAAGGCCGCATAGCAATCCTTCACAGACTCTACAATAATACGAACCGCAAAAAGATCGTAAATTTGATCCACTGCCTTATCCTGATTCACCATCTTCTTATAAATACTGAAGAAATGTTTCACACGGCCATTGACTTCACAGGGAATCTCCGCCTCCTTCATATAGCCCGATACATCGTCCACAATCTGCTGCACGAACTCTTCCCTTTCTGTCTTTCTGGCATTAATCTGCTCTACCAGATCAAAAAAGGTATCCGGTTTTAAATATTTTAATGATAAATCATCTAACTCTGTCTTGATCTTAGAAATACCAAGCCTCTGAGCAATCGGAGAATAAATGTCCATAGTCTCTTTGGACTTTTCCTCTTGCTTGGCCGGTGTCATAAACTGAAGGGTACGCATATTGTGAAGACGGTCCGCCAGCTTAATAATAATGACACGAATATCCTTTGCCATGGCAAGAAACATCTTACGAAGATTCTCTGCCTGAAGTTCCAACTTATCTGAGGAATATGACAAACGTCCAAGTTTTGTAACACCGTCAACCAAGAGTGCTACTTCCTCACCAAATTCTCGCTTAATATCTTCTTCCGTATAATCGGTATCTTCCACCACATCATGAAGAAGGCCTGCAGTGATAGTCTCCTTATCCATCTCCAGTTCTGCCAGGATGATTCCTACCCACAAAGGATGAATAATATACGGCTCTCCCGACTTTCTGCACTGATCTCCATGGGCAGACTTTGCAAGTTCATAGGCCTTGCGAATCATGGATACATCGGTAGAAGGGTGATATTTCCTGATACGGGCGATCAACATGTCATATAATTTTTCCGGATCCTCATAGTCCTTCTGATCCTTGATGGCATGCCCATCCTTAACTTCTAACCCTTTCATCAAATCCGAAGTAACTGCCTGAGGTATTATACGGTCATCTATCATTTCCTGGAACTTTTTATCAGACATCCCATTGCCTCCTTCTCGTTTCTCATTCCTAATTCTCAAGTCCTAATGATTGCGAAAATGTTCCGAATCATCAAATGAAGATGCTCCGAAACATTTTTATTGTTGCTTAATTATTTTCCCGGATAAATAATTACCGATGAAACATCATATCCATCCAGTTTTTCTCTTCCTTTAAGGCCTGCAAGTTCCATCAAAAAGACGCACTTTACGACCTCTCCGCCTAAACGTTCCACCAGCTTAATGATGGCTTCTGTAGTTCCACCTGTAGCCATAAGATCGTCTACAATTACTACCTTCTGTCCCGGTTTGATTGCATCCTTATGAATCTCAATGGTAGCTGTGCCATACTCAAGATCATACTCCGCAGAAACAGTTTCACACGGAAGTTTACCGGCCTTGCGAACTAAAATAAATGGTTTATGCATGTTGTAAGCAATAGGCATTCCAAAAATAAATCCTCTGGATTCCGAGCCCAAAACCAAGTCAAAGTCCAGTCCTTCTAAGGTCTCTTGCATAGAATCAATGGACAACTGCAAACCATCCGCATCCTGAAGCACAGATGTTACATCTCTAAAAATAATTCCCGGTTCTGGAAAATCCGGAATACTTCTAACATACTCTTCCAATGGCTTCATAACTCTATCTCCCATCTATCATTTTTAACTTCTTATTTAAAGCATTTAAAATCTAATCCTAAGTATAACATTCCCCTACAGGTTTTTCAAACAAAAATGTGGTTCACCCCTACAAACAGATTTTTCTAACGATAATGGGTAATGATCACCTGGGGCGTTACGATTCCTCGGAAGGTATTTATTTCCGGATAATAAGTAATATCCATGGTTATATTTTTTTCTCTCATACGTCCTGACAGCAATTCCTCAGTGCTTCCGATTCCATGCTTTTCATCTATCGCCTCTAAAAACCCCTGGATATCTCCAAATCTCATTCCGTCGATTATCGTCCCCTCTGCGTCTAAAAGCTTTAGCTTTAATACATTCTGATTTTTTCCTAAAATCCTTCCCTCTAAGATCCGCACCTGCCTTAAGGCAAATACCGGCTTTCGATTCGCTTTTCCAAAAGGTTCTAAGCGTTCTAGTTCTTCCACAAACTCCTCCGTAACGCAGCTAAAGGGAAGCACCATATCGATCACTACTTTTTCCATCAAATCTTTTTCTGACAGCGTGCACTGTTCATTCAATTTCCTGCGAAACTCTTCCAGGCGATCTTCTTTTAGAGAAAAGCCTGCCGCCATCTTGTGTCCGCCAAACTTCGTCAAAAGATCTTTGCATTTATTAATTTCCTCATACATATGATAGGCTTCGATGGATCTTCCTGATCCCTTTAGTCCCTCGCTGGCTTTTGTCACCACCAGAGTCGGTTTATAAAAGGTCTCACGAATTCTTCCCGCCACGATTCCTGCGATGCTTTCATGGCATTCCGGAAGATAAATCACCAGAACTTTATCTTCTTTAAGATCCGTTTGTTCTACCATCTCCACTGCCGCATCCACAGCCTGATTCGTCATACTTTTTCTGCTGTCATTTAAAGCTACCAGCTCCTTAGCAAGCATCTGAGCATCCAGCGCATTATCCGCTGTCAAAAGCTCCAGGGAACGCTTGGCAGTGTCTAATCTTCCGCTGGCATTCATACAAGGACCCAATACAAATCCAATATGATAAGCCGAAATTTTCTTCGCATCCGAAAGATTTTGAGCTTTAATAAGCGCCTGCATTCCAAGATTGTGGGTTCTAGAGAGCATCTCCAGGCCTTCTTTTACAAAAATACGGTTCTCCCCTGTAAGATCCACCACATCTCCCACAGTAGCCACCGCCACATTTTCGATTAAATAATCAAAATCTTCGGAGTCTCTTCCCATGGCATCGCAAAGCACTTCAATTACCTTATAGGCAATAGCTGCCCCACAAAGTTCCTTATAAGGGTACTCACACCCCGGCTGTTTCGGATCCACTACCGCATCTGCTTCAGGCAAATGATACTCCTTTTCCCCCTCGATCTCTGTAAACGGCACCTCATGGTGATCGGTGACAATCATGGTCATGCCAAGATCTTTTCCATAGGCAATCTCATCGCTGGCGGCAATTCCATTGTCACAGGTAATGATGGTATCAACGCCATCCCGGTAAGCTCTTTTTATAAGCTCCTCATTTAAGCCATATCCATCGGTAATTCGATCAGGTATGTCATAATCCACCTTGCCGCCCAAGTGTTCCAATCCATTTACAAGAATATAAGTTGCATTGATTCCATCGATATCATAATCTCCGATTACCCGCATGGATTTTCCTTCCTGGATCTTCTCTTTTAAAATATCCACCGCCTGGTTCATGCCCTTCATCAACATGGCATCCTGAAGATCTGTAAGACTTCCATTTAGATAATTTTCAATCTCCTCATCTCCCACTACATCTCTGTTACGAATCAAACAGGCAAGTCTGGGACTAATATGGAACTTTTCCCCTATGGCACCAAAATCTCCGCCTTTTCTAGTAATTACCCAATTTTCCATGCGCTATTTATTATTCCTTTCCGGCAACTTTTATATATTTTTAAATACTGTCCGTAATGCCTTCTATTATAAAACCAGAACGCTCTCTTATCCATCGAAATTTCCTATCAAACCAAAATTACACAAAAAAATCCCCCAGGAAACCAGCTCATAAGCCCGCCTCCCAGGGAATCTTATCCAAATCATTTCTATGATTTATTTCTTTTTCTTATTCTTTTTATTCTCTACCGGCTGTTTCTTTACGATCTTTGTCTTCATCACATACCACAAAGCACCTGTGACACATACAGAAGAATATCCACCGCAAACAACACCTACCATAAGAGGTGCAGCAAATTCACGGATGGAACTTACTCCCATAACAAAGAGTACAGCGATCATAACAAAAGTTGTAAGAGAAGTATAAATACTTCTTGTCAAAGTCTGTGTAATACTCTTATTTACCAGATCAGCCAGATCAGTGATTCTGCCCTGCAACTGCATCTCCTCACGGATACGGTCAAAGATGACGATGGTTGCATTGATAGAATAACCTACAATCGTAAGCATACATGCAATAAAGGTATTACCTACAGAGATTCTTGAAACAGCATAGAAGGCTGCCACTACCAAGACATCATGCAATAATGCAGCAACAGCACTGGTTGCAAAACGGATATCTTTGAATCTAAACCAGATGTACAGAAGCATGAAGACTGCTGCAAGAAGCACTGCTACTACTGCATCCTGTCTCATCTCACTACTTACAGTAGAACTGATATTCTCTGCTGTAATCGTGCTTTCATCTACGCCAAAATCATCTGCCATCGCCTGATTCAAGGCTTCTCTCTGATCAAGATCTAAGGTCTTAGTCTTAATGATGATCTGATTGCTGTCTGCAACCTTTGTAATCTGAACATTCTTATCTCCGGTCACTTCTTCCACAACCGGAACGATCTGCTCATCGATCTCCTCAAGGGTATACTCCTTATCCATGGTTACATTGGTAGATGTACCACCGGAGAACTCAAGGCTGTATGCAAAAGCTCCATTTCCCTTAGAGCCGTTCACACCCATAACTGCAAATCCTGCAATGATTACTGCAAGAGAAATTGCAAAAAATACGTTCTTCTTACCCAGGAAGTTGATGGTCTTAGTCTCTTTCTTCTTAGGTTTGTAGTAAAGCTTGTCACTCTTAAGACCAATACCATAGAATGCAAAGATGATCATACGAGTGATTACCAGGGCTGAGAACATAGAAACTACGATACCAATTCCCAATGTCTGGGCAAATCCTTTAACAGTACCGGATCCCTTAACCCAAAGCACAACGGCTGCAATCAAGGTTGTAACGTTACCATCCACGATAGCTGAAAGAGCTTTAGAAAATCCATCCTTCAAGGCATTCTTAACGCTACGGCCCTTTGCCATCTCCTCACGGACACGGGCAAAGATAATAACATTAGCATCTACCGCCATACCTATACTCAAGATAATACCGGCAATACCCGGCAAGGTAAGGGTGACATCAAAGGCATTTAAAATCACAAGAACAATCTCTGTGTAGATTAAAAGTGCCAAACCAGAAGCAAGTCCCGGAAGTAAATATACCCAGCACATAAATAAGAATACAATGGCAAGTCCAATGGCACCGGCCTCTAAACTGGTACTTACTGCCTTCTCACCCAGTTGAGCACCTACAACGTTGGAACGTAATTCTTCAAGCTCTAACTTTAATCCACCGATTCGGATCGTAGAAGCAAGATTCTCCGCCTCTTCATAGGTGAAGTTACCGGTGATATATGCGGTACCTCCGTCAATCTCAGCCTGAACCGTAGGTGCTGAAATCACGCTCTCATCATAGATAATAGAAATCTGCTTTCCAATATTTGCAGCTGTAGCCTCTGCAAACTTGGTGGTACCTTCATCATTTAATACCAATTCTACAGAGTATTCCTTATTACCCATATCATCCTGCCCGGTCTGAGCCGAAGCAGTCTTAATATCAGATCCGGTAATAACCGTCTCCCCGTCCTCTGTCTGGAAGGAAAGGGAACCCGGCTTTCCGAGCTCATCTAAGATCGCATTGGCATCGGTTACACCAGGAATCTCAATATTGATACGGTCATCACCTTCCTGATAAACACTGGCCTCTGTACTATACTGCTCCACACGCTTTTGAAGCTTGTAAATGGTATCTGCCATTTCCTCAGCAGTAGGATCTTCATCCTTTACCTGATAGGTAATGCTGACACCGCCTGCAAGATCAAGTCCAAGCTTGATATTGCTCATAGCACCGGTGTTTCCACTGCCCCATCCTACAATAGTAGTAAATCCAAGAGCAACCAGGATTACCACCGTCAGTAAGAGAGCAACGATACTTTTTCTTTTTTTCATGATAAATATCCTCTCTATTGCTTTTATTGATGTCTACGCCTATTCTAAAACAATCTCTAGGCATCTGCCAAGGCAGCTTTCATCATGATGGCGCATTCCACACGTTTACGCTGCATCTGGCAACCCACATCATAGGTACCGTGAATGGTTCCGTTAAAATTGTAGGAATTTGCCATACATCCACCACTGCAATAGAATTTTGCAAAACAATCTCGACAACTTTCTTTGGAATATACATTACAGTTACGGAAATCGTCTGCAATCTCAGGCTTCACAATTCCTTCATCCACATTTCCCATAAGGAAATCTTCCTGTCCCACGAATTGATGACAAGGATATAAATCTCCCCATGGTGTTACAGCCAGGTACTCTGTTCCGGAGCCGCATCCTGACATACGTTTGTAAACACACGGACCACCGTCTAAGTCTATCATAAAGTGGAAGAAATTAAAACCTTTTCCCTCTTTCTCTCTCTGAATCATCATCTGAGCAAGATGGTCATATTCCTCCATGATCTGTGGAAGATCTTCCTCTCTGATGGCATAGGGATCTGTCTCTTCTCCAACCACCGGTTCGATGGACATCTGCTTAAAACCAAGATCTGCAAAATGAAGAATATCCTGTCCGAAATCTAAATTATTTCTTGTAAAAGTCCCACGGATGTAGTACTTCTCCTGGTTACGGCTTTCCGCTAACTTCTGGAACTTCGGCACGATCAGATCATAGCTTCCCTTTCCATTTCTGAAAGGACGCATCTGATCATTGATCTCCTTACGGCCGTCTAAGCTGATTACCACATTGTCCATTTCTTTATTTAAAAATTCCTGAATCTCATCATTTAGTAATACGCCGTTGGTAGTGAGAGTAAAACGAAAATGCTTATCATGAATCTTCTCCTGCTCTCTACCGTAAGCCACTAAATCCTTCACCACCTGCCAGTTCATAAGCGGCTCTCCGCCAAAGAAATCCACTTCCAGGTTGTGTCTGTTGCCGGAATTAGCAATCAAAAAGTCCAATGCCTTCCTACCAACTTCATAACTCATAAGAGCTCTTCTTCCGTGGTACTCACCTTCCTCGGCAAAGCAATATTTACAAGCCAGGTTACAATCGTGAGCAATATGAAGACAAAGAGCCTTTACTACGGTCTTTTGCTTCTTTACCACATCGATCATGCCTTCATAAATATCCTTAGAGAAAAGTGCCCGCTGCTTCGTAAGCTCTGTCACATCCTCCAGTGCATCTAAAAGATCTGTCGTTTCATAGCGATCTGACAATTTTTCTAAGATCTCTTTTTTTGCATCTTCGGATTCAAGGCTTTCTACTGTAGGCTCAGTATCCTTGGAATTCAGCACTTCGATCACATCATAGCAAAGATCATCTACCACGTGAACCGCACCGCTATATACATCCAAAACGATATTATATCCGTTGTTTTTATATTGATGAATCAAAATGATTCCCCTTTCTTATTTTTTTAGTAAAAATCTGTAAACAGCAAAAGAGAGTTCCAAACAAACTGGAACTCTCGCGTATGCACGTTCGTTTATCACAAACATTCAGAACTTATTTCTTCTGCTCGCAAGTCTGGTTACCAACTGTACAAGAAGTCTTGCATGCGGACTGACAGGATGTCTGGCACTCGCCACAACCGCTCTTCTTTAAGTTGTTGTTTAATGTCTGTGTATTTAATGTCTTTACATGTTTCATATCATGTTCCTCCTTAAAATGTTTTCACTCATTTGGGAACATTATAGCATTGCATTGCACTTTGCGCAATTGTATTATCAAATTTTTATTTTGTGTATTTTATTTTGTATTTTTATATGTAGGTTTTTCTACTTTCCTGCTGTCTTTGCCGACTCCATGGCATCTCGAATGAGTTTATCGAAGGCATCTGCCTCCCAGGCACTTCTTCCTGTAAACAGTCCGTCAATATTTTCCTGAGCGATCAAGTCATTGGCATTTCCGGGATTGACACTTCCGCCATAGAAAATCGGGATTTCTGCGCCTGCCTCTTCTCCAAAAAGTTCCTGCAGACACTGACGGATCACTAAATGTTTCTCCCTGGCATATTCTGTGCTGGCAGGTTTTCCATTAACTCCGATGGCCCACACCGGCTCGTAAGCGATCCACAGTTTTTTTGTCTGCTCTTTTGTCACTCCCATAAGTCCGATCTTTAGCTGGCTTCTCAAAGTCTCATCGCTGATTCCTGCATCTTTTTGCTCACCGGTCTCACCGATACACAGAAGAGTTGTAAATCCGTGATTTAATCCACAAAGAACTTTTTTATTCTCCATCTCATCGGTTTCACCAAAGACATGTCTTCTCTCGGAATGACCGATCATAACTAAAGAAAGATTTAATTCCCGCAGCATCAATGGGCTGATTTCTCCCGTAAACTGTCCCTGTTCTTCCCAGCACATATTCTGGGCTCCCAATTTCACAATATCCTGACTCACACTGTCTACTGCTGTAGGAAGAGATGTATAGGAAGGTATTACAAAAAGCTCAATCTCTTCACGGCTGATATCCTTGGTATTCTCTGCCAATTTTGTCAGATATTCTCTGGTCATAGCCATGTCCTTATACATTTTTAAATTGGTTCCAAAATATAACTTCTTCATGTTATTTACATACCTCTTTCTCATAATCATGGATGGCATCTACTTTTTTACCTGAGCGCTCATTATACTCATAAGTACAATCCAAATATGCAGCAATAAGTTCTTTTGCCAGCATATTTCCTGTAACCTGAGATCCCAAAGTAATAATGTTGCAATCATTGCTAAGGCAAGCTCTCTTTGCGGAGTAAACATTTGTTATATTAGCAGCATAAGCTCCCTTTACTTTGTTAGCTGCCAACATAACACCGATTCCGGTTCCGCAAAAGAGGATTCCTCTCTCGCATTCACCTGCTGCCACAGCCTCTCCAACCTTTGTTGCAACATGCGCATAGATCACATCTTCGCTTCCGAAATCTACCACCTCATGTCCTAAACCTTTTACAAATTCAATCATTTCCTGTTTAAAGCTCTCTGCGTTAGGATCGCAACCAAATGCAAGTTTCATAATAATACTTCCTTTCTACTACACTTTCATAAATTTTATAAACACCAGTTACTGATTATCTTAACGAATATAAATTTTGTCTCTTGTCAGGTTCTCTGCAATCAATTTCATCACCGGCATAAAGTTTTCCCCAAAGCTTTCTTTCGGAACAATCAATGCTGCATCCTCCCCAACATAGAATGCAATATCCTTTGGAGTGGCAATGGCCTTTTGGACCTGACTCCAGGCATAACTGTTGTTAGCTTCCCCAATCACTTCCTCAATGCCATCGCCATCAAAGGAGTATTGTATAACATTCTTATATTTCGGATTTTTCATCATCTTCTTGGAGCGCATTTTTAATGTCAATGGAGTAAATGAAAGAATCAATGCAGCTACCAGCAAATAAATAAAACACTGAGCCAAAGTAATTTCTCCACCTTTTAATCTCCATCCTCCGATAATGATCACCGTAAGCCCTACCAGGTTGATCATGAATCCCGAAAATTTTGAATAGGTATGAAACAATAGCAGATCATATATATATTCCGCCTTCATTTTTACTTCCACGGCTATTTTCATCACTTACTCCCTCATCTCCAATCTTTGTTAAATCTTTTTATTCTGTCCTTAATTAACCTTCTAATAAGAATGCCAGGATCCATTGAAGATCCCGACATCCATCTTTTTACTTTCAAAGAGCTTAAGCCACCTGACTTGCAGCCCATCCTTCCGGTGAGTAAATACCTTTTTTGTGTTTTCTCATATAGTTATCAAAGAATGCTACAATAAACGGACACAGGAACAAGGTAATAATAGACGCAGTCGCACACTGTGCTGTTGCCATATCTACATATTGCTCCATCGTCGGATCCGCTTCTGCTACGGCTGCCGGAGTCATAGCTGAGTTCAGTGCAGTGGTACCGATTGCAGCACCCATTGCATTTCTTTCCTTCTTCGGTAAAATAAGATTAAATACGAAGAAGAAGATTACTGCTGTTGCAGCTGATACAAGTCCAAGTACAATACCTGAAGCTCCAGCTGTAATAATTGTCTTAATATCTGTCTTAGATCCAATAGAAATTGTCATGAAGAAGGTTACGATCGGCTGAGCTGTCGCACAGGCCTTTCTAAATCCACCATCTACATTTCCCCAAATGAATCCGATTAAAAGCGGAACTAAAGTAGCAATCAACTTATCTAAAGGAATAGAAGCTAATCCTGTTGCTCCAAGAGCGATCAAAGTAAAGAACGGTCCATCGTTCAATGACAAAATAGAAATCGCTCCGGTATCTGATGCATTACCAAACTGTGATGATAATGAAATATAAAGGGAACTATTGGAGTTTGTGATGGCTGCAATAATTACAAATGGTGTAAGTCCCAAAATTCCGGCATCGCCGCACAGGGCTCCTACCAACATACCCATAGCTACACCAAGGGCAAATTTCATAGCCGTCATAGTTACACCTTTATAAAGAGGCAATCCAACCTGTCTTACATTAATAGCAGAACCACAGATAATCAGGAAAAATCCCATCATTGCGGAGTTTCCGTCATAAAAAAGTGCAGTTACATATCCACCGATCTGAAATACCTGCGGACAGATGGTTGCCAAGATTACGGCAAGTACCAACGGAACAATAACAAGTCCTCCAGGTAATGCTTTGATTTTATTTAAAAGATCAAGATCCAACTCCTTTTTTGCTTCTTTTGTTTCTCCCATTTTCTCCTCCTTTAACTCTCTCTTGTGGCCTCCCTAAAGAGACGATCCACAATATCCAGTGCGGTGTGGTCATTACCGGTAAGTCCGCCCTTTCCAACAATCGGCATACCCTGGTATTTTCCTACCATACGGCCAACATCGGTCTGTGCGATTACGTAATCCACAACTTCCAAGCACTGTACTCCCAACTGGAAGCATACATTTACCATAGTATCTCCACCTGTGGTGTAAATTCCGGCAATTCGTTCCCTCTCCACTTGATCAAGGATTCCGGCAACAATGGCTCCTAATCCACCATTGATACGTTCTGCACTCATACCCTCTACATAGTCCCGTTTTTCATCTTCCTGCTTCAGATTTAAAATCGGTCCATGAAGGGCTGTCTCTAGAAGAATAGCTCTAGGTGTGCCATTTTCAAGCACTTCAAGTGCTGAGGCAATGGCTCTTTTTACTTCCGCTACCGCTTCCTCTCCACCGTTGATCAACGGAATCGGCTCTACAGGAATTCTTACATGTCTTTCATCCTCACATAAGATTTCCATCTGACGCTTAGTTACCGGTGTAGCTGATCCTGCTGCGATCAATACGGTTTTCCCTGTACCATCCGCTGTACCTTCCGGTATATTTGGTTCTTCCAAACCAACCAGACCTCTCACATAGGCAAGCTTTGCGGTAAAGGGACCCGGATCTACTGCCAAAACATTCCATCTCAGGTTTACACATGCCTGAGCAATGGCTTCCACATCATCGATAGTAATAGCATCTACAACAATAATTTCATTTCCTGCTTGACGCACTTCCTTAAGTGCTCGTTGGATGGATACCACTCCGTGTAAAACATGCTCCAAAGTAACACTTCCCACTTTTCTTCTGCTCTGCCCATTTAAAAGCTTTGGAACATAATTTTCATATACCGGTGTTCTTACATCCTGAGCAACAGGAGTATTCACAAGAGCCACTCCGTCAATCACGGAATATCCACCTACCAGGATTCGTCTAGACTGAGGCATTGCAGGCACAACCACTGCAACCACATCATTTTCGATTACATCCATCATAGCGTCGATCTCGATGCCTACGCCACCACGAAGTGTTGTGTCAATACGCTTTGAAAAATATTGAACCCCCATATCTTTAAGCGCCTCTGTAGCGGCACTTACTCTCTCATAGGCTTCGTTTCCCGGAAGAGGTCTGCTGTTGCTGCTTACCAAGATCGCATCCAACTCTGATGCGCTCTTATCTTCTTTTGCTGCTTTCTCATTAAAGAATACTGCTGTTCTCGCCTTTGATCTGGCAAGGAGCACTCCTGTCGTAGTAGCTCCGGTCAAATCATCTGCCACTGCACCAATCTTAGGCATGGATTTTTTCCTCCTTTCCTAGTTATTTTTATCATGCATTTTCGCTGCATATTCAGAAACAACCTTGGTAGACTCTATCATACTGATACATCCTGCAATTCCCTTACCTGCAATATCAAATGCGGTTCCGTGATCTACCGAACTTCTGATAAACGGAAGTCCAAAGGTTAATGTAACTGACTTTTCAAAATCTAAGGTCTTACATGCAATATGTCCCTGATCGTGATACAGAGATAAAATTGCATCATATTTTCCGGATTTACCAATGTTAAATACAGAATCTGCCGGGCAAGGTCCCACAGCATTGATTCCCAAAGCCTGTGCAGCTTCCACTGCCGGTTTTAATTCATCGATTTCTTCTGTTCCAAAGAGTCCATTGTCTCCACCGTGTGGATTTAATGCTGCAACTGCGATCAATGGATTTTCGATACCGACTTTTCTTAACTCCTTGTCGATATTTACAACATTCTCAAGAACTCTTTCCTTATTGGCATATTTGCAGGCATCTACCAAAGACATGTGACGACTTACAAAGAATACGCGAAGCTTATGGCAGGAGAACATGGTCAATGCATATGGAGAATGTGTCTCATCCTGATAGATCTCTGTATGTCCCGGCTGCTTCACTCCTACTAACTTGATTGCTCCCTTATGAATCGGAGCAGTAGATACAGCATCAACCTTCTTTGCCATGCCAAGTTCGATGGACTTCATAATCCAGTCGATTGCCATCTGTCCTGCTAAAGCCTGAACCTGTCCCCACTCGATAGAGTCTGTATCATAGTCACCAGTCTCAATAATATCTACGGTTCCCATCTCGTACTTTGCTTCTGCAGGATCAGAAATTTTGTTGTATTTCAGCTCTTTTCCCAATACCTTTGCGGCACGGTCCATAATAGCAATGCTTCCAATTACAAATGGACGACATACCTGATGGATTTCCTCGTCTAACATGGTTCCTACTACAATCTCAGGTCCAATACCCGCCGGATCTCCCATTGTAATTGCTGTGATTGGTCTATACTGTTCGCTCATTATATATTCCTCCTTTGTCCTTTCGGTTTGCTTTCGTTTTGCTTTCGTTTATATTTGAATCATACTACTGTTTTTTTCTTTTATCAATAGTATTTATACTTTTCATGACTTTTCATCAAGTTTTTTAGGTTTTATTGTGCATTTTATATATGTTTATTATCGTTTTACTTTCGTTTCGTTTTCGTTTATTTGTTATTCTTTTCACATTTGATTTTCCATTTGTTTTTATAGTTATTTTAATTATAAAAAAAGCACACTCTACTTATTTTTTGTAGAGTGTGCACTATATTTTGCAATACCTTGACTGTATCAATATAATTCTATTCTGCTATCAAACAATATCTAATACAATCCCTTTTTCTGTGGCTTGATTTTGATAAGACGGAGAGATTCCCCGATCGGTAATGATTTTCGTAATTCGACTGAGGGGACATACCGACAAAATATAGCCGTCGGAGAACTTGCTACTATCAATCAATACATAAATCTTATCTGCAGAATCCAAAATTGCTTTTTTTACCTGCATCTGAGGCGTTCCTATAGAAGTGATCCCAACCTCAAAATTTAATCCATGGGCACTGATAAAGGCTTTATCTGCCCGAAAATCCCGAAAAGTGTTCACTGCCACTTCTCCCATCGTAGCCGGAAGCTTTCCTCCTAACTGTCCTCCTACCACAAATACGATAACATGGTCTACATTGGACAATATTACGGAAGCAGCCAGAGAATTGGTAATCACCACCAGATTCTTTTTACTTCCTTTGCGGATCTCTTCTGCCAAATAATATGCCACAGAGGAATCATCCAGAATAATCGTATCTTCATCCTCGATATACTCGTAGGCTTTAGCTGCGATCCTGCTTTTTTCTTCTACTTTATTAAAAACATTTCCAGGCACCATGGATAATTGCAACTGTTCTCGCACCCGAACTGCTCCTCCATGGGTTCTTTTCAGCAACTTACGTTTTTCCATATCACGGATATCTCCGCGGATTGTCACCTCGGACACCCCCAGTTCTTCGCTAAGATCTGCAACTCGTACAGACCCTTGACGATCCAATTGATTGAGAATATATTTCTCTCTTTCTCTGTCCATCTTCCTTGCCTCACAAATATATCTAAGATTCCCCTGATAGGGGGAAAACCATCACACCAAAGCAACGGTTTTGCTTTTTATGAAATCAGTCTCTGAATGTCATTAAACATGACTACCACCATAAGTAACATAAGAAGAGCCATACCTGCCAAATGTACATAACCTTCTTTCTCCGGTGGCACTCGTTTTCGAATAATAGCCTCTACAAAGAGGAATACCAGTCTTCCTCCGTCCAATGCCGGAATAGGCAGAAGGTTCATAACCCCGAGGTTTGCCGACAACAATACCATCATATTCAGCATTTCCAAAACTACCACCCTGATTCCATAGGTTTTCGTCTGTTGATAGGTACTATCCACCATGCTGACAACTCCTACAGGACCCGACAATTGATTCAACCCAATCTGTCGGGAAACCAGCATCTTCAGGCTGTCAATTACCATATCAATCCAATACTTCACCTCGTAGGTTCCGTATTGCAATGCAGTAAATACATTTGCCTTGGTATATCCGGAATTTCCAATCCCAAACATCCAATAGCCGCTTTCATCTTCCTTAGGATCCAAGGTTACCGTAGTCTTCTTCCCATCACTTTCATAGGTGATTTCTACTGTTTCTCCTTGATGAAATTGGTTATACATACTAATTTCTCTAAAAAGATGAATAGATTTGTTACCCATCTTAAGGATTCTATCTCCCTCTTTAATCCCCGCTTCTGCTGCCGGATATCCGCTTTCCACAGATCCAACAATTGGCTGATCATAGCCAACTGCCGCTGTAATAATCACCGCTCCTACAAAAGCCAGGATAAAATTAAAGACAGGTCCTGCAGCGATAACGGAAATTCTGGCCCATACCGACGCATTATTAAAATTTCCCGGAGCATCTGTAGCTTCTTCATCCTCTCCCATGACACACATGCCTCCAATAGGAAAGATTTTGATGCAATAAAGGGTTCCCTTGTACTCTTTTTTCAAAAGATTCGGTCCCATTCCAATGGCAAATTCCTGAACATCGATTCCATTTTTCTTTGCCAAGAGAAAATGCCCCAGCTCATGAAAGAAAACAATAAAGCTAAATAATATGATTGCAATTATAATACCCAAGTATCTTTACCTCCTGCTGCGAATCCGATCATAGGTAGCCTCTTCTACCTCTAAGATCTGCTCCAGCGTAGGATTCGCGATATTTTTATGTGCCCTCATACCATCCTCGATAATTTCCATAATCTCCAGATATTTAATTTCTCCCTTTAGAAACATACTTACAGCCATCTCATTGGCCGCATTAAATACCGTCGGAAGAGAACCTCCCTCTCTTCCCGCCTCGTAGGCTAAGTCTAAACAATAAAAGGTTTTTGTATCCGGCTTCTCAAATTCCAGTTTCCCAATATTCCAAAAATCCAAACGATCTCCCGGCAGGAACCTTCTTTCCGGATAATACAGAGCATATTGAATCGGAAGTCTCATATCCGGAGTTCCAAGCTCCGCAATGATCGCACCGTCTACATACTCTACCATAGAGTGAATAATGCTCTGAGGCTGAATAACCACCTGCACATCATCCACATCCACATCAAATAGCCACTTCGCCTCAATCACCTCCAGGCCCTTATTTACCATAGTAGAGGAATCGATGGTGATTTTCTGTCCCATAGCCCAGTTCGGATGCTTCAGTGCATCCGCCGGCTTAATTTCCAGAAGATCCTCCTCCTTCTTTCCTCTAAAAGGACCACCGGAAGCTGTAAGAAGAATCTTCTTTATAGCTCCATGATCGTTTCCCTGTAAGGACTGGAAAATGGCGCTGTGTTCACTGTCTACCGGAAGAATGGAGACTCCATGCTCTTTCGCTAAAGGCATAATGATATGACCTGCAGTTACCAAAGTCTCCTTATTCGCCAAAGCCACATCCTTTCCGGCTTTAATAGCTTCGATAGTGGGACGAATTCCGATCATTCCAACAATGGCAGTCACTAAAATTTCTACCCCTTCGTATACCGAAACCTCTATGAGACCTTCCATTCCGGAAACTACCTTTGTGTCGGTATCCGCAATGCTTGTCCTAAGCTTCGCTGCATTCTCCTCACTCCAAACAGCTACGATCCTTGGATGAAACTCACGAACCTGTTCCTCCAGTCTCACGATATTATTTCCTGCTGCCAACCCAAGAACCTCGATATCTCCGTTGTTTCTTACCACATCCAACGTCTGAGTTCCTATGGATCCCGTGGATCCTAAAATTGCTATTTTTTTCTTATTTTCCATGTAAACTCTCCATGTTTTCTCTTCTCCCACCCACTCCTCAAGGATTTTACCTCGCCTAAAGGAATTAGCGTGCTACACAAAAGATCATCAAATAATAAATGATCGGCGCCGTAAAGATCACACTGTCAAAACGATCCAGAATACCGCCATGTCCGGGAATCAGCTTTCCATAATCTTTAATATCATGGTTTCTCTTAATAGCAGAAGCAGCCAGGTCTCCAATCTGGGAAATGGCTCCTCCTACCGCACAAATCACTCCATATGCCACAGGGCTAGCTCCTACTCCAAGAGCAGCATTCATTGCAAATGCAAATATCACGCCTAAAAGTCCGGCTCCGACAATTCCGCCGATTCCACCTTCTACCGATTTCTTTGGACTAAGTTTAGGAGCCATCTTATGCTTTCCAAAAAGCATTCCCACACAGTAAGCACAGGTATCGCATCCCCAGGAACTAAGAAAAATAAGCCAGACTACCACGCTTCCTTGGTCAAGCATCCTTGTTTGATAAACATAGGAAAGCATCATAGCTACATAAAAGAAGCCAAAGAAGGTCAGCATAATATGCTCCGATTTGTAGGTTGGGAAGCTAAATACATAGACTCCCATGGTAACTACTAAAAATAAAAGGGATAGGAAGGTGATATATTCCGTATGCCCCGTAAAAAGCAGCCCGTAATAGGCAATAGCCGCAAGATATCCCACAACTGCAGGAGCCTTCTTCTCCAGCTTCATTACCTTATATAGTTCCGACAATCCAATGATACTTACAAGCGCAAGAACTCCCAGGAGAAAGTTTCCACCGATTCCAACAATGGCAACAAGAGCCACCACCAATAGAATTCCACTGATCAACCTTGTCTTAAACATTCTATCCTTCCTCCTTCACGCCACCATAGCGACGATCTCTATGGTTAAACTGTTCAATAGCTTTTTCAAGCTCTGCCTTAGAAAAATCAGGCCACGGAACATCTGTAAAATAAAATTCCGTATAAGCCAGCTGCCATAGCAGATAATTGGATAAGCGAAGTTCCCCGCTGGTACGAATCAACAGATCCGGGTCCGGAATATCATGGGTATCCAAATACTGTTCAAAGGTAGACTCTTTAATATCCTCCGGCTGTAATTTTCCGGCTACACAATCCGCCGCCATTTTTCGCATGCCACGGATCATTTCATCACGACTTCCATAGTTAATGGCAATCTGGAAATTCAATCCTCCATTATCTTTGGTAGCTTCCTCAAGTTCTTTGATTCTGGTTTGAATATCCTGATCTAACTTGGTAACATCCCCGATTACCCGCACCTTCATATCATTTTTCGCCGCCGTTTTCAGACAGGTCTTCATATAATTTCTAAGAAGCTTCATAAGGGCTTCTACTTCGTCCTTAGGTCTGCTCCAGTTCTCTGTAGAAAATGCATATACAGTCAGATATTTAATGCCCATTTTCCAGGCTTCTTCACAGATACGCTCTACATTCTTACTTCCCTGTGCGTGTCCGTAATTTCTGGGCATCCCTTTGGATTTCGCCCAACGGCCATTACCATCTAAAATGATCGCCACATGTCTTGGTATATTCATACGATTTACTCCTCATCCATACTTTTTAAAGTATCCCTCACAATGACTCCCTATCCCAAGAATAGGACAGAACCGAATCAACCAGCCTGTCCCACTCTCTTATAAATCTACTGAATTTACAAGGAAATCTCTACACCTGCGACTATACAGTCATAATTTCCTTAGACTTCACTTCTACAGCCTTATCCACTTCTTTTACATACTTATCTGTAAGCTTCTGAAGTTCATCTTCCAAATCTTTAATCTCATCCTCTGATACTTCTGATCCCTTTAATTTCTTAAAAGCATCATTGCCATCTCTACGGATGTTGCGGACAGCTACCTTCGCAGCCTCTCCTTTTTTCTTCACATCCTTCGCAAGTTCTTTTCTTCTCTCCTCAGTAAGCTCCGGGAATACCAGTCTTACGGAAGTTCCATCGTTGGTAGGATTGATACCAAGATCAGAAACCATGATGGCTTTCTCGATTTCTTTTAACATACTCTTTTCCCAAGGCTGGATCTGGATCATACGCGGCTCCGGAACAGAGACATTGGCAACCTGCTGAAGCGGAGTCGGAACCCCATAATAATCAACCGTGATCTTATTTAATACATTCGGGTTGGCACGACCTGCACGAATGGTTCCAAGCTCGCTATCCAGGCTAGCCAAGGATTTTTGCATTTTCTCTTCGTATACTTTTACTCTTTCGTTCATAATATATCCTCCATCTGGTACTTTTTTCTTATACTGTAACCTTTGTTCCTGTAAA
Source organism: bacterium (assembly GCA_963658085.1). Taxonomy (GTDB): domain Bacteria; phylum Bacillota; class Clostridia; order Lachnospirales; family Lachnospiraceae; genus CAKRJP01. Next base: position 29,236 of record CAVKOU010000005.1, read on the forward strand.
TGTTCCTGTCATAGTCTCCACGATACTATTTGGCTCATTGAGACCAAATACCAACATCGGCATCTTATTCTCCAGACACATGATGGATGCAGTTAAATCTACAGCCATCAGTTTCTTATCAATGATCTCCTGAATAGAAATCTCATCATACTTCTTTGCTTCCGGATTTACCTTCGGATCGCTATCATAAATTCCGTCAATAGCCTTTGCAAGAAGCATTGCATCTGCCTCAATCTCGATTGCTCGAAGAACAGCTCCTGTATCTGTAGAGAAATAAGGATGTCCTGTTCCACCTGCGAAAAATACAACCTTTCCGCTTTCCATAGCTGTCACTGCCTTATCCTTTGAGAAAAGGGTGGTAAAAGCACCACAAACAAACGGAGTAAACACCTCTGTCTCCATGCCTGCAAAACGGAAAATCTCTGACACGTAAATGCAGTTCATAACAGTAGCTAACATACCGATCTGATCTGCCTTTACACGGTCAATAGTCTCACTGGTACGACCTCTCCAGAAGTTACCTCCTCCGGTAACAATGGCAACTTCAATGCCTGCGTCCACTAACTGCTTTACCTGATTTGCAACTCCCAGACATGTAGCCTCATCAAATCCGGTTTTCTTATCTCCTGCAAGGGCTTCTCCGCTTAATTTCAATAATACTCTCTTCATACTTACAAGTACTCCTTTTACACGAATAAAATCATTTTTATTATACACTGTCCCTTAAATTTCGTCTACCTAGAAGTCGGGGGTTATCCTTCAGAAATCCCAAACATTTTCAGGCAGATTTTCTTGCCACTTTTTGTCTTAAAAATTCTTTGAAGGGCATTCTCTACGGACTTCTTCGGGGAATGATCCTCATAAAGATTTACCAAAAAGTCTGCCTCCACGAGAATCTGATAATCCAATCCCCGGATATCTCCATAGGTATGATGATGTCCTACAAGATAAGATACTCTCTGGATCAAATCCTCCGGATAACCAAGCTCCTTTAACATCTCCTCTGCAATAGCAGGCCCCAATTCTTCCTGGTGTTTTCCAGCACTGTCACCGTAAACTTCCTCGCTCTTTTTAATACCGATATCATGAACAATAGAAGCCGCTTCCAAAATATCCTGCGTTTTCTCATCCAAGCCTTCCAGTTCTCCTATCAATTTGGAAAACTCATATACCTTAATAAAATGCTGGATTCTTGCAGGATCTCCTTCATAGTACCGGATCATCTTCATGATTAGTTGATTATGAACCATAATTTCATCTCCTAATATTCAAAAAGGAGTGCATAAAAGTGGTTCATTTTCATGCACTCCCTGTTTTTATTTCAACAGATTGTTGTCTGCAAAATAATCGATTTTCATTGATTTTCTAACATCCGATAAGGTATCAGCCGCTGTCTCTCTCGCTCTCTCGCTTCCTACCTTCAAAATGTCATATACATCAGAAAGGTTCTTCTCCCACATCTGGCGTCTCTCTCTGATAGGGCCAAGCTCTGTCTGAAGAACGTTATTCAGGAACTTTTTAACCTTTACATCTCCAAGCCCGCCTCGCATATAGTGAGCCTTAAGTTCATCCAGATTCTGATAATCAGGCAAGAACTCTTCAAAATGCTCCGGTGTTGAAAAAGCATCCAAATAAGTAAATACCGGATTTCCCTCTACCTTTCCCGGATCTTCCACACGAAGATGATTCGGGTCTGTAAACATAGACATAACCTTTGTCTTAATATCCTTGGACTCATCTGATAAATAGATACAATTGCCAAGAGACTTACTCATCTTAGCCTTTCCGTCAATACCGGGAAGTCTTAAACAAGCAGAATTCTTAGGCAGGATAATCTTTGGATCTGTAAGGGTTTCTCCGTAAACACTATTAAACTTATGAACAATCTCCTTACACTGCTCGATCATTGGCATCTGATCTTCTCCGGCCGGAACATCTGTCGCACGAAATGCTGTAATGTCTGCCGCCTGACTGATTGGATAGCAGAAGAATCCTACAGGAATACTTGCCTCAAAGTTTCTCTGTTTAATCTCTGATTTTACGGTAGGATTACGCTGTACTCTGGCTACGGTTACTAAATTCATATAGTAAAATGTAAGCTCTGTAAGTTCCGGAATCATAGATTGGATAAATAATGTTGATTTCTCCGGATCAAGACCACATGCCAGATAATCCAGGGCTACCTGAAGAATGTTCTGTCTTACTTTCTCCGGGTGCTCTGCATTATCTGTCAAAGCCTGAGCATCCGCAACCATAATATAGATATCATCATACTCCCCTGAATTTTGTAATCTTACACGTTCCTTCAAGGAACCAACATAATGTCCTACATGTAAATGTCCGGTAGGACGATCTCCTGTTAATATAACCTTCTTCATGTCTTACTCCTTTACAAAAGGCCAGGCAAGATCTGCCTGGCCTTAATTATACATTCAAAGTATTTATTTCTTAAAGAAATCCGGAATCTTAATGCTCTGCTCTTTCACCTTACTCGCAGGTGTTCTTGGAGCATCCAGTGTAGGAATCGTTCCTCCTGCCGGTCTTCTTGTCTCGTGCTGTTCTCTAGCCGGTGCAGAATAGTCAGTTCTCGGTGCTGCCTGACGTGGCTGTGCATACTGTGATTGCTGTGTATACTGTGGCTGTTGAGTATACTGCGGCTGCTGTGCATAGCGTGGCTGCTCCTGCTGTCTCATTCTCTCATAACCCTGTGTCTGCTGCTGTTGCTGTTGTCCACCTCTGGACTGATTCTCTAATCTGGCTTTCAGCTTAGATGTGCTTCCGCCTACATTGTGAAGTCCTGTTGCAATAACAGTGATGGTTGCTTCGTCTGCTCTAGAATCATCATACATAGCACCGAAGATAATATTTGCATCTTCTCCTGCAAGATCCTGTACATACTCAGCCGCATCTGATGCATCCATAAGAGTAATATCACCGGATACATTGATGATAACATGAGAAGCTCCTGCGATCGTAGTCTCAAGAAGTGGGCTGGCAACTGCCTGCTTAACTGCTTCAAGAGCCTTGTCATCACCGCGTCCCTGACCGATACCGATATGAGCGATACCCTTATCTGTCATAACGGTCTGTACATCTGCAAAGTCAAGGTTAATAAGTGAAGGTACGTTAATCAGGTCTGTGATACCCTGGATACCTTGTTGTAATACTTCATCCGCTTTTTTCAGGGCTTCCGGCATGGTTGTGCGTCTGTCTACAACCTCCAGTAACTTATCATTTGGAATAACGATGAGGGTGTCAACGCTTTCTTTCAACTTCTCAATACCGGAAAGCGCGTTGTTCATACGTGTCTTTGACTCAAAACGGAAAGGCTTTGTTACAACACCAACGGTCAAAGAACCCTGATCCTTGGCAATACGCGCTACAACCGGTGTTGCTCCAGTTCCGGTTCCGCCACCCATACCACAGGTAACGAAAACCATGTCTGCACCCTTAAGTGCTGCTGCGATCTCTTCAGAGCTCTCCTCTGCTGCCTTCTCTCCGATCTCCGGTCTTGCACCTGCTCCAAGTCCCTTCGTAATCTTCTCGCCAATCTGCATAAGAGTTGGTGCTTTACTAAGCTGTAATGCCTGTTTATCTGTATTAATTGCTATAAATTCAACACCTGCAATCTGCTCGTCGATCATTCGGTTTACCGCATTGTTACCGCCTCCACCGACACCAACAACTATAATCTTTGCAGCTGCTTCTGATTCATTTGTCTTAATTTCTAACAAGGGTTTTTCCTCCTTTGTATTCCTTATAAATATTATACATCCCAAATATTGGTCACAGCAAATCAAACCTGCAACCGCAAGTTTGGGTGCCTTAAAACCCAAACCCTGACGACAAAAAGCGAGTCTCTTTGCCATATATAAATATATAATAAATAGTTTGCTATAAAATATCAATAGAAAATTGGGCTTTTTCTGCATTTTTTTGCTACAATTCCGTCATTTTAATAATCAGCAAAAACAAGCCTTCTACAGCCTAATATCCATAATTTCCGCTTCCGCTACTTGTGCTGGAATCATAGTAATTTCCCGAGGTATCATACCAACCAGTGCCATCGTACAAATTCATATCGGATCCATCCCAGGTATAAACATCTGTCGAACTGTTATCCCAAGTACTCGAATCTGTCCATGAGCCAGAATCATCATCCGAAGTAGTATCTGAATCCGAAGTAGTTGTGTCAGTGGTATCCGATGAATCTTTCGTCTCTTCTTTTGTTTTCTCAAAGGTGATTACCTTAGCGCTGGTAGAATAATTTTCCAAATGCAAAGTTCCACTTTGATCTGTAAGTTTTGCAAGAATGGGCTCGATTTGAGCCATCTGGTCAGAGGTCACACTGCTTCCTAAAGACACACATACATCACCAAAAGAAAGCATTAGGGAATCCTTTTCATATACCAACTTATCCGGAGACAACTCATACTTCTTCACTTCCTGCGTAGTCTCTAAAATTTGGTTAAAGATTTTTGTTTTACTACACTTTAATTTCTCATAAAGGGCAATCTTCTTGAATTTCACTCCGTCAATACTAGGAAGTCCCTCTTTGACCTCGGTGGAAACATCCACCACTAACCCCTCCTTATCAAAGTAGGCATACTGATCTCCATTTTTTACATAACCTATGATAGGTTTTTCTTCCACTGTAACCTTCAAACTCCAAGGACTATTTAAGCTCACCTTCATACTATCCATGCAGGCAAGTTTTTTTCCAAAACCCAGCTTATATTTTGCCAGAACATAAAGGGTATTCACCTCATAGGGATTCTCCAGCACCGTATCATAGATTTCCTGCTTGCTGCAATAGTCATTCCCCTGCACAGTAAACCCTTCAGTATAAAATACAATGGAAAAGCAAAGCACAACAGCCAGAACCATGAGAAATAAAGTTACCCCTGCATAAAGCTTATGGGACTTTCTCTTTCTGGGACGTCTCTTGCCGGCAGTCTTATCTGTCATAAATCTTTTGCTCCTTTACAAGGCATGAACCAACTCTTTAAAGCGATCTCCGCGGACCTCATAATTCGGGAACATCCCCCAACTTGCGCAGGCTGGAGACAATAAAACTGCATCTCCTTTTTCTGCAAATTCTACCGCCTTTTCTACCGCTTCCTCAAAGGTTTCTGCAAATACATAGTCTGTAAATCCACATTTTTTCGCATCCGCTGCGATCTTTTCCCTGGTAGCTCCAATCAAAATCAGCTTCTTTACTTTTCCATCAAAGCTCTGGATCCACTCTGTATATTCAGAATTTTTATCATATCCTCCACCAATAAGAACCGTAGGTCGATTCATGGCCTGAATACCTCGAATCGCCGCATCCGGATTGGTTCCCTTAGAATCGTTATAATAAACAACTCCTTGCTTTTCTGCTACATATTCAATTCTATGTTCTACACCTTTAAAGGCCTTTATGGTATCCCGAACAATTTGAACCGGCACTCCGTAGAGCAGAGCCATCGCAGAGGCCGCCATTACATTTTCGTAATTATGAGTTCCTAAAATCTGCAATTCATTCACATCACAAAGTTCTACCGATTGCTTATGAGCCTCCTGATAAATGATCTTCTGATCTTTCAGATAGATCCCCTCTTCAAGAGTTCTCTTACTACTGAAATAGAACACCTTTGTCTTGATCTGCTGACCAAATTCTCTCGTCAAAGAATCCTCATAGTTTAAAACACAAAAGTCTTCTTCCGTCTGGTTAATCGCTATATTCTTCTTAGCCGCCACATAGGCTTCCATGGTATGATGACGATTCAAATGATCCGGTGTGAAGTTTAAGATAGCACTTACTTTTGGTCTAAAAGTATCAATACTCTCCAACTGGAAGCTGCTCATCTCTGCTACGATCACCGTGTCCTCATCGGTCTGATCCGCAATTACCGTATAAGGATTTCCAATATTTCCAACTACAAACACCTTTTCCTTGTAATTTTTCATAATCTCACCGAGAAGGGTTGTGGTTGTAGTTTTTCCATTAGTTCCTGTAATTGCCAGCACATCGCCCTTGCCAAATGCGTAGGCAAGCTCGATCTCTCCTACAATCTCAATATGTTTCTTACGCATCTGTTCCACAATCGGAAGATCCGTAGGAACTCCGGGACTTAAGATCACAAGCTGCAAAGTCTCAAGCAACTCCTCCGGAAACTCTCCGAGAACGATTCTTACCTTACTGTCCTTGTCTAATTTTGCCCTGACATCTTCTTCCTTTAATTTATCATTTCCATCATAAAGAATCACATCAGCGCCCTGAAGCTCCAGCAAATGTACTGCTCCTACTCCGCTGATTCCGGATCCAAATACCAATACTTTTTTATTTTTTACTTCCATCTCTTCCTCCTACATAGCCATGAAAGCGATCATGCAAAGCAACACTGTAATAATGGTAAACACTGCCACAACTCTTGTCTCAGACCATCCGCATAGCTCAAAATGATGATGGATGGGAGCCATTTTAAAAATACGCTTTCCACCGGTCTTTTTAAAATAAGTCACCTGGATGATAACGGATAATACTTCTACCAGGTAGATCAAACCTACAATAATAATGAAAATCGGCATCTGGAGCATATAAGCCGCAGAGGCTACAAATCCACCAAGAGCCAAAGATCCTGTATCTCCCATAAATACTTTTGCCGGATATACGTTGTAAAGAAGGAATCCAAGAAGGGCTCCAACTACTGCAGCAGTCACAGGCTCAATGCCTGCTCCCTTTCCAATGGAAACTACAGTAAAGAATGCAGCCACAATTACCGTAACACTGGATGCCAATCCATCTAATCCATCGGTAAAGTTCACACCGTTCACCGTTCCGATCACTGCAATAAACATTAATGGAATCGCAAAAATTCCAATATCCCAGGTCTTACCGCCGGTAAACGGAATAATCATTGCCAAGGACACATCGGTAAACTTTACGATATAAAATGCAAAGATCGCTGTTACAACAATCTGAAGGGCCATCTTCTGTTTCGGAAGAAGTCCATCAGAATCTCTCTTTACTACTTTCAAATAATCATCCAAAAATCCGATTACTCCAAAGCCCAGGGTTACAAACAACACCGGTATAATCTTCGGAGAATTTCCCGCAAAAAAAACAGAGCCGATCACTACAGCTAACAGGATGATAATTCCTCCCATCGTAGGCGTTCCCGCCTTCTCAAGATGGGATTTCACACCTTCTTCTCTCTCTGTCTGTCCCATCTTCATTCTTCGAAGGATAGGTATAATAATAGGTGCTGCCACAGCACTGACGATAAATGCAATAAATACTGGAACAAATGTCACAAAATTCATAATCCACCTCTTCAACTCATTCTTGTAAATCCGGCTATCAATTATTTTTTCCGAATTCTTTTCGTTATTCTACAACTTTACATAGTATACTCTATTTCCCTTTATAATTCAACCAAGGGGTACAGGCATCGCAAAGAGTAGCAAAAGGAGAATGCGCCATTTTGCACATTCTCCTATAACTCTTTAACTTTTTTCCACATAGCTTTTGCTTTTTCCTAGTAGCCATAGGTCCCACCACTGTCATAGGTGGCACCACTATTGTAGGTATAATTCCCACTGCTGTCATAGGTATAGTTTCCACTACTATCGTAGGTATAATTCCCACTGCTATCATAGGTGTAAGATCCGCTATTATCGTAAGTGTAGGTTCCATCTGTAGTATAGGTCCCATCTGTGTAACTACTATCATAGGTAGAAGTTCCTGTGGTTGAATCCGTTGCCGTATCCGTCGTAGTATCTGTAGTAGTTGTTGTATCTGTATTACCGGAAGTCGCAGTACCATTTTGAGTAATTCCAAGATACGGAAAAATCTCTTTCATAATGTCCGCCGCCAATCCTGTTACCAAGGATGTATCCTCCTGGGAAGCCGCATTCGGCTCATCAATTACCACATACACTACGATCTCCGGATTTTCTACCGGAGCAAAACCGATAAAAGAAATCAAGTATTTGTTATTTCCACGAGGCAACTTCTCCGCAGTTCCGGTCTTACCACCGATATCATAGCCTTCTACAGCTGCATTGGTTCCGGTTCCTTCCTGCACAACGCCCCACATGTAATCTTTTACCTTTTCACAGGTTTCCTGAGAAACGGTTCTTCTAACTACCGTAGAATCATTGGTCTCCACTACATTTCCATTCTCATCCTGAATTTCCTTCATGATATGCGGACGGTAATAGTCTCCGCCATTTACCAGAGAACAAAAGGCTGCTGCCATCTGTGTCATGGTAATATTAAAGTTCTGACCGAAGGAGTTCGTTGCCAAACTGGCAGGATCCATATTCTCCGGCTCATACAAAAGTTCCGAAGTATCAATTTCTCCCGGAAGATCAATATCTGTATATTCTCCAAACCCAAACAACTTCTGATATCTGGAGAACTGTTCTTCTCCGATGCTCTGAGCAATTTGCATAAGAGCCACGTTACAGGAATTTTCCACCGCCTGTTTCAATGTTTCCTGTCCATGTCCAGTACGCAGATGGCAGTAAATATCATCGTCACCTACATGCAGCATTCCGGTACAATTAAAGGTTTCATTTCCTGTCAGATTTCCAAGTTCCAGACCTGCTGCCACTGTAAAAGGTTTAAAGGTAGATCCAGGCTCATAGTCTCCGCTGACACAGAAATTACTCCACAAAGTATTGAGAGCCTCGCTCTGTTCTTCCTCAGACATAGCTTTAATCTCATCCTCTGTATAATAGCTGGTTAAATCTGTTGGATTGTTCAGATCATAGTTTGGATAGGAGGCTTCTGCGAGAATCTCTCCATTGTTAGGATTCATCACAATCACTGCAGTATGCTTACTTCCCTCTCCATCTGTGGCTAAATTTTTGTGGGCCTCGTTAAAAGCTAAAATATGTTTTTCTACTATGCTTTGTACTTGCAGATCGATCGTTGAAACAACAGTATTTCCATTTACCGCTTCCTTTACCGTCTTCTCATATCCCGCTTCCGAATCCAGATAACCATACTCTCTTCCGTCAGTACCATTGAGTTCCGAATTATAGTAAGCCTCTATGCCACCGGTTCCTGCATTGTCAGAAGAAGCAAATCCTAAAATACCACTTCCCAGGGTAGTGTATGGATATTTCCGCAAATAATCATCCTCCATCCACACACCTTTTACATTCGGATTATTTTCTGTATCTTCCAGGATTTTTTCAAACTTTTGTTCCGCATTGTAATCTACAGCTTTTTTTAAAACTGTATAACGGCTGGAAGGATTCTCCTCCAAAATTTTCTCCACTTCTGACTTTTTGATTTCAAAACAATCCTCAAGAGCTGTCAATGTCGGCTCTAAATAATCATCATCGCTTAATAACACCTTGCAATCCAAAACCACATTATACACACGCTCACTGGTTGCAAGCTTCGTACCATTGCGGTCTAAGATGTCTCCTCTTTTGTAAGGAATGCTACGACTCTCATACTGTTGCTGATCCAAAACGATCTTGGTATAGCTGTCACCCTTTGTCAGATTAATATATGTAATTCTCCCTACCAAACAAACAAAAGCTAGTACAACTGCCATAAAGAGTAATACTAGCTTTTTTTGCATTTCCTTTGGAAACTTCTTTCCAAAAAATGTTTTCTTTTTCTTTGCCATGTTACCACCTAATTTGACTCACTATCGGATTGAGCAAGCACACCACTTTCCGGAACCTTTTCCTTTTGGTCCACGTAATTAGTAGCCGGGCTGTCATAGGTTACGATCTCATCAGAAGAGGCTGGAACCATCCCCAGCTCCTCTTGAGCCTTCTTTGATACGTCTTCCAAATTCACAGAGTCCATGATGGAATTATACTTCGTGTTATTGCTTTCCTTTAGGTCAGCTAACTCCTCCTGAAGTTGCGTAATATTCTCTGCACGGCTGGTGATGCTTGATTGCAGTTTAATATAGTTCACACAGACAAACAAAGCTACCACTGCAGCCACTGCAAGAAACACGACATAGGCCTTGTTCATGCTCTGAGCTTTTCTTCGGTTTCTTTTTGCCTGTACGCTTAATTTTCTACGTCTTTTCGGAGCTCTTTCACGGCGTCCTTCTGGATTAGCCTGTGGTTTCGGCACGGCATTTCCATACACATAAGCCTGTTCACGTTCATCCCTATATGTAGTTCTCGCCACGAAACCTCGCCCCCTTTCTGCATTCTTAACTCTTCCAATTTTCAAAAAGGATCTCTATAAAAAAATCCTCCTAAGATGCTTTCATCTGACAAGTTTCACGCTACCCTGTCAGATGAAAGATTTAAGCCCGCTCAAAAACGCGAAGCTTTGCACTTTTTGAACGGCTGTTATATTCCAATTCTTCTTCACTAGGAAGAATTGGTTTTCTTGTTACAATACTCCCCTTTGATACTTTCCCACATACGCACACAGGAAAGTCCGGTGGACATGTGCAAGGATTCTCATTTTTTCTGAAAGCACTTTTTACAATGCGATCTTCCAGTGAATGAAAAGTTATGATACACAGGCGTCCTCCCGGGTTCAATAAATCAATCATATCATCCAATGAATCTCTCAATACCTCTAACTCCCGATTCAGTTCAATCCGGATTGCCTGAAAGGTCCGCTTTGCCGGATGTCCTGATTTCTTTTGATATTTCATTGGAATGGCAGCCCGGATTACTTCCGTCAGCTGTCCTGTAGTCTCAATCGGGGCTTTGCTTCTGGCCATTACAATATGTTTGGCAATATTTGCCGCAAACTTATCTTCCCCGTAATCCCTGATTACTCTGCAAAGCTCCTTTTGACTATAGTCATTTACAATATCCCTGGCCGTCATGGTCTGTCTTGTATCCATCCGCATATCTAAAGGTGCATCCTCTCTGTAAGAGAATCCTCTCTCTGCGGTATCAAGCTGATAGGAAGACACTCCAAGATCCAATACAATGCCATCGACCTTGCAAATTCCTAATTCCTGAAGCCTCGACTTCATATCACAATAGTTGCTTCTGACAATTGTGACCTTCTCCCCGAAGTCTTTTAATCGGTTGCTTGCAGCCTCGATAGCTGCCGCATCCTGGTCTATTCCTACAATACTCCCTTTTTCGCCTAAGCGTCTGCAGATCTCATAGCTGTGACCGCCACCTCCCAATGTACCATCTACGTAAATGCCATCAGGTCTGATATTCAGTCCATCTACGGTTTCCTGCAACAATACTGACGTGTGTTTGAATTCCATATCTTCTCCCTCTAGATACTTAAAAATTCATTAGAGACTGAATCCACTTGCTTCCATGCCGGCAGCAATGTCCTCGATGCTCATCTCCACCTCAGCATTCTTCTCTTCCCATCTGGCCTTATCCCAAATCTCGGCACGCTTCCCCATGCCTACAAACACCACTTCCTTATCGATGCCTGCAAATGTTCTAAGATTAGATGGTATCAGTGTTCTTCCTTGTTTATCTAGGTCTCCGTCCACTGCGCTGCCCTGAAAAAAGTGGGCAAATGCACGAGCGTTTTTATCGGTGGTGGTCGGTAGGTTGTTGAGCTTCTCTTCAAAGGCAGTCCATTCGTCTTCCGGATGTACAAACAGGCAGTTATCCATTCCCTTAGTTATGACGAAATGCTCCCCTAAATCGTCACGAAACTTCGCTGGGATGATAAGTCTACCCTTAGCGTCTATGTTATGACTGTACTCTCCTTTCAACATTTTTGAACTCTCCTATCCAAAGGGAACCACTTTTATTCCACTTTGCTCCACTTTTCACCACTTTCTACCACTTGTCACCATTGTAAACCAGTTCCTATACCATTTCAAGACCTTTTTCATGAAAAAAATGTGTCCGAATTTTCATAAATCTTAAAAATTCCCCCTTAAAACCCTGTCTTTTTTATTTTTATACATAAAAAAGAAGAACCCCGGATAACCTAAAGTTCTTCTTCCTCATCTTTTCCTCTATAATGTGGGAATAAGTCCCACAATCTTACACTTACTCAGCACTCAACCCCTGCATATAATTGCCAACTGCTGTATAATCGATCTCCACTTCCTCTGTCGTCTTGTTGGAAGTATAGGTATTATATCCAGAATAGCCGATCCATGCAACAAATGCTAATCCCACAATTCCATAAGCAAATCTACGAACAACAGCTCCGATCTTCTCTTTACGCATGTTCTTCTTACGATTTGCTTTCTCTTTCTTGTAGCGATCTACTTTTGCCTGACTCATATCTAATGCACTCCTTTATGCTTCACTTCGTTCTGCTCAGTATAACACAGATTGCACTTTTATACAACCATGATCACGCCACCGTCAGAAGCATACATGCTACTGATACCTGCGGTATCTAACAGGATCACATCTTTGAACTCTGCTTGTTCAAGAATCGTCTTCTTCACTTCCTCTGCACGCTCCTTGCAGTTGCAATGGGAAATAGCAAGCACCTTATCTCCGGTATCCCCTGCATCATCCAAAAGTTGTTGAATCATCTTAAGAAGTGCCTTCTTCACTCCTCTGGTTTTTCCAAGTTGCTGAATCGCACCTTCCGGAGTAGAACCCATAACAGGTTTAATATTCAACGCGGAAGCCACCAGAGCTTTAATTCCTGTAAGACGTCCATTCTTCTTTAATGTCTCCAGACTTTCCAAAACAAAATAGGTATGTTGGGTAGCAATATAGGTTTCCACAGTCTCAACCACTTCTTCAAAACTCATACCCTGATCTTCACATTCTTTAATCTTTAGTCCGATCAAAGTTTCCCCGATGGATGCAGATTTGGAATTAAATACATAAATATCCTTCTCTCCATACTCCTCTGTATAAAGATTCTTCCCAAGGACTGCACTGTTATAAGATCCGCTAAGCTCTGCAGAAAGAGTTACCGCATACACCCGCTCGGCATCGCAGTTATAACCTTCCATATACTTTTCCGGAGATGGGCAGGAAGACTTCGGACACTCCGGGGATTGTTCCACCCACTGTAGAAACTGAGCCTGATCAAAACTTTCATCATCTACAATATGATGTCCATTTACATCAATCGTTAAAGGAGCTGTCTCAAAGCATCCACTTTCTTTCATCTCTTTTGTCAGTTCTCCACAACTGTCAATAATAACCTTATAACTCATATATGCCTCCCTAATATATCCCAGTATCTAATCTAGCAAACAATCTTTTGCATTATCAGCTTCTATACTATGTAGTTTTCATTACTACTTTGATATAATAGCACATCTCCTTATATAATGGAAGATATCATTTTAGTTTTGTCGACTTCGGTCTATAAAAGCAAGTCCACTTACTGTAAAAAAAAACTGTCGCAATCTCTTGCGACAGCTTCGTTATTTTAATCGAATTTTTCTTGATATACCAAGAGCCATCCCCATTTCCGCAAACAGGAAGATAATAGAAGTTCCTCCGTAACTAATAAAAGGAAGGGTAATACCTGTAGTAGGAATCAAGTTAATCACTACACATACATTTAAAATTACCTGCAATGAAATATGCGCAGCAATTCCTACTACTATAAGAGCCGTATAGGTATCCGGCGCATTTCTGGCAATAAAGATCAATCGGTAGATCAATAGTCCAAATAATACCAAAACAATAATAGCTCCAAAAACTCCCAGTTCTTCACATATGATGGATAAAATCATATCGTTTTGTACCTCTGGGATTACCATCTTCTGGGTACTATTTCCAAGCCCTTTTCCAAAAAAGCCACCGGAACCTACCGCATAAAGTCCTTGCATCACCTGATAACCTCCGTCGGAAGCATATTTTTCCGGATTCAGCCAAACCAGTACTCGCCTGAGTCGAAAACTTCCGCTGGTTTCCATCATAGTTCCAAGAACTCTGGCGAAGTAAATAGCCCCGAATCCAACAAATACTGCCAAACCAGTCCAAAATTTCCAATGCGGACTTACGATTACAATCATAATATAAGTAATGCCAATAACAATCATAGCGGTACTGAGATTTTCTGTAAGTGCATAGACTGCTATAGACTGAAAAAAACCTACCGCAAGAATCCATAAGCTTTCCCCGAACTTTTCACTCCTGTGTCCATATTGACAAATCATCACTGGTATACAAATAATCACTGCAATCTTAGCGATTTCCGCAGGCTGAAATTGAACACCTAACTTCAGCCATCGCCTGGCACCATTTACTTCGACTCCTAAGGGAGTTTGCACCAAAGCCATTAAAAAGAGTGCGATTACATAGAGCCACCAGGCGTACTTCTTATAATATTTGGCCTCTCCCCAAAATGCAACGGCAAACATGACTACAAGGCCACCGGCCATAAAACCTGCCTGCTTTCTAAAGTAATACATACTATTTCCGTAATCAATCACTCCTCTATAGGCGCTAGTACTATAGAGCATCACCAGCCCAAAACATATAAGAAGAATCAATACCGCCAACAGGCTGTAGTCAAAATATGGCAGGCCCTCTCTTACTTTTTTCACACCGGCTTTTAATTTTTTCTTGCCAGTCCCTTGTTTCTTTGTTGCTTCCATTTATATTTCCCTTCATTCACAGACAGTCATCCCAAAACAACCGCTTTATATCTATACTCCAATTGCCCTTATTATACTCACAGAGGATTAGAAAGACAAGAATAAAAAGAGACAACCAGCGGCTGTCTCTTAAGCTTTCTTATATAAATATATGGAAAATATTTTCCACTCTTATTCTCCGGAACTATAGTTTGGAGCTTCTTTTGTAATATGAATATCATGAGGATGGCTTTCCTTCAAGGAAGCAGCAGAAATCTTTACAAATTTTCCTGTCTTCTTAAGAGTCTCCACATCAGGAGCTCCACAATATCCCATACCGGAACGAAGTCCACCCATGAGCTGGAATACAGTATCCTCTACAGATCCCTTATAAGCAACACGTCCTTCAACTCCTTCCGGAACTAATTTCTTAGCATCAGACTGGAAGTAACGATCCTTGCTTCCGTTCTCCATAGCAGCGATCGATCCCATACCACGATATACTTTGTATTTTCTTCCCTGATATAATTCGAAAGTTCCCGGGCTCTCATCGCATCCTGCAAAGATGCTTCCCATCATACATACATTGGCACCAGCTGCAATCGCTTTTGTCATATCTCCGGAATACTTGATACCACCGTCAGCAATGATCGGTATACCATACTTATCTGCAGCTTCATAGCAGTTCATAACTGCTGTTACCTGAGGAACACCAATACCGGCAACGATACGTGTTGTACAGATAGATCCAGGTCCGATACCAACCTTAACAGCATCTACACCTGCCTTGATAAGAGCCTCTGTAGCTTCTCCGGTAGCAACGTTACCTGCAATCACCTGAAGGTCCGGATACTTGCTCTTAATCATATCTACTGCATGAAGAACATTGGCCGAGTGTCCGTGAGCTGAATCAAGAACAACTGCATCTACATGTGCATTCACCAGTTCCTGGGTTCTCTCTAAGCAGTTGGCTGTAATACCGATAGCTGCTCCGCAAAGAAGTCTTCCCTGATTATCCTTAGCTGCCATAGGATACTTGATCTGTTTTTCAATATCCTTAATGGTAATAAGACCCTTTAAGTTAAAGTCCTTATCTACGATTGGAAGCTTCTCTTTTCTAGATCTTGCTAAAATCTCCTTAGCCTCGTCAAGAGTAATCCCCTCCGGCGCTGTAATCAGTCCTTCTGATGTCATGGATTCCTTAATCTTCTTAGAGAAGTCCTCCTCGAATTTTAAGTCTCTATTTGTAATGATACCTACTAACTTTCTTCCCTCTGTAATAGGTACTCCTGAGATTCTGAACTTTGCCATAAGATTATTGGCATCCTCTAATGTATGTTCCGGAGACAGGAAAAATGGATCTGTGATAACGCCGTTCTCTGAACGTTTTACCTTATCTACCTCTTCTGCCTGTGCCTCAATAGACATATTTTTGTGGATGATACCAATTCCTCCCTGACGAGCCATAGCGATTGCCATACGATGCTCTGTAACCGTATCCATACCTGCACTCATCATAGGAATATTTAATCTGATCTTCTTCGTCAGATTTGTAGATAAATCTACTTGGTTTGGAATCACTTCTGAATATGCCGGTACTAACAACACATCATCAAATGTAATACCTTCTCCAATAATCTTACCCATGGTTATTCTTCCTCTCTTTCTTCTCTTATATTTTATTATATCAAACCAATTCTTAGGTCATGATGTTACCGATAATAATAACGAATTTTCATGCTCCTTGTCAACCGCTACCTTCTCTTTCACCCTTAAATTATACTTATGAATTTTGCATCATTTTCTTATAAATGATGCTCATAAATATTATTTCAAAGAAAAATGATACAAAAAAAGACGGCAGGACTTCTTCTCCTGCCGCCTTTTTAACTCACAAGTCTCAATTAGCTAGATTATTAATTCGTGCTCCGAATTACATCATTCCCATACCAGCTCCTGCTGCCGCATTCGCTGCTGCGCTTTCATCTTTGATATCTGCTACAACAGACTCTGTTGTAAGAAGTGTAGATGCAACGCTTGTTGCGTTCTGAAGGGCACTTCTTGTAACCTTTGCAGGATCAAGGATTCCGGCCTCTACCATATCTACATACTCATCATGTAATGCATCATATCCAAATCCAGGCTCTGCTTCTTTTACCTTATTGATGATAACAGATCCTTCCAATCCTGCATTTGCAGAAATATGGAACAAAGGTGCTTCCAAAGCTTTCAGTACAACCTTTGCACCGGTCTTCTCATCTCCCTCTAAGGTATCAGCAAGGGCTTCTACCTTCTTAGAAGCATGGATATAAGCAGATCCACCACCTGAGATGATTCCTTCTTCCACTGCTGCTCTTGTAGCATTGAGGGCATCTTCCATACGATATTTCGCTTCTTTCATCTCGGCTTCTGTTGCTGCACCTACACGGATTACTGCAACTCCACCGGCTAATTTTGCAAGTCTCTCCTGAAGCTTCTCTTTGTCAAATTCAGAAGTGGTTGTCTCTAACTGTGCTTTAATCTGAGCTACACGATCTGCAATATCCTTCTTATCTCCAAGACCATCTACAATCGTTGTATTTTCTTTTGTAACCTTTACGCTCTTTGCACGTCCAAGATGTTCTAAGGTTGCATCCTTAAGATCCATTCCAAGCTCATCGGAGATTACCTGTGCACCTGTCAAGGTTGCAATGTCTTTTAACATATCTTTTCTGCGATCGCCATATCCTGGAGCCTTAACAGCTACTACATTGAATGTTCCACGAAGCTTGTTGACGATCAAGGTTGTAAGAGCCTCTCCTTCAACATCCTCAGCAACGATCAATAGTCTTGCGCCAGACTGTACAATCTGTTCTAATAATGGAAGAATCTCCTGAATATTAGAAATCTTCTTATCTGTGATCAAGATATATGGATCTTCCAAAGTTGCTTCCATCTTATCCATATCCGTTGCCATGTATGCGGAAATATATCCACGATCAAACTGCATACCTTCTACCAGATCAAGTTCTGTCTGCATGGTCTTAGACTCTTCAATCGTGATAACACCATCGCCGGAAACTTTCTCCATAGCGTCAGCTACCATTTGTCCAACTTCTTCATCTCCTGCAGAAATAGAAGCAACCTTAGCGATCTGTGCTTTATCTTTTACTGTGCTTGACATCTCTTTGATAGCTTCTACAGCAACTTCTGTTGCCTTCTTCATTCCTTTACGAAGAATAATCGGATTTGCTCCTGCTGCTAAGTTCTTCATTCCTTCGTTTACCATTGCCTGCGCAAGAACAGTAGCTGTTGTAGTACCATCTCCTGCCACATCGTTGGTCTTTGAAGCTACTTCTTTGATAAGCTGAGCTCCCATGTTCTCAAATGGATCTTCTAACTCGATGTCCTTTGCAATAGTAACACCATCATTAGTGATTACCGGACTTCCGTAAGATTTATCAAGTACTACGTTTCTTCCCTTTGGTCCAATAGTTACACGAACAGTATTCGCCAACTGATTTACACCTGATTCCAATGCACTTCTTGCTTCTGCACCAAATTTAATCTGCTTTGCCATGTTAATATTCCTCCTAACTTTCTAACATTCCAGTTGTTCTAAACCTAAAATAACTCAAAATAAAAGAGCCTCCTTATCTATAGAAACAACTGCTCTCATCTAATCTCTTACTCTACGATTGCCAGAAGATCTGACTGTTTTACGATGATATATTCCTCATCATTCATCTCAATGGTAGTTCCTGCAAACTTTGCATAAACAACCTTCTGTCCAACTTCAACCTGCATCTGAACGTCATTTCCATCGATCACTCCACCTGGTCCTACAGCAATAATCTCTGCCTGCTGAGTTTTCTCCTTAGACTGTCCCGGAAGAACGATTCCTGACTGTGTAGTCTCCTCTGCTGAGATTGGTTTCAATACAACTCTGTCACCTAATGGTAATAACTTCATTCTGATATCCTCCTTAATTTAAAGTAACTGTTCAGCATAATCACTAAACAGGTACAAGCTTTAGTGTTGATGTTAGCACTCATAAAAAAAGAGTGCTAATAAACTCTAGGTATAAAATAGCACTCTCTTTCGTCTTTGTCAACACACTTTATAGACTTTAATATTTAGTTTATACGTTTTTTATAAAACCCATTCTGGATCTTAAATTTGATTACACAGTCACCGGATTGCTTGAATCTCTCCACGATGATTCCCAAACAGGTAACCTCCTTATCCAGAATCTTACACTCATATACAGCATCCAGAGAAAACTCCGGCAAGTCGTAATTTTCCACAGATAAATACAGACATGCCTCCTGTTCTTGGTACCTAAGAACCTGCGCTTCATGCTCATCTTCATCAAAAACTCCATCTCTTAGGATGCTTCGCTCCATCTTCATAATCACGGAAGATCCTTCAAACATACTTCTATCTCCCATCAAATGTCATTTATTTTTCTGCCCGTTCTGCCTTGATTCGTTCGATCTCGGTAAAAGCATAGTTGTTTACAACCTTAATGTAGGTTCCTTTCATACCGGAAGATCTGGATTCAATAACTCCGGCACTCTCGAACTTGCGAAGAGCATTTACAATCACGGATCTTGTGATTCCTACACGGTCCGCAATCTTGCTGGCAACCAAAATTCCCTCTGTTCCATCTAATTCATCGAATATATGAATGACAGCTTCCAGTTCAGAATAAGATAACGTACTGATCGCAGACTTAACAATATGTTCCTTTCTGCTCTCCTCTGCACTTTCCTCATTCACAGAGCGTAACATCTCCAAACCAACGACTGTAGTTCCATACTCGCTAAGGATAATGTCATCGATACTGTAATCTTCATCTACCTTGTAGATAAATAATGTTCCAAGTCGTTCTCCGGCTATATCGATTGGTGTGATAATTGCCTGATATCCCTTAGATGTCTTCTCGGAAAATCCCAAGGTCTGTAAATTTACATTCTCCTTTGTGGAAAGAATGCTTAATAATCGCTCATTCAACATTCCGTCAATCAACATCCCCACTTCCTGTGTCAAAAGTTCTGTAATTGGCGGAATTCCCTGGCACTGGCTGCATCCAAGAACTTTCCCTTTTTTGCTAATCACCAATACGCTGGAGTCTAAAATTTCTGTCAATACATCACAGATATCATTAAATACAACCTTGCTGGAACTATTATTGTGTAGTAATTTGTTTATTTTTCTGGTTTTATCCAATAATTGTACGCTCATATGGTGCCCTCCGTCCTATAGTTGTTATATTATCACACAATTCAACAACATTCAACGAAATTCCCTAAACATTCTCTACATATCCGCACTGTTTGTCACTACATAATAATTTATTTCCACGCTCCACCATGTACTGTCCACATTTCGGACATTTTGTTTTGGACGGCTTCTGCCATGACATAAATTCGCACTCCGGATTATTCTCACAGCCGTAATATTTACGTCCTTTTTTGGTCTTACGAATCACAACATCTTTTCCACAGAAAGGACACTCAACTCCGATCTTTTCCAGATAAGGCTTGGTATTTCTACAATCCGGGAATCCCGGGCATGCTAAGAACTTTCCATGTGGTCCATATTTGATTACCATATTTCTGCCACATTCTTCGCAGATAACATCAGTAACCTCATCTTCGATTTTAACCTTCTCCAATTCTTTTTCAGCCTTGTCTACTGCCTTCTGAAGATCCGGATAGAAGTTCTCGATAATGGTCTTCCACTTTACTTTTCCTTCTGCCACTCCATCCAAAAGACTTTCCATATTTGCTGTAAAATTCACATCTACGATCGTCGGAAAAGATTCCTTCATAATACGATCTACTACTTCTCCAATTTCCGTAATATAGAGGTTCTTTCCTTCTTTCGCTACATAACGTCTGGCAATAATGGTAGAAATTGTAGGCGCATAGGTACTTGGACGTCCAATTCCCAGTTCCTCCAAAGCCTTAACCAGAGCCGCCTCCGTAAAATGTGCCGGTGGTTGTGTGAAATGCTGCTTGGAATCAAAATGATCATTGCTAAGCTCTGAGGAGTGGTCAAGACCTTTAAGAAGCACATTTCCACTACTCTTTTCTTCCTCTGCATCGGTATAAACCAGACGGAAACCTTCGAAGGAAACCTTAGAAGCCGCAACCGTAAAACGATATTTTCCTGCAGCGATCTTTACAGATGTAGTCTCATATTTTGCCGGCTGCATTCTGCTGGCAGCAAATCTTCTCCATACCAACTGGTATAGTCTAAACTGATCTCTGGTAAGGGAATCTTTTACCATGGCAGGAGTTCTTGTAATGTCTGTTGGACGAATGGCCTCGTGAGCATCCTGAACATTCTTTCCATCTTTTTTATCCTTCGGTTCAATAGAGGCTACAAATTCTGATCCATATTCATTCTCAATATATTCTCTTGCGGCTACATCAGCCTCCTCGGAAATCCTGGTAGAATCCGTACGAAGATAGGTAATAAGACCTACTGTTCCATTCCCCTTAATATCCACACCTTCATATAATTGCTGAGCAATTCTCATGGTCTTAGCAGTTGCAAAATTCAAAGCTTTGGAAGCCTCCTGCTGCAGGGTACTGGTAGTAAAAGGCACCGGCGCCTTCTTGGTACGCTCTCCCTTCTTGATATCCTCTACAGAATATTCAGCTCCCTCAAGCTCAGATAAGATCTGATCCATTTCTTCCTTGGAATGAATCGTCATCTTCTCTTTGTCTGTACCATAAAATTTTGCTTCTAAAAGCTTTCTCTCACCTTTCACATGAAGATTTGCCGAAAGGCTCCAGTACTCTTCCGGAATAAATGCATTAATTTCTTCTTCTCTGTCTGCGATAATACGAAGAGCCACAGACTGTACACGACCTGCACTTAAGCCTCTCTTTACCTTCGCCCAAAGTACGGGACTGATCTTATAACCAACGATACGATCCAAAATACGTCTTGTCTGTTGGGCGTCCACAAGATCCATATCGATATCTCTTGCATTTTTCAAGGATGCCTTTACCGCGCTCTTTGTGATCTCGTTGAAACTAATCCTGTAGGTCTTTTTATCTTCCAATTTCAGAGCCTGCTTTAGATGCCAGGAAATTGCTTCTCCCTCTCGGTCCGGGTCAGTTGCGAGATAAACTTTATCTGCCTTCTTTACTTCCTTACGAAGTCCCGCAAGAATCTCTCCCTTTCCTCTGATGGTGATATATTTCGGTTCGTAATCATTTTCGATATCTATACCAAGCTGACTTTTTGGAAGGTCTCTTACATGACCATTGGAAGCCGCAACTACATAACTGCTTCCCAAAAACTTCTTAATGGTCTTAACCTTTGCAGGAGACTCCACGATCACAAGATAGCGTGCCATTAAATTCTTCCTCCATACCTCATAGCTTCTTATACAAGGAAAGCTACTAGGTTCTTACATAATAATTCTTTGAAATTTCTTTAATAAATCCCCGAATCTGTAACTTGCCAAGAATCTCTAAAAGTTCCTTTGAATCAAGCTTTGTATTTTCCATTAATTGAGTTACGTTTTTCGGGAACAAATCGACACAACTATACACCATATTTTCAGTACTTTCAAGATTTTTTTTATTTTGTTCAGAATCCTTTCCGGCCGCAACAACCTGTATATTTAGTTCTTCAATCAGTTCTTTTGGAGACAATAAAATCCCTGCTCCCTGCTTTATAAGCAGGTGACACCCACGACTCAAAGGACTGTCTACCGGCCCCGGAAGAGCATATACATCCCGCCCCTGTTCTAAGGCTTGATCGGCAGTAATTAAAGATCCACTTTTTTCTTTTGCTTCTATTATAAGTACCACATCCGATAGTCCGCTGATGATCCGATTCCTTCTTGGGAAATTACAGGATAATGGCCTTGCTCCCATCGGAAGTTCCGAGATAATCCCACCTTGCTTTTGAACGTCCATATAAAGTCCGATATGTTCCCTGGGATAGCAAATATCCACACCACATCCCAAAACACCAAAGGTTTCTCCCCCTGCATTTAAAGCTCCTCTTTGCCCTGCCCCGTCAATTCCAAGAGCCAGTCCGCTGATGATTTGAGCTCCCGCATCTGCCAAAGCTTCGCCGTAGACCATGGCCAGTTTCTCTCCGTAAGGTGTACACTTTCTGGCACCCACAATAGACACCGATAGTTTCCATGGATCTGGTAAATGTCCTTTCATATATAAGGTACAGGGAGGATCCGAAATATGAATTAATTTTTCCGGATAAATTTCCTCCCCATACATTACTCGAACAATCCCCTTTTTATCCTCCAACTCCAACTTTTCCAGTAACTTTTCCTCGGGAATTTTTTGTGCCTCCAAGAGACCATCGATTTCTTTCGGTGTCAGATTCTCTATCTTCCTCAAATCCTTTTCTTTCATATTATATAGTTCTTCCACCTGTTTAAATTGTTCAGTAAGTTCTATCTTTTTTCTATCTGACAATTTATAAATATCTCCTAACCAATATTTATAGATTTTATCTCCCATTATCATCGCCCCCAATACTTTTTGTCCATGGTTCGATAGCCCATGGCTTCCATAAGATGAGCCTCTTCGATATTGGGCTTTTCTGCCAAATCCGCAATAGTTCTTGCTACCTTTAAAATCTTGTGATAGGTCCTAGCCGTAAGTCCCAAGGTTTCATAGGCCTGTCTCATAAGCTTTTCTTCTTTCTCTCCAAGAGAGCAAAAGCTTTCTATGTATTTCGCATCCAAGGCTCCATTGGTTGTAATCCCTAAAGATACGTAACGATCCTTTTGCAGTTTTCTGGCAAAAATCACTCGTTCCCTGATGACTGCCGAGGACTCTTCCTTTGTTTTTCCTCTTAAAGTTTCATAGTCTACCCTTGGTGCTTCCATGCAAATGTCTATGCGATCCAGGAAAGGCTGGCTCACCCTTCCAAGATAATGATGAATCTGCCCCGGAGTGCAAGAGCAACGACTGGCATCCGGATAATTGCCACAAGGACAAGGGTTCATAGCCGCCGTCAACATAAAATCCGCCGGGAAGCTATAATTCCCATGATTTCTTGACAAACGTATGTGCTTCTCCTCCAGGGGCTGTCTTAACACCTCCAATACCGGCTTTTGAAATTCCGTCAATTCATCTAAAAACAAAACTCCTCCGTGAGCCTTGCTAATTTCTCCAGGTTGGGGATAAGCTCCTCCTCCGATCAAGGCTGCTTTGGTAATGGTATGATGCACACTTCGAAAAGGCCTGGTAGTGATCAGGGGATGTTCTTCATCCACCATATCAAGAACGCTGTAAATCTTGGTAATTTCCAAACTCTCCTCCATAGTTAACGGCGGAAGTATGGAGGGTATTCTGCTTACAATCATAGATTTACTGCTGCCGGGAGGTCCTACAAATAAAATATTATGTCCACCAGCCACTGCAATCTCCACTGCCCGCTTCAGGGCTTTCTGTCCCATAATATCTCCATAATCCAAAGAGACTTCCCTCTCCTGTCGCTTTCCATATTGAAGCCTTTCTTCTTCCGATAATTCTAACGCTCTCCTGGCTTCTTCTTCTAATTTTAGATAATCACAAACTCCCACCAGGCTATTCGCTCCATAAATACGGATACCATCCACCAAAGCCGCCTCCGGCTCGTTTTCTTTTGGAACGATGCATACCTTTAGACCAGACTCTCTGGCCTTTAATACCGCAGGCAAAATACCGGATACCTTTCGCACATTCCCGTCCAGACTCATCTCCCCCAACACCATTGTATCTTTTAGAGCATTTCTGGGAATCACTTCCAAAGAAGCAAGGATAGATAAAGCGATAGGCAAATCAAAAGAAGCCCCTCTCTTTCTCACGGTGGCAGGAGATAGATTCACAACTATCTTTTTAGGAGGGAGATCCATATCCGAGTTGCGAATAGCTGTTCGCACCCGTTCTGCCGCCTCCTTAACCTCCGAAGATAAATATCCCACCATATGCAGCAATGGCAAACCGTTACTAACATCAGCCTCCACTCCAACAGGAATAACGTCAAGACCTGCAAAAGTTGCTGACAATACTGTGCTATATGCCATAGGCACTCTCCTTTTTAAATCGTTTTTTAAATTGCATTTAAATTGCTTTTGAATTGTTTTTGAATATTTTTAAATGTTTCTGTGATACTTTACCGAATCGGCTTGATCATGTGAAATTGCTGAAAATTCAGCCAGTATTAGAAAAAAAGAATCTCCCAAATGTGATGTGATGTTATTTTATTCTTATTAGTAAGACTTGTCAAACAGAAAAATACGACATTTTTCGACAAATCACAGCCACTCATCACCTTCACCAATGGGTAGCATCCGCAAAGGTGATGATCTGTGAACTAATATTCGTATATTTTACAACTACTCGGCTCTTCGAAGAATATCGTAGACTTTTGCCTCTGCTCCTTCTAGTTCTACGAAAAGCACCTGCTTTGGATGTGGTGCGCTTTCCATTTCGTTCCCATCCTCATCCAAAATTCGTTTTACAACTACCTCTGGGTTATCCCCATTTGGCTTCATAATCTCAATAGACTCCCCAACAGAGAATTTATTTCTCTGCTCGATTTTCAAAAGTCCATCCTTTACTTCTCCTACGATGCCAAGGTAGGTATACTCTCGCATATATGTATTACTATCATAAATCTGACTTTCTGCACCCGGCTTTCCAAAATAAAATCCGGTAGTGAACTGCCTATAAGTGCAGTTGGAAATCTGATCCAGATACCATGGCATATTCTTCTCGTAAAGCTTTGGATCTTCAAGATAATCATCGATGGCCTTGCGATAGGTTCTGGCTACTGTTGCTACATAAAGTGCGGTTTTCATTCGACCTTCGATTTTAAAGCTGTCAATACCCGCCTCGATCATCTCCGGAATATGCTCGATCATGCAAAGATCTTTCGAGTTAAAAATATAGGTGCCTCTCTCGTTTTCATATACCGGCATATATTCTCCCGGTCTGGTCTCCTCCACCACTGCATACTTCCAACGGCACGGATGTGTGCAGGCT
This sequence comes from bacterium, assembly GCA_963658085.1. GTDB lineage: Bacteria > Bacillota > Clostridia > Lachnospirales > Lachnospiraceae > CAKRJP01. The sequence continues at coordinate 54,722 of CAVKOU010000005.1, forward strand.
CCCTGATTGGCATCTCTTCCCGTAAAATAATTACTTAGAAGGCAACGTCCGGAATAGGAAATGCACATAGCTCCGTGAATAAAGCTCTCGATCTCCATCTCCTCAGGAATTTCTTTTCTGATTTCTTTGATTTCTTCCAGGGAAAGCTCTCTGGCAGAAACCACTCGCTTCGCTCCAAGATCCCACCAGAACTTATAAGTTCCATAGTTGGTATTGTTCGCCTGGGTGCTGACATGTCGCTCGATCTCCGGGCAGATTTCCTTTGCCATCATAAAGATCGCAGGATCTGCAATGATCAGCGCATCCGGTCCTAACTCTTTTAATTCTTTTAAATATTCCCGAACGCCCGGAAGATCCTGATTATGAGCTAGAATATTTACAGTCACATGAACTCTTGCTCCATGTTCATGGGCAAACTGAATTCCTTCCCTCATATCTTCCTTGGAAAAATTCTTAGCCTTTGCACGAAGTCCAAAAACTTCTCCTCCAATATATACCGCATCTGCTCCAAATATAACTGCCGTCTTTAATACCTCCAGACTACTTGCAGGTATCAACAATTCCGGATGTCTATTCCTCATGCTTTTAACTCCTTAGCTTTTATTTCTGTCTGTTTTTTCACACTGAGTGCAACCCCATCCCCCAACGGAAGGATCGTGGTCTGCAGATTATCATTGTGCTTTAATTCATATAAATATTCTCTCATGCGACTGTGGATAGTTCGGTTTCTCCGCTCCACAGCAAACCTGGATTCAATTACATCTCCGTCCTGAAGAACATTATCAGAGATCAAAAGGCCCTCCGGGGACAGAAGTCTTAAGGCCTCCGGCAGGTATCTGATATACTGCCCCTTGGCTGCATCCATAAATATCATATCATAGGATTCATCAAGCGATTGCATGATTTCCAGTGCATCTCCCTCCAGGAGCGTAATTTTCTCTTCTTTCCCTGCCCGTTTAAAATTTTCTCTTGCAATGGGAATCCGCTTCTCATACTTTTCAATCGTAGTTATATGCCCATTTTCCGGCATATATTCACTCATTAAAATAGAAGAAAATCCTATGGCGGTCCCAACCTCCAAAATCTTTACAGGTTTCTTTAGAAGGAGCAATACTTTCAAAAGGCTTTGGGTTTCCTTTCGAATAATGGGAACATAGGTTTCTATAGCTTCCCGCTCTATGGTCTCTATTATCTCACTCTCCGGTCCCTCCAAAGAATGGATATAGGTGGTCATTCTTTCATCTACAATCATCGCTTTTCTCCATAGTCCCTTAGGTTTTTAACTTAAAGTAAGGCGCAGTAAAGTATTACTACGCCCCAAACTTTTCATATTCTTTTGGAAGATTTCCTATACATCCATAATGATCGGTAAAATCATCGGTCTTCTCTTAGTTTTCTTCCAAATATATTCATTTAATGTATCTCTGATTACCATCTTGATCTTGCTCCAATCAGCATTTCTCTGACTGGAAAGAGTATGCTCAACCGCCTCTGTAAGCAGATGTCTGGCCTCATCCATCATAGCCTCGGATTCTCTCACATATACAAATCCTCTGGATACAATGTCCGGACCTGCAAGAAGCTGGTTGCTTCCTTTCTCAAGGGTAAGTACAACAATCATAATACCATCCTGCGCCAGATGTTGACGGTCTCTCAAAACGATATTACCTACATCTCCAACTCCAAGTCCATCTACAAGAATCTCTCCTGTCTGAACCTTTCCTACAACTTTAGCGCTCTCATCACAAAGTTCCAGCACATCTCCGGAATTTAGCATAAATACGTTCTCTTTTGGAATTCCAAGAGATTTTGCAATTCTTCCGTTGGCTTTTCTATGACGGAACTCTCCATGAACCGGAATCGCATACTTCGGTTTCACAAGGGAATAAATAAGCTTTAACTCCTCCTGGCAGGCATGTCCGGATACATGGGCATCTTGGAATACTACCTTCGCTCCCTTCATGGACAACTCGTTAATAACACGAGATACTGATTTCTCATTACCCGGAATCGGGTTCGAGCTAAAGATTACGGTATCTCCCGGCATAATGGTAACTTTCTTATGGATGTCTGCTGCCATACGAGAAAGAGCTGCCATGGATTCTCCCTGACTTCCGGTAGTAATCAATATGGTCTTCTCCGGCGGATAATTCTTAAGATGATCAATATCCACTAAAGTATTATCCGGAACCTGCAAATATCCTAACTCCTGAGCAACCTGGATAATGCTTACCATGCTTCGGCCTTCTACTACAACCTTACGGTCATATTTACAGGCAGAATTGATAATCTGCTGCACACGGTCTACATTGGATGCAAAGGTTGCAACGATGATTCTGCTGTCCTGATGTTCTGCAAACAAATGATCAAAGGTCGTACCTACTGTACGCTCTGACTGGGTAAATCCCGGACGTTCCGCATTGGTGCTGTCTGACATAAGAGCCAAAACGCCCTTCTTTCCAATCTCTCCAAAACGTTGAAGATCGATAGCATCTCCATATACCGGTGTATAATCTACCTTAAAGTCTCCTGTATGAACTACGATACCTGCCGGCGAGTAAATGGCCAAGGCTGCCGCATCCTGAATACTATGATTGGTTTTAATAAATTCAATTCGAAACTGTCCAAGATTAATGGACTGTCCATACTTAACCACCTTCCTTCTGGTGGTCTTCATCATATTATGTTCTGTAAGCTTACGTTCAATAATACCCATGGTAAGCTTGGTAGCATAAATCGGAAGATTCAATTCTCTAAGTACATAAGAGAGGGCTCCGATATGATCCTCATGTCCATGGGTGATCACAAAACCTTTTACTTTGTCAAAATTATCTTTTAAGTATGTAATATCCGGAATTACCAAATCGATTCCCAGCATATCATCCTCCGGAAATGCAAGTCCGCAATCCACAACGATGATACTATCCCCATACTCAAAGGCGGTAATATTCATTCCGATCTTTTCCAATCCGCCCAATGGAATAATACGCAATTTTCCTGTCTTTTCTTTTTTCAATTCTACACCTCCGTGCCTCTATAAATTTCCTTTCTCCTTCTCTCGGCACTCCTTGCACTGTCCGTAGAATTTCAGTTCATGGTTACACACGTGGAATCCGGTCTCCTCCTCAATATGGTCTTCCAACTCGTCCAAAAAGTCCGCCTTAAAAGACAACACTTTCCCACATGACTCACATATTAAATGATGATGGTGATGTCGTCCATGTTCTTCGCCTATAGACTCGCTGATCTCATAGCGAAGACTTCCATTATCCAAATTAATACAATCCACCAACTGCATCTCTAACAGCAGCTGCACGGTCCGATAGATGGTTGCCAACCCGATATCCGGGTAGTCTTCCTTTACAAGTTCATATATATCTTCAGCAGTCATGTGACTGTCACGATGCTCTGCCAGAACTTCCAATACCAACAGTCTCTGGTTTGTAACCTTGAGACCTTTTTGCTTCAGCATTTCTTTAAACTGTTCCTTACTGACTGTCATATCCGAACTACCTTTCAATATCAATATCCTCAAGTAACTCTTCAAAAACCTTAGATATGGCTGTAAGTTCCATGTCGTCCTCTACAAATTCATAGAGACTCTCCGGGGACGAATCTGATGCTGTATCTTTCATGATCATACACTCTCCATCCTCGTCCTCCGAGTCGGTAACTAAAATATAGTTCACGCCATTAATCCTGGTCTGTTCCAGAATAAAAAGCTCCGCACTCTCCTGCGGGGTTTCTCCTTGAAAGCTTATTTTCTGCATGCCCCTTGCTCCTCTTTGTCGTATTCTACACGTGGGAATCCAAAGAGTCTAAATATCCTTGTAATATAAAAACAGCCGCAATCTTGTCAATATACTTCTTGCGGTCTTCTCGTCTTACTTTATTCTCGATCAATGTCCGTTCCGCTTCCACTGTGGTAAGGCGTTCATCCCACATAACCACTTCCAAGCCTGTTCTACGCTTTAACATCTCTCCAAATTCTATAGACTTCTCTGCTCGATCCCCTATGTCGTTATTCATATGCTTTGGAAGACCGAGAACAATCTTTCCCACCTCGTACTCCGCAATCAACTCTTCGATACGGGCACAGGTTTTCCGAAGTTTGTTCTCATCCTTCCTGCAAATGGTTTCAATTGCCTGCGCTGTAATTTCTAATGGATCTGAGATAGCAACGCCTACTGTCTTAGATCCATAATCCAATCCCATAATTCTCATGTGTCTACGCCCAATCGTTATGCTCAATATAGGTCTTTAGCATCTCTTCTACAAGTTCGTCTCGTTCCATCTTACTGATAAGACTTCTTGCACCATTATGGCTGGTAATATAAGTCGGGTCTCCGGACATAATATAACCAACGATCTGACTCACCGGATTGTATCCCTTCTCACTTAACGCTTTGTATACGATCTCAAGGATGTCCTTTGCCGAAATCTGAGGGCCGCTTTCCACCTGAAAAAATTGGGTACTACCTAAATCCTTCATCTTTACATCCTCCTAGTTTATTTCTTAATTATTCTACTCCATCATAAATGAAAATTCAATCGATTATTTGATTGTGTTTTTCAATTTGTACATTCACGATCTTATTTACGACATTTTCAGTAAATTTACTGCCAATTTTAACATACTCCTTGGTATGTCCTATCTGAATTACTTCCCCGTCCCTCATGATTTCTTCCTCAATCAGGACTTCCTGCGTAGTGCCGATTAAAGCCTCCTCATAGGCTTTTTTCTTTTTCTTTCCAAGCTCGATCAGTTCTGCACTTCTTTCAGCCTTAATAGCATCCGGTATCTGATCCGGCATTTTATCTGCTACGGTTCCTGCTCTTCTTGAATATTTAAAAATATGAGTCTCATAGAAATCTACCTTATCCACAAAGGCCTTGGATTCTTCAAATTCTTCCTTAGTCTCTCCCGGGAATCCTACAATCACATCTGTTGTAAGAGCCGGATTTTTAAAATATTTTCGGAGAAGGCAACATTTTTCATAATACTCTTCTGCGGTATAACGGCGATTCATGCGCCTTAAGGTTGCATTGCAGCCGCTCTGAAGGGAAAGATGAAAGTGGGGACAAATTTTTTTCATCTTTGAAAGCTTCTCTGCGAATTCCTCTGTAATGATTCTTGGCTCCAAGGATCCCAAACGGATTCGATCAATTCCTTCTACCCCGTGGATAGCCTCGATCAAATTCAAAAGATTATCTTCAATATCTACTCCATAGGAGCTAAGATGGATTCCGGTAAGCACCACTTCCCGGTATCCGTTTTTTGCCAACTGTTTTACTTCCTCCACCACGCTGTCTTTTGCTCTGCTTCGAACACGACCTCTGGCATAAGGAATAATACAATAGGAACAAAATTGATTACAACCATCCTGCACCTTGATATATGCTCTGGTATGTTCCCCGGTCTGAGACAAAGTAAGTTCCTCATACTCATTGGTATGATTGATATCGATCACGGAAGATTCTATTAAATTCTCCTCTTTTCCACAGGAAGCCTCATACTCTGCAAGAATTTCCACAATATTCTTCTTTTTATTATTCCCCACTACAATATCGATACATGGATCCACCTGATCCTTCATGGCCTGGACATAACATCCGCAAGCCACCACAATGGCATTCTCATTCATCTTCTTGGCCCGATGCAGCATTTGTCTGGACTTACGATCTGCAATATTGGTTACCGTACAGGTATTGATGATATAAATATCCGCACCTTCTTTAAAAGGAACAATCTCATATCCGTTATTTGCCAGCATTTCCTGCATAGCTTCTGTTTCGTAAGCATTTACCTTACAACCTAAGTTATGTAATGCCACTTTCTTCATTTCTTATGACCTCTCTTTTATATTCTGATCTCCCGCACATTCGTTTCCAAAAAATCTATAATTTTTCTGGTATTCCCCAGTATTCAAAAGAATTTCTGATATATCCTAAGGAATTCTTAATAGCATCCTTTAAAGAAAATCTTGACTTTTAGAATCCATACTTTTAAGATATTTGTAGGTGAAACAAAATCTATGCAGGAGGTTTATGCAATGAAAAAAATTAAAATTTTAGTTAATACTATCGCTAAAGTTAATTCCTTTAACCGTGACCTTCTTCCTTTCGATTCTGATATCGATCTTGTTCAGGGAAGATATACTGTTGATGGAAAATCTATTATGGGTATCTTCAGCTTGAACCTGTTAGAGCCTATTACAGCTATCATTCACGAGGAGAATGGCGAGTTAGATGCTCTCTTAGAGAAGCTTCAGCCATATATCGTTGAATCAGAAGATTCTGAAGCTTAATTTTTTTTATCAAGTTTTTCAAAAAGGTCAGATGTTTTTCATCTGACCTTTTTTCATTGCTCACATATCTTGAATTTATTTCACTTCTATAATTTCCACAGTATCCAACGCTTCCTGCATCAAACGATCAATATCCTCGGAAAGGTTTTCCTCGGAGCGACGGATTACTTCGATGTTCGGCTTTGTTACCGGATGCTTTGCTACAAAAATAGTACAGCAATCTTCGTAAGGCAAAATAGAAGTCTCATAGGTATCGATCTTTTCAGAAATATCTACAATCTCCTGCTTATCAAATCCGATTACCGGGCGATATACCGGCATGGTACATACATCATTAGTAGCCGCAAGACTCTGCATGGTCTGGCTTGCCACCTGACCGATACTCTCTCCGGTAATCAGTCCCAGACATCCGTCCTTCTTTGCAAAATGCTCTGCAATTCGCATCATGTATCTTCTCATGATAATGGTCAACTCATCATGAGGACACTTCTCGTAAATATATAACTGAATGTCTGTAAAATTCACCACATGAAGCTTAATAGGTCCTGAATATCTTGCCACGATCTTTGCAAGATCCACAACCTTCTGTTTTGCTCTCTCACTGGTATATGGCGGTGCATGGAAGTAAGTGGCCTCCAGAGCAACCCCTCTCTTGGAGATCATATACCCCGCCACCGGGCTGTCAATTCCTCCGGATAATAAAAGCATGGCACTTCCGTTGGTTCCTACCGGCATGCCACCTGCTCCCGGAATAATCTGAGAATATACATAAATCTCATTTCGAACTTCTACATTCAGCATAACCTGTGGGTGATGTACATCCACCTTGGTCTCCGGAAATGCTTCTAAAATTGCCTCTCCCAGATCACAGTTAATCTCCATAGAGTTCTTTGGATAAGATTTTCTCGCACGTCTGGACTCCACCTTAAAGGTAAGATTCTTGTCCGGATACATCTCGTCCATATAAGCCACTACATCTTTCTTTAACTGATCAAATCCCTGATCCTCCATACGGACAACCGGGCAGATTCCCACCAAACCAAAGACTCTTGTAAGGTGGGCTACTGTATCCTCATAATCATAATCTCCTTCGCAATCTACATAGATTCTTGCCTGGGACTTGTGAACATTAAATTCTCCCTCTACGTCCTTTAAAGCATAACGAACCTGGCGTACCAGGGCATCCTCAAAGAGATACCGGTTCTTTCCCTTGATACCGATCTCTCCGTATTTTAATAAAAATGTATGAAATCTCATTTAAAATTCTCCTTCACCTAATGTCTCGTATATTTCCGAAGCATCGGTACTATATTATATAGAATCTCTAATGTCTCGTCAATCTCTTCCCTGGTGGTAAATTCCGACAGACTAAATCTTAAGGTAGAATCTAAATACTCTCTTCCTGTGCCAATTCCTTTAAGAACCCCACTGATTCCCGGATGATTAGAGGCACAGGCGGAACCGGAAGATACATAAATCCCTTTATCCTCTAAGGAGTGAAGTAACACCTCGCTTCGAACCCCTGCAAATCCCACACTGATAATATGGGGAGCGGAGGTCTCATCGTCAAGCCCATGGATCTTAGTATTCTCAATTTTCTCAAAACCTTCGATGAAATAATTTTTCAATTCCCGCATATGGTTGATCTTTTCATCAAAATTCTTATAGATCATTTCCGCTGCCAGACCGATTCCCGCAATTCCCGGCACATTCTCTGTTCCGGAGCGTATATTTTTCTGCTGCTCGCCGCCGAAAATAATAGGCCTTATTTTAACTTTTTCACCGATATACAAGACTCCCGTCCCCTTAGGGCCATGGATCTTATGACCACTGATTGAAAGCATATCCACCCCTAACTTCTTAGGATGAATCTTATATTTTCCAAAGCCCTGAACGGCATCTACATGAAATAAGATGTCCTGATTGTATTTTTTTACAATGTTCACTGCTTCCTCTATCGGTTGCACAGAACCGATCTCATTATTTACATACATAATGGATACAAGAATGGTATCCTCACAGAGGGCATTTTTTAAAGCATCCAAACGAATTCGCCCCGTCTCATCTACAGGAAGATAAGTAACCCGAAAGCCCTCTTCCGCCTCAAGATATGCCATGGTATTTAAAATCGCCGGGTGCTCGATAGAGGAAGTGATCAAATGCTTTCCCGCTCTTTTATTGGCTCTGGCTGCCCCAATCAAGGCCAGATTATCACTCTCCGTTCCTCCGGATGTAAAATAAATCTCCTTCTCCTGAACCTTTAAAAGTTTTGCAAATATCTCTTTTGCATGCTTTATATAGTTTTCTCCTTCCACACCTTTCATGTGCAAAGAAGAGGGATTACCATAATCCTGGCACATTACCTTTTTTACAAGATCTCCCACTTCTTCATAAGCCTTCGTTGTGGCAGAATTATCTAAATAGATTTCCTTCATGATCAAACTCCATATCTATGTCATTTTATATTTTGTAAACGATGCACTTGTCTTCTCACTCAAAACCAATAAAAATCTGCACCGAAGTCCCATTACTATTGTTCCAGATGGAACATTAGTACCGACAGGGTAGTAAGTCCCGCAGTCTCTGTCCGAAGAATTCTTTTTCCCAAAGTAACCGATTTTGCTCCCATAGAAATGGCAGCTTTCACCTCTTCCACTTCGAATCCTCCCTCAGGTCCGATAAAAATACCGACAGACTCTCCCGGACGGATTCCCTCAATAACAGCTTTGGTTTCTTTCATTCCCTCAGCAAGCTCGTAAGGAATCAAAACTACATCCAGCTCCTTTGCATAGGAAAGCGCTTCCTTGTAGCTCATGACCTCATGAACCCTTGGGATATAGCCTCTTCCCGCCTGCTTTGCCGCACTCTCAGCAATCTGCTGCCATCTGGCCACCTTCTTTAACGCCTTCTTCTCATCCAGCCTCACCACCGCACGTTTCGTGGCTACCGGAATCACTTCATAGGCTCCAAGCTCCACAGATTTTTGAACGATGAGTTCCATTTTGTCCTGCTTTGGCAGGCCCTGGAAAAGATAAATATGGGAAGGAAGTTCTGTATCCGTCATCTGCTGTTCCTTAATACGAAGAACTGCCTGATTTTCCTCAAAGGATTCTACTGTACACAGATAGCTTACATTATTTCCATCATTAATAGTAACTTCCTCTCCGATTCGCATTCTAAGAACGTTCTTCATGTGATTGACATCAGATCCTGTGATAAAAATCTGATCTTCCTGCACCTGATCCGGTGTTACAAAAAAATGTTGCATCCCTTGCTCCTAATTCTTTCTGGCAGTTACGCTGACCCATTCTCCCTGATGGTGAACTTCCAAGACTTCTAATCCTGCAGTTTCCACTGCCTCTACCACTGTATCTTCTTTTTCCTCGATGATACCGCTGGTAATGTAAATCGCTCCTGGTTTCATATGGTTTAATACCACCGGTGTTAAAGGCACTAACACATCTGCCAGGATGTTAGCAGCCACAATATCATATTTCTCATAGCCCACCTGGTCCTGTACCTTTTTATCGTCAATGATATTTCCGATCATCACCTCATACTGGTGCTTTTCGATTCCATTTACTTCCATATTTTCATGGGTAGCATCAATGGCACAAGGATCCAAATCTGTTCCCACGGAATGCTCTGCTCCAAATTTTAAAGCTAGCATACCCAAAATTCCGCTGCCGCATCCAACATCCAGAATTTCCATTCCCGGCTTTACATATTTCTTTAACTGACGAATGCAAAGCTGTGTGGTTTCATGCATACCCGTTCCGAAAGCAGTACCCGGATCGATGTGGATCACCATCTTATCACTATCCTTTGCTTCCACCTTCTCCCAGGATGGAATAACCAAGATGTCATCAATATAAAATTGATGAAAATATTTCTTCCAGTTATTTACCCAGTCAAGATCCTCTGTCTCAGACTCCTCGATGGTGCACTCTCCTACATCCACATAGGATCTCATCTCTTCCAATTCACTTTGAACCTGCAGGAGCATAGCTCCTGCATCCACCTTTGGATCAAGATAAAAGGTTAAATAAGCAACCCCATCATCCTCCGGAATATCCGGCAAAATATCCACAAACATCTGCTCCTTATCCGACTGAGTAAGAGGAACCTTATCCTCAATCTGCACACCCTCGATTCCCAAATCTGCCAACATACTGCTGACAATGTCCTCTGCCTCTGTAGTTGTTTTCAAACGAAATTGATTCCACTTCATATACACATCTCCCTAAATCTTTATTTACAAAGAAAGTCTCCTATAAAATATAGCATTACTATTCTTCCTTTTCACCCATTGAATTTTCTCCTCATTCTTCAACCATTCCACTCTAATTATACAGGAAAAAATCAAGTGATTGAATCTTTTTCATAAATAAATATAACTATTCAGAACCCCATTCGCAAAATCGGCTCTGAATAGTTATAAATAATTCATCCAATACTTTTATAAATCTACAAAATTAACTTTGAATGTATCGTCATCTTCAATATGACCACGCTTCTTCTTTGGCGACTCTCCAAGAAGTTCATCTAAATCGTCGATAATCCCCTCTTCTTCGTCATCCTCATAATCATCATAATCGTCGTAGTTCTCCTCTTCCTCATAGTAGTCTACGTCGTCATCATAATCATCTTCTTCGTAGTCTTCTTCAAAGTCATCCTCATAGTCCAATTCTCCGAAGTCTTCAGTAAAATCAAACTGTGCGGTTTTCTGCGGCTTTCTTACCGCCGGTCCATCAGAAGTGTCATCAAGCTTGGCTTTTTTACCCTTCTTTGCTTTTTTCTCTTTTTTATTCTTCGGTGTAGGAGCTTCCTCTTCCTCCTGATCAATTCCATACTGATCGTAGATATCATCCAGCTCTATATCTCTGTTGCGGAGTTTTACTCTTACTACAATAAGACGAATCAACAGCAGGACAAAAAGCGCAACTACGATTACAAAAATAGCTGTAAAATAACCATTTACAATATTCTTTATTTTTCCAAGAACCCCAGAAGTTTTTCCTGAAGACTTACTGTCTGAGGAACCGGCACTTGCTGTATCGGTAGGATCAAAACGCTGATAAGTTCCCTGTGTGGAATCATAGCGATAGAATCCCTTAGTTCCATCTTTTCCTACTGCATAAAGTAGATAATAATCCGATGCATTAGGATCCTGCCAAATTGAAAATTCCTTTTCGTCAATGGTCAGTGTCGTAGCTTGATAATTATCTGGCACACTGACATCGCTGGCATTAAATACTGTAATCGTAGTATCACTGGAAATAGCAATCTGGGCACATTTTGAGAACGTTGCATCCTCAGTATTAAAATAATAGAAATCTCCGATACCATCTGAGTTAAATAAATATGCCAAATATACCGTTGCAGTCTCATTAGCGATCATAGTACGTTGTGCGCCCTCATACTGTACATTCGCTACAGAAAATCCTGCCGGAATATCATTGTCTGCAAATTCACTGGAAAGTGTATATTTCTCTCCATCGATGGTAATCTCAATTCCATCTCCATCGGTAGCCTTGCTAACACTGGAAGCGGAATCTTCTGTAATTTTAGAGGCATCTCCCTCTGCAATGGTAACAGCTCCGCTTCCCTCTTCCAAAGAAAGTGCAGCTCCTGAGGTGCTTCCGGTTACATTATAGGAAGCCAATGTAATCTGAGAGCTTCCCTGCTGCAATGCCTGGAAAGTTACAACAAATTTCTCCTCAGTGCTGTCTCCTGTCCCAGAGTATTTCAAAGTACCATCTGATTCCTTAGTAACTCCACTGTCACCAGAAACATATTTCAAGTAACTACTGTCATAGTTGATGGTAAGTTCCACATTTCCAATGCTCTCAGAAGTCGTGTCCACTGCCACCTTTACATCAAAATTATCACCTACTGCTGTCTCCGGATCCGAAAATGCAATGGATCCGTCTGCGGCAAAAACCTGTACCGGCAATGCAGCTAACAAGGTCAATCCACAGATTACACCTGCAAATGCTTTTTTTAAACCTTTCATTTTCTATCCCTCTCTTAATATCCAGTTGCAGAATCAACTCCGGTCTGGGAAGTTTCTCCCCCTGTAGTTCCTCCCGTCGTATCATAAGTTCCTGCATTATCATAAGTTCCCGTAGTTTCTCCAGAAGTATCATAAGTACCAGAAGTACCGGAAGTATCATAAGTAGTACTTGTTCCTCCGGTAGTATCGTAGGTACCAGAAGTATCGTAGGTAGTTCCGCTACTTCCTGTACTATCGTAAGTTCCAGAAGAATTATAGGTTGAAGAACTGTCGTAATAAGTACCAGAAGTATCATAAGTAGTATTACCCGTAGTACTTCCGTCGGAATACTCACCAGAACTTTCACCATAAGTCAGACTGGTCTGATTTTGAATCTCATCACTGATCGTCTTCACTGTTGAAGATACGGAATATTCTGTATCAGATCCATATAAAAATGTATGCAACTGCTTTACATTATCTGCCAAATCTACTGGAATTACACAGCTTCCGATATCTCCCAAAGTATCTGATGTAACATCGAATGGGAATCCCGAAGTTTCTCCCATGCTATAACTCATAAAACCTTTGGCATAGCTAAGAATCTCCGCCAAGGTAAAGTTGGTACTGATTTCATCAAATACATCGTTGATGATTTTATTAATAGTAGCAAGATCGGCCTGCTGAGCCTTCGTAGCAATCTGCTCCAATACCGTTCTCTGACGCTCCGTTCTCCTATAATCGTCTCCTGTGGTATATCGAATTCTACAATAAGAAGTTGCCTGTACACCATTTAATACCTGTTTTCCAGGATTCTCCAAAAGATTCATCGGATGTCCTGTAACCTTAGATGTCTCGTTACAGTATCCGTTGGTCCAATAGACTTCTTCTTCAGTTAAATCCAACTCCACACCACCAAGGTCATCGATTACATCTACAAGGGCATTAAAATCTACGGTAATATAATGGGTAATATCAAGATCCAAATTTTTATTTAACATAGCAATGGCCTCTTCCGGACCTCCGAAAGAGTAAGCCGCATTAGCCTTGTTATAAGTACCATCATCCTGTTGAAGCAAGGTATCTCGATAAACGGATACTAATTTCACTTCCCCTGTGGCCTGATTCAAACTTGCCACCATAATGGTATCACTTCGGGAATCCCCGGAGCTTAGATTTCCATCACGGCTATCCACTCCAAACAACGCCACATTTAAATAACCTTCTTTTCTGGCTACCTCGCTGTTTATTTCCAAGGCACTTGTATCTAACTTTTGCGTATCTAAGCGTTCCATCTTTCCACTGATATACACAGCTCCCGCCACAATACTTAGTATCAAAACCGTCAGTAAGGTTCCTCCGAAAATTGCACCAATCTTCTTCCCTAAAGACCAATAACGAAATCCCCTCTTAGGTCTGCGTCCTCTGTGTACAGTTCTTCTCTTTCTAGCCATAGGTACGTCCTTTCCAAAATATTTTCAAACCACACGTTATCTTATCTTATTTTTCGTCAAAAAACAACAAATACCTGCGCTGTGACCTACGATTTCACACTTTGGAAACAAAATATCCCGGATTTGAAGTGCACCATCTGACCACAAAGTCCGGAAGCTTCTGATATCGCTTTCCAAGAAAGAAACCTGCATACTTAAAAGCAGACTGAAAAAACAACTCAACTAAAAGGAGCGGTTTTCCGATATGAAGGAGATATGCTGCGGTCTGTTTCACAAGCTTAATCCCCTCTCCCTCGGAAGGAATATCCTTAAAAATCTCAGAATAAATGGCCTGTACTACACCACCGTCAAAATTACGATGAAACTGTTGCATGCAATTATAGTTGTGAGAATGGTAAACCATTGCATCTGCCACATAAGCCACCCGCTCTCCATCCAACACACATTTTGCCGTATGTATTAAATCTTCCCCAAAGATGATAGGGGTTTCAAACCCCCCTCTTTGTAAGAAAGGGCTACGGCGATATGCACCACAGACGTCGGAGAAGAAAAAGGTTTTAATCCCCATACTTTCCAAATCCTGTATGGATTTCACCTTGCTATCCTCCGGATAGTTAAATCTTCTGGTAAAACGCTCCACTACATTGCATTCCCTGTTCGGAAGTTGTCTTCCGTAAGCAATGTTAATATCCTGATGTGTTTCAAAAGTCTGAACAAAGGACGATACCAAGGTGCGGTCCGCAGGAACAGCATCCTGTGTCATAAAAATCAGCAGATCTGCATCGGATGATCTCGCTCCCATATTTCTTGTTCCGCCATGATCAAACTCCGATGCCTTAATCTCCATAATTTCCACAGGATAAGGTTCTCTTAGAATCTCAGGCAAAGGCACCTGGGATTTGGTATTAATCAGACGAATGGTCTGAATCTCATAGTCTTGCTGTTGCAGACGTTCTACAAGACGTACCAATTTTTCGTCCGGTTTATATACCGGAATAATAATATCTACCGTCATGAAATATATCCTTATTAATAGTAATTTCCCGATGTATTATAACTGCCATTGTCATAGCCGTAACCGCTACCACTGGTGTCGTATCCATAACCACTGCTGTCATA